>CALUTL010000010.1 GCA_944323655.1 Candidatus Gastranaerophilales bacterium | reverse complement strand
TATTGAATCAGTAATTCGGTTACCTGTACTAATATTTTTCTTAGCAGTGAATAATGGTTGATTATCTAAAAAGTCTTCTTCCATATCATTAACAAATAAGCTAGTCTTTAAATACTCATCTGTATTCTGTGGACAACGATATGAAACATTTTTTTGTTATTTACATAAAAAGTTTTCAATATAACTAGAAAGATATTAATACTTGAGAAAATATTTTAATCCTTCAACTATTCCATTGGCTCCATTTTCAACACTTAAAAATATATTGCGAGACATAGATTCACAATACTCAATAAGTTTCTTTGATGAATCAGCTAAACATATAAATTTAGAACCATTTTTTGTAAATTTTGCCATTGGTATATCGTTATCATCATTTCCAGCCATAATTATCTCTGAATTTAGAATACCTCTTTTCTTTCTTATATAATCTATACCATCTGATTTATCAGCTGCACATACAAATAGTGCAGTCATAGAGCCATCTGTGTGTCGTCTAAGCGAATTGGACTGTAGAAGTATACTCTTATTACAAGCATCCATTATTGGTTTAGTATAATGGTTTTCTCTAAATTTTACTTTAATCCCTTTTTTAAATAATATTTTATTTAATTCATTTTTCAATTCTTTTAAATCTACATCGTGTGCAAAAAAATATTCTGCCATATTTTTTGAAGGATTCCATTCATAGTATGAAATTTTTGAATTATAAAATTCAGGATCAGAGAGCTTGACTTCACTTAAATTATCTAAAGTTGCTAACTGTTCTGAAGTATATCTGTATTTATCAGATTGAGAAATTTTTCTCATTGTTTCTGTTATATATTCTCTATTATAATTAGATTTATTTAATAATAATTTTTGGTAATCCAATTCTTCGAATAATTGACCATTGATATTTTGGTATAAGAATTGTCCATTATTTGCAATTAGATAGTCTGGTGTTGGGAGAACTTTGTTTGAAGATAACATTTTATCTTGAAGGCGGAAAAATTCTTTAAGTGTTCGTCCGGTAGCATAAATTATGTCAGAATTTGTTTCTTTAGCTTTGTTTACAATGAAATCAAGTTGTTTTTGACTTGCCGTAGCCAAAGTCCCATCTAAATCAAAAACAAACATTGACTTTAACCTTGGAGTTGTCAATCCTTTAAAGGTAATTTTTTCTTGTGAAATTTGTCTTTTATATTGATTTTGTGTTGTTACATTTAAATTAATTTTCATAACGTGCCTTATCCATATGGGTTTTAAAACATATAAAAATATTTTTTGCTATTTAAATTAATATAATATTGGTTGTTTTTTAATCTTCTCAATCTAATGTTTATGAGAAACTTCATTCAAATATTTATAACATTAATTTAAGTTTCTAAATTAATCTGTCCCAAAATTCCTGAACTGTCTGTCAAATATTCCTGAAATGGTTGTTCTTTTACATTTACTTGTTTTTATTGTTTGTAATTTCTCCGAAAATATTTCTTTTTATTATTTTTTTCAGATTCCCGTTTTTGTCGTAATAAAACTTTTCTGTGGCTTCAATAGAATTTTCTTCAAGTGAGTCGGTTTTATAAGTAATAATTTCATGAAATTTATTGTTTTTATATCGGTATTCTTTATTACCTACAATTTCTATGTCAATTTTGTTTGGCTTATTTCTGATAAAACCTTCTTTAATATTAAAATTATCGTCAATTAATGAAATAAAAGTTTTATCAGCATCAAGGCGTCTTATTTTGGCAGGAAACGCTAATTTGCCAAGTCCGCTTATTTTGTTATAAAGGTCATTAGCTTTTTTTATTGCTAAATTGTACCAGTCCAGAAAACTGTCAGGATTTCCGTTTTGTAAGGCTATTTCGCCGGGCGCAGTTATGTTTTTGTCGTTTTCACCGACCAAGTCGATAGCTTTTTGCAGATTCGCAGACCATTTTTCTCGCTTTTCAATGTCCCAGCTGTAAAAGTCTTCTGCAAACTTTTTAATTTTTTTCTCCTGCTGTTTTGTTTGCTTAAGAAGATAAGTTCTCAAATTATTCGTGTGGTCTGACGTACATACTAAAATTTCCGTATAAGGCTGATTTTCATGATAATAATCAGTTAAAGGCATTGATAATACATCAGGGTGCTTTTTCCCTGCAATTAATCTGTTTAGTTCGTTCTCAAATCTGGTTACCGATTTTGCTGAACCCTTAATTATATAGGCTCCGTTAAAATTGATGTTGTTATTATGAACAATTTCCATATTAATTATTGAGTGTTGATTACTTTAAATTACTTACAACACAATTATAGTATTACAGTGTATAAATGATTGAATTATAAAGTTTTAGTTTTTACATATTGTTACAGACACTATTTAAATTAATGTAATGTATATTTTTGTAAATAAAATATGTATTGTTGTAAAGTTTCTAAAAAATACTCCGATAACTCAAAGGTGTAGAAAAAATAAAGGAGTAAATTTATGTCAGGAACCCCAAATGTTGACGGCAATGAATTATTAAAGTTTCACATGGTCAAAAAAGCCGAGATTAAGCCGGATATTGAATTGTCAAAAATTGTAGATGCCGAAATTAAGGAGTATTTCGCAAAGTTTGACAACAATCCGCAAAACGGAACCTTAGATCAGACTGAATTGTTGGAATACATAAAAGAACGTGCAAAATTACCAAGCACAGACCCAGGTGATGGTAAGCGGGAGGAAATTGTATCTGAAAATGGTGAAAAGATTGTAAAATTTACTAAAGGTGCAGTTACACAATATTATGATATAAAGGGGCGCTTGCTTAGTGAAACTACAAATTTAGGCTCTGGCGGTATAAAAGAAGTCAGATATGAATACACAGAAGGCGGAAATGTTAATAAAATAACATTCTTGAACGGGAAACAAGTTGCAGCAACCGATTCCTCAGAAGCACCCGCAGCACCCGCAACGACGGAAGAAGCAGAACAGCCTGAAGCCCCTGCAAACACAGAAACAACAGAAGAAGCAGAACAACCAGCAGCACCTGCTACTCCAGAAGCAACAGAAGATCCCGCAGCCCAAAATAAGCCTGAAAACAGATATAAGGGTGAAAATAAGCCTGCAACAACTGCGAATTGGAGTGAATTAAACGGTAAATACTTTGAGGCAATTGATGAACCCGATGAAAACGGAAATCTTCCAACAAGACCAATTCACGGCAAGGTAACAATTGAAGGTGAAGTTGCTGAAGGTCAGAATCCTAAAAAGTTTACGATTACAGACCAAGATAATGGTCAGGTATATACATTTGAACTATGCGAAACAGAAGATGGTAAAGTGATTTACAAATGCACCTCCGGTGGCGGTAAATCCTACACTGAAGGTAATGCTTATGAATTAAGAACAATTAACGGTGTTCCAATGCTTGTTCAAATGGAAGGTACAGAAGGACATGGTGTTGCTCTAGGTAAAACTGCACCAAAAAGTGAAGCTCCAAAAGCAGGCGAAGCACCAAAAGCGGAAGAAGCACCAAAAGCAGGCGAAGTACCAAAAGCGGAAGAAGCACCAAAAGCAGGCGAAGTACCAAAAGCGGAAGAAGCTCCAAAAGCGGAAGAAGCTCCAAAAGCAGAAGAAGCGCCAAAAGCAGGCGAAACGCCAACCATGACAGCGGAAGAGCGAGCAGCTAAAGTTGCTGAAGCTACAAAAGCCTTAGAACCCAACTTAAAAGCTAAAAAATCGGTAGATAAAGATTTAGAGGCTGAAGTTACTGTCATTGCTAAAGCAATTAAAGAAGCTCCTCAAATATCTAAAGATATTAAAGCTGAACTGGAAGCTTTGTGGACAACTAATTCTAAAGCAAAAGAGCTTCTAAGTAAGATTACTCCTGAAAATGTAGCATATGTTTTTGGTAATTACCCAGAGCTTATCGAAAAAATAGATGATGTTGTAGGTTTTGATAATGAAGAAGTTTATGAATATGTAGTAAAAGACCTACAAGCAAGATTATCCGCCTTAGGAATAGAAGAACCAAAATTAGCAACAGGAGATTCAATATCTAAAGATACAAGTATTAAAGAAATGAAATTATGGGCAATGCAGGCTGCAAATCTTATATTGGATGATGATGATGCAAAATTACAAGCTTATAAAGCACAAGCAGATGCTGTCGATGCAGAAAAATCAGAATTATCCAAGATAGGAGATAAAGAAAAAGAAGTTATCAATAATGCAAATAAAACTTTAGCAGAAGCGGCTTATGCTGAACCCAAGTTGGAAGTTAAAAAAGATAAGGATGGCGATGATTTTGTAGAACTTCCTGATGGACGAAGAATTGTAGTCGAAAGAGATGATAATGGTAAAATTACTGCAGTACACATAGATAAAGATACAAATGCTCAGGATTATGATATTCGTTATACTGCAGACAGTATGAGTATTGATACGGATAATTCAAATGACAGTTGGGAAGCATCACTATCTTCAGACCATTATGACTTTAATAAAGTTCTTGAGTTTGCAAGGCTTATTTTCGGAGAGGGTGAAGCCGAATAAAAACCTGATATTTTGCATCTTAATAAATACAAAAAGACCTCACGGTTATATGGTGAGGTCTTTTGCAATATAAAACAGCCAGTCTAATTTTCGTTATACCAATCGACATTTCTTGTTGTGTACATAATAAGTGCTATTATCACAAACAGTCCGATACTTCCAAGCAAAAGTGCCAAATCCTGAAGCTGCAAAAGTGTATATAAAAATGCGTAAAGGATTGTAAGCAGCCCTGTTATTATAGCTGAAAATTGTTTGTTTTGACGTTTTGTTATTACAAAATAAGTGTATGCGCAAATTAGTCCGATTGTCATTAATGATGCTGTAAAATACGCAAATCCAAACGGTAAAAATTCGGATATTGAGAGTAGCAGCAGGTAAAATATAAGCATTGCCCCGCCAAGTAAAAGATATTGAAGCGGGTGGATACGTTTTTTATTTGCGGAAGTTATTTCAAATATGAAATAGCATACAAAAGTAAGCGCTATAAATAAAAACGCATATTTTAACGCTCTGTTTGCCATTCTGTAATTGTCTACCGGCATGAGTAGTGACACTCCCACGTTAGCACTGGTTAACAAAGATGCATCTTCAAATGTGTTGTTATATTTTTCGTGTGAATTGTTAATGTTAGTAGTTGCGATTTTGGGAACATTCCAGGTCGCATCGAAGCTTTCTTTAGTAATCTCTCTTTTAGTCGGTAAAAAATTCCCCGTAAAACTTGGGTTTGACCAATTGCCGCTTATATGTACGTTGTTGGATTGCCCGTTTACTTTTACATATAATTCATTCAAACCTCTGATTTTAAACGAGATTTCAAACGGGATTGTATTTGTATTTTTGTCAAGTTTAAACGAATATTGCGTATCGTGGGAAATTTCTTGCTTCCCGTTATTTATTTTAAATACAGGTTCTTCGGTAAAGCCGACGGAATCTGATACGTTAAATCCGAGAGTAAGTGTTTTTCCGGTTAAGTCGCCGGCGTTATTTGTAAAATCACCTTTTAATTTTACGTCAGCCGTATAAACAGGCACTTTATAAATCCCTTTATGTCTTGTTTCTGTTGAGATTTTAATGTCTGCATTATAGTTATTCAGTAAAAGCTCAACAGTTTCAGTTGTTTTATATTTGGGTTTTTCAAAAGTAATTTTTGGGGTGCTGAAAACTTGCTGGCTGCCCCAGGCTGATGAAATACTTCTTACGGCTTCATCACGATAGGATTCTCTGTCAGAAATTATTCCGTACCAGAAGCCTGTCGGGATTAAAAGTAAAAGCAGCATTAATAAAAGTAGTGTAAATTTTTTCATTTTTGTGTTGTTGGCGTTTTGTTTCTTTTCTTCTTTTTCTTCCTTAATTCCATAAATATCACTCATACACACCTCCATTTTTTACTGTAATTTTATTAATAATATTTCAAAAAGTCAAGTCTTTAATGTAAAAATGTAAAGTCTAAAAACCTTGTTATCAGGTTTAAACAGTTTAAGTAAGAATGTTTATTTTTTTTATTAATTACACTTCCTGAGTTATACAATCAATTCCGCCATAACTATCCAGAAATGGTTGTGTTGAAACAAAATAAACTTTATTAATTCCTGCATTTTTAAAATATTTTTGGACTGCTTCATTAAGTTCTGGGTAGTCGGATTTGTTTGTTATATAGAAGCTTTCTCCGGTTTTGGATGTGCCGCCGACTCCGTTCATATAGTTAATTTTTGCTTTTCCATTATCAGAAAAACAAGGAATTTTTACAATTTTATATCCGCCATCGCTTAGTGCCTGTTCTGCTTCAGTTCTTATTGATGCGCTTTTGGTATTTAATTCTTCAAGTTTATTTATCAATTCGGATTTGGCTGTTTCATCCATTCCGGATATTTGAGTTTCTTTAAGTATGCGAATGCCTTCCTCGTAATCAGGAACTGCGATTTCTCCGTTATGCAGGGGGCGGTAAGACATATCTATATGAAAATCAAATTGAGGAATAAATGTAATATTTTCAGGTTTTATCCCTAAGTCTTCCGCTATTTGGAGTTTTGCTTTTTCAACATTTTCCGGTGTGTTTTTAAGCTTCATTGCATTTAAAGTATAATTTATTGATTCGCTTCCTATTACAGCGCCTGCTGTGCCATCTGCAAGACAAGTATTTAATACGTTTCCGCCTTCAAGAAAGCTTTTTGATTCAACGATATCTTTTTCTTGTACCGTATTTTTAAATTCTTTATAATTATCAATAGATTTTCCTTGTGTTGATTTTGAAATTTCTATTCTGTTTTCATCTATAATACTGTTTATCCGACCGTATTTGGCATTAGAGGCAGCTTCATTTGACAGCAGTAAGACTTTGCCATCCGCTCTCCTGACTCCGTAGTCCTCAACCCAAGGGGCTGATTCCATACCTATTTCCTCAACTTCAAAACCAACTTCTTTTCCGATAGCTTTAAGTTCATTGAGAATTTCAGGTAATTGATTGCCTTTATCATTTTCGTAATAATAGGAAGCAATGCTTATTTTACTGATTGTTCTGTCAAGTCCTTCTGACCAGTTGTAGGTTCGACCTTGGCCTGAATCTTGTTTTTTTGTAATAACCGGTATTGCTGTTTTTGATCCGTCCGGATTTTCTGTGTAGGTATATTTATCTATATAATATTCACTGTTTTTATCAAGTTTTAGGTTTGAATAATCTACATTAACTAAATTTTGATTTGTTTTTGTTTTACCTTGATTTTCTGATGCAGGGTCATAAGGATATAGTTTCCCTCTTTCTAAATATGAAAAATTGGTTAATTTGCTTGCATCTGCCCCCTTTAAGGTGCCGTAAATCCTTGTATCAAGCAAATCTTTTATATGTCCGTTGTTTATTGCGTTTTTTAATTTATTTAATTCCTCATTATCAAGAATCTGGTCTGTTTTTCCGCAAAGATTGTCAGTAATTTCAAGCAATTTATTCAACATATCCATTTCGTTCTGTTGAATTTTACCATCACCGTTGTCCACCAGATTCCAGAGTGAGTCATATATTTTGTTGTTAATATTTTGGGATGACTCTGCCCAGCTGTTGCCCACTTTAAGGTCTAGCTTGTTAATTTTCGAGTTATCATTGTTATAAATTGAAAAACCCATGAATATATCCTCTTTATATATAAAAACATTACAAAATTTTAATTTTATTATTTTTTAATATATTGTTACATATATTAAAATTTGGTAAATGCGGTATATTTTGTTATGCAGAATGTGATATTGTTAAATAAGTATTAAACGGAGTTTTTATCGGGTTTATGCGCAACAAACGCAAATAGAAAGCAGGCAAGGCCGAACAAAATTCCAAAGCACATTGTTGTGCGGTAGGAGATAAGAAATGCCGAATCATAAAGCTCACCGTTATCAAGAAGCATATTTCTGAAAGTTTCAAATAGAGTAATAGTAACTGCAACGCCTAAGATATTTCCCATGTTTCTTGAAAGTGCGAGTATACCTGATGCAAGTCCGAGTTCTGTTGGTGTAACGCTTGTCATAATTGCGTTGTTTGAGGGAGATTGAAAAAGTCCGTTTCCGATTCCCATAATTCCCGAAGCCAGAACGATTTGCCACATAGCGCAATTTTTGTCATATAAAGTGAACATAAGAAGTGCAATGCAATAAACAATCGGGCCTGCAAGCGTCAGGTATCTGCTCCCGTATTTCCCTGACAATCTTCCGGCAATAGGCGCAATAAATGAGAGCGTGACAGAATAAGGCAAAATCAGAAGTCCTGTTAAAAGCGCATTATATTTTAAAATTTCCTGCAAAAAGAACGGAAGGAGAATGCTGTTTGTGTACATTGCCATATAAGAGGTCATAACGCCCAAATTTCCGTAAGTAAAGGTTCTGATTTTAAACAGAGAAAAATCAATAAGCGGATAATTAATTTTGTGATCTCTAAGGTAGAAAAGGACTCCAAAAACAAGGGTTATAACACCAAGAATAATTATTTTTAGTGAATTCCAACCCCAGGTATGCCCTTCCGCAATAGCAAGAAGCAGAGCAAAAAGGCAAACAGTAAAATATATAAAGCCTTTGTAATCGAATTTAAAATTTTTTCTATCGGTTTTAACGATATGCGGAAGCATTTTGTATGAATAATAAGCCCCCGCCAAGGCAATCGGAACACAAGGTAAAAATACAGAATGCCAACCGTAATAGTTAATCAAAACTCCGCCGATAGCCGGCCCGCTCATACCGCCTATTGCAACAATACAGCCGTTAAGCCCCAAAGCTTTGCCTCTTCGTTCTTTTTTAAATATGGAAGCGATGATTGCCTGAGCGTTAGACAGCATAATGGAAGCCCCCAGAGCTTCAAGGCATCTGTAAGCGATTAAAAGCCCGAAGTTGTTTGCGGTAGAGTTTAGAAATGCACCAAGTGCAAACAGTGCAAAACCTGTTGAATAAAGCTTGTTTTTAGGAAAAATATCGCCTAATTTCCCGAAAAACGGCAAAAATACGGTTAAAACCAACATGTAAGCTATCATTACCCACTGAATTTTGCTCATAGACACATGCAAATCAACTGACATCGGATATAGAGCAAGATTTACGGTTGTGGAATCGAGCATTGCGATAAAATTTCCGATTGCTGTAATAACAAATATTGTCCATTTTATTGATTTGTTTGTCATTTGTTTTACTCTAAACTGAAAAAACTGATTGTATTATTTTTTCTTAACCCAGCCTTCGATAATTCTTAAAGGGGCACGAGTAATTGCAAGCGCCCATTCGCCAATGTTTTTGGTGATAACGCTTCCGGCACCGACGTTTGTGCCTTCGCCGATCTCAACAGGCGCTACAAGAACCGTATTTGAACCGATTTTTACATTATCTTTTAAGATAGTTTTGCTTTTTGTGCCTGTAATCGGGTCAAAGTTTGCGGTAATTGTTCCGGCTCCGATGTTTACGTGAGCGCCAAGCTCGCTGTCGCCTATATAACTTAGGTGTCCTGCGTTTGTGTTGTGACCGATTTTGGCTTTTTTTACTTCGACAAAATTTCCGATTTTGCAGTTGTCTTCAACTTCTACATTACCTCTAAAGTGTGCACAGGGGCCGATTTTGCAGTTTTTGCCGATTTTGTTTGAACCTTCAATATAAGTTGACGGGTAAATTATTGTGTCTGTGCCGATTTCGGTATCCTCACTTATCCAGGTGCTGTTTGGATCAACTATTGTTACTCCGCTGTCCATTAGTGAATTAAGCTTTCTTGTGTTCATTATTCTTGTGGCTTCTGCAAGGTTTTTACGTGAATTTATACCGTAGATTTCGTCGCTGTTTTCAAGTATAAAGGCGTTTACTCTTAAATTATTTTTCTTACCCCATTCAATAATATCTGTAAGATAATATTCGCCTTGTGCGTTGTTGCTTGTTAGCTGAGAAAATGCAGGGGCAATTTTTGCCCAATCAAGTATATAAATTCCTGCGTTAACTTCTTTAACGGCTTTTTGTTCAGGGGTTGCGTCCTTTTCTTCGACTATGCATTTTAAGCTTCCGTCCGGCTCTCTGATAATTCTTCCGTAATTGGTCGGGTTTTCAAATATTGTGCTCATAACCGTTAAATCCGAATTGTTTGAATTATGAAATTCTACAAATTTGTTAAGGGTTTCAGAGGTAATAAGCGGGGTATCACCGCATAGAATAAGAATTTGACCTTTAAAATCTTTAAGATAAGGTAAAACCATAGAAACGGCGTGACCGGTTCCAAGCTGTGGGGTTTGCAGAACTGTCTTTGCATTTTGGTAATTTTTTTCGACATATTCCTTAACCTCATCTGCGTGGTGTCCTACTATTACAAAGTTTTCATTTGTTATAGTTTTAATGTTGTCTAATACGTAGCCGAGAAGCGGTTTTTCGAAGATTTTATGAAGAACTTTTGGGGTTTCCGATTTCATTCTTGTACCTTTTCCGGCCGCCAAAATTACCGATTTAATATCCATGTTATTTTCTCCCTTTGAAGAGATTATAATTAAAAGACGGTGACTCTGCAAGGCGGGGTAAAATTGTCAGCTATACAGCCTTGCAAAACGTATATTTTTCTGTTAATATCGCAAAAGCAGGGATGTAAATATGCAATTTTTAGATAAAACCAAAATCAGAATAGTATCAGGCAGAGGCGGCAACGGAATGGTTGCTTGGCGTCGTGAAAAGTATGTTGACAAAGGCGGTCCTGCCGGCGGTGACGGCGGGAAAGGCGGGGATGTTTACCTTGTTGCCGATGAGAATATGTCAACATTAATGGATTTTAAATATAAATCCGTTTTCAAGGCTGAATGCGGTGAGAACGGCGGAATTAAAAATTGTCACGGGAAATGGGCTAAGGATTTGTTTATAAAGGTTCCTGTGGGAACAGTTGTGAAAGACGTTAAAACAGGTAACATAATTGCAGATTTAACTGAGCACGGACAAAAGGTTCTTGTAGCGCAAGGCGGCAGAGGCGGGAGAGGAAACGCAAGATTTGCCACTGCTCAAAAACGTGCGCCTCAATTTTGTGAGCCTGGAGAACCGGGAATTGAAAGAGAATTGATTTTAGAGTTAAAATTGATTGCAGATGTCGGGCTTTTGGGAATGCCGAATGCCGGAAAATCTACTTTGATAAGCCGCATAAGTTCTGCAAAACCGAAAATTGCAGATTATCCTTTCACCACTCTTATTCCGAATTTAGGGGTAGTAAGAGGCTTAAACGGGGACGGCTTTGTAGTTGCGGATATTCCGGGGCTTATTGAGGGTGCTTCTGAGGGTGTCGGGTTAGGGCACGACTTTTTAAGACACGTCGAAAGATGTCGTTTCTTAGTGCATCTTGTTGATTTAACCGAGGAAAATCCTTTTAAGAATTATGAAATAATTAACAGAGAATTGGAAAAACATTCTCATAAACTTGCTTCTTTATACCAGATTATTGCTTTAAACAAAATTGATGCTGTCGATGAGGAGAAAAAAGAAAAAGTTTTAAGTGAATTTAAGTCTGTGTCAGCTGAGGTTTATTTAATTTCGGCCGTAACGGGCGACGGGGTTCAGGAGCTTGTAAATCACATGTCAGATATGGTTGAAAAAATAGAAAAGCCTGTTTCTGATGTGGTTGTGGAAGAAGATTTCGGTGCATACAATAACGATGACAGTGAATTTGAAATTACTAAAGCCTCAAAGGATACTTACGTAATTCTTGGCGGAAAAATCGGACGGCTTGCGCAAGTAACCGATGCTAGAAATACCGAACAGGTTATAAGATTTCAAAATATCTTGACAGGTATGGGGGTTTTTGAAAGGCTTAAATCCATGGGGGTAAAAGACGGTGATACGATTATTGTCGGGCATCTTGAATTTGCTTATTATGCGGATGAGTTTTTCGGGTAGTAATTTTATTTAAACAAAAAGAAATACAAAGGTTTTTAAGCTTGCTTTTTTAAATAGGATTCGTTAAAATTATTCTAAAGGGGACATTATGAAGTGCTATAAGTCTAAATGGATTTTGACATCAGAAAATGAAATTCTTGAGGATTACGCAATAGTGGTTGATGAGGGAAAAATCATCGACTTAATTCCTAATGACAAGGTGAATTTTGAAGAAAAATACATTAAGGAACTTGGAAATGCCGTAATTACTCCGGGATTTGTCGATATGCTTACGCAGTTTCAATACACCAATACGGGGCATTTTGACTCTGCTAATTTTAAGAATAAATTTAAAAGGTTCTTTTTGACATTAAGTAAAAATTACACTTTTGCTGGAGTTAAGCAAGAGGTTTATTCTCACAAGTGGGCAAATATTCTCTGCGATTATTTTTCGGCAGACAGGGGAGAAAAGCTGGAATCGTTTAAGAGCGGAGTTGTTGAATCCGTAAAATCGGGAACAACCTGCTTTGCGCAAGTTTCCAGAGAGTTCAAGTATTTTGATATAATTAACAAAATTCCTGTTAAAAAGTATCTTTTCTTTGACGCCTATTCGGACAGTAAGGAAAAGAGTAAGAAAATATTTAAAGAATTAAGAGCAAAAGTTGAAGAACTTATTTACCACAAGGGCGAAAATACTCATATCGGAATAATGCTTAATTCTGTTTCGGGCGCTCATAAAAAGCTTTGGGAACTGTTTTCAAAGTATTGCCGCAAGCACAATATGCTTATGCTCACCCGTTTTGCGGAATCAAAAGATGAAATTGAGTGGCTTCAGTTCGGGTTTTCTGATATAGATTTGCTGCATAAATTTTTAGGTTTCAGGAAAATTACGCCTTATACAAAAGGAATTTCGCCTGTTGAATATCTTGATAATTTGAAGGTTCTGACAAATAAAGTAGTTGTTGCAAATGCAAATTACGCAGATGAAGATGAGTTAGGCAAGCTTTCCGAGAAAGGGGTAAAATATATTTATCAGCCGTATTATTCAGATGAAATTTGCAATAAAAAGCTTGATTTTCAAACCGTATTGAAATATTTTAACGGAAACTTCGGATTTTCTACACAGAGTTTTAAAGATGACAAGGACTTTTCTTTGTTGAAGCTTGCAAACAAGATGAATGAGGACGTGAATTTGCCGATTGATGAGCTTGTAAAATATCTGACAATTTATCCGGCGCAAATTTTAAGGCTTGATAATTCAACGGGCTCAATAAAAATCGGTAAGGATGCAGATTTTAACGTGTTTATGCTTCCCGAAGGCAAGGATTATAGAGAATTAAGAAATCTTTCAATACCATTTGCGGTGTATTCAAAGGGTAAAAAGCTTGTAAAAGACGGAAATGTAAGGTTTTCTTTATGACGATATTAAATGAAAAATTTACAATTCACACGAAAGGCAACACGCAAATTGTTGATATAACAAGGCAAGTTCAGAATGCGGTTTACAAGCATAATTTGCCGAGCGCTGTTGTTTATGTATATGTTGCAGGAAGTACGGTCTCAATAACAAATATAGAGTATGAACCCGGATTACTTAAGGATTTGCCGGAAGCGCTCGAGAAAATTGCGCCTGTTGAGGCAGAGTATCATCATGATGAAACCTGGCATGACGGCAACGGATACGCACATATCAGAGCTTCAATAGTTGGAAATAGTACAATGGTTCCGTTGATTGACGGTGCATTGCAGCTTGGGCAATGGCAGCAGATTGTGCTTGTTGATTTTGACAACAAGGCTAGAACCAGAGTCGTGCATGTTCAAATTCTTTATTAATCTTTAAATTTCAACAAATCTTCGATATCAATATTCAGGGCATTGGCAAGTTCAAGAATTTTGCCTAATGACATATTTTGTCTTCCGCATTCAATGCAGGCTATATAGTTCTGGTTTACGTCGAGAATAACCGATAACTGTTCCTGTGTTAAATCCTTTTTTATTCGTTCTATTTTGACATTTTTGCCAAATTTTTTTAGTAATTCCTGCTTGTCCATAAGTAATAATTATACAAAGTTTGACTTATAACTACTATTGTGTTATAAGATTTAAAATATAAGTTATAAGTTATAAACAGGAGGGCATATGAAATTAAAGGGTTTTACCATGGCAGAAGTTCTTATAACAATCGGGATAATCGGACTTGTTGCAGCGATGACAATGCCAACGTTAATTAATAATGCAAAGAATAAAGAATTAGAAGCTGCTTTTAAAAAACAGTATTCACTTTTGTCGCAGGCAATAAACCACTTGCAGGCACAGGATGTGTGCACACATACTTCTTGTATTCCTATTGGAATGACAATGTTGGATTATTTTAGTAAAATTTACAAAATAAATAAAAGATGTGATAATATGGCTGAAGGGCTTCCAGAGTATGATAAATGGTGTTTTCCTAAAAACCAAAATGATTCAAAGTATACTAACTTTAATAAAACGTCGTCTTATTTACAAACAGCGGCATTTGATGACGGTCAATTTTACACAATGGATGGAGCTTTAATTTCTTTTGAAAAACGTGTAACTGATGCTAAAGTTTTTATAAGTGTTGACATAAATGGTAGAGCAAAGCTTCCTAATGCTTTGGGGCATGATTTATTTATGTTTGAAATAGTAAATAAAGGGCCTGTTGGAGTATTAGTTCCGATGGGTGCTGAGGGAACACATTTAAGTGATGAAAGTGTTTATTGTTCAAAAACTTCAACAAATGTTATGAATGGAGCAGCGTGTACAATTAAGGCAATATATGATCCTAAATATTTTACAAGGTTGCCTTGAAAATCAGCACTTGTAATTGATTTATGTTCCTGTTAAAATCCATCTATAGTACGAAATATAAAGAAGGGATTTTTATGTCAAAACGAGTTTTATTATGTATTATGGACGGCTGGGGAATAAGCAAATCTCACCCCGAATATGACGCAACAAAATTAGCAAATCCGGTTCATGTTAGTGCACTTGAAAAAGAAGGTAAATTTATAAAAATTCATGCAGACGGCGAATATGTTGGACTTCCGGCTGGGCAAATGGGTAACAGCGAAGTTGGTCACCTTAACCTAGGCGCTGGAAGAATTGTTTATCAGGAACTTTCTAAAATCAATAATGCTATCAAGAGCGGCAATTTCTTTGAAAGACAAGCTTTTCTTGATGCAATAGCTCATGTAAAGAAAAACGACAGTGCGCTTCATCTTTGGGGCTTGGCATCAGACGGCGGGGTTCACTCTGCTTTGGGGCACATTTTGGCATTGATAAAACTTGCGGCTGATAACGGGCTTAAAAAAGTTTACGTTCACGCATTTCTTGACGGTCGTGACACGCCTCCGCAGAGTGCAATGACTTTCTTAAAACCGATTGAAGATGAACTTAAAAAATACGGACTTCCTCCGATTGCGACGATTTCCGGCAGATATTACGCAATGGATCGTGACAACAGATGGGACAGAATTGAAAAAGCTTATAACGCGATTTTGTTAGGCGAAGGCGAAAAGGCTGCAAACTCTGAAGAAGCCGTTAAACAGTCTTACGAAAAAGGCAACAATGATGAATTTGTGCTTCCGACAATCACAGGCTCTGAAGAAAGCAGAGTGAAGGATAATGATGCTGTTATTTTCTGGAACTTCAGACCGGATAGAGCTAGAGAAATTACAAAAGCAATTAATTTTGAGAATTTCGACGGGTTTAATCGTAAAGCAGTCAGAAAAAATATTTTCTATGTTTGTATGACTGAATATGATGAAACCTTTACCTTCCCTGTGGCATTCGGAAAAGAACACATGACAAATATTTTGGGAGATGTATTAGAGGCAAACGGAATTAAGCAGTTCAGAACTGCCGAAACCGAAAAATATGCCCACGTTACATTCTTCTTTAACGGCGGAGTTGAAGAACCTCAAGCAAATGAAACAAGAGTTCTTGTAGCATCACCAAAAGTTGCGACTTACGACCTTCAGCCTGAAATGAGTGCAAGAGAAGTTTGCGAAAATGTCTTAAAAGCAATAGACAATCCGGATTACGGATTTATCTTAGTAAACTTTGCAAATCCAGATATGGTAGGGCATACAGGAGTTTTGGAAGCCGCAATTAAGGCAGACAAAGTTGTTGATGAATGTGTCGGAAAAATTGCAGATGCTTGCAAAAAGCACGATATTGTAATGCTTTTAACAGCAGACCACGGCAACTCTGAAGTTATGGTTAACCCTGAAACAGGTAAACCGATGACTGCTCATACAACAAACGAAGTTCCGTTTGTTATGATTAACGCTCCTGAAAATATCGAATTGAAAGAAACAGGTGCATTGTGTAATGTTGCCCCGACAATTCTTGAACTTTTCGGAATTGAAAAACCGGCTGAAATGGATGCCGAATCTTTGATAAAATAGCCTTTAATCAGGCAGGATAGGAAACTGTTCTGCCTGATTTTGTAATAAAGAATTGGATAGAATATGACTGATAAAAAGACTTTTGATATAGATTTTTCATTTAAAAAGAATAACGTTGATGAATTATTTTTTAATTTGTCGGAAAATCCCGACGGGTTTAAGAATAAAGATTTTCGCTATACTCTGAGTCTTATTTATCAGACGATAGAGGATGAATTTAAGGATGTGTTTTTAAGCCCTTATACGCCTGCGAGAAACACGAATTTCTTTCTGGTAAATGAAGGCGGCAAACTTTCTTTCTTCGTTACCCCGACGAACAATTTTGAATATTATCTTAAATCAAAAGGTTCATTATTTAAGTTTCGCTCTCAAGTGATGGGAGATGAAGTCGGATATCCGATGAGTTTGGATTTGGTAATGGATTACTTTGGCGGGTTTGGTGATGTTGTTGATTTGGATGCGGTTACTCCGACGTTCATTTATATGAACAACCTAACCCATTTTGTGATGAAGCTTATTGAAAAGCTTTACTTTATTCCGACTGTTAAAACCCGCGGGTCTATGTTCAGAATTGTTTATGAGCCGATAATTTCTAATCAGCAGCTTGCAAGGTTTATCAATATATTTGAAGAAAATATTCCTGAAAATCTTTTTATCAAAGGCGAAAAACCTAAAGATTTTGTAAGAGATTTTATTTACAATTATATGAATTATGTAATTTACAAATTCTTAGGAATAAAGGCATATAAGTTTAAGGATGTAAAATCCGGAACTTATATGATAAAAGACCTTGAGCAGCGTTCTCAAATGAAGGGAATGGATATTGCCGAGAACTTTTCACAATGGTTTGATGAACTTTATCTCGGCAAATATGATGTAATTCCGTTCTTCAAGATTGATAAAGTTGAAGGGGATGATGAGTTATTCAGGTTGAAGGTTCATATTAAAAACCGTAAAACTGGTGAAAGTGTTCTTGTTGATGACCTTTATACTAAGGAAGAAATTTTTGGCGCAAATTCATCAGATATTTCAAGGATTGTAGAAAAACAGTTGAATTATGCAATTCGTTATATGCCTGAATTGGAGGAATTATTTGAGGATGAATCCAAGCTTGCTCTTGATTTGAATTTGAACGAAGTTTACAAGATTATTACTCAGACTGCTTATTATCTTCAAAAAGCCCAGATTGAAGTTATATTGCCTAAAGAACTTGTAAATGTCGTAGTTCCGAGAGCCTCAATTAATGCAAAAGTTAAGGCTTCACGTTCAAAAGACTTGGCTGATATTTTCAATAATACATCATCTTCTAAGATTGCGCTGGATGATATTCTTGATTTTTCTTACGAAATTGCAATCGGAAACGAAAAAATATCACTGGAAGAATTTAACAAACTTGTTGAAAACAGCACAGGGCTTGTAAAATACAAGAATAAATATGTTCTTGTTGACAAAGATGAGAGCAAGAAGATATTTGAGCAGATTGCAAAAGCGAATTTGAAATCTCTATCGAGGATGGAATTAATTCACGCCTCAATGTCAGGTCAATTGTATCAGTATGATTTTGATTACGATTCAGCGTTTGCAAGAGTAATTCAAGATTTTACAAAACCGGTTGACGTGACGCCTCCTGCGGATTTAAAGGGAGAATTAAGACCATACCAGATGACAGGTTTGAAATGGTTATGGACTAATGTTTCAAAAGGTTTTGGCGTTTGTATGGCTGATGATATGGGTTTGGGTAAGACAATTCAGGTTATAAGCCTTATTTTGAAGATGAAGGAAGAAAAGTCTTTGGATAAACCTGTTCTTGTAATTTGTCCGACGACTTTAATTGGTAACTGGATGAAAGAATTACAGATGTTTGCGCCGTCCTTGGATGCTGTTGTTTATCATGGTGCTGAAAGACAGTTGGATGTAAAACATGATGTAATTTTGACGACTTATGCAATAATGAGAATTGATGTTGAGGAGCTTAAAAAACAGCAGTGGGGTATGGTAATTGTCGATGAAGCACAGAATATTAAAAACCCTGATACTGCTCAAACTCTTGCAATAAAAATGCTTAAGTCAGACGTAAAAGTTGCAATGACAGGTACTCCTGTGGAAAACAGATTAACCGAATTGTGGAGTATTTTTGATTTTATAAATACAGGTTATTTGGGCTCACTCAGAGATTTTCAGAAAAGTTATGCTATACCTATTGAGCGTTTCAAGGAAAATTCACGTGCCGCAAAATTGAAAATGTCGATTTCGCCTTTTGTCTTAAGACGTCTTAAAACAGACAAACACGTCATTACGGATTTGCCGGAAAAGATGGTTATCAACGATTACTGTTATCTGTCAAAATCTCAGGCTGTTCTTTACGAAAAGACATTGAACGAAATGATGGAAAAGATAAGCGGATTTACCGGAATCAACAGACGCGGAAACATTTTCAAACTTATTACCGCATTGAAGCAGATTTGCAACCACCCTTACCAATTCTTAAAAGGCGGGGAAATGGGCAAAGAGCTTTCTGGAAAAATGGACAAGTGTATATCTACAGTTCAGAGTATCTTGGACAACAACGAAAAAACACTTATCTTTACGCAGTATAAAGAAATGGGCGATATATTGTGCAAGGTCATTTCTGAAGAATGCAATACGAATCCTCTGTTCTTCCACGGTTCACTGACTGTTCCGCAGCGTGAAGAATTGATAGATAAATTCCAGAATGATGACGATACAAAGGTTATGATACTTTCGCTGAAAGCCGGCGGTACAGGTTTGAACCTTACAAGCGCAACGAATGTAATCCATTACGATTTGTGGTGGAATCCTGCGGTAGAAGATCAGGCAACTGACAGAACTTATCGTATAGGTCAGGATAAAAACGTTATGGTTCACAGGATGATTACGCTCGGCACTTTTGAAGAAAAAATTGACGAGATGTTGAAGTCTAAGAAAGAACTTGCAGACTTGGCAGTTTACGAAGGTGAAAAGATTATTACAGAACTTTCAGACGAGGAAATTTACCAAATCTTTACACTTTCAGCTTAATTTTTTGTTATAAAAATATTGGACAGATTACTTTTATAAGGAAAAACAGATTATGGAAATACATTTAACCCCAAAATACGATAGAGGTGTGTCTTTTAACGGTAATTGGCTTCGGACTTTGAGTAAATCTTTATCTAAAAAACTTGATGCAGAGCCGATTTTGACAGAAAAGAACCGTATTTGCCTTGACAAAATTGAAGATATAGCCTCTAAAAAATATGACAGAATGACACGTGAGCCGGTTATTTTGAGCGTAAAAAACGGCGATAAAGAATTTACGTTTAAATACAACAATTCCGTTTGGCATAGAATTCACATAAGCAAAAAAGGTCAGGAATTGTGTGATTTTGAAGTTTTGCATGTGAAACAGGATAATGAATATGCTTTTTATTCAACAGGCGGATATCCTTGCAAAATTACTGATGAAAGATTTATAAAAAAATACAACGGGCTTTTAGAGGATTGGCTTCCAAGACTTGAAAAACGAATAGAAAAGCTTGATAAAAAGCAGAAAATCAGTTCAGAACACAACTAAAAATCAGTGACATCTTGAAATTTATTTTTATTTGGTTTATAATCATTCATATAATGTACCTAAAGACCATAAAGGTGGTGAAAACATAAATGGCAGAAGTAAAAGTCGGCGAAAACGAAAGTATTGAAAGCGCACTTAGACGTTTCAAGAAAAAAATACAAAAAGCCGGTATTCTTTCAGAAGTTAAAAAACGTGAAAGATATGAAAAACCGAGCGTAAAAAGAAAACGCAAATCGGAAGCTGCTCGTAAACGTAAAGTTTAATGAGAGTTTTGAATAAATTTAAAAGGAGGAATTTAACGATTCCTCCTTTTTGTATACTTAATTCGTTGTCAAGTTGTAAAAACGGCAAACTTATTTATAAGTTTGCCGTTGATCTTAATTGTAAATATGCAATTATTTCGTTTCAATGAAATTGGTATTAGGAATATAATTTCTTGAGGTGTCGTTAATTTCAATATCATTGATAATTTTAGCTCTTTTTTTGCGGAAAAGCATATCCACAAAAGCTTCAAGACGAGTGATAAAACCTGCCTCGCCAGTTTGTTCGTCGATTGTAAGGTGCAGGAGGGGTTTGCCGAAATGTTTAGCGCGTCTTTGAATTCTTTCCACCATCAACGAGTCAGGCCCGCATCCGAAGGCAGTAAGCGTAATTATACCGTCGATTCGGTTATCTTTAAGATAATGACCGGCAGTTCCTGTCATTTCGTATTCGTTAGCCCAGTATCTTTCGTTGCCGAGGGTGTTTATGCCCTCGGCCATCTGCTCGTTTGAAAGCTGAAGTGAAGATACCACCTTAACGTCCATTTTTTCAAGCTTTTCGATAATTTTCATTGAAGTTCTCTCGTCATAAATGTTGTATCCGTGAGAAACAAGAGCAACGGAAATCGGATATTCTTTTGTCTGGTTTTCAATGAAAATTTTGCCTTGAAGTGCATAATTCATTGCTTTTTTATAGCTCATACCGGATTTTGTCATAATAAAGAAATTGTTATAACATCTCCATCCGGCTTTAGAAGCTCTTTTAATTATATTTTCATCAGTAATATCAAAATAAGCGGCAATTTCTTTTAAGAAGTCATAAAGCCCATGGTTTTTGGACGATTTATCAAGAGTAGCTTCAACCATAGTAAAATCTTTTTTGATAACATTTCTGACTAAATCGGGCAAGCCTCTGATTTTAGAGCAGTTGTAAATTTTATTGGCAACTGATTGAATAGAGGGAACAAAAATTTTATCAACCCCTTTATCCAAAAGGTTCAAGATATGTCCGATGTACACTTTAATCGGAAGACAGGTTTCGGTGACAACAAGAGCAGAACCTCTGGACATAGTCTGCTTAGTTGTGATATCCGACAAAACGATTTTAATCCCCAGATCGGTAAAGAACCCGAAATAAAACGGATAATTATTGTAAAATGACATGGCGCGGGGTATGCCGATAACTTTTTCGCTAGCTTGTATATTTTCCACGATGTTCTCCCAATTGGTTGTAAAACAATTTTCTACTACCTTGATAATACTTCAAACAGAAATAAAAAGCCAGCTTTTTTATTAAAATTTAATAATTATTTTCAAACCCTGCATTTTATAGTAGAATCAAAGAAAAGAGGATAAAGAATTGCCGCATTTTTTTATAAATTCAGCTTCAGCCGCAGATGGGCTGGTAAAGATTACAGACGCAGAAAATTATAAACACATAGCAAAATCGCTTCGTGCAAGAGCAGGCGAAGGACTTCTGCTGATAGATGAAAACAGAATTCAATATGAAACCATAATTAAAAATATTACATCCAGTGAAATTGTTTGTGAAATAAAGCAGTCTTATTTGTCGCAAAGAGATTTGGATTTTAATCTGTTTTTGGTACAAAGTCCGCTAAGGAGTGATGCGCAGAATTTTGTAGTGGAAAAAGCGACGGAATTAGGCGTCAGAGCCGTTTTGCCTGTCGTAACCGATAATTGCGCTTTAAACCTTTCTACTGTTGAAAAGAAAATTGACAGATGGAACAGGATTATGTATGAAGCTTCAAAACAGTGTGAAAGAGCGGTAATTCCCCATTGTGAGCCTGTTTTGGGTTTGGAAAATATTTTGAAGAAAGCTCAAAACGGTAAAGTTATAGCTTTTTGCGAAAGAAGGGCAACAAAAACGATAAGGGATTTTTTTAATGAAACACCGGTTAAAGCTGGCGAAAATCTTTATGTAATAATAGGCCCTGAGGGCGGTTTTTCGGAAAGAGAATTTGCGTTTATGGAAGAAAATTTGATTACGATGCTTACTTTAGGTGACTTGATATTGAAGGCGGAAACGGCGGTTACTGTAGCGTTAGGAAATATAATTTATGAGTACGAAAATTTCGGAAAAAATTAAATCTGATAAAATTCTGACTGATATTTCAGAAAATTTTGATGCGGAAATTTATCTTGTCGGCGGAGCCGTCAGAGATTTTTTGCGCGGAAAAGAAACAAATGACAGAGATCTTGTTGTGGTTAATCAAGACACAAGAAGTTTTGCCTTAAAGCTTGCGGAATTTTTCGACGGAGTTTTTGTGCCGCTTGATGAAGAAAATAAGATTTATCGAGTTGTGTTGAAGGATAAGATTAACTATCTTGATATAACAGAACCCGTCGGGGCATCAATTGAAAAGGATTTGGAAAGGCGAGATTTAACTTTAAATGCGCTTGCCGTAAATTTGAAAACAGGAGAAGTTATAGATAAAACAGGAGGTTTGAAAGATCTTGAGAATGGGATTATCCGATCAATTTCAGAGAAAAATTTTGAAGATGATCCTTTAAGGCTTTTAAGGGTTTACCGTTTTGAAGCGCAGACTGGTTTTAAGATTGATGAAAACACTCTTAATCAGATAAAAAATCATATAGATTTAATTTCAAAGCCCGCTGTTGAAAGGATAAATTATGAAATTATGCATCTTTTTGGCGGAGAATTTGCGCATATAGCCTTGAAAGAAATGGATGAAGCGGGATTATTGGAGAAGATTTTTCCGATAGTGAAGGAATTGAAGCAGGTTCCGCCAAACACTCACCATCATTTAAGGCTTTTGGAACATTCAATAGAAACGGTGAGAAATATAAATGAAATCTATAAAACATCGCCTGATGAAATTAAAGAACATTTGGAGAAAGTAGATTTTGGCGGATATTCACGGCTTGCACATTTAAAGCTTGCAGGATTTTTGCATGATATCGGAAAGTTTTCGACTTGGACAATTGAAGAAGATACAGGCCGCCACAGGTTTATAAAACACGATGACGTTGGTTCAAAGCTTGTTGTCGGGATATTAAAGAAAATGGCTTTTTCAAACAAGCAGATTGATTATGTTTCAATAATGATAAAAAATCACATATATCCGGCTTCGTTGATGACTTCCCCTGATGTAAACGAGAAAGCGATGATGAGATATGTTCGAAAAATGGAAGAAAATTCGCTTGATGTGATAGTTTTATCAAAAGCTGACAGGTTATCAGCCAGAGGGCCTGTAATTACTGATGAAATGGTAGAAGATAATATTAAATCTCTAACACGCTTGCAGGAGTTTTATTTGAATGTAGTTGATACTCTTGAACCGCTTGAGAAATTGTTAAACGGTAATGAAGTAATGCAAATTCTGAATATCCAACCTTCACCAAAGCTTGGAGAAATTATGGATGCCCTGCACGAAGCTCAAATTAGCGGGGATGTAATTACAAAAGAGCATGCTGTAGAATTTGTAAAACGCTTTGTTTAATATATAAAGGGTATATAAATTTAAGAAAATTAAGCGTATTCTTTACAATTTTTTACAATTATTTTATGAGTTAATTTTTAAGAAATTCGTATTAATTTTGTTAAAGTAGATCTGAAATAAGCCTAAAAATATGCAAAAACATTTAAAAAAAATCTAATTTTAGAAAAAAATCCAAAAAATGTTCTTAATATCTCCTTAACATTAGAGAATAAAAACGCAATTTTTAAAATTCACAGCTTTTAATACTTCTGTGTAGTTGTTATAATATGTGATGTGGAAAATTTAGACCAGACAATTTTATGATTACTAAAGTAGATATAAATAGTGCAGATAAAAAAAATACCCCTGTGAGTATTAATAAAAAGCAGATGAGTAATTCCCCGTCATTCAAAGGCGGATTTGTAGATTTGCTTGTAAAAGGTGTTCAAAAGTGTGAAGAACACCCGATGCTTAACGTCTCAGTGCTTGATTTATCAACAGCTATTGTACCTCGTACGATTATTGAGACGACTGCAGGCTCAAATAAGAAAGACAAAGACGGAAATCCGATATTAGATGAAAACGGTAAAAGAAAACGCCAATTCAACTGGATAGGCGGATTTGAAGCCCTAAGAAGAGAAGGTTCAGGGCTTATAATAAACTGTTTATTGCCAAGTTTCATTGTAATGGGTGCCGGAACATTATTTAACTGGCCTGTAATGGGTAAATTTGATAAAAACCTTATAAACAACTGGGCAAACGGAGAAGCTTACGATAAAATAGCGAAGTTTTACACTCCGGGCAAACACACGGAAAAAGATTTTAAAAACTTCTTCATGCGCTCAATTTTGTCAATGGAAGGTGTTGACGGTAAAGCTTATGAAAAAGACGGTATGAAAGCATTTGCCGAGCTTCTTGCAGAAAATCCCGAAGAAATTAGAGGGATTAAGGATATAAATGAAGTCGTATCCAAAATTCGTCTTAAATCCGATGCGGAAGAAGCATTTAATATCCTGGCAAAAGCAGCAGAAAGCGGAGAATATAAAAATACCAAACAAGCTTATCAAAAACTTGTTAATTTAACGCATATTGCAGAAAACATAAGATTTGCCGGAGAAGAAGGGTATTTAGGCAACAACCTTTCAGCATTTTGTAAGGACACCCCGAAGGTTCTTTACGGTGCAAAATCACGCGGTATTGAATCGGCAGAGGATCTTGCAAAATACTTTAAGCAGGCAAAACATCTTATAAACTGGAAAAGTATCGGCGGTTTAGGATTAATAATTCCGCTTGCAATTTCGGCTCAGCCTATAAACAGATGGATAACTCACAAAATTTCAGGACGCAAAGGTGCTCCGATATATAACGACTACAACGAAAATAAAGAGTATAAAGAGCCGACAAAGGAAGAGAAACGTCAACTATTAAAACAAAAATTTATTTCAATCGGTTCAATGCTTGGTGTTTGCGGATTATCTATGGTTATGGATAAGCCAAGTTTGAAATCGTTGTTCCAATTTAAGGGTTTATTCCCGACGATGGATCAGGCAAGAATTATATCAACGGCAACATTTGCAAGCCGCATGGGCGCAGCTGAAGACAAAAACGAGCTTAAGGAATCTACGATAAGAGATATTGCAACATTCTCAAGTTTCTATTTCCTTGGCGATTATGCGGCAAAAGGTATTGCATCTTTAATTGAATATCAAAATAAAGGCAAAGTTACTTTGATTAACAGACTCAAAAAACTGGATAAAGATGCAAATGTATTCCAGAAATTCTGGAATTGGGCAAAACATACTTCACTGAAATCAACTGACGAATTGGCAACTGTTCATGAAAAGAGATTAAGGACAATTTGTCAGATAGGAAATATAGCATTCTCACTGGTATCACTGGGGCTATTTATTCCATTGTATACAAGAACACAGGCACAAAAAAATAAAGCAAAACAAGATCTTGCGAAATTAAATGCCACAAAAACGAACGCAACCTCCGGCGGCGCCGGTAGTTCGGCTGCCTCGTCCTCATCGAATTACAGTTCGACAGGATCCGCAGCCGTTAATACTTCGTTTAAAGCATTTATGAATTCGTAAGGAGAAATTAAAATGAAAATTCAAGAAACCCCACAATTTAAAACATTAACCGAAAACAAAAAGGAAAAACAGAATATTCAATTTAAAGGCGCAGGCGATTATTTTAGTCTAGGGCTAAGATTTTTGGATACAAATCAGGCTTGGGGCGCAAATGCTGTTGACGTAGGATCAATGGTTCTGCCAAGAACGACGGTTGACTTTATAAACAGAGGCCCTGCGGCAGGTATGGAAACCGGTCGTCGTGAAGCTTCGGGTACTATTAACCATTCATTAATCGGAGTTTACGGATCTCTTGCAGCTTTGGCATTTTCGATGGCTCTTAACAGAACATTCAATGTTAGAGCAGATAAAATTTTTGCTGATAACGAGTCCTTCGATATTATCGGTAAGTATTTCCATGATAATATTCATAAAGACAAAGATAACGCACTCAAAAATACTCTTGATGATGTTTTGAAAAATTTAAGCACAACTGTCGGAAACGAAGAAAAGAAACTTTCCGAGTATGATGTTGAAGTCGTTAAAAATCGTTTGTTAAGTGCCCTTACAAGTCCTGATATGGACAAAGATATTATACCGAAATCAACAAAACAGTTTTTGGTAAATTACATAACGGAAGCAACAGGCTCTGAATCTGATTATAAATTGAAAGCCTTTGGAAAAGAGACTTCTAATAATCTTTCAACTTTCGTGGAAAATATTTATAATATTTCTAAAACATTAACAAAAGAAAAAGTTGTTGCAGAATTTGAAAAAGTTTCAGAGTTTTCAAAGAATAAATTTATAAAAGGTATTAAAAACGTAAACAATCGCAGAACTGTTGTCGGTATGGCGATAGCAAGCGGTGTCGGAATGTCGATTCAGCCGTTGAATATATACCTTACAAAGAAAAAGACCGGAAGTGACGGTTTTGTGGGAGTAGAAGGACGTGAAAAAGACAAGAGTTTCAATTTTAAACTTTGGAAGTTGGCAGCAGCTACTGTCTTTGGCGGCGGGATTATAGCAGATTTGGCAAGAAAAGAAGGCGGTCTGTTAAAGAACATTCAATTCAAAGGTATTGTCCCGACTATAAATCAGTTCAAGCTTATTTACGGTATGACGATTATGTCAAGATTTATAGTTGCAAGAGATAAGGATGAGCTAAGAGAATCTGTTGTAAAAGATGTTTTAGGGTTCTTTAACTGGCTTGTTTTAGGAAACTTCGTTGCAAAAGGCGTTGCGCTTGCAATGGATAATGATAAATCGCTTCTCAAAAATCCTAAAGAAACATCATTCTTTAAGAAAAAACTTAAAACACGTGACGAGGTTTTAATTGATGGATTAAAACGTTCGAATATAAGCTCGGTTACACAAGACGGTAAAGCTTTGAAATTTTCTCAAATGATGAAGCTTTTGCCGGCATCAGATACGGGCAGAGCTGTAAGACGTCAGTTAAAAGTATTAAATATTGCTCAAATTGCCGGATATTTATACTCTGGCTTAGTACTCGGTATTGGTATTCCTAAACTTAACATTTATATGACAAACAAATCAGAGGCAAAACGCAAAGCAAAGCTTGCTGAAAAGAAAGCGCTTGATGCTCAGCAAAATGTTAACAATAACTTTTTATCTTCTTCAAAAACTAATATGACAAACTTTTTGAGTAAATAGATTATAAAATAAAGTTAACCGATTTGTGCATTTGCACCGGAAACAACTTCAATAATTTCCTGAGTAATCGCAAATTGACGAGATTTGTTGTATTCGGTTGAAAGTGTTTTAAGCATTTTTTCAGCATTGCTTGTAGCGGCTGACATTGCTGTCATGCGGCTTGCCAATTCGCTTGCTTGTGCTTCCAAAAGGGCTTGATAAATTATGTTTGCAATATACATCGGAACAACTTTTTGTAAAATGTTATGCATATCAGGCACAAATTCCATTAGCGGTTCCGCTATATTGTCGTGAAGTCTTTCGTGAATTTCTTCTTTTGTCTGAAGCGGAAGAACTTCCCAGTTTTCGATAAAATAGCTCATCATGTTTTTGAATCTTGTTGTAATGATTTCAATTTTATCAATTTTTTCGCTTATATAATATTCAGCGATATCGGAAACTATAGAATGTGCACCTTCACCTGTC
The DNA here is from genome assembly GCA_944323655.1 of Candidatus Gastranaerophilales bacterium. Taxonomy (GTDB): domain Bacteria; phylum Cyanobacteriota; class Vampirovibrionia; order Gastranaerophilales; family Gastranaerophilaceae; genus Scatenecus. The sequence continues at coordinate 34,172 of CALUTL010000010.1, read as the reverse complement.
GGGTTGTTCGCTATTGCAACATAGGTTTTTGCAATTTCACAGTCTAAATTTTTACATCTTCTTTTTAATGAACTGATACCTTTTTGCCCTACAACAAAAAGTATGGCTTTAATACCTTTTTCGTTATAATCTTTGATTGTCTGTAAGGTTTTTTTGATAATATTTCCGTTGTATGCGCCGGCAAGCCCTTTGTTAGATGTAATTACAAGAATACCGGCTGTTTTAGTATCTCTTGTTTGCAAAAGTGCAGGATAATTGTCAATTGCGCTTTTAATTTTTAAGGTAGTGTTTGAGTATGCACCGACTGAGGCAAGAAGTTTTTTAAACATCTGGTTCAATTCGTTTGTAAAAGGCCGTGACATTTTAACGGTTGACTCTGCTCGCTTAACTTTAGCAGCTGCAACCATTTTCATTGCTCGTGTTATTTTTCTGGTGCTTTCAACACTTTGTATTCTGTTTTTTATATCTTTCAAATTTGCCATAATTTATACCTGAAATTAGTTAGTTCGAATTCTGCGGGCGCTGAAAAGAATTGCAAAACCTATTACAACAAAGATTATGCAGGGAACAATCATAAAATTATCATCTACAATCGGTGCAATAAACAATCCGGCTAGTCCGGATATAAAAAATAACAAACCCACAAATATCGAAATAATTTTTTGACCTTTAGTAAATGTGGAGCGGATATTGTTATATGAAATGTTTAATAAGCGAACTTTTTCTTTGCAGCTTGGACTGTTTTTGCATTTTGTGATGTTATTGGAAGTATCCATACATTCAAGACACAAACCTTTGCCGCAGGCCTGGCAAATACCAAAAGCATCTCTGTCATGATGATAAAAACATTTCATACTTTGCTCCTTTCTTAGAATGTTTTCTTAAATTCTTCCAAACTTGCTCTTAATTGAGCTTTATCTTCATCAGAAAGTGCGCTTCCGTCGTTAAGATTGTCTGAAAGCTCTTTTAAGTTGGATTTGAGGTGTATAAACCAATCTTTTTTAAATTTTGCAATTTGATTGTTCGGAATATCATCAAGAATTCCTTCATTTGCAGCAAACAATACTGAAACCTGTTCGGCTACGCTTAAAGGTGCATATTGAGGCTGTTTAAGAATTTCTGTTAATTTTTCTCCTCTTAGAAGCTGGTTTTTAGTCGCCTGATCAAGGTCGGAGGCAAATTGAGCAAATGCTTCCAGTTCTCTGTATTGAGCAAGGTCAAGACGAAGTTTTCCTGCAACCTGTTTAATAGCCTTAGTTTGAGCAGCACCCCCTACACGTGAAACCGATATGCCGGCATTAATTGCAGGACGCACACCTGAGTTAAACAAGTTTGATTCCAAGAAAATTTGCCCGTCGGTGATTGAGATTACGTTTGTCGGAATATATGCCGAAACATCTCCTGCCTGCGTTTCAATAATCGGTAACGCTGTAATACTTCCACCGCCAAGCTCGTCGTTTAACTTAACCGCACGTTCAAGAAGTCTTGAGTGAAGATAGAATACATCTCCGGGGTATGCTTCACGTCCAGGCGGTCTTTTCAGAAGCAAACTCATTGCACGATATGCTTGAGCGTGTTTGCTTAAATCGTCGTAAACTATCAGAACATCTTTACCTTGTTCCATAAATTCTTCGCCGATTGCAACTCCCGCAAACGGTGCGATATATTGTAACGGCGCACTTTCATTCGCTGTTGCAGAAACTATTAGAGAATATTCCATAGCTCCGTGTTCTTCAAGAACTTTTGCAAGCTGCGCTACCGTTGAAGCTTTTTGACCGATTGCAACGTAGATACAAATTACGTTTTGTCCTTTTTGGTTCAAAATTGTATCAATTGCGATTGCGGTTTTACCGGTTTGTCTGTCGCCGATAATCAATTCTCTCTGGCCTCTACCAATCGGTGTTAGAGCGTCAATTGAGGTTAAGCCTGTCTGAAGCGGCTGGTGAACTGATTTTCTTGCAACAATTCCAGGGGCTACTCTTTCTATCGGACGGGTTTTGTCGGATACGATTTCGCCTTTGCCGTCAATCGGTTTTCCGGTTGGATCTATTATCCTGCCGATTAGGCCGTCGCCTACAGGAATTGATGCAATTCTGCCGGTGGTTTTGACGGTCATTCCTTCTTTTATCTGGGTATATTCACCCAATATAACAATACCTACGTTGTCTTCTTCAAGGTTTAGCGTAATTCCTAATGTATCTCTGCCGTCATCAAATACGACAAGCTCATTTGACATTACGTTACGTAAACCGTAAACTCGTGCAATTCCGTCGCCGATTTCAATTACGGTTCCTGTGTTTGCAACTTCCGTTTGTAAATCATAATTCTCTATTTTGCTTTTGATTATTGAACTGATTTCATCTGGTTTTATTAGAGCCATAATTTCCCCTTTATATTAGATTTTTACTTAAATTCTCCAATTTATTTTTCAGGCTTGAATCAATTACATCGTCATTGATTTTTATGACAAGCCCTCCGATAATTTCTTTGTCTGTGAACCACTCTGCCTTAATATTTTTCGAAAGTCTTTTTTGAAGTTTTTCCGTTATTCTTTGTTTCATTTCTTCATTAAGTTCTATGGCAGAGGTTACGGAAACCCGCTGAAGATTATTTATTTTATCAAGCTCATCTCTGTATGCTTCAACTATTCCGTAAAATTCTTTGAAACGCTTTTTCTCAATCAAAACTTTGATAAAATCAATAATCTTTTCGTGGATATCTTTTTGAAAAACTTCATCAATAATTGAATATTTAAGTTCGTCCGAGATTGTCGGATTTTCTAAAACAGAATTTAAGTCCGGCGAATTGGCGCAAATTTCTTTTACTGATTCCAGATTTTTCAAAATATCATCATACGAAAGCATTCCGTCTTGTCCAAGTTGAACAAGTGCGTCTGCATAATTTTTTGCTGTTATTGATATTTGAATTGAGTTCATATTTTATCCTAATTCTTCAATACTTTGATTGATATATTTTTCATGCAGTGAAGGGTTCGCTTCCAAAACTGCTTTAATGTGCAGCTTAGCAAGTTCAGCCGAGGCTGCAGCCGTTTTTTTTGAAAGTCTTGCCGAAATCGTTTTTTCTTCTGCCGTTACAGCTCTTTCAATATTGCTTTCAATATTTTTAACCTTCTGTTCAGTTTCTGTTATTATATTCTGAGCAATTTTTTCTGCGTGCTTTTCTGCCGTGTTAATTCTTTCTTTTATTTCATTATCCAAATTCTCGACAGATTTTAAAGCTGTTTGAAGCTCTTTTTCGCCGGCAGATTTTTCCTGTTCGGCTTTTTCAATTGTGTTTTTTATGCTGACAACTGCTTTTTCCAATATATCGGCCAAATTTACTTTATTAATTATCCATGTGAGTATAAGCACCATTACAACAAAGTTGAAAAAGTTGCTTGTTACTATAAAATTCCAGATTTGACCTATTGTATTCATTTAAGCACCTTACTGATTAATTCATAATCAACGTTTTCAATTGAAGTTTTTTCGCCGAGAATTTTTTCGGAAATTGATTCCGCAAGTTCTCTTACGTTTCCGGAAAGCGAATTTGCTGTTTGAATTTCTTCGTTATGCAGATTTTCTTTAGCGGAAGCTATGTTTTTTTGTGTTGTTGTTTTCGCTTCTTCCGTTAATCTTTTTGCTTTGTCATTTTCTTGTTGAACCCTTCCAGAAACAATCTGTCTGGCTTGCAGAGAAGATTCCGCAAGTTTTGTTTCTTTTTCAGCAAGAATTTCTTGAGCTTTTTCTTTTGAATTTTTTGCGGCATTAAGATTTTCATCAATATAGTTTTCTCTTTTATTGATGATTGAAAGAATCGGCTTATAAAGTATTGCATTCATAATTATTATGAATACTACAAAGCTAATCATTGCTATTAAAAATGTTGCATTAAATTCAAACATGACAAATTCCTTTTAGAAACGTTTTTTATGCGAAAATCAAAAGCATAGCAACCAAAAGCGCATATATAGCTGTTGCTTCTGCAAGACCTGCACCGATAATGAAGTTTTTGAAAGCTTCATCTTTCATTTCAGGTTGTCTTGCGATAGCTTCAAGAACACCTTTTGTTGCAATACCAAGTCCTAAACCTCCGCCGATTGCACCGAAACCGATTGCAATACCTGCACCCAATTTTGCTAAATCTAAATTTGCTAATTGTTCAACTGCCATAATTTTTCTCCTTTATATTTTATTCTTCATTTACTGCCATTGATATGTAAGTTGTGGAAAGCAGGGTGAATACCAGAGCCTGAATTAATGCCACAAAAAGTTCAAATAACATAAACGGAAGCGGAATAAAGTATGCAAAAATCCCAACAACCGTAAATACCAAAACTTCTCCCGCAAAAATATTTGCAAAAAGTCGTAAAGCAAGTGAAAAAGGTCTTACAAAAAGTTCCAAAGTATCAACAAGTGTAATTATAATACCGTCAATGCTGAAGCCGTGGAAAAAGAAGTGGAAACCTTTCTTCTTTACACCGTAGTAAATATAATAAAGTGAAACAACAATCGCCATTGCTGCTGTCATATTTATGTCATTGTTAGGAGAAGCAAGTTCGCCTGTTTTTAAGTGTATTAAATGCCACGGAAGCTGTCCTACCAAATTTGCCGTCAGAATAAACATAAAAAGTGTCAGAATTAACGGTAAATGTCTTTTGGAAGCTTCTTCGCCCATGCTGGCTTTTGCAATTCCCGAAAAATATTTTACGATTCCCTCTGCTGCGAGCTGTAATTTTGACGGAACTAAAGTCGTCTTGCGTGTTGTTACCAGCGCCAGAACTATCAGCAAAAACATTGTAAACCACATTGTAATAAGTGTATCCATATTTGCAGACATAGGATGACCAAATATCTCAAAATTACAAATCCAATGTTCCATTTTCTCTCCCTTTTCAAGTTTTATTGTAACTCATAAAAAAAAAATCGCAAATTTTTTCTGTTTATATTACAATTACAATGTATAGGGAATTTTTAAGAGGCGAAAATGAAAATTTTAAGCCTGGAAGAGACTGACTCAACCAATATATATGCCAAAAAACATCTTGCAGAACTTGAAGATTGCACGGTTATTTCTTCTCGCAGACAAACAGCAGGACGCGGAAGACTTAACAGGTCATGGCTTGATTTGGGGGACGGTAACCTTTTTGTTTCAATAGTTTTGAAACCTTCTGAAGTGTTTAATAAAAATTTTGTTAATCTGACTCAATTCCTTTCCGTTTGTATTGCTAAAACTATTGAATCTTACGGACTTAAGACTGAAATTAAGTGGCCGAATGATGTTAATATTAACGGTAAAAAAATCGCTGGAATTTTATCCGAAACAGTTATGCAGGGTGCAAAGTTAAAAGGAATTATTTTAGGTTTCGGAATTAATGTTACGGCTGATTCTGATGATGTGAAAAAAGTCGCAGATAAAGAAGTAACTTCTCTTTCAATTGAACTTGGCTCAAATGCCCCTGAAAAAAGTGATTTCTTAACAAATTTGCTAAACTGTTTTTTTGGTGATTATAATAAGTTTATGGAAGAAGGCTTTTGTTTTATTAAGCATGATTATCTTAGCCGAGTGAATTTTATTGGAAAAGAAATTAGCGTAAAACTGCCGAATGAAATTAAATGCGGATTTGCTGAAAGTATTGACGATGATGGCGCTTTGCATTTAAAAGAAAATAAAGAAGTTTTTGTACTTACTATAGGAGATATAATATGATAGGACACTTTTTAGCATTACTTGAAGAAGGTATGGTGCTTATGGGAATAGGAATGGGATTTGTTTTTGCATTTCTCGCAATTCTTGTTTTGACAATGGGCGGTATGTCATGGGTCGTTAAACAGTTGAACAAAATATTCCCTGAAGAAGTTAAAATCGTGGAAAAACCCGGTAAACGTTCAAATGTTTCAGTTGATGAAGCAGTTGCCGTTGCTATTGCGGTTGCTAAGTTACGCGGTTAGAAGTTTTTGAATTTTACGAAAGGATATAGATTATGGGAAAAAAACTTATTAAAGTTATGGATACCTCATTTAGAGACGGTTTCCAATCCGTTTACGGAGCAAGAGTATTTGTTGATGATTTTATTCCGGCACTCCAGTCTGCTGTAAACGCCGGTTTAAGACATTTTGAAGTTGCAGGCGGTGCAAGATTCCAGTCACCGATTTTTTACTGTAACGAAAATGCTTTTGAAACAATGGATAAAATCAGGGCTGCTGTTGGGCCTGATATCAATCTTCAATCTCTTTCAAGAGGTGTGAATGTTGTCGGACTTGATTCTCAGCCGAGAGATATTATCAATCTTCATGCCAAAATGTTTAAAAAACACGGCGTTACAACTGTTAGAAACTTTGACGCTTTGAATGATGTAAACAACCTTATTTATTCTGGTCAATGTATCAGAGATAACGGTTTGAAGCATGAAATTACAATCACAATGATGGAACTTCCGATTGGCTGCACTGGTGCTCATGACGTTGCTTTTTATGAAAAAGTTTTGAGAAACATCCTTGATGCGGGCATTCCGTTCGACAGCTTGGCATTTAAAGATGCTTCAGGTACTTCAAATCCGAGAAAAGTTTATGAAACAGTAAAACGTACAAGAGAAATTCTTGGTTCTGATGCTCATATCAGATTCCATTCTCACGAAACAGCAGGAACAGGTTTGGCAGCTTATTTAGCAGCTTTAGAAGGCGGCGCTGACGGTATCGACCTTTCAATGAAACCTGTTTCAGGCGGAACAGCTCAGCCTGATATCGTTTCTATGTGGCATGCAGTTAAAGGTACAGATTACGATCTTGGCGTTGATATTGAAAAAATCTTAGAAACTGAAGAAGTGTTTAAAGAATGTATGAAAGATTACTTCTTGCCTCCGGAAGCTTTGGCTGTTAACCCGATGATTATTCAATCACCACTTCCCGGTGGCGCTTTGACAGCTAACACTCAAATGCTTCGTGACAACAATTTGATGGATAAATATCCTGAAGTAGTTGCAGCTATGAAAGAAGTTGTTGAAAAAGGCGGTTTCGGAACTTCAGTTACACCAGTTTCACAGTTCTACTTCCAGCAGGCATTCAATAACGTAATGTTCGGCAAGTGGAAGAAAATTGCAGAAGGTTACGGAAAAATGGTTCTCGGATATTTTGGTAAAACTCCTTGTGAACCGGATTCAGAAATCGTGAAAATCGCAAGTGAACAGCTTAACCTTCAACCGACAACCGAGCTTGTTGTTGATATTAACGACAGAGATCCTGAAAAAGGTATTAAGGCTGCAACAAAACGTCTTGAAGATGCAGGTTTACCTGTAAATGATGAAAATATCTTTATTTCAGCAGCTTGCAAAGAAAAAGGTATATTGTTCCTTGAAGGTAAAGGTACAATCGGGGTTAGAAAGAATGCTCAGGAATCTAAGGAAGCTAAGAGCGAAGATTCTTCAAACGGTTATACAGTTACTGTTAACGGTAAAAAATATGCTGTTGCTTTTGAAGGAAATAAAGCAACTGTTAACGGCAAGCTTTATGATTTCAACTTAAAAGCAGGAATAGAGGCTGATCATGCTGTTGACGGCGATGCAAAACCTGTAAAGGCTGCACTTCCCGGAACTGTATTGAAGGTGCTTGTTGCAGTTGGCGATACTATTAACGAGGGCGACGTAATTGCCGTTATTGAAGCAATGAAAATGGAAACTGAAATTAAATCACCTTTGTCAGGTGTTATAAAATCAGTTGATATTGAAGTAGGAAATCAGGTTAAAACAGGTCAAGAGCTTGTTACAATCGGTTAATTAGGTATATAAGCTGCCTTGTCGGTAAAAGTGCAGACTTATAAAATAAGGCAGCTTTTAATAAAACAGTAAAAGAAGGATAGAAATATGAATATTGCAGACAGCTTATATAAACTTTGGCAGTCAACAGGTATAGCAAATTTTGTGCAGCCTGCTGATCCGTCAATTACAAGCGGGTTTGAACAATTCCTTCATCAGTTCGGTTCTCCGATAATGATTTTGATTTGTTTATTCCTGCTATGGTTAGGTATTAAAAAACAATTTGAACCGTTGCTTTTGGTGCCGATTGCATTCGGAGGTTTGTTGTCAAACATTCCGGTTGCAGGGATTGCCGAGCCTAACGGATTTTTGGGAATTATTTATGAAGCAGGTATTCATAAAGGTTTGTTCCCGTTGATTATATTTATGGGTGTCGGTGCGATGACTGACTTCGGTCCGTTGATTGCAAACCCTAAAACTGCACTGTTAGGAGGTGCTGCTCAGTTCGGTATTTTCGCTGCTTTATTGCTTGCACTTTGCTGCTTTGGATTTTCTTTACCGCAGGCAGGTGCAATCGGTATTATCGGTGGTGCTGACGGCCCGACTTCAATTTATGTTACAACGAAGCTTGCGCCTGAATTGTTAGGTGCTATTGCAGTTGCAGCTTATTCTTATATGGCTTTGGTTCCTGTTATTCAGCCTCCGATTATGAAGCTTTTAACTACTAAAGCTGAACGTGAAATCGAAATGAAACAATTGAGAGAAGTTTCTAAAAGAGAAAAAATTGTATTCCCGCTTGTTGTTTTGGGACTTTGTATAATTTTCTTACCGGATGCTTGCCCGCTTGTTGGTGCTTTAACTTTCGGTAACTTATGTAAAGAATGCGGCGTTGTTGAAAGACTTTCTGATACTATGCAGAATGCTTTAATCAACATCGTAACTATTTTCTTAGGATTGTCTGTCGGTTCTAAATTATCAGCAGACCAGTTCTTAACAACTCAGACTTTATTTATTTTAATTTTAGGTATCTTGGCATTCTCGTTTGCAACCGCAGGCGGCGTTATTTTTGCTAAGGTTATGAACTTGTTCTCAAAAGAAAAAATCAATCCGCTTATCGGTTCAGCCGGTGTTTCTGCTGTTCCGATGGCAGCTCGTGTATCTAACAAGGTAGGCTTGGAGGCTAACCCGCAAAACTATTTGTTAATGCACGCAATGGGGCCAAACGTTGCAGGTGTAATCGGTTCTGCTGTTGCAGCCGGTATTTTACTTGCACTTTGCCACTAATTGATAAATTACTTAATTGAAAAGACCGTCTATTTAAGGCGGTCTTTTTATTTTTTATATTGTAATATCAATTTCTTTTCCTATTTTATCAATAAGCGGGCGGACTTTTTGATTTAGTTCTGTTTTTGTGATGTATGGGTTTTGGGCTGTTATTTTGTTTATTTCTGCTGTTGCTTCTGCTATTTGCGGGTATTTTTCAATGATGGCATTTCCTGTTTGAATTGCGAAATATCTGTAACCTTTTTTTCCTGTCGCTTTGATGGGTTCTTTTGAAAGTGCTTGTATTACTTCACTGACTCCGTTTAGTCCGTCGCTTGCAAAAATTTTTTGGCTGGTTACCTCTAAAACTTTTGCTGTTTCAAGTTTTATTCCAAAATTTACTAATTCTCTGTTTCGTAATCGTATATCCATAATTTGTTTCTTCTTGCTGATTGACTTCTCACAAGTCGTTTTATGTCGATTTCTTCTCCCAATTTTTCATCGGCTATCTTTAATAGTGTTTTGTGATAGGCTTCCGGAAGTTTATTAATCTGTTCAGTAAAACTTTTGAGTCCCGGAACTTGTGTCAATATATATTCGCCTGTTTTTTTTAATAATGCGTGATAAACTACTTCATCACGAATCATTGTCGTTTTTTCGTTTTTTGTTAACTTAAGTAATGAAGTTGCTAAGTTTACAACATCACTTTTTCTTATAAAAGGATTTTTGCAGGCACAACCTATAAGGTTATGAGTTGGGTATTTTTCTCCGAATGATGTTCTTGGGTTATAATTATTTATTTGCATAAATTTTCCTTCCTTGCTTTTTAAAATACGTAAAGATTTTTTTTTGCGCATATTTTTATATTTTAAAAAAGTTTTATAATAAATTTATAAGGAGGATTTTTTATGAAGAAAAAATTAGCTATTTTCGGGTCAAACGACGGAAGAAATTTGGAAGCTATTGTTAATTATTTAAGAAGCCAGAGTTTTAATGAGCTTAAAATTATTGCTGTTTCGGACAATTTAAATTCTGATTTTTTTCAAAAAGCGTCTGAATTAAATATTGAGCGTAAGTACCTGCCTCCGGAAGAAAATGCGGTTTATGTTGCTTCTGAAAACTTTGATTTGATAGCGTTAAGCGGCTATACAAAAGAGTTGAAACCAAATGTTCTTGAACTCGGAAGGTTTATAAATCTTCAGCCTTCTCTTTTGCCGGCTTTTAAGGGGGCAGATGCAGCTGCAAGAGCCTTTAGTGCAGGTGTTAAGGTTAGCGGGGTTACGGTTCATACTCTTACAAACGGAATTGACGGGGGAAAAATTATCGCTCAGTATCCTGTCTTAATCGGAAATCTTACTCATTTTGATGAGTTCGTGGAAAATATAAGACATTTAGAGGATTTGTTGTATCCGATTGTGATTTCAAAGATTTTAGAAGATAAAGTTTTTGATTTCAGTGATTTGTTATCCGGCTGCGGAAACTGCTCTTCCGGCGGGTGCGGCGGGTGTCAGGGACATTAATATTTAATTTTTTTAATATGATGATTTTTTTCTTTTATCATTGTATAATTTTTATATCAGAATAAGAGAGGTTTTTATGTCGGTTGATGATGCATTAGTAATGATACTTGCAGGCGGTGAAGGTAAAAGGCTTTATCCTTTGACCAAAGATCGTGCAAAACCTGCGGTTCCTTTTGGCGGAAGATACAGAATTATTGATTTTGTGTTGAATAATTTTATAAATTCTGGCTTTTTTAAGATTAAAGTTTTGACTCAATATAAGTCAGATTCATTGAATAAGCACATAACAAGAGGCTGGGCATTATCTCCTTTCTTAAATCAGTATGTAGATTTAGCGCCTGCCCAAATGAGAACAGGATCTGACTGGTATAGAGGAACGGCTGATGCAATTTATCAGAATGTTTTTCATATAACTGACGAAAATCCAAGGTATGTTTGTATTTTTGGGGGAGATCATATTTATAAAATGGATGTCTCTCAAATGTTGAATTATCATAAATTTAATTGTGCGGATTTGACTATTTCCGCAATCCCTATTCCGATTGAAGAAGCACATGAGTTTGGAATTATGGAGGTTGATGAAAATTGGAGGCTTACCAATTTTGTTGAAAAACCGAAAGAAAAGCCGAAATCAATTCCAGGAAATCCTAATTACTGTCTAGCTTCTATGGGTAATTATATTTTTGAAAGAGAAGTGCTTTTAAATGCTTTAGAAGAAGATGAAAAAAATGAAGCTTCAAGTCATGATTTCGGTAAAAATGTAATACCGATGCTTCTTGAGCAGGGAAAAAGAATTTTTGTTTATAATTTTGCGTCTAACGTTTTTCCGGGAATGACAGAAGCAGAAAGCGGTTACTGGAGAGATGTCGGAAGTATTGATGCTTATTGGCAGGCTAATATGGATTTGTTGGACAGTTCTCCGGAATTGAATTTGTACTCAAGAGAGTGGCCTATAAGAACTTTTAATTACAATTACCCGCCTGCAAAATTTATCTGGTCAGAAGGCGACAGAGTCGGTATGGCTACAAACTCTATGGTGTCTGAAGGTTGTATCGTTTCAGGCGGCGGTTTGTCCAGATGCGTGCTTTCGCCAAGAGTCAGAGTTAACAGTTATTCTCAAATTTCTGAAAGTATTTTGATGGAAAATGTCGATATCGGAAGATATTCAAGAATCCGTCGTGCTATTATTGATAAAAATGTCGATATTCCGCCTAATACAAGAATTGGGTTTAACAGAGAAGAAGATGAAAGACGCGGATTTTATGTTTCGCCCGGCGGTATTACGGTTGTGCCAAAAGGCGCTAAATTGTAAAATTTAATTCCGGTTTTATAATTAAAATCTAACAGTGGTTTTTGCTGTTGGATTTTTCGTATTGTGTAATAATAATTTAAAATTAGTGTTTTCATTGTAAAATTTTTGTAATAATATAATTTTTGGAAGCAATTCCATACATTTACCATCTTTATTGATTTGGGTAATTATTATGGCATTAAAGATTACGTCATACTTAAAAGATTCTTATCTGTATAAAAAGTTTCAAGCCGGAAGCCGAATGGCTCGCCAGGCATTTTATGATGTTATACCGAATAAAGTTATTGAGAGTGAAAGCTTACAAAGAGGTATTGCTTGGGTTAATAAAGAAATTTCTACCCCTGAAAATCGCTTGATTTTAGGTGCTACGGCTTTGATGTCACAGCCGTTTATTGACTGGCATAATAAGTCTGTAGATGATAATACCAGAAAGGTTTCTGTCTGCCGTACAATTGCAAAAATTGTCGCCGGAACTTTTACCGGATATTTTATTAGAAAAGGCTGCATTAAAGCTATTGATAAGTGGTCTAAGCTCCCGACTTCCGTTAATAAAGCAGGTCAAAAAATTAAGCTTAACCGATTAAATACGCTCTTTTCTCCGTCAAATGCAATTTCGGATTTGTCAGATGCCTTTATGCAATATAAAAATGCACTTGGTACTATCGTTGCGCTTGGCGTTATGACAATTACTAACTTCTTAATTGATGCTCCGCTGACTAAATATTTGACTAATAAATTTGTCGCAGCATCCGGAGGGCTGAAGCATGACAATTCTAAATAACATGGCAGACCTCGCTTCTAAAAAATTTATGACTTTTAAAAATTACCTGTACAAAAATTACGGCGAAAGCCCTGGTGAAATGCTTGTGCATACCGGTGTTTTGGGATGGATTTTGTCTTCTGCCGCTCAGGTTTTTGCTATTGTCATTAATGATAAAATCCCCGCTAAAGAAAAAATGTTTCTTATTCCGCAGGAATTTGCCGATGCCGCTGTTAATATCATTTCTTTTTATGTCGTTACTAATTCCTTTACGTCCGTCGGAAATAAGCTTGTTAAATCAGGTAAACTTTTAACGCCTAAGCTTAAAAAATATGTCGATGAAAATAAAATTAAAGATATCGGTAAAATTACAACTGATATTTCTACCGGAATGAAAGGTGATGTCAGAGATGATTTTATGAAGTTTAAGGGCGGTGTTAGTATCATATTCAGCACCTTAGGTTCGATTCTTTCTTGTAATATAATTACTCCCTTACTCAGAAATCAGTACGCTGCAAAAAAACAAAAAGAAATTATGGCGATGAGAAACGAAAAATCTGGAGCTAATGAGTCTGTTCAGGCGCCTAAGCAAATTGCTAATGAGTTCGTTTACAGGCCTTTAAGTATGAATGATTATCAAAAAATGGCTTCTTTAAAATTTTCAGGAAATAATTTAAAAATTTAAAGAAAGAAATTTGCAATTCCAAGAAGAATTACACCTATTATTACCGTGAAAATTGTCATTATTAAATAAAACGGATCCAGACGATTGGTTGTGTGAAGTGAGTATATTCTGCCGATTATGTTTCCGGAGTAGTCGTGCTTAAGCTCGTTTTTTGTCTTGTCAAATGAAGTGTGCAGAAGCTTTTTGTAGGTGTAAAATTCTTCTAAATCTTTTCTTGCGGCCGGATTTGTTATCGCTATTTTTTTTATGCGTATGTTTTCTTCGTCACTTAATTCGTTGTCTACGTATGCGGAAAGGTTTGAGCGAAAATCTTCGTATCTTTGCTGTGTGTGATTGTTTTCGGACTCGGCTTCGTATGATAATTCTCCTTGGTGTGATGGATAGCTGTTTGTGATTTTAATTAGCTTTTTATATTTTTCATTGCACTTTTTGCATACGCTAAGATGATACTCGACATATTCTTTTAGCGGATAATTAAGCTTGTCTTCTGCGTAATATCTGATTAGTGCGCTTACTTGTGCGCAAGTTAATTCCTTTTGCATTTTGTTCCCTTTCTCTTATATATATGCGCGTAAACCTTCCTGAAGTTTGCATCTGGCTCTTGATATTCTCGATTTTACCGTCCCGACTCCTGCTCCTGTTATTTTAGCAATTTCTTCGTAACTTAACCCTTGAAGTTCTCTTAATACAATTACTATTCTGAATTGCTCCGGAAGGTTTTGAATTGCTTCTTTTATTATTTTTTCAAGCTCATTTGATATGCATTTTTCATGTGGTTTGCATTTTTTGTCGGGGATAAGCGACAGTATATTAAATTCTGAATTTTCGCATTCGGTTTCTTCTATTGAAATGGTGTCAGGTTTGCGGCTTGATTTTCGAAGTTCATCGTAAAATAGATTTGTAATAATTGTGTTTAGCCAGCTTTTAAAGTGTTTCGGATTTTTTAGTGTTGTAATGTTTTTGGCAACACGCATTAAGGCTTCTTGTGTTAAGTCCGATATGTTCTCTCGCTTGTCGGTTAGGTACGAAAATGCCGCAAAAACATTCTTTTGCTCTCGTTTTATCAGTTCTTCCAGAGCTTTAAGATCGTTTTGCTGAGAAAGAACAACCAGTTCCTCCAGTGTCATTTTTTTGTATTGAAGCTTACGAGCAGACATAAACTTTCTCCTTAACTTAATAGTAAGGAATATTTTTCAATAATTGCTCGTACTTATGCTTATAGTAAGAGGGGTATATTTTTTTATTAAAGATTATAAAAAAAACCGACTAAAAGTTATTCTGCCGAGATATAACCTCTGAGGGCTGTGTATGCCGCTACATAAGGTGATGAAAGATAAATAAATCCCTTAGTGTTACCCATTCTGCCTTGGAAGTTTCTGTTTTGTGTTGCAAGGCAAACTTCGCCATCGGCAAGGGTTCCGGCATGGACACCTACGCAGGGGCCGCAGCCGGGAGGTAAAATTGCTGCGTTTGCTTCTACAAATATTTCAATCAAGCCTTCTTCAAGTGCTTTCAGGTAAACATCCTTTGAGGCAGGACAAATTAAAAGTCTTACATCAGAATTGGCTTTTTTGCCCTTTAAAATGTCTGCTACTATTCTTAAATCTTCTATTCTTCCGTTTGTGCAGGTTCCGATAAATACCTGATCAACTTTTACTCTATCAAGCTCATCTACGGTCTTTGTATTGTCTACCGTATGAGGGCAGGAAACTGTATGTTTAATATCTTCTGCATTAATTTTTATAATTCTTTCATAAACGGCATCTGAGTCAGGTTTTATTGAGGTGAATTTGTCTTCTCTGCCTCTTGATTTCAAGTATGCTTTTGTCTTGTCGTCAGCTACAAAAAGCCCTGCTTTTGCCCCTGCTTCTACTGCCATATTCGCTAAAGTAAAGCGTTCTGACATTTCCATATTATCAATAGTGTCACCGCAAAATTCCAATGCTCTGTAGGTTGCGCCGTCTGCTCCTATCATTCCTATTAGATGGAGCATTAAATCTTTTGAATAAATTCCGGGTTTGAATTTTCCCGTAACTTCGATTTTAAAAGTTGAGGGAACTTTAAGCCAAGTTTTTCCTAATGCCATTGCAACTGCAATATCAGTTGAGCCCATGCCTGTTGCAAATGCGCCTAAGGCCCCTGAGGTGCAAGTATGAGAATCTGCGCCAACTAAAATTTCTCCGGGGTTTACGAATGTTTCAACAAGTCTTTGGTGGCAGACTCCTGCTCCTACATCCGATAAAACTGCTCCGTATTCTTTGGAAAATTCTCTCAAAACAGTATGTGTGTTTGATAATTCTTTTCTGGGACTCGGAGATGCGTGGTCAATAAATAAAATCGTTCTTTCAGGATTGTTAAGTTTTGATTTTCCAAGCTTCTTAAACTCCTGAACCGTTAAAGGCCCCGTTCCGTCTTGAACTGCGCATACATCAACTTTTGCAATTACAAGTTCGCCTGCTTTTACATTTTTTCCTGCGTGATTTGATATTATTTTTTCCGCTAAAGTCTGCCCCATGGTTTCTCCTTTTTTTGGTTTAATTTTAGCACAAAAAGATTATTCTAAAAACAAGAACGTTTTGCTTTTTTACAAAACGTTCTTGTCTCTGTTTTCTTCCTTAAAATTCTTCTATTCTTCTTCTGAAATTGCTGTAAGTACATCAAAGTTTGCAAGATTGTATTCTTGACCTTCTGCATCTTTTGCTTTTATTGATGTACCTCTCCCTGAGGGGGTGTATTCGCAGGATTTTTTGAAGGTGTTTTCATCTTTTAAATCAAACTTTGTTACTGTATTGCCGTCAAGTGTATACAAATAACGGGTTTCAAGATTTGAACCGTTTCTAGGGTATACATCTACGATAAGTTTATTCGTTCCTGCATTTGTTAATTGAAGTGTTTTTTCAATGTAGTTGTTGTTTTCATCAATTGTGGTAAGATCCATTTTTACCGGATATTTTTCATCATCAAAACCGTTATATTTTATTTGGTTTACAGCTCCTGTTTTTTCATCAAGCCAGGTGATTTGTGCAGGAATCATATTATAGTCAAATGCTCTTGTTGCTGTGTATTCTTCCGTAATGGTTTTGCTGTTTAAGTCAAGTGCTTCTATAAATTTTAAAACAGTTTGTATTTCAGCGGGCTTGTGAGCATTATAAGGCACTCTCACTATACCTTCAGAAAATGTTACTGTCCCGATATTTGTAGTGTCGCCGTTTTCAATCTTGTAGCGTTTCATTCTTAATTCAGGGGTTTTGTATGTTATGCCTTTTATAATTGTATCGGGTTTTACTTCCGTGCTGTCATTTGTGTATGGAGGATCTATGTGGTTTGGATGATCGCAATCTTCTTCCAAAAATGTTTTTTCACAAGAGGTTATTGCTGGTGTCATCGCTATTGCTGATGCTACGGCTAAAGCTTTTACACCGTTTTTTAAAAAAGTATCCGTTGCAGGACTGTGCTTTTCTTTTCCTGAAAACGCAATAGAGGTCTGATTTTTATTCGTATTTTGTTTAATTCTGTTTTGGTAAGCATTAAATATCGAAATCGGCTGAATATTCATACATTTCTCCTTTTAATAATTCAATGCTGTTTTAAGGTCTGAAAAAATATTTTTTTGCGTGATTGTGAAGTTTTATTTACAAAAATTAAATGATTTTATGCGGTTCTGTAAGATAATGCGCATCAACTCTTTCTTTTATTGCTCCTGCGGGTTCATAGTATGGCGATACTGTCATAACTTTTGCCGCAATATCAGGATAATAGTAAATAAATCTTAATTCGCTGTCTGTGAGCGGCTGTTGTGTGTGAACGTTTGCGTATCTGGCAAGTTCAAGAATGTTTCTTGCTTCGTGCTCATCTTTAAATTCAAGTTCCAGATTTTCGTAAACGTTTCTGAAACCTTTAATTCCGCCGTATTCACCTGTTGTAATCATTCGGCCTGTTTCAATGATTTCAGGTTCCCCTCTGCCTAATTCTTCAAAGTCATAAAGTTCGTAGTTCCTTCTGTCTTTTAAGGCACCGTCTGCGTGGATTCCTGATTCGTGTGCAAAGGCGTTGTCCCCTACTGCCGGCTGGTTTATCGGTATCGGTACTCTAAATGCGTAGGCTGTGTATTTGGCAAGTTTCCAAATCTTGCTTAAATCTATGTTCTCATCAATTTTGTATTTGTTTTTAAATCCGGCGGATTTTAATACCGCAAGAAGACAGGATGCCAAATCTGCGTTTCCTGCTCTTTCACCCATTCCGTTAATTGCTGTGTTTATGTAAGCATCCATGCCTGCATCAATTGCTGCTTTTGCGCCCATTACAGAGCATGCGGCTGCCATTCCAAGGTCATTGTGAAAGTGCAATTCTATCGGCATTTCTACGGCTTTTGCTATTTCGTAAATTCTGTCATAAGTCGTTTGAGGATCTTCATAACCTAAAGTGTCACAGTAACGAAAACGATGTGCTCCGCATTTTTTTGCTTCCGTTGCGTATTTTATCAGGTAATTAATGTCGCTTCTTGAGGCGTCTTCTGCGTTTACGCCAATTGTCACAGCACCTTTGTCTACTGCGCATTCTACTGCTTCGCAGGTCATTTTTATAATATCATCGGCTGTCTTCTTTCCAAGATATTTGCCGTGTATCATCTGCTCTGATGTCGATTGGGAAAGGTTAAGATGTTTTAATTTCGGTACATTTTTAAATGATAGTTCTACGTCTTCAGCTATCCCTCTCATCCAGCCTGAAAGCTTTGTTTTGGTGATTACATTCCTTTCTACAAGGTCTAGGTTTCCGTTTAGATAATTTATTTCGTGACTTGTGGTCGGAAAACCAAATTCTGATTGCGTAATCCCCATGTTATCAAGCATTAAATTGATAATTGTCTTTTGTAGTTTCGCCAAACCAAGTCTTGATGTCTGTACGCCGTCTCTGTTTGTTACATCTACGAAATAAATTTTTGCCATATAATTCCCTTTCCTTTTTCTGCATTATACACTAAATATATTGAAACAACTTGCTTTTTTATATAATATTAATTAAAATGAATATTATAGTTCAGGCTTGGTTTTTTGAAATATCATGACAACAGATACTAAATCATTACAAAAAAAGATTAATAAAGAATATAAAGTCGGCAATGTTAAAAATGCCATTGAGCTTTGTCAGATTGGTTTGCAGGAAGATCCTACTAATGCAGATTTGCATTTGAGGTTAGGAGATTTATATTTGGCATGGCATTTGGATATTTACAATTCCGCTCAATATATTGATGAGGCGATTACTGAATATCAGCGCGCTATGGAAACTTATATTGATTCCGCTGAAATCTATTACAAAATAGGCCGTGCGCATTATTATAAAGGTGATTTAGATAAGGCCATTAATTATCTCGATATGGCTATTTCTAAAGATGTTAAATTCGCTAAGGCTTATTATTTGCTCGCTGAAACTTATACTAAAAAAGCAAGATTTCTGGAAGCAACTTTGAATGCGCAAAAAGCTGTTAAATACATGCCGTTTAGAAATTCTTGTGCGCATTTTCTGCTTTCTACTTTGTATAGTGTTTCCTCTTTCAGATCTTTTAAAAACAAGTTTAAATCTTTTAGAGAGTACGTTTTGTCTTTATTGACACTTCCGTTTGATTTGCAGGCTTTGGAAAATGTAGCAAGAACTGTTTCTAATTTTAAATTTTTGCCGATACTTCTCAAAGGATTTTATATGGTTCATACCAGAAGCGTTGAGGATGCCATCGGTATTTATATCAAGGCAATTGAAAAAGCTCCGGGATTTGTGCCTTTGTATTGTTTATTGGGTGATATTTACAGAAGCTTGGGGCGTTTTGAAGATGCTATTACCGAATATAAAATGGCGATTTGGCTTGATAGCTTGAATGTTGAAGCTTACAGACATCTTTGTCAGGCTTATGAGGAGTTGGGGGATTATGACAGCGCTGTTGAAATTTATGAAAAGCTTATTCAGATTACCCCGAATATGCCAGATGTGCATTCAAATTTAGCTAATATTCTTTACATTAAAGGGGATGTTGAAGGCGCTATTTCTCATTTTCAGACCGCTGTTACGCTTAATCCCCGCAAACAATGGACAAGTATTATTAATCAGACTTTAGGGTTTGTTTATCAGGAATCCAAAAACGATATTAATGCAGCGATTACTTCTTATCAAAGTGCTTATCTTTTAACTCCTGAAGATATTGATATTTATGTGAATTTGGGAAGTGCTTTTTATGATAAAGAAGATTATGATAATGCACTTACCGTTTATCGTAATGCGCTTGATCTTGATCCTAAAAATGCCAAAATTCATTGTAATCTCGGATTTCTGCACTGGGGTAAGGGCGATTTGGATGAAGCTATTAAAGAATATGAAATGTCAATTGAGTATGATCCGGCTTATGATATTGCTTACAACAATCTAGGTGTAATTTATCTTGATGATTTAGGACGAGTACAAAAGGCTATGGAGCTTTTTAAAAAGTCTATCGAATGTAATCCGAATTATGCTCTTGCGCATTTTAATTTGGCACGTGCTATTACAATTACAGGCGATAAGATTGAGGCTGCTAAATTATATCAGATTGCTCAGGATATTAATAAAATTACAAACGAAATTGACCCGCAGGATATTATTGATAAAATTAACGGGCTATTTTCTTAGGGCTTTAACTATATAAGATTAGTCTTTGGTGTCTGCCTTAATCTTTTGTATTGTAATTTTGTTGTTAGAATCTATTTTAACTATTGCATCTTTATTTTGCTCAGCAAGAACACATGCTTTTTGTACGATATAGTATGGACGGTCTGTCAGGTATCCTTCACCGCCATTAGAAATATATGTAGAGCCGTAGTCGCTTTTGCTATAGGGGGGTGAGGTAACTATTATTGAGTTTGTGTTAAATGTTGTATATCCGCTTGGGTGAGAATTGATTTGGTTGGCCATAAGTTCAATATATCCCTTAAATGAAGGCATAACAGGTCTTATTTGCATAGATTATACTCCTTTTTATCACTCTACACTTGATTAAAATTCCTGATAATTTTTTTTTGCTAGTGAATTCCGTCGTGAATTTTAAATTGCGTAAAATAATAATTCTGTTACTGAATTGTAACTTCTTCCGGTATTGTTGCTGCTTTTACGGGTAATATAAATCCGAAGGTTGAGCCGTTTCCGACCTCTGACTCAACAAAAACCTGCCCGCCATGGTGCTTTTCTATTGTTGTTTGTACAAGATTCAGACCTAAGCCTGTGCCTTTAATTGTGTGGGTATTATTTTCTACTCTGTAAAATCTGTCAAAAATTTTCTTCTGATGCTCAGGTGCAATTCCGCAGCCCTGATCTGTTACGGTTACTTCAACTTCATCTGTATCTTTCAGATTTAAAATTTTGACCGTAATAGTGCCGTTTTCTGGTGAATATTTAATCGCATTTGACATAAGATTTGTAAATGCGCGCTCAATACTGTCGTAATTAAGTTCAACGTCAGGAATGTCAGTGTCTTTTGAAACTTCTATTTTTAAGTGATGTTCTTCAGTTAAAACGCTTACTTGATTTACGCATACTTCTATAAGTTTTGCAATATTAACAGGTTCTTTTTCCAAAACGGTGTCCGCCTCAAGTTTTGAAAAATCAAGGATGTCATTAACCATTCTGTTTAATCTTATGATTTCCTGATTAATAGTGCCTATAAATTCTTTCTGTGTTTCGTAATCAAATTCGTTTCCGTAATTGTAGAGAGTGTCTATGTAGCTTCTTAAAACCGTAACGGGCGTTCTGAGTTCATGTGAAACATTTGAGATAAAGTGTGCTCTCATCTGCTCCATTTCGGTTTCTTTGGTAACGTCTATTAACACAATGATATAACCGACGTATTCGTTGCTCCTTGTAAACATCGGTGATATTACGGATTTGATAATTCTTTTGTCTACGGTTATGCTAAATTCAATCGGTTTTGAGGCAATCACCTCAAGCGGTGTGTCTTTGAATTGCTCAATTTTGTCCTTGAAACAGAAATTGCCGTCGGTGTCACAGTATTGTTGAATTTCTGTGTTAAGCAATTTGTCCTCGCTTACTTCAAGAAGTTTTTGTGCATGGTTATTTATCAACACAACTTTATCATTATTGTCGCATACGACAACCCCGTTTGCTATACTCATTAAAACCGCTTCAAGCTTGTTTTTTTCTAACGTAAGCTGTTCAATGTTCTGTTCTTCATAAATGTGAAGGCGGTTCGACATGTCGTTAAATTCGTTGAAAAGTTCCTTAACCTCTGTTGAAACCTCCTGACCTTCAATTTTGTAGCCGAATTCTCCCGTTGAAATCTTTTTTACACCTTCCTGAAGAAGCCTTAATTCTCTTGTAATAAGGTATGTGTTAATCAGAATTACGAATGCAAAAACAACCCAGGCAATCGTAAACACAAATAAAAGCGAAGCCCTTGTAGTTGATGAAATTTGACTGATTACGCTTCCTGACAGTGCAACCGTTACTGTGCCTACCGAAACAGAATTCCCTTTTACGTAAACTTCAAGCGGAGAAGTTACCGTAATATTGGCTTTCTTAGTGTTTTTATGCTGCTCGTTTTTGCCTGTGTAAATTACATTCCCGTCTTTGTCACGGAATTCTATTAAAACAATATCGTTATGACTTTTTAGAATACCTTCGGCATGTGTTTTTAAAGTAACTGCCGTGTCGGTATCTTTTAGGCCGTTTGTAAGCTCCAAGCCCTCAATCGCAAGCATTTTAGAGATCACCTGCCCGAAGCTTTTGTAGCCGTCGTTTAGTTTTTTCTGAATATTTACTATCGCAAAAACTGCTATAAAAACAATTAAAACAGTGCTAAGAATTAACCCTGTAATAATCAACCTGTTTTGCGTCGTTAAACTAACCTTATTACCCATGACTAAATTATATCACTTAAAAAAATCTTTTGCGAATATCTTTTGATTTTGAGCTGTTAATTAAAAAAAATGCAAAAAGATTTGACTAAAAAAATAAATGTTCAATAATGTTGATGATGTCTCTTTTACTGATTTAGTTCCCGTTTCTCACTCCTTTAAATAAAAAGAGGAACGGGAATTCTTTTTTATAATTTAGGCAAATAAAAGGACCTTATTTCAGGTCCGAGAAAATTACACACACATATTATCTACACTATTGGGGAAATTAGGAAATTTAAAAACTTTTTATGAGAATAAGTCGAGAACTCTGCCGTAAATCCATCCTGCTGCGGCACCTATAAGTACGAGCGGCATAAGTTTAGGTGATTTTGCACTTTTTAGAAGTTTTGGAACGGTTAATCCGCCAATCACCCCTAATCCTGCACCGGCTGTTGCGTTTCCTGCCCATTCTTTGTATTTTTCGCTTTTACCTTTAGGTTGTCCTGTTATCAAAGCGATGTTGTCTTCTGCGCTTCGTTTGCTTGCCAAACCTAAGGTGCCGACTTTTTTAAGCCCGTGAAGGTAAGAGTTGCAGCCGTTTTCTCTGAGTTCTGTTTGAATATCTTTTCCGAATTGTTGTTCGTATGTATCAAGGGCTGTGTTTTTCAAGTCTTCATAGCTTCCTTTGTCGCCATAATATTCCTGAACACTTTCTACATATTTGTTAAATGCTGTCATAACTTGATCCTGTTCATCAGTTACGATTTTGCCTCTTAAATTTTTTCCGTTTTGTCTTAAACTCCTTTGTGCTGCATTCAAGGTTATATCAGCTTCTCTTGTCTTCTGCTGATATGAAATCTGGCTGTTCATCATATTTTCATAATATTTTTCCATATTCTGATAATATGTGTTGTTGCCAGGCATACAATATGGCATTGAATACGGCATTGAATAGTTGTAATTAAATAAACTGTCATTCATGCTCATACCCGGAAACACACCAGGCATAAAACTGTTAAATGGAGGTGTGAACAGATTTAATCCTGTCATATCATTCAAGAAAACTTGATTGCTGTATGAGTCTCCGCCCAGTGGATAAGTCATTGGCATATATGGCAATGCATACATAGAATCCATATAAAATCCAGTCATAACCTAACCTCCTATTAATTTTACCTACCTTACTTATATAAACAATTTTTTGTCAGATGAATTGCGTAATTTAGCTAATTCTCTTAATATTTCTTAATAAATTAATAAGTGTTTTTATTGTGAATATATTTAATATACTTGATAAATCCTATTCAAAGCATTATTATAATGATTATGAGAGGTTTATTTTGAACAAGCGTCTTTTTTCAAAAATATTTTCAATAATACTGTTTATAGCGTTTGTTGTGACTGTATTCCTTTTCCCAAGTTGGTATCTCACACAAGTAAACAAAGTGCGGGGTATGTATTTGGTATGGAAAGGGGACAGAGCTTTAAGAAAACTGGAAATTCAACAGGCTATAGGGTATTATCTTAACGGTTTGGAACTCTATCCGGGACATTACGGTGCTTGGTTCAATTTAGGCAATATTTATGTTTTGTATGAAGATTACTATTCTGCGGCTGATGCTTATGAAAATGCAATTAAATATAATCCGAATTATGTTATAGCAAGAATGAATTACGGTATAATTTCAGCTGAGCGTCTGGGGGATTTTGATGGCGCAATTGATCAGTATAATACAATTCTTGGAATCAGAAGAAAGCTTGTTTATATACCTTACGTTTTTAATAACCTCAAAAGTTACAAAACTAATATTGGGCTTGCTTATTACAACTTGGGCGTTGCTTATAGACAGAAATCTATTTACGAAGAAAATGCAAGAGGATATCAGGAAGAATTAAACCTTAAAAAGTCTATTTCATATTATAAAGAAGCTATAAAAATTTTGAAAGATAATTATGATGCTTATTATAATTTGGCGCTGGCATTTCACTTGTACGGTGATTTAAGAAGTGCCGGTATGGCATATTGTAAGGCTATTGATATTGAACCGTTAAATTATGATGCACATTATAATTTAGCTTTGCTTTTGAGAGAACTTAAATTTTACAAAGAAGCAATTGTCGAAATGCAAAAAGCTACGCTTTTGATAACTGAAAATGACGGATCATCCTATCGTCAACAATATGTTTTTCAAGTGTTGAACGATATTTCAAGAAGATTTATGGAAACAAAAGGTAAAATTAATTACATTGTTGAAAATGAGAGTGAAAATGAATCCTCAATGGAGGCTGCTGCTAATTCCGTAAACTTTGATACAGGGCATTTTACTATGGATAGTGATTTTGATAAATCTATGTATCTGAATTTCAAAAAATGCGGCTCGATGAAGCTTTTTGTTGAAAAAGGAACTGATGTTGATGATATCTTAACAAGGGAAACCTTCTAGCCTTTGACTGCCCCTTCGTTTTCACCTGAGATAAAGTATCTTTGCATACATAAGAAAAATATTATAATCGGAATTGTTGAAAGAATTGAGCCTGCCGCAATAAATCTCCAGTTAGAACTGAACATTCCCTGCAAGTTGTTGACACCGACAGGCAGCGTGTACATCGCATCTTTCGTTAATACAATGCTTGGCCACAAAAATTCACCCCAGCTTCCGATAAATGTGAATATTGCAAGCACCGCAAGCGACGGTTTAACCATCGGGATCAAGACTTTCGTAAATATCTGAAATACATTGCACCCGTCAACAATTGCAGCTTCCTCCATTTCTCTGGGAATTCCTAAAAATGCCTGACGCATTAGAAAAATTCCAAAAGCACTCACCGCAAACGGCATTATTAATCCCAAAAATCCCGCAAAATTATTTACGCTGTCGACAAGGTGAAGTTTTAAGGTTATTAAATAAACAGGAAGCATTATTGCCTGAAACGGAATCATTATGGTTGCAAGTATTGCAAAGAATGTTATTTTTTTACCCCTAAATTCCATTCTTGCCAAGGGATACCCCGCCATTGCAGATAAAATTAAGTTTAATAATACCGTTCCGCCTGCAACTATCATTGAGTTTATGAAATACCCGATAAAGTTTACTTTTTCCCACACGCCTGAATAATTCGCCCAGGTGAAATCCGTCGGAATAATTGTCGGAGGATAGGCAAATATGTTTTCGCTGTTTCCTTTTAAAGAGGTTGATATAAGCCATATAAAAGGAAATATTGATAAAAGTGATACAAATATCAGTATTGAATGAACCGTGATTTTGCCAAGAATTTTCTTTATCATATTTGATACCTGTTTTTCTCAAAGAATAAAATGTTTACAAGCGATAGCAACAAGACAATTACAAGAAGCACGACCGCCATTGCAGATGCAAATCCTAAATCAAGATTCTCAAAAGCTCTTTCGTAAATATAATAAACGATTGTTTTACTTGAATTCAGAGGCCCGCCTTTTGTCATAACATAAATTTCTGCAAAAACTTTCATTGCTGAAATTGCGCTGATTGTTGTGACAAGCGCAATTGTCGGCATTATATGCGGAATTGTGACTGTCAGGTGCTTTGTGAAAAATCCTGCCCCGTCTATTTCGCAAGCTTCGTAAAGCTCTTTAGGTACACTCATTAGTGCAGCAAGGTAAATCATCATATAATATCCGATTCCCTTCCAAATTGTAACGATTATTACCGAATACAAAGCCCAATTCGGATCCGTAAGCCAGCCGATTTTCTCTAATCCGAAGCTTGTTACTATAAAATTCAAAATCCCTTCATCTGCATAAAGCCACTTAAACGCAATTGCCGCAACAACTATTGATACAATGACCGGAAGATAAATGAGAATTTTATATGTAGTTAATCCTCTAATCTGCCTGTTTAAAAGGATTGCAAGAAAAAGAGGAACTATTGCAAGAATTGGAACTGCAACAATCATATATATAAAAGTGTTCAATAAAACCTTATAAAAAATCGGACTGTGAAATAATTTTATGTAATTGTCCAATCCTGCAAACTGTGCGTTATAAATACTGTTTGAATAATCCATCAGGCTTAGCGTAATTGTCTGAAAAAACGGTATAAAAAAGAATATTACAAGTACAATTGCCGCAGGCAGTAAAAACAGATATGGTGCGTATTTGCCGTAGTATCTGAACATATTTTGATTATCTCACTTTTTGAAATTTCGGTCAATATATCAATGAGAGTAATTATCTTGCGCAGATTGTTCTTGCAACGTAAACACCTGAGGCTGATGCTTGGATTAAGCCTCTTGTTACGCCTGCTCCGTCGCCTATTGTAAACAGGTTTTTAACACCCTCTGTTTCAAGTTCGTTCGTTAATTTGACTCTTGCTGAATAGAATTTAACTTCAATTCCGTAAAGGAGAGTGTATCTTGAAGCGGTTCCCGGGCATACTTCATCAAGAGCATAAAGCATTTCTATAATACTTGTCATTTGTCTGTACGGAATTACAAGGCTTAAATCCCCTGGTGTTGCGCAAGTCAGCGTCGGGGTGATTATGCTGGATTTAATTCTTTCGGGAGTTGATCTTCTGCCGTCTAAAAGATCGCCGAATCTTTGAACTAAAATCCCGCCTCCAAGCATATTGGCAAGGCTTGCAATGTGTTGACCGTACTGGATTGGTTCTTTAAACGGTTCTGTGAATTTTTCACTTACCAAAAGCGCAAAGTTTGTGTTATTTGTTGTTTTTTCTGCGTAGCTGTGGCCGTTTACCGTTGCAATTCCGTTGTAATTTTCCTGAACAACTTCTCCGTTCGGGTTCATACAGAAGGTTCTAACCTCATCCCCGAAGGTTGGTGAATGATATATAAGTTTTGATTCATAAAGTTTGTCGGTTAACGGTTCAAATACAGGAGCCGGAAGTTCTACTCGAACACCCACGTCAACTGCATTGTTTACCATACCGATTTTGTTTTTCGCAAACTCTTTTGTTAGCCAATCTGCGCCTTCTCTGCCGGGAGCAATAATTGTGTATTCGGCTCTTACGGTTTCTCCGTTATCAAGAGTCATCCCTTTAACTTCGCCGTTTTCAACAATCAGATTTTGGGCTGATACATTGTTAATTATAGTAATTCTTTCGTCCAAGTAATCTTGCATGTTCTTTAATACATCAAGGCTTCTTTCGGTTCCGAGGTGTCTGACAGGTGAGTGGACAAGTTTTAGTTCTGCAAGTGATGCCTGGCGTTCAAGCTCTCTGAACACTTTCATATCTGTTCCGAATACTTCGTCAGTTGCGCCGAATTTAAGGTAAAGCTGGTCTGAGTAATCAATAAGTTCTTCTACTTTTTCTCTTGCCATATAATCATCAAGATGTCCGCCTACATCCGGTGTTAATGTTAACTTGCCGTCTGAAAATGCGCCTGCTCCGCCCCAACCGCAAAGTAATCCGCATTTCTTGCAGTTCGGACATTTTTCGTAGCCTTCTCTTAACAGACAAACTCTGTTCTCAATTTTTTGACCCTTTTCTATTAAAACAACTTTCCATTCAGGTTTTAGTTTCGTTATTTCTAATGCAGCGAAAATTCCTGCGGGGCCTGCTCCGATTATTGCTACGTTATAGTTCATCTGTGTTCCTCTTTTTCGTTTTTCCTCTACCTTTGCGAAAGCACGCATACATATCTAACTTACTTTGAACATAAGTTTTTTTAAAGGTTTTGTAAGCTTTTGTTAAGAAATTTATTTTAAGATTAATATTTATTCCGCAATCGGTATTTTAAACGGTTTTTTCTTTGCCGCACGTGCGTGATTGATGTTGGTTTGAAGTTCTGTTATTTCGCTGTTGTCATTAATTTGACGAGCCAGATTAAGATATTTTTCCGCTTCGTCAAGATTGTTTAAATTCATATGGGCTGCTGCAATATTATAGTATATCAAATACCTGTCTGAATCCGTTTGAGTGCGTTCTAAAGCTTCTCTTAATGCTTCAATTGATTTTAAGTATTTCCCCTGATCTGCGTAAGCAACGGCAAGATCTATATAGCCGTTTGGAATATCAGGAGCTGATGATATATAATTTTCGGCTTCTTTTATCTTTCTTGAGCTTATTTGGGTGGCATTTCCAAGAACAATGGGAGCGTAGATTAATCCCTCTTTGTCAAATTTTGACATCGGTACATTTGTTATGTTCGGTATCATTTTGTATAGAAGATTTATTGTGTTTATGTCGTCTTGGGAAATAAAATGAAAAGCACTTCGATATCTTGTGTAAGTTACTTCCGGCTGGGTTGACATATACATAAGATCATCTGAACTATAACTGTGGCCCATTATTCCAAGTGCGTGACCTATCTCGTGAAGGATTGTATTATATAGCTCTTTATCAGAAAAATAATTCCCGTTTGCATCTTTATCATACATCGTTATTGTCATTGATTTAAGTTGGTTGCCTGAAATTTTTGGAAGTGTATATGCAACAACGTATTGGCAGCTTCCTGCTTCGCATATATCATCCGGCAGAGGATTAAACTCTACGTATATATCGGCTTTTTTCTCGTCTGTAAATGTAAAGGTTAAAAAATTTGCCCTTGCTGTCCATTCCATAAAAGCTTTTTCAATTTCTGTTTGATAATAACTCGGCACATCTTCTGGTATATCTATTTTAACCTTTAGCGGAAATGTATTCACATCCCAGCGTAATAAATTCTTATCATAGGGGGTTTGTTCAATGTAATTTTTTCCGATGTTCGTCAGTAGATTGTTTCTCCAAGTTTCTATTTGGTATATCGCAAGCTTCGTCGCTGCATCGTCTTTCCCGTCATCCGAAAATTTGAACATTTCTTTCTGAATTTTTTCTGTCGGTTTTAAGAGTGTCATTGATTTGACATAATAATAGCGGATTTCCTTGTTATTTGGCTTCAGGGTATAAGCTTTTTTTAATGCTTTATATGCTTTTACGACCTCATTTTTCTTAAGATTGCTTATCCCTGATTTACATAATATGCTCGGAATTGCAAATATAATTGATATTGTTATTATTAAAACTACGACTAAGATAATTTTATTTAGAATCTGTTTTTTCATCTAATTTTCCCTGTTCAAGCAATTTTTCCAATGCTCGGGTATCCCCTTTTAGTTTAAAATATTCAGCGAATTTGGGTGTTGTTTTTAGGTTGTAGCTTCTGCCGTTTTTATCTCTCGTACGGCTTATAAGTTCTTTTTCCAGAAGTTCTGCAACATGTTCATAAGCTGTCGACCCCCGTAGTTCTTTTAAATCGGTTTGTCTTATTGGTTCTTTTAATGCAATAACGGCTAAAGTCCGCATTACAGCAGGTCTTAAGTCTACTGGACAAAGCTTTTCCACTATATCCATGTGTTCTTCTTTTACCTGTAATATATAGCCGTTTTCGTCATCTATTTCAAGTGCTCCGTCGCGGGATGCATAATCCATTATCAACTCTAGAATTGATTCTTCTATCTGTTCGTTTTCTACTTCAAGTATTTCTGCTATTTCGTTTGTTGTGAGTGCTTTTGCTGTTGTAAAAAGCACGGCTTCAATTCTGGCTTTCAAATTTTCCATTTTCCACCCCTTTTACAACGTATAAGTCTGAATAAAATTCGTCTTGAACAAGGTCATAGTCTGTTTCGGCGGTTAAAAATAACAATGCGATGTAAGCACTTATTTTATCCATTCCTAAAAGTGTTAATTCGTTTAATTCTATTTTTTCTTCTTTCTCAAAAATTTGAGTCAGATTCTCTTTTAATCTCAAAACGCAATCTTCAATATATTCTTCATGTGCGAGATTTATGATGTCGTCTGCCGTAAATCTTGAATAAGATTGAACTCGTCTTTTGGCTCTTTCGTGAGCGCTTTTCAGTGATTGTTTCTGCTCCAGTTTTTCGTAGAATTCCAATTGTCTTATCAAGTCGTGCAAGGTGACAACTCTATTTCTGTTTAAGCGCACGCTTGTTCTTCTTTGAAGCACATCATCTATTGATACAACATTATTTGTCGGGATGTATTCTTCTTCCCCGTAATCGACAATAAATCCGTCGTCGTCATATTCTATATTTTCCTGAGGCTGATCTTCAAATTGGGTTATGTCTATCCCTTCAAGCACATTTGATTTTAATTTTAAAAGAACTGAGGCAAATAAAAATGTTCTGCCGGTTAGTCTTAAGTCTTGAGATTTCATCTCGCACATGTGCGCCAAGTATTTGTCCGTAACATCTACGATATCAATGTTCCACGGATCAATTTTACCGGCTTTTGCAAGCGATACAAGTATGCCGATTCCTTCGTTGTCTACATTTATATTCTCCGGAATTGCGGGAGTATTATAGTTTAGTATTGTTGTCTCCGTACTCATAATTAATCTCTAAGTTTTACTCCGGTTACGCGGGTTATGCCCTTTTCTTTTTGTGTTACACCTATCGTCCTATTTGCTGATTCTATCATAGGTTTGCGGTGACTAACTACTATAAATTGCGTATTTTTTGACTGGTTCTGCACCATTTGGGCGATACGCTCTACGTTCATTGTGTCCAAACTTGCATCTACTTCGTCAAACGCATAGAATGGGGAGGGCATATATCTTTGGATTGCAAATACAAAGGCCAACGCCGTCAAGGATTTTTCTCCGCCTGACATACTCTCAAGCCTTTGAAGCTTTTTGTCTCTGGGTTGTGCTTCTATGGTCATTCCGCCGGATAACGGATCGTCAGGATTTTCAAGCTTTAATTCCCCTTCGCCTTCCGATAACTGATGAAATACCTGCTTGAAGTTTTCATTGATATTGTTGTAAGTCTTCATAAAGGCTTCTTTTTTAGACTGCTCGTAACCGCTCATTCTGTCTAAAATCTCTTTTCTTTCCTTTGAGAGTGTTTCGATTTGGGTTTTTAATTCGTTCTGGCGGATTTGAACCTCCTCATAAGCTGCGATTGCTCGCATGTTTACGTCGCCCAAATCCTGCATTTTCTTTTCCAACCGCTGAATCTGGGAGGTGATTTCTTCTATCGAAATTTCAACAGGTTCAAGCTTTTCAGGCTCCATTCCGGCATTTATTAAATCCGCTCTTGCTGTCTCTAGCTGCGGTTCAAGCTCTCTGCGCCGAGCTTTGAAGGATTCTATCTGTTCGCTTATCCTTTCAATTTCGTACGCACTTGAAGTTTTCTGTTTCTCAATTTCATTCAAGTCTGCCTGTATAGAATCTCGTTCTTCAAGAAGTTTGCCAAGCTTTTCTTCTATTTCTTTAATTTGGTCTTCAAGTGCTTCCGATTTTTTGTTTAGCTCCTCGATTTCTGCTTTAAACCTTTCTTTATCCGATTCAAGCTTTTTGTTGTTGGATTCTGTACGTTCAATATCCTCTGTATTGGTCAAAATCATGTTTTCCTGAAATGCTATGTCACGGTTAAAGTCATTCTTTTCAGCATTTGCATCTCTGAGTTTGTCTTGAAGTCTTTTGATTTCAGCTTCTACACCTTCGGTTTTTTCTTTTAAATCCTTTAAATCCTGCTCGTCAATCAGCTTTTCAACTTCCTCAATTTCTGCTTGAATTGTGGTCATTTCATCATAAATTGTTACAGTCTGTTCTTCAAGTTTGTCAAGGTTTTTGTTTAAGTCCGCAATTTGGGGTTCTGCCTCTGCAACAAATTTTGTCTTTTCGGAAAGCAGATTTTCGCTGTTTTCATAGTTTCTTGTCATATTGCCAAGCTCAAGTTTTGCTTTTGCGGATTCGTTCATTGAGTCGGAATATTTTTGACGAATATCTTCGCGTTTGTTCTCAAGAAGATCGCGTTTTCTGATAAGTTCTGAAGCTTTTGTTTCAAGTTCTTTTAAGTTATTTTTAAGCTTTTCAAGCTCGTCATCGTCGTTTTGACTGAAGCTTAAGCCAGTTCTTTTTTGCGAACCGCCTGTCATTGAGCCGGATTTTTCAAAAATTTCACCTTGAAGTGTTACCATTCTGTATTTGCCGATTAACTTTTTGGCGCATTCCATATCCTCTACAACAAGAGTTTCGCCGACTGCGTAGTAAAATGCGTTGATGTATTTGTCATCAAAATCTACAAGGTTTATCGCAAAATCAATTACACCTTTGTCTTTCGGCAAATTTAATCTTGTTGGGGCTTTTACTATCTTGTTTAGCGGAATAAATGTTGCTCTGCCTGCACCTGATGATTTTAAAAGCTCAATAGCAACTGATGCTACATGCTCATCATCAACTACAATATGCGTCATTCTTCCGCCAAAAGCTACTTCCATCGCTGTTGAAAATTCTTTATCGACTGTGCCAAGCTTCACAAGAGGTGCGTGAACCCCTTGAAGATGTGCGTTCATCACTGTATCTATTGCACTGTTAAAGCTTGATTGCACAACTTGCTTTTTCGTTTCCATTATTGAAACTTTTCTTGCAGCCATTTGTATATCGTGGTTTACATCATCAATTTCGTTCTTTGTTGTGTCAAGATCATGCAAAATGTTCTGCTGAATGATTTTGAAATCATTCATTTCTTTTTCAAGCTGCTCTACAAGTGTCTTTTTTAATTCGTAATCAGATGTAAAATTAGCTTTTAATTGTTCAAGTTCTTCTATTGATTTTTTTGCTTTTTCAAGCTCCTGCTGAAGATTTTTAAGTTCGCTTTCAAGCGGGAGTTTTTTCTTGATAAGCTCGTTATCTTTATCCTGCAAATCTTCGTATTTTTTTCTCAAATTGTTGCGTTTTTCTATATGCTGGTCGGCTGATGCATTTAAGCCTGTCATATCTTCACGGATTTTCTTTAATTCGGCATTCTTTTCCGCAATATTGTCTTCTATAATCTTTATTTCATCTTCTTTTAATTTGATTTTTAACTTGAAGTCTTCAATTTTTTGTTTGTGTGATTCAATGCCGTTTTTGGCATTCTCAATTCGGCGCAAACCGTCCATTATCTGTTTATCTGCGTAAGTTGAGGCATTGTTTTTACGGTCGGTTTCGCCTTTTAATTCTTCAAGCTGTTTTTTTAATTCAATTTGATGTGCTTCACCTTTTTCTTTGATTACTTCCGAAACTTCACGGAACTTCTCTTTTATAAGGTTTATGCGTTCATCCAAATCCTTGCTCTTTACTTCTTCTTCTTTTCTTTTCTTTGTAAATTCAAGAATGTTTAAGTGTGCCTGTTCAAGGTTTCGTTTTAGGTCAAAAAATCTGACTTTATTTATCTGGCCTTCAAGCCCAGTTTTTTCTTCTCTTAGTTTTTGGTATTTTAAGGCAACCTCACGTTCTTCTTTTAACTGTTCAAGCCTTGTATCGACTTCGTTAAGAATTACTTGGGAGCGCTCAACCCTTTGCTCTACCGTCGTAAGCTCATTTGTCGCCTGTTCTATTCGTCTGTCAAAATCAGCAACACCGGCAATTTCGTCAATAATTTTACGTCTGTTCTTTGGCGAGCAGTTCGTAATACCCATTACATCACCCTGCATCATTACATTATAGCTGTTTGGGGTTACATTGTATCTTTCAAGCTCTGCGTGAACATTAGTAAGCGTTGTGACAGCATCATTTATGTAATATGTGCTTGCATATCCTTGGGTAGATTTTCGAATTTTTCTTGCTATACTTAAGTCTTTTCCATCTTTCATGCCGCCAAAAGTCACTTTTACAAGTGCTTCATTGCGTTTTGTATAAGTCGAAATAAAGTGTGAAAGGTTTTCCGCCCTTAATTCACTCGCATTTGCAAGACCAAGCGCAAACAAAATACTGTCAATTATATTGCTTTTCCCCGAACCGTTCGGCCCTGAAATCGTCGTAAAACCTTCCAGTAACGGAATTTCTGATTTGTTGGCAAATGATTTGAAGTTGTCTATTTCAAGTTGTTTTATGTACATAATCCTACCCAAGTAAAATCTTAATTCTATTAGACAATAAGATTGTTGTCATGTCAAAGCTATGACAAAATGTTAATAAATTTTTGAAACTTAATTGCAGTTAATTTAACAAAAAAAAACGACTGGTAAAGCCGTTTAATTAAAGGGAAAAAAGGAAATGAAATTGAAAATTAAAAAGAAAATCGCA
>CALUTL010000009.1 GCA_944323655.1 Candidatus Gastranaerophilales bacterium | reverse complement strand
ATTAAAAAGAACTATGCAACAAAACTTCAAGCAATAGACAAAAGCATAAGTGCAACAATAGCTGCAGAAGCTAAAGCAAAAAACTATAACTTGGTACTTTCAAAAGGGGTTGTTTTATACGGAGGAGAGGATATAACTGCAAGTATTTCCAAAATAGTGAAATAACAGTTATTTTGCATTGAATAAAGGAGTTCCGATTAGTTGGGACTCCTTTTATATTTATATACAGATTAAATTTATGCCAAAATTTTGGTAATAATATTTTTTCATCGATATTATTATAAATAAAAACAAAGTATAAATATATTTTACAATATGAATATACTTCCTTTTCCTGTAAGAATATAATTTACGTTAATATTGTATTTAGAGATTAGCATTGATAGCTTACGATTATTTAAAAGTCTTTCATTTTTTTCTATTTTTGATAGATATTGTTTCGAAACATTTAAAACTTCTCCTAATTGCTGTAAAGATAACTGCAAATGTTTCCTTGCTTTTTTTATTCTTTCTCCTTGCGTACACATTCTAACCTCCTTTTTTTGTATTTTTCTAAAGCATTAATTCTAGTTTATACTTATATGCTTACTATTTGTCAAATAAATACGACAAGGAGTTTGAGAAAAATTCTAACATTTATTTAAAAATTTTTATCTAACTGTCCCAAAATTCCGAAACTGGTTGTCAAATATTCCGGAACTGGTTGTTCTTTTACACTGGCTGTCAAATATTCCGGAACTGGTTGTTCTTTTACAGTCTCAAAATTCCCGAACTGGTTGTTATTGTAAATTTTGAAAATTATAAATATTTTAGCAAATTTGAATTTTGTTCTAAAAGTGGTTCATCAAGACTCTGCATCCGAAATTCTTTTGGAAGATAACTTGTGCCAGGATAATTTTCTTGAAACCATAAACGCATATCTTTTAACGAAGAAGTTGAGAACACGCGACGTGCAATTCCTCTAGGATAAGGAAGTCCTTTGAAATTGCAACTAGCATGTTTAGCGAAATAATATCTGCCGTCTACTGCTACTTCTCGCTCCTCTAGCAGTCCCGTTCCCCACGGATTATCAGGGCGAAAGTGTTTCATTGTCTTTTTTATAGAAGGTTGTCCTTTTTTTGTATAAAGTTTAACTATTTTCTCTACTGTTTGCTTAATATATGTACCATCATTATAAATTTCGCCTTTCTCAATTCTTGTCCCGACGAATTTTCTACGGAGACTATAAACCCTGTCAACTATGGTTTTTTTAGGCCATATAGGCAAATCGTTTAATTTATCAATTTTTACTATTCGTTTTACAAATTTATCTCCAACTAAAATTCTAGGTTCTATACTTTTAATTCGTTCTTTTATTAGCTTTGAACCCGCAAAAACTCGTATAAGAGTTTTACCTTGTATTTTATCTAATACATATCTCCTTCCATAAGCTGAATTTAAACTTGTGCGTACTAAAGAATTTCCAATAGCTTCTACTGACATTTTGACTCCTGCTTTATTTTTTAGTTCTATTTTTAGCTTTAAAACTCATGAAAAAATTTTTTGTTACATTATTTACAAAAATTTACGATATTTTTAGGGTTTCTAAATTTAACTGTCCCAAAATTTCCGAACTGGCTGTCAAATATTCCTGAACTTGTTGTTCTTTTACAGTAACTATAAAAAATATAAAAATCTTTACATTTTTTTTTATGACAATGAATCTTTTTTTGTTTGTGATATCATAGGCTTGGGTAAGCAGAAAAGTCTAACATTACATTTTAGATAAAAAAGTAAAGAGATTTGCCAGAAAGTGATGTTAAAGATTTTGATTTAATCGTGGAAAGTTGTAGAGTTAAGAAGTGGATCAAGTATTACAATTTACTTCTCGAGAAGTATTAGGGGCAAAAAAACAGTCAGAAGCCGAAGAACAAAGAAAGCCTA
Organism: Candidatus Gastranaerophilales bacterium; assembly: GCA_944323655.1. Lineage (GTDB taxonomy): Bacteria > Cyanobacteriota > Vampirovibrionia > Gastranaerophilales > Gastranaerophilaceae > Scatenecus. The sequence goes on along the minus strand of CALUTL010000009.1, from coordinate 65,691 downwards.
AAGTTTCGGTTATTATACCTGTTTACAATATAGAAGATTATCTAAAAGAGGCATTAGATAGTTTGTGTCTTCAAACATATAATAATTTTGAAGCAATTTGTGTTGATGATGGTTCTACAGACGGCTCTTTAAAGATTTTGAATGAATATGCACAAAAAGATTCAAGATTTGTTGTTATATCTCAAGACAATCAAGGGCAAGGTATATCTAGAAATAAAGCAATTGATATGGCTTCGGGGGAATATATTTTGTTTTTAGATCCTGATGATTGGATTGAAGTTAATAGTTTGGAAATTTTGATAAATAAAACAATTCAAAATCCTGATGTAGACGTTATTCAGTTTAATTACATTAGTGCTAATGAAAATCCTGCTAAAAATAGAATCACTAATTTTGAAAAAAACTATAAGACAGAATTAAAAATTATACTTAAAAATAATAGTATTTATAATTGGCAAAATTTCAAAAAAATAAAAATTCAAAGTTTTGATCCTGCTATATGGAATAGGTTATATTCAGCTAAATTTATAAAAAACAATAATATTAAATTTGCGCCTAACAAACATGGAGAAGATCATATTTTTAGTATTAAAAGCATTTTTTTAGCCAAAAAAATACTTTATATTGACAATGTTCTATACCATTATCGTATGAGAATAGGGTCGGCTGTAAATAAAGTCTCGAACGATAATTTTTGTGTTTTTGAGAATATGAAACAAATTAAAGATTTTTTAATTGAACAAAATTTATTAGATAAATTAAATAGTGAATTTCAAGATTATGTAATACATACATTAGCTTTGCATTATCCGTGTATTCCAGAAGATAATATAAGAAATTACTTAGATAAAGTTTCTCAAATTTTAACAAAGAAAGAATATAGGAAATTTTTAAAAGCTTGCAGAGGCAAATATTCTTTAATAGAGGAAATTTTTTCCATTAAAAATAAAAAAATACTTGGAGTTAAGCATAAAATTGTAAAAATATTAGGATTTGAATTTGAATTAAGGAAAGCAAATGGCAAACATTAGAGATGTTAATAATCTTTTATGTACAGGATGTAGCTCTTGTTTAAATAGTTGTCCTGCAAAAGCAATAACAATTGTTCAAAACAAAAAAGGCTTTTATGTACCACATATTGACAATGAGAAATGTAATCAATGTGGTTTATGCACTAAAAAATGCCCTCAATTAAATAGTGCTGAATACAATTCAAAACAAAAGAATGTATACTGCGTTGCTGCAAATGATAATATTCGTAAAGAATCTTCTAGTGGAGGTGCGTTTACAGTTTTAGCAGAGAAAGTTTTACAAAATAATGGTTATGTCTGCGGTGTAAGTTTTGATGAAGATTACTTCTCTGCAAAACATATAATTATTAATTCTCAACAAGATTTGCATAAATTACAAAAATCAAAATATTTTCAAAGTTATGTCGGTAATACATTTACAGAAATAAAAAAAATATTAGATTCCTCAAAAATGGTATTGTTTGTTGGTACTCCATGTCAAGTTGCGGGTTTAAATCTATTTTTAAATAAAAAATATGATAATTTAATACTTGTTGATATTCTATGTCACGGCATTCCTTCTCAGAAGATTTGGGAAAAATATCTTAAAGAGGTTGTGAATGGTTCAAATGCTACTTCAGTAGAATTCCGAGATAAGAATTATAACTGGTCGACTGAATTATTTATACATATTAAAACATCTCAAGGAAAAGATTTTATAGAAAATTCTAAAAATAACTTATTTTATAAGCAATTTATAGAAAATATAGGATTAAATGATGCTTGCTATAATTGTAAATACGCCTGCCCTGAGCGTGTTAGCGATATAACTATTGGGGATTTTTGGGGAATAAGAAAATATAATAAAAAACTTGATGATAAAAAAGGTTTATCTCTTGTTATAACAAATACTTCAGAAGGACATCAATTTTTAAAAAACTGCAAAAATGATTTTAAATTATTCAAAAAAGTTCCTATAAAATACGCAATAAAAGGAAATCCAATTCTTAAAAAACCCTTTAATCAACATCCAATGTCTAAAAATTTCTGGAATAATTTCAACAGTAAAAATATTTTACAAAATATTTACGATTGCTGTAATTACAAATATGATGGAATTATCACAAATCTTTGGTCAAGTAAAAATAATTTTGGCGCAGTTCTATCCGCTTATGCTATACAAGAATTTTTTGCACAAAATGGATATCATTATAGTATTTTAAATTATAGACATTTCGGAGAGTATTCTGCTAATTTTATAGATTTTATTAATAAATACTTAAATTTAACACACGAAGTTAAGACTGAAGAAGATTTTAAAAATCTCAATTTTTGTACAAATAATTTTATTGTTGGTACTGACCAAGTTTTTAGATATGAATATACAAAGACTTTTTTAGACAAATATCTTTTGGCATATACAGACTTTTCTAAAAAAAGAATTGCATTTTCAGCAAGTTTCGGAACAGATAAATATGACGAAGCAGAAAAAGAAAAAGTTGAGTATATTAAAAGATATTTTAAAAGATTTGATAAAATTTCCGTAAGAGAAGATAGTGGTGTTGATATTTGTAAGGAACTTGGTGTAAATGCAGAACACATTATAGATCCTGTATTTTTAATAGATAAAGAGAAATGGGATATTTTAGCTGCAAAATCATCAATTGATTTTCAAGATAAAATAGTAACTTACATTTTAGATAATAGTAAAGAATTTAAAAACAAATGCACTATAATTAGTAAAAAATATAACAAAGAAGTTATTAATCTGTATGAAGGGAACTATTCTCCAGAAGATTTTATATCTGCAATAAAAAATTGTGCTTATTTTATAACAGATTCTTTTCACGGGGTTTGTTTTTCATTAATTTTTCATAAAAAAGTTTTATGCCTAATCAATAAGTCTAGAGGAGCAAGTCGCTTTAAATCGTTGATTAATAAATTCGGCATAAATAACATTTTTATAGATGATATTAATTTAATAACAGATAATGAAGATATTTTCCCTGAATATAACAATATTCAATTGGAAAATATATTTAATGAAGAACGGCATAAAGCTGTAGATTTTTTACATAATGCACTTGATATTGAGAAAAAAATAAATGAAGCTTCTTTAATGAATGAATTAGATATTTTAAACAATTCACATTTTAAACTTAATTTCTGTTCTCAAAAAATAAAATATAAATTCACAGAAAGAATTTTTTCTATGAAAAATATATATTCAAATGGTTATAAAAGAAAAGTTATAACTCTTTTAGGAATCAAAATTTCAAAAAAGAGAAGTCTATAAAATAAGCCAAAGGAAAAGTTTTTAATTAATTTTAGTTTGTCACGGAGCAAATTTTCAGTTCAAAATAATTAAATAAGATGTTTCTTTACAGTCTTGAACATATTAGTTGATAAGTATAAAATAAAACCTGTTATAATAATTGGCAGGAGCTAAAGGAAATTTTGAACAAATGAGTGAAATAATTAATTTAAAAGATATTGAATATTCGGATAAAATTAATAAAAAACTTGTGTTTGATAATGAGCAAAGTTCTTTGACTCTGCTCGCATTTAAGGCCGGAGTTGAAAGAAGTTTGCATTGTGATGAAAAAGACGAAGTTGCTCAAATTATTGAAGGATTGGCTGATATTACAGTCGGTGATAAGATTTACAGATTGAAAGTTGGTGAAATGATTGTTATGCCTGCCAAAACACTTCATGGACTTAAAGCTGTCGAAGATACAAAAATGTTATTATTGCGTCCGAAACATATTCACTAACAAAAATTTACGGAATTGTTATTCTATTTTACAACACATATTTAACAACTGAATTGCTGCCTTGAGATGAGACGTACAAAACATTTCCCGCAATATGAAGTCCGTATGGCTTTTGAACATTATTCAAAAGAACCGAAACATCGCCTGTGGATGAAATTTTTAAGACGTTATTGTTATTGTAATTTGCGATATAAATATTTCCGTCTGTATCACTAACCATTCCGATAGGGCCGTTTACACGAACATCTTTTATATAAACAATTTTCTGTCCTTGCGGAGTGATTTTATAAATTGTATTATTTGAAAATCCGGCAACGTAAACATTTCCGTGTATATCAGTTGTAATTCCCGTCGGACTTGGAATCCCGTTATAGACGTTATTAGACTGTGTAACAGGAGTTTTTGCAGTTTCTTTTTGTTTGGCTTGTGCCTTAATGGTCTGCATATCTGTTTGAAGCATATTCGCAAGCTCTTGAGCCTTTGGGGCAATTGGTGCACTTTGCGGAATTATTGCCAAATAAGATTTTGCATTATCCGTTTCGCCAAGCTTCGAGCTTAACAAAGCGGCTTTATAAACAGCTTCATAATCGTCGGGTTTGCGGACTATAATCTGCTTAAACACGGTTAAGGCCGAATCGTACTGCTCAAGTTTTTCCAAGACAGTTCCAAGATTGTAGTATGCATCAATATAATTCGGCGCAAGTTTCACTGCTTTATTAAATGCTTCCATAGAGCGTTCGTACTCACCCATTTTATAAAGCTCAACGCCTTGATTATAGATAAGTTTTGCATCGTTGCCGATTTCTTCTGCAAATACGGCAGAACCTAAAGTTAAAACCATTAATAGAACAATAAAGCTTTTCTTCTTCATAAGTTATCTGAAATCTCCCGATTTAGTGTTAAATATTCATGATAAAGGCGCCGTGTGCACCGCACACGGCGCCTTCAAAAACATAATAACAAATTATTCAATATTTGACAACTCATCAATTACTGCTTTGTTTTGTTCTGCAAAATCCTTTCCTCGTGCGATTATTGCAAGTTTAAGAATTTTTGCGAGATTAATTGTCGGTAATTCTTTAAAGTTGTCCGGAAGTCTGAGGCTCCAGTTTTCATCTCCTGAAGTTCCTGGTCTGTTGTAGACATCTTTTATTTTGAAGAAATCAGTGAAGAATATTTGAATATTTTCTGCTTTTGATGCAAACATTTCTACCAATTTGGTTTGGGTTAGGAAATCAGCATCTTTTGTTAATTGTGTAATTAAGTCGTCTTTATTGTCGCATTCTGCAAATAAGTCTTCCACAAGGTTTTTGACGTGCAGATAACCCTCGTGAGTATTAATCATTTTATCAGCCCACATTGAAATAGGTTCGTTGTCGTGGGTTCCGACCATCGCCCAGCAGCGAGAATCTATGTTGCGGCAGCGATAAGGATGTTCAGGTTTTTCCGGAACAACAAACTGGGTTAATCTCATTCCCTGAAGTCCGTATTCCTTCATAACCGCAGCTACAGGATTTGTCAAAGTTCCCAAATCCTCGCAAACAATTGCATCTTTATCCAGTCCTTCTTCTTCTGCGGCTGCAATAACAATTTTTTCGATTAGTCTTCCGTAAAGATGAATTTGCGCATTTGAAAGTGTTTTAACTCTCTTTTCTTTATCAGCTTCTAAGGTTTCATCCAAATCTTCAAGCCTTGCAATAGCATATTTTTTAAGTTCAGGATGCTCCGGAGAAGAATACAATCTACCTGCGCCTTGTTCAATACGAGGCTTTTTACCTGCTTTGTAAACCCAAGGATCAATCAAACCTACAATATGGTCAATTCTTACTCCGCCCGGGTTTTCTCTAAACATCTTTTTGTAAAGGTTTTTAAGCAGAATTCCGCCCTCATCCAAAGAACCGTCATCATTATACATTCTGTCAGGATTCATTACAGGGAATCCCCAAGCCTGTCCGTCTTTTGAGAAGTAATCCGGAGGACAACCTAACATCCAACCATCCAAGAATAGTGATTGATAAGCCCATGTGTCACGGTCTGAAAATGCTACCTGACGGTCTGCTATCATTTTAATTCCTGCATTTTTAGCGTATTCTCTTGTCTTTTCGTTTTGTTTGTTCAGAACAAATTGAACAAATTTATACTGCTCAATTGCATCAGAATACTTTTGAGAAATTTCGTTAATACGTTTTGAATATTCAATTTTTTCTTCATTTGACTTCGGATTAAAAAGGTTTTTGTCGACTTCTGACGTCCATAGAGGCCAGTAATCGTTGCCATGTTCTATTGAAAGCGCTTCATACAAGCTGTCTTTATCAAGCCAGTAGTCGTTTTCAAGCTTGTAAGTTTCAAATTCTTTTTTCAATTCCGCACTTCCGTTTGCTTTAAAATTATTCCAAGCTTCTTCCAGTGCTTCATTTTGTTTTTTGTAGATGTATGAGTAAGATGTTTTATTTATATTTTTGTTTGGATTGCATTCAACGATAGAATTGTAAGTTTCAGTAGATAAAATATTGTTCCACTCGTCAGTTGTAAGCTGTTTCAAGTCAATAAAAAGCGGGTTGCCGGAGAATATTGTTCCTGTGTAAGGCGAAGAATCGCAACCTTTAGTCTTGCCCGCAGGCCCAAGCTGAATTGCATTGAAAATACCTTTTGCAAAATCAATAACTTCACGACCGCCATTTGAGTTTATAGAGCCAAACCCTGTATTTTCGCCAGCGGCAGCCGGAAAACTTCCGCCATGGATGATGAAAGCAAAATTCTTCTTATCAAGAGTTTTTAGTGCTTTTTGAATTACATCAGTATAATTAAGTGTACAAACCATAAATTTCTCCCTTTACCCTAATAACACAAGAAAATGGTAGCATAAGCAAGTTTTTTTTACAACTAAAAAACTTACTTGTATCAGCAAAATTTAACTTTATTTTTAATTATTTGCACATAAAAAACATCGCAATCTCAAAACTGAAACTGCGATGTTTTTGTAACTTATACTGCGAGGTATTTACGCAATATACTTATAATTATTTGTTGTAAAGAACTGCTCTTGCTGCAGCTGATGCAGGAATTACAGATTGGTCATACAATGCAATCGGGTAGATATCTGTCGGGTTGGATACTGTACAAGTTCTAGCATCATCACCTTCTGTACCTGATGCAGAGTTTTGGTCACACTGTACAACACGGTTCGGTGCTTTTTGACCGTTTACATCAATAAATCCATAGCAGTAGTTATCTGTTGCAACACCAATATTTGTGTTAGCTTTTTGGCAAGTGTCTTGTCTGTTATCGAAAATAAATGTGATACCGTCATTCATAAACAAGAATGTTGTTTCAGCCGGCCAAGTAACCGCTCCTCCTCCTGCTGGGGCTGCTAAGCTGGGAAAACCATCGCCATTGTGTTTATCTGCGAATTTTTCATAATCATCTTTATCTGTGTTACTTACGATAATCCATTGATCAGCATCACCTGCATTTGTTGTATAACCGTTACCTGATTCTCTTACAATGTTCAAGCGGTTATGGAAAACATCCCATAATGACTGTGCACCACTAGCTGCCGTACCTGTACTATCAATACCTGTAGCGTTAGTGCCAGCAACAACCTGTGACAAATCATAGTCGTTAAGTGCGATGTTCATAACTACAGCTTGTGAAAGAACTGTTAATGCTTTTTTAAATCCTGTTTTGTACTGTGCACCTTGTGTTGAGTTAATCAATGTAGGCATTGTCATAGCTGCTACGACACCAATAATACCCAAAGTGATCAAAACTTCTGCAAGAGTAAAACCTTTGAATTTTGTCATAATTCTCACCTTTCTTTTTACTGTGAACCTCGCTGCACAACCTCATACCTCACCGTATGCAGCTTGTTCCAAATAACCTCCGAGCTTCACGTATAGCTCGAAAACCAACTATGTACAAATATTTCGCCCTGTACCTCTCTGTATAATCTTTTTCACCTCTTAACCCTCGTTAATCAGGTAAACCCATTCGGTGCAGGTGTTTCAAAACTATTTGTTATAAGTTTATTTTATATCTATATCCCAATATTGTCAAGTCCTCTAATCGTATGAAGCCCTTAATTGTTACATTTTCAGCCTCTTTTTATTCGGAAAAATTCGCCATTTTCGCCTCTAATTCTAACTTTCAGACCTAACCTCTCTAATTCTGGCGGCTTAATACTTTAGTATTAGTTTTTAATATTTCGTAATATCTTTTTGTAAATTTTTGTTGCAATTTAAATCCCGCTCTCTTTTCAAAAAAAGCGGGATTTTTAATCGGTAACAAAATTTTATCTCTTATATAAGTTTTGAAATATCTTCAACAATAAGTTCTTTTGTTAAATGATAACGCTCATATTGTTTTTCCAGAGGCATTCTGTCGGTAAATTCCTTTTTACCGCCGAAGTTCAGAACTTTCATGTCGGAATTTCCGTAAAATCTTGAAATCTTTTCTCCGTATCCGCCGTTTATAACTCCGTTTTCAAGGGTTATAACGATATCGTGATCCTTCTTTAAATTTTCCAAAAGCTCTTTATCCAAGCCCGTTATATAGACAGGATTGATAAGTGTTGCATCAACACCGAGTTTTTCTTTAATCTGTTCTACCGTTTCAGCACCTAACTTAAAGAAGTCGCCCAATGCGATTACGGCAATCTTGCTGCCTTTTTTAACCAGTTTCGATTTGTTTAATATTGAATAATCGGTTTTATCTTCTATTCCGGTTGTGACAAAGCTTGCAAATGGCACTCTTATTGCTACTGAATAATCTTGCTGTTCAATTGACCAGTCAAGCATTCTTAAATATTCTTCTTTTGTCGTCGGGGCAAGGTAGACTATTTTCGGGATATTTGAAATCATCGGGATATCAAATGAGCCGACATGGGTTGAATCCATCGGTGATAATCCGCCCCAGTATACCAAAATCGTTGCGGGAGAATTGTTTAGAGCCAAATCTTGCGATAACTGGTCGTAAGTTCTCTGGATAAAGGAGCTTATTACAGCCAATACAGGCTTTGCACCGTTTTTGGCAAGTGCTGATGCGTAAGCTACCGCATGTTCTTCAGCAATTCCGGGATCGGTGTAATTCTTGCCCATTTTCTGTCTGAATTCAGGCGTGAATCCGTATGCACCGGGGGTTGATGGGGATATCGCAATCAGTGTCGGATCTTCCTCGTGTTTCTTTAAAAGATAATCCGTTGTCAAAGTTTCGTAACTTTCTGACGGAGCTTGTGATTGAGTTGTTTCGTTCATAAATCCCGGAATAGTCCAGTGATATTTCTCTTTGTTCTCTTCTGCTTGTTTGTAACCTTTACCTTTCAGGGTGTGAAGATGTACTAATGTCGGATGATTTGTATCTTTTACTTCCATAAAGGCTTTTATTAATGTCTCAATATCATTGCCGTTATCAACATAAAGGTAATCAAAACCCAGTGCTTTAAAAATATTATTTTCTGATTTTCCGTTTGAATCTCTTAAAGCTTTTAAATTTTTATATAATCCGCCTTGGGTTTCGGCAATTGACATTTCGTTGTCGTTTACAATTAAAATTATGTTGCTGTCAAGAACAGAAGCATTGTTGAAACCTTCAAACGCTTCGCCGCCGCTCATTGAGCCGTCGCCGACTATCGCAATTACGTTATAATCTTCGCCTTTTAAATCTCTCGCTTTTGCTAATCCTGTTGCAAGGCTTGCGGCTGTTGAGGTGTGGCCGATTATAAAGTTGTCGTGTTCGCTTTCCCCGGGGTTTGAGTAGCCCGATATGGTTGTGTTTTCAGGATGCAAAAATCCGTCTTTGCGTCCTGTGATTATTTTGTGAGGATATATCTGGTGCGATACATCAAATACTATCTTATCCGCAGGCGAATTGAATACGTAATGCAGAGCAATCGTCGCTTCTACAATGCCTAAGTCAGGCCCTAAGTGGCCGCCGATTGTGTTTACTCTGTTTAATATTGCATCTCTGATTTCGGCTGCAAGTTTGTTCATCTCTTCCGGCGTAAGTTTTTTTACGTCTTGGGGTGAATTTACATTATTTAATACGTTCACGGCTATCTTCTCCTTATTATTTTTTGCTACTCTTAAATTATAACTTTTGAGAGCTGCTATCAGTCAAGAGTTATTTCTTTTGCTGCTGTATCAAAACAAATTGTAACGGCTATGATTTTAGTATCTGTTTTTGGCAATCTTTACGACAACCTTTTTCACTTTGCAAGAGGCTGATGTGATTAATTGAGGCTTATGAGCTTCTTCTGGGTTCAACAATGCAAAAAAGCCTTTCTTTAGCGGAAGTTTTATTACAGGATTAGTTCCGTCATAGAAAAATGCTATATCTCTCTCAGCATTGTAGGCGTCCTTTATTTCTAATCCGTCAAGAGATGTGTATTCTATTGTTTCTTCTCCGGTTAAAAGAAGCTGTATATCTGCATATTTTTGATGAGCTTCAAAATAACCACACTCTTTTGTCCGGTATTCCTCAATATTTGCGTAAATTTTATCAGAAATTTCGTACCTTTTGCATTCCTCATCTCCGGTCAAGTTTTTTATAAATTCAACGGCGGATTTATCTATATTGTACAAATCAATGTTTTCTATTTTATCGTAAATCATTTTCCCTCTTTTTTTTAAGCAAGTTCCTGCATTGCTTTTTCAAATTCTTCTTTCTTAGGAGCTTTTCCATGCCAGCCTGCGTTGTTTTCCATAAAGCTTACACCTTTGCCTTTGATTGTATTTGCTATTATTGCGGTCGGACGGGTGTTTTTCTTCGCTTTTTCTATTGCATCGTAAATGGCTTCAATATCGTGTCCGTCAATTTCTGTTACATCCCAGCCAAAAGCTTTCAGTTTTTCATCCAACGGATCCAGTGATTTGATTTTTTCGGTTTCCCCGTCAATTTGAAGTCTGTTTCTGTCAATTATTGCAACAAGATTGTCAAGTTTGCGGTGTGAAGCGTTCATAAATCCTTCCCAAATACTTCCTTCCTGAAGTTCACCGTCACCCAAAAGCACGAAAACATTTGATCTATTTTGATTTAGTTTAAGCGCAAGCGCAATTCCGCAGGCGATTGACAATCCTTGACCTAAAGATCCCGTCGCAACTTCTACACCCGGACATAAAGGCGTCGGATGCCCCTGAAGCCTGCTTCCGAATTTTCTAAAGGTCATAAGTTCTTCTTTTTCAAAATACCCCAGCTGAGAAAGTACCGAATAATAAGCAGGTGAAATATGCCCTTTGGATAATACAAATCTGTCTCTTTTGTCAAAATCATTGGATCTGTGCCACTGAGGAATGTTGTTTATACATTTGTGAAAAAGAACCGTTAACAGTTCAACTGCTGATAATGACCCGCCGATGTGTCCGGAAGATGCATTGTAAACCATTTTTATTATATTTTGTCTGGTTTCTTTGCAGAGAGCTTTAATTTCTTTTATTTCTGTATCAGTAAGCATATTTTATACTCCTATTATTCTTTCTTTTAAAACTTTTATTACAAATAGCGGTAATGTCGGAAATATTCTTCTAAATCGCTTAGGTTCTTTAACTGTTCGGTATAGCCATTCAATTCCTAATTTTTGATAAATTTTCGGAGCTCTTTTCACAACACCCGCCCATACGTCAAAACTTCCGCCGACTCCGATAAATAGAGTGTTTGGAAGAAGTTTCTTCGCTTTGTAATTAAATTCCTCCTGCTTTGGGGCGCCTAGCGCTGTTAAAACAACATCAGGACATCTTGCGGTTAAATTATTTAAAATTTCACTGTCATCCTTGAAATATCCGTCATGCGAGTAAACTATATTGATATTTTTAACCTCTTTTTGTAAATTTTCAACCGCTTTTTCTATAACCTCGGGCTTTGCACCGATTAGCGCACAGGTTTTGTTTTCGGCTGAATATTTTTCAAGAATTTTTCTCCCGAATTCTATTCCCGCAATTCTTCTGACATTATGCCCTAAGATTTTTAATCCGATTTGAACTCCGATTCCGTCAGGAATTACAAGTTCGGCTTCCTTTATTATATTCGCAAATTCCGGATGCTTTGAGGCATAAAAAATCATCTCGGGATTTATTGTGATTACCTGCCCTTTTTTTGTGTATTCAAGCGCCTCGTCAAATGTAAAAGTGTCGATTGGCAAATTTTGAAGTTTTACAAGTTCTCTTTCCATACCGCCATTATAATCCAAGAATTCACGTAGGTAAATATTTTAAGAAATAAAACTTTAAGGATAAATTAAAGTGTTTTGCATATTTGAAATATTACACAAGTGGCTAATTGTATTTGCAATACTATGAACGTTTAATATAGTTAAATCTTTTTCATACTTCCAGCTATTCTTAATTCCAACGAGCTCTGTTTAAGGGCTCTTTTCATTTCTTTTTGTTGTAAAATCTTCTTATGAGTGAAAAAGAAAAAAGAGCAAGAGAATTATTCAGAAGCGGTTATAACTGCGCACAGTCGGTTTTTTGCACGTTTTGCGATGAAACAGGCATGAAGTTTGAAGATGCCCTTAAACTTTCATCTTCCTTTGGCGGCGGTATGGGAAGACTAAGAGAAGTTTGCGGGGCGGTGAGTGCTATGTTTATGATTGCCGGAATTTTATACGGATATACTTCGCCTGATAATGACGAAATTAAAGCTCGGCATTATGCTCTTATCCAAGAACTTGCCGAAAAATTTAAACAAAAATACGATACAATCATTTGCCGTGAATTGCTTGGGCTTGAAGAAAAACAGGATTCACCGATTCCGTCTAAGCGGACTCAAGAATATTACAAAAACCGCCCGTGTGAAAATTTTATAGGGTTTGCAGCCCAAATTGTTGAGGAAATGATTGCGCAAAAACAAAAATCGGATTCTTAATTTTGGCTATTTTTTTACCTTTTGATTAAAAATCGTTATCATCAATTCCCGGATCATCCATTGGCTGAGCTTTTGGTGTGTTTTCCTGAACTTCGGGAGTGGTTTCAACGTAATTCCCGTAAATTTCTTTGTAATTTTCGGCTTCAGTATCTTTTCTTACAGGCTTTACTTTTACTTGAAGCTTCGGAAACAGTTTGTTTTTGCTTCTGAAATGTGAAAACACCATTGTTCTTGGCATCCTAAGCTCAAATATGTTGTTAAAAAGCTTGTTTTCCGGGTTGTAAAATTCAAACTGATATTTATAAAAATCTCTGTTAGTGTCGTTTAATATCATAAATGCACGACGCCTGAATATCGGCAAAGTAACTTCTATTTTGTCATCTTTAAATTCTGATACAAGCAGAATTTTTACATCAGGAAACAACTGCTGAACTTCCTCTTTTGAAAGTTCTCTTGTGTTAATTGTTTCTCCGTCATAAAGCAATTCAAAGAATTTGAGCATATGTGCGCTGTAAGCATACAAACGACCGTAATATAAAAATTCGTAGGTTGTATTAAGTTCAAAAGTTTTATCTTCGCATGTGAATTCGGTATAGCTTCCGGAACCGATTGAAATATGCTTCTTAAAAACTTCATGCCCAAGTCCGAGATTTCTTGACCAGATTTTCGTCGAAGGATTGTAGTCTATGATTTGGAGGTTTTTGATTGTATTCAACACTGCCTGATCAACTTGATAAGCATATACGTTTCCACCCGTAAGTGCCAATATCAATGCTGCAAATAAAACTTTTTTCATGAATTTTACTCCCCCGCTTTATCTAATGATATCACAAAAAGATTTTCTTAAAAATATAATTAAGCGGATTGAACAAGACTAGGCCTTTGTGAATTTGATACTGCTGATGAAGCTGATTTTTCATGCTGTTTTGTATAATAATAAGCTCCGGCACCGAGTATTACAGCACCTGCTGCTATTATAGGCAGAAGATATCTGTTTTTAACCTTTGTTTTTAAAGAGGTTTCTTCAGTGTTTTCAAGAAGATTTTCTAATGAAACAATTTCCGCTGGCGGTATTTGTTCGTAAAGAAAATCTCTGTATTTTACTATTGAAGCATATAAAACAGGATGCTTTTTATCTAACCCTCTTGCTTTAAAGATTTTTTCAAGCGAATCCATTTTATTTGCCCCGTAACCGCTTTCGACTGCTTCGTGATATTGCTTTTTGAAATCATAAAGAATTTTATGAGCATAATTTTCGGTCGGTGTGTCGTCGCAATTAAAACCGTGCTTGTCAAAACGTACTTTATAGCCGAATGTATCCATAAAGAAAGACATTGTGTTTTTGCCTGTCATTGCTTCGGCTGCTTTTGCCTTTGCGTATTCTTCAGGAACATTCACTAAATCTGTGTCTGTATTAAATAGTTTTGCTAACGGTTCGATGGAATCAGCTTTAGGATTTGTATAACTGACGTTGCCGTCTGCGCCTTTAATAGGGTAAGGAACATTGTTTGCTATTTCGGCAAGCGGTTGATGATCATGATTCCCGACACCTACTATCGAATACTCAGGATCAAATCCGCGCCTTGCATAAGCTTCATTTGATCCCCAGTTGTTTGACATGTACATTGTACTTAGAATTTTTACTCTTTTGTTTATCGGATCTATAACTTTTCCGTCTTTTTCCCATTCAAAGTCGTCGGGGCCGGCTTCAAATTCCCATATAAGATTTTTAGGATCATAATCTTCTCCTTTTACTTCTTTAACCCAGTTTTCTATAAGAGTCAAAATCTTATCCCCAAAATACGGCTTTTCTATTTTTGAATTATCTTTGTTACTAATTAGTCTTGGCTGAACATAAGCCCAGCCTACATCAAATCTAATCATGTCATATCGCCGTGCCATATTTTGCACTTTGTATTTTAAATATCTGTGAGCATCAGTGTTTTCGTTTTCCATATCTTTAAATTTCGGTATCGGAAGCACCCAGCCTAATGAATTATCCAGGTCAAACGCTAACATTTTAGCTTTTACTTCATCGTCTGTTGCGCCGATAAGACAGTCCCCGCAGTATTTTACTCCTATTGAATTTAAAAATTTTCTTGATTTTTGAAGATGATCTTCCGCTAAAAATTGTTTGAATTTAAAAAATTCACCTTTATCTTTATACAGAAAATCTATCCATTCGTTGTTCTGGTCCTTAAATTTTTTATAAGCTTGTTTTAGGGGGGTAGAATCTTCAAGCTGTTCAAATCTTTCGTAAGCTTTTTTTAACGCTTTATCCATTCCGCCGTCTTCGCCCATTATGTTTTGGAAATTTGCAAATCGTTCGTTGTTATTTCTAGTGTTAGATTTGACAATTCCGGCTGCTTCATCTTCGGTTAAAAGGTTTGAATATTCCGGAGTCGTCAGTAAGAACGGATTTATTTGATGATCTCCGAGAGCAATTGAGGTGCTTCTGTAATTGCAATAAAAGTCGTTCGGGTAAGGTTCAATCTGCCCTGAGGGTAAATCCTCCAAAACATTAAAACCGAGCATTGTGTGCATATATTTAATGTATTCCTGTTCGGTTTTAGAGGTCAAATGACCGATACCTGTGTTTTTGTCCGGTGCTTGCGGAAGACTTTGTGACGGCATTATAAATATGTCATGCCCTGTTAATCCTATAATCTCCTTACCCTGTTTTAAAATACTTTCGTATTCCTTCTGTTCCTCAATGTTTAACGGACGGCTGCCAAATGCAACAGCACGCGAAATTGGTGAAATTCTCAAAATATTACTCCTTTACAGAAAACAAAATTATCCTACACAGATATAATACCATAAAAAGAAATTTTGTTATAAAAATTAATTTTCGTTAATCTGCTGCATAAGCTCTTTTTTAACATCGGAAAGAGGGCCGTTATTCGGAGTTCTGACATTTCGGTAATAATTTTTTGCGTAGGTAAACGGGAATTTCGGAATCCAGCTTGCTCTCATAAAAATATTAACAGTATCCGCCCCTTTTGAAAGCATAAGTTCATCAATTGTATCTTCGTAAGCCGGAGAAATTGATGAAAACAGTTTCAAGAAGTAATCTGTTGCCGTAACTGCCGAATATCCCGCAGCAGGAACAGGATTTGTTATAAGCTCGGTTATTTTGAAATTGCTGTTTGTTTTGATATCTGTTATGTCGGAAGGAAGTGTGAGAGTATCTGCCGAAACCTGTTCTATTTCATACCATTTACCCAGATATTCCACTCGCATTATATTTGGCTGCGGCATGTAAATATCATCACATATATTGTCGATAAGTTGATTTCCCTGAAAATCAACAACACCGTACTTGTAATTTTTATAAGTTAAAAACATCCCGCCAAATAAAAGATTTATTTTTGAATATTCGGGTGAAACAACGGTGTTGCCGTTTTCATCGTAGATCCCGTAATCGTTATCGTTGCCGAGTTTTACAAACTTACCCAAAATTCTTTCTGCGTGTCTGTATTTGGGCTTGATAATAAAATTCCCGTCACAATCCATTATTCCGAATTTATTCCTTTTTTGGACAATCCAAGAAGTTTCGCCAAGTCGAATAAGCTTCTGGTATTCGGCTTCCGTAATTATTTCTTCGGATTTGGTTCTAAGCCCGAATTTCCCGTTATCACTGTATACTTCAATATCTGACATGGAATTTTTGGAGGCATAACCATCAATAGCATAAGCCCCGCCTTGAATTAAAATACATATCAATATTAATAACAAACCTTTTTTCATAATATTATTTTAGCATAAAATTTTTTCATGTTATAATTTTGTCAGGTGAAGATATGAAAGTTGGTAAAGCGGTTAAAATATTATCAATAGTTTTGGGAGCAGGAGTTGTCATTGGCGGACTTTCTGCGTTTACTTACGTTAAAGTTCTCCCGTCTGTTGTCGCTAATCCAAAAACAACAAGCTTCGTTTCAAAAACTCTAAAAAAACATGCCGGACTTGACCTTGTGATTGAAAAGCCTGAGCTTAAAACGGCTTTAAATCCATATCTCGGATTTAATGTCGGTAAAATTTTGATTACAAAAGACGGCGCTGAAGTCGTTAATCTTGAAAATTTTGGGATTAAACTATCTTTTGAAGATATTTTTAACAAACACATAATTATAAATGAACTTGGCGCAGATTATATTTTTGTTGATGTAAATAAAGCAATGTCGCTTGTTCCTGAGCAAAAGCAAGAAACCGAAGAAAAAGGCGAATTTGATTGGAATATAGATCTTTTCAGTGCAAAAATGTTTGTTAAAGAAAGCTTATTTACCTACAAACCTGACGCAAATACCTTTATACGCTTGAGAGGTAAGGATTTTGAAATAAACAATCAAGATGTAAAAAATTATATTCACTTTAAAGTTTTTACGGAATTTGCTAAAAATAACAAGAAAATAACTATTGCAAGCGCTGACAGGGACAGAATTTTTATAGAAGATCATGCGCTTCATATAAAAGATTTCGGGTTTTTTATCAATAAATCGCATGTTAGTGTTAACGCTTATGCTGACAATAAAAAGAATCACTTTTTAAAGCTTTCGACAAAGAACTTTAATATAAAAGACGTTATAGATATTGTCGAATCCAACCTTATTATAAGCAATGGCAGTACACTTCTTGCCGGATTTAAGGATTTAAGAGGAAGTTTTGACTCAAGTGTTGTGCTTTATAACAAAAAAATCAAAGGCAAAATTACCTTGAATGACTTCGGCTGCTCATTAATTCCGGTTAACAACCTTCCGATAAAACTTGAATCCGGTGTTGCTAATATTGACAACAAAGACATAATTTTTTCTGATGTGAAAGGTTATTACGGTAAAGATAAAGCCAATACACTGAAAATTTACGGCGGAATTTACGATTACTTTAAAACCGCAAAAACTAATTTCACAATAGATACAATTGCGACTAACGAATTTGCGGAAAATTATCTTTCAAAAGTGGTTAATTTCCCGTTTACGATTGTCGGCAAAGGCGGCGGAACACGAATTATATTTGATGCTCTCGGCGAAAAAATGGATTTGACAGTGCTGTTTAAGCTTCCGAAAGGCGATGATATTCTGGTAGACGGAATGTCATTCAGCCCAACAGGCTACGACCGTGCCGCACGCGCAATAATGCATTTTAAAGGTGACAATATAAATATTGAAACAATTGAATATTATATAGCCGAAACTATCCAAAAAGGTTCTAAGATTAAACCTATTCTCACTCTAAACGGAAACGTCACAATGGCAGGTATAATAAAAGATTTCGGATTTAATATCCCAAATCCCTTGCCGAGTGAATTTTTGAACCTTTTTGTACAACAAAAAGTATTTAGAAAAGGAACTATTGCGGGAAATCTACATTATATAAACACCGGTAAAGTCCCAAAAATTAAAGGAAATATGGAACTTGACGGGATAAGAATTCCAGCTCAAAGGCTTTCTGTGAAACATGCAAA
This sequence comes from Candidatus Gastranaerophilales bacterium, assembly GCA_944323655.1. Lineage (GTDB taxonomy): Bacteria > Cyanobacteriota > Vampirovibrionia > Gastranaerophilales > Gastranaerophilaceae > Scatenecus. Next base: position 47,590 of record CALUTL010000009.1, on the reverse strand, counting down.
CCTTGAAACAACCGGAGAATCAGTGAAAATTACTGCAAACGGTCGTTACAGACGTGCAGGATACGAATTTACAGGAGATTTCAAAAATGAACTGCTGTTCCCGATTGTCGTTAACAATATAACTTTAAAAATTGATAAACTTGATATTGAACGTATATTAAATTCTTTCAATAATCAGACCGTATCAACCGAGGTTAATAAAGAAGCTTTTGCAACCGCAACTGAAGCAGACATTGAAGATGAAAACGGAGATATGTCACAAGAGGCATTCAACCCCGGAATGTTGATTATAAAAAGATGTATTCTTCACGTTGCAGAGGGTTCTTATAAGGAAATTAAGTTCTCCAATCTCGGAGCAAATATGACGCTTGATGAAAATAACCTTCTTAAAGTTGTTTCAAACCGCTTTGATATAGCTGAAGGGATTTCGTCAGCCAAAATTGAATGCGACTTAAAAAATCATTTATATTCAATTATCTTAGGAATTAAAGACGTAAACAGCGATATAATGGCGACATCTTTACTTGCACTTCCCAGAGAAATTTCAGGAAAGGCAAGCGGCTTGATTTCACTTAATACCGATGACAGTCTTAAACTTAACGGAGAAATTAAATTTGCAGTAAATAACGGTACAATTCAAAAAATCGGGTTGGTTGAATATGTTCTTAAATTTGCGGCACTTTTCAGAAACCCGCTTGCGATGATTAGCCCCTCAACGTTTATGGATTTGATAAATGTGCCGGAAGGTAATTTTGATAAAATTTCAGGCGAACTCAAACTTAAAAATAATGTCGTTGAAAATATAATGATAAAATCCAGAGCCGAACAGTTAAGCGCTTTTGTTGTCGGAAGATATGACCTTGAAACAAAAGATGCAACCTTAAGGATTTATACCAAATTAAGCAACAAAGATAAGGGATTTTCTGGATTTTTACGGAATATATCTCTCAACAGTCTTGCAAACAGGGTTCCGTTAAGCAGCCGAAACGACAGTCATTATTATGCCGCAGAGCTTTCTCAACTGCCCCCGATAAGCGCTGATGATAAGGATTGTCAGGTGTTTTTAACAACCGTTGACGGGGATGTTGAGCATTATAACTTCCTTTCTTCTTTGAAAAGAATAAAATAGGTTTTTAAAATTTCTACTTAGCTTTAAAACTTTACCTGCTCTGTAAAGTCTTATTTTAAGCTGCTCATTAATATTCTTGCAACTGCCTTTCAGGCGGATTGTTAAATTTTGGTTAAAGAATTAAGATTTAAGTTAAACCGGAGTGATAATAATAAGTGTAGAGAGTAATAAAAACTGAAAGGAGATAATGAATATGAAATTCTTAATTAAAAAATCACCGGACGGATTTATTAAATCAGTAAACGACGAAATCAGCTCAATTTTGAACCGTAATTTTGACAGCCTGTTTCCTGAATATATTTTTACGGAAGATTTTGACAAATTAACAATTCCAGTAGAAATCAAAGAAAAAGATAATGAATATCAGGTTAAAGCGGAACTTCCGGGAGTAAAAAAAGAAGACCTTGATATTGATATTGACAAAAATCACATCATAATCAACGCAAAAAAAGAAGAAGATGTTGAAGAAGATACTAAATCTTACAGAAAATCAGAATTCAGATACGGCGAATTTTCAAGATCGGTATATTTTCCGATGGATATTGATGTTGAAAAAACTAATGCAAAACTTGAACACGGTATCTTAAAGATTAAAGCTCCCAAAATGGCTGCCGAAAAATCTCAAAATAAAAAACTTGCGGTTGAATAAATGCTAAAAAACGCATAATTAAAAAACTAATTAAAACACTCACCGATCTACAAATAAAAAGACGATAACAAAAGTCATCGTCTTTTTTATGGTGTCGGAGATGGGACTTGAACCCACACAGATTTCTCCATACGCACCTGAAACGTACGTGTCTACCATTCCACCACTCCGACTTGTCGGATTAGCTATGTGTTCTTATACTTATTCTTATATCACAAACATTATTTAAAATCTATATTAAAAAAAGAGCCCGATTGTTTCGGACTCTTTTTATTTAGTTATTTGGTTTTATTCATCAACTCCTGTTGTTGAAAGGTTGCCGTTTTCAGTGTTTGCGTACATTTGATCTTTATTTATGTTTCCGTTACCGTCCATTAACAAGCTTAAGTATAATAATTTGTTAGCTGTTGCAAGATCAAGGTCTACGAATTCACCTCCGGCGGTTTTGTCGTTTGCTGAAACTATTTTTACATTAGCTTCTATTTCAACATCACCGTATTTTAAGTGTACCGGAACAATATCTCCCACTTTAAGGGTTTTGTCGTGGCTTAGGAGGACACCGCCTCTTGATATGTTCAGTATTCCACCGACTTCCGGTGCTGATTCAAATACTATCGGATTTGGGTTTCCTTCAATATCGAATCTTATGTATTGACGTTTGTCTATTACTGAAATATTGTCGTCAATTTCTTTTTTCCAAGTTTGTTTTGCATCGTCCCTGTCTACCGGTAGTGGATCTGGTTCTGGATCAGGATCAGGGTCTGGGTCTGGATCAGGATCAGGATCAGGATCAGGATCAGGATCTGGATCTGGGTCTGGATCAGGATCTGGATCTGGATCAGGGTCTGGATCTGGATCTGGATCAGGATCAGGATCTGGATCAGGATCTGGATCAGGATCAGGGTCTGGATCAGGATCTGGATCTGGTTCTGGATCTGGATCTGGATCAGGATCAGGATCAGGATCTGGTTCTGGATCAGGATCAGGGTCTGGGTCTGGATCAGGATCTGGTTCTGGATCAGGATCAGGATCTGGATCAGGATCAGGGTCTGGGTCTGGATCAGGATCTGGTTCTGGTTCTGGTTCTGGAACGACTAAGTCGTCATTATGTTCTATATCCGGATCAAACGGTTCTTCAAATTCTTCATTATCTTTCTGTCCGCTTCCTTCAGGATCAGGATCATTATTGGTCGGATCACCATCACCGTCTTGATCCCAGTAATAATAGCTTCTTAATCCTTCATCCTGACCGATTTCATTTACATCATCAGGTCTTACAGCTTTACCTCTGATTGATACCGGAGTATCTGGATCGCCTGCATTTACTATTGGGTTAGTTGTCGGATCTTTTGTTACTTGTGATAATCCGTTTGGATTGTTTGGATCGTCGTATCTGTGTTTACCCATGTTGAAGTAGTAGCCGCCAACATAAGCATTATCTGCTGTTACTGTTATATCTTGATCCATTCCAGGATGGCTTACGGAACCTTTACCGTTAATTGTACCGTTCTTAATTACGATTGTCGAATTCGGGTAGTGTCCGTTTTCAAATGTGTTCGGATCTGAAGGGGTTCCAAGGTCAAGTGCTGTGATATCAGCTTTTTCAGGAACTATACCATCATATTTTCCGTAATAATCACCTGTTGAAGCATATCTTGAAGGTGCGCCACCAAGATTTTCGATATATATTGCAGGTCCTCTGTTTACGATGTTAACTTCATTTTGTGCTGTAACATCTTTTATATAAGTTTCTCCTGAAAATTCAGCGTTTACTGAGCCTTCTCTTGAAACAATTGTACAAACTCTTGTGTCATTTTTGCTTGCGTCTGCATTGTCAAGACCTTTGATATTTACATCCTTGATTGCAAGGAATTCAACACCGCCGTTTGAAGCTAAGATAGGATCTTCTCTTAGACCTGCACTGTGCGGATCTGAAGCTTCATCGTTTTCATTTGCAATATCAATATCGACTCCTGTTTGTATGAATGTAATTCTGTCAGCTTTGCTTGCGCCGATACTGCCGCTTGCTATTGCTGAAATAGCATCACCTTTTAGGTTTGGTGTTGTGTTATTGTCAGCAGAACTGTTTATAATATCGTATGCTGTTGCACCTTTGTTGTACTTGTCATCCGCAAGAAGAATAACTTTGCCGTTTTCTGCGTGAATTCTGTTAACGTGCATATCCTTATCCAAGCTTGCCATATTTACAAGTGCGTTTTCGCCCGTGCTGTCAGCTGTTATCGCACCGTCTATTGATGTGTTAATTGATTTTGTAAGGTTTCTTTCGCTTGGGCCTATACCTGTGCAGACACCGCCGTCACAAAGTCCTAAATCTGTTCCGATTTGACCGTTTTGTGCATTAATTGTAAGATCTGCACCGTTTGTTGTGGTTATAAGAGTTTTGGTCGCATCTTTGTAGCCTGCATTATCAGGGGTAATGTTTTTATCTGCAAAGTAATTTAGCAAGTTGCCTTGTTGAATTGCTATTAAGATATCTGCATTTGATTGAATGTTTTCATCAGTGTCTTCGTGTCCGATAACCATGTTTGAATTGCTGTTATTAAATTCAACCTTTGCATCGGCATTTGTATTTGTAACGTGGCCCTGAATGTGCATTCCGTCAGCACCGCTGTTTGTCATATTTAATTCGGTTCCTGAAGAATTTACCTTTGCTCCTGACTCTACAAGCATTCTATCTTGTGTATTTGTCATTTTCAAAGCACCTGTGCTATTGCTTACAGAACCGTTGCCGCTAACTAACAATCCGCCTTTTGCTGTGTTTTTAATATCAGCGTTACCGTTATTAACTACTTTTCCTTTTATATTCAATCCTGTTGTTCCGGATTCGTTTGAGATAGAAAGTTCATTAATATTATTGACTGTACCATCGGCGTCTATGGTTAAGCCTGTTCCGTTGCCTTTGTTTGTGATAGCAAGTTTTTGGCTTTCTTGTTCGCCGATTATATCGCCGTCAATATACAATGCGCCTGCTGTATTTGTAATATTTGCAGTACCTTTTTGGTTTGTAACTGTTCCGGAAATCGCAAGTCCGTCTGTTCCTGAATTTGTAATATCAAGGCTGTTGCCGGAGTTTGTTACGGTTCCGTTGATGTCAAACATTCCCGCTGTATTTGTTAAATCTGTGTCTCCGTTGCTGCTTGTTACGGTACCGTCTATTAAGAAGCCGCCAACTCCGCTGTTATTCATCTCAAGACCTGTGCCGCTGTTTGTGACTATCGCACCTGTATTTACATTCAAACTTCCGTTGCCGCTGTTGTTTATCGTAAGTTTTGCGCCTGAGTTATCAACTTTGCCTCCGCTTACTATGTCAAAGCTTGAATTTGTATTAGCTAATGTTGCGTTACCTTTATTGTTGTCAACCAGTCCGCTTATTACAAAACCGCCTTCACCTTCGTTTGTCATATTAAGCTCGGTACCATCATTAATGACATCGCCTGCAATATTAAGTTTGCCGTTGCCTTCGTTTGTCATTGTCAGAATTCCGGCATTTGTGCCGTTATCAACTTTGCCGCCGCTTACTATGTCAAAGCTTGAATTTGTATTAGCTAATGTTGCGTTACCTTTATTGTTGTCAACCAGTCCGCTTATTACAAAACCGCCTTCACCTTCGTTTGTCATATTAAGCTCGGTACCATCATTAATGACATCGCCTGCAATATTAAGTTTGCCGTTGCCTTCGTTTGTCATTGTCAGAATTCCGGCATTTGTGCCATTATCAACTTTGCCGCCGGCAAGAACATCAAAGTCGCCTGCTGCGTTTGTTAATGTTGCATTGCCATTGTCATTATCTACAAGTCCTGAAATGTTAAGACCGTTTGCGCCTGAGTTTGTGATGTCAAGGCTGCTTCCTGAATTTGTTACGGTGCCTTTGATATCAAACGTATTGTTTGTGTTTGTAAGATCAGTGTCACCGTTTGTACTTGTGACGTTACCGCTGATTATAAATCCGCCGTCACCGCTGTTATTCATCTCAAGACCTGTGCCGCTGTTTGTGACATTTGCACCCGTCTGTACATTTAATTTTCCGTCACCGCTGTTGTTGATTGTAAGTTTTGCGCCGCTGTTATTAACTTCGCCTCCTGTTATAATTTCAAAATCATTAGAGGTGTTAGTTAAAGTTGCGTTGCCGTTGTCGTTATCAACTAGCCCGTCAATGTTAAATCCGCCATCTCCAGCGTTATCCATTGTGAGCTCGGCTCCGGTGTTAATTACTTTTCCCGGAACATTTAAAGCTCCGTTGCCGCTGTTGTTGATTGCAAGTTTGTTTCCGTTGTTATTGACTTCGTTATTAATTGCAAAGTTGCCTGCTGTATTTGTTAAAGTTGCATTGCCGTTGTCATTGTCTACAAGTCCGTCAACAACAAATCCGCCTAAACCTTCGTTTGTCATATTAAGTTCAGAACCGGCATTGTATACGGTGCCGGCAATATTAAGTTTGCCGCTGCCTTTGTTCGTCATTGACAGAATTCCGGCTGTTGTGCCGTTATCAACTCTGCCTTCCGCAAGTACATCAAAATCTCCGGCTTCATTGGTTAATGTTGCGTTGCCTTTGTTGTTATCGACAAGGCCCTCAACAGTAAAGCCGCCTCTGCCATAGTTTGTCATTGTCAGGCTGTTGCCGTCATTTACAACTTTACCGTCTTTGTGTACATATAAAGCGCCGTTGCTGTCATTGATTATATTTAATTCTGTTCCTGTTGAACTTACTGTGCCGCCTGCAAGTATATCTAAATCTCCGGCTTCATTGGTTAAATTTGCAATTCCTTCTGCGTTACTTACTGTGCCTGAAATATCAAAACCTGTTCCGGTGTCGTGATTGTAAATATCAAGATTGCCGGTGTTTGCGACAGTACCGGAAATATTTAAAAGTCCTGCTTTGTTTTGAATATCGGTGTCGCCGTCATTTGTTACAGAGCCTGCTATATTCAGACCGTTTGCACCTGTTTCATTTGCTATGTAAAGATTATTAATTGTATCTACGGAACCGCCTTCTGCTATGGTTAAACCTGTTCCGTTTTCTTTATTTACTATCGAAATTGACTGGTTTTGTTGTTCTCCGATTATATCACCGCTAATATTTAAAGCTCCTGCTGTGTTTGTAATATTAGCAATTCCTTTACGATTTGTTATCGTTCCTGAAATATCAAGCCCGTTAGTACCGGAGTTTGTAACATCAAGAGTGCTTCCTGAATTTGTTACATTGCCGTTTATATCAAATACGTTGTTGGTGTTTGTTAAATCAGTATCACCGTTTGTACTTGTTACATTACCGTCAAGTATAAATCCGTCATTTCCGCTATTGTTCATAGAAAGAGCCGCACCACTGTTAATTACGTCAGCTCCTAAATGAAGATTTAAACCGCCGGCTCCGCTGTTATCAATACTTAATTTATTGCCGCTGTTGTTGATTTCAGCCCCATCATTAATATCAAAAGCTGCTTTTGTATTGGTTAATGTCGCATTTCCACTGTTGTTGTCTACAAGACCTGCAATCGTAAATCCGCCATCACCGTTATTTGTCATAACCAGTTCTGTTCCGTCATTAATAACTGAACTTCCGGCATGGGTGTATAAATGACCTGCTCCGCTGTTGTTGATTGTAAGCTTTGTACCGCTGTTATTAATTTCACCGCCGGTTAGAACTTCAAAATTACCGTTGTCATTGGTTAATGTTGCATTGCCGTTATTGTTATCAACCAGTCCTGCTATACTAAATCCGCCATTTCCGTGATTTTCCATTAACAGGCTGTCGCCGTCATTTATTACTTTTCCGCCGGTTTGAACATTCAGTGCACCGGTATTATTTGTAAGAGTTGCAGATCCTTTGTTGTTGTCTACAAGTCCTGCGATACTGAACCCGCCGTTACCGTTGTTTTCAATCAACAGGCTTGTGCCGTCGTTTTCAACTTCGCCGCCGGATGCAATATTAAGGCTTCCGGCATCATTAATCAATTCGGCAGTTCCTTTGTTGTTATCTACAAGGCCTGCAATTGTAAATCCGTCTGTGCCTTCGTTATTCATGTATAATGAAGTGCCGTCATTTAGAACTCTACCGCCGGCTTCTACATTTAAACCGCCTTCGTGGTTATTGATTGTTACCGTTCCGTTGTCGTTGTCCACAAGTCCGGAAATACTAAACCCTGCATCTCCAAAGTTGTCTAAAGTAATATCAGTTCCGTTATTATAAACAGTTCCCGAAATATCAAATGCACCTGCAACTCCTGTGTGATTTGTTATTGTGCCTGTGCCTGCATTGTTGTTTACGGCTCCTGAAATGTCAATTCCGTTGTTACCGTAATTATCCATAACAAGTTTTGTTCCGTTAGAATTTACGGTTCCGGAAACATTCAAACCGCCAAGTCTGTTTGTAACTGTTGCAACACCGGTGTCGTTTGTAACGCTTCCGCCGATGTTAAGCCCGTTATTTCCGCTTTCGTTTGTTATATTTAAAGTTCCGTCATTCTCAACGGTTCCGTCTATTGTTAAGCCTGTGCCTGAAGTTTTATTGGTCAAGTTCATAGTCCCGTTATTTCTAACAAGACCTTCTGTTCCTATATCAAATGCTCCGGCATTATTTTCGATAGTTAAATTACCGTTTACATTTGAAACTTCACCGTTAATATTTATGCCATCAGTTCCATTATTTATAAGTTTTGTGTCACCAAGAACTGAAGAATTATTTCTAATTTTTGCGCCATCTGCAACGTTAATTCCTTTGGAAGATGTTATTACAATTTTGCCGTTTGAACTTGAAAATTCATTGGCTGAATTTGTATTACCTGCGCTTACTAATGAATTAAATAAGTTGTCAGCAGCAGTTTGACCTGTTAATACATCGGATTTGTTGGCTACGCTTGCAATAATAAGTCCATTGTAACCGCCTGCTTCTGGATTTGTTCCAACATTAACATTGCTGCCGTTAAGTTCAACATCGCCTCTGGCTACTATCATACCGTTTACATCGATAGGAGCATTACCTGCAAACAAAGCAGCATCATTAGGGTTCCAAACTTTTGAGGTTTGTTCTGCGTTTGCAAAACCTGCTGGTGTGAGATCTACGGTCTTCATGCCTTCTCGTAAAGCAATAAAACCGTCTGGTGTCGGTGTAAATGTGCTTAAGGAGCCGACGTTAAGTACACCGCTTGCACCAACGACCATTCCATTTGGTGATATAAATATTAAGTTGCTATCCTGTTTAAGTGAACCTCCCAAATTTGAAAGTGCATTAACAATACCGTCAATTTTTATTTGATCACTTACAAAGTTTACAAAAGTATTGATATCCCAACGGTTTATATCAGTTCCACCGCCACCTTCGGTGCCGCCTATATTGTAAGCCTGAAATATAAAATCAAGAATGTCACCTTTAGACAATTCCAATTTTTGAAATTCTTTAAATCCTACTTTATCATTAAATAAATCAGGACGAATCATATAATGTCCGTCTTGAATCGGATTAATAGTTTGACCATTACCATCAGTAATAGTCGAAGCATCCGCCGCATTACCTATTGCTGATACCAATAAGGAACACACTATCAATGGAGCTAATTTCCTTGTGTTTGGTTGTAATTTTCTCATACTTAACCTCTTATCTATATTTAGCACATAACACTCGCATAGTTTTATATTTATAAACGTAATTTTTGACTTGAAACTTGAGCGAAAAGTGTATTTTTTTACAAAAATTTACAATTTTTGATATTTTGATAATTTCATGACGTTTTTTGGGCAAGTGATATAATATAGTATGCCCAATATATCCAAAATATATTCAAATTATACTATTATTAAGAAATGTAAACCCAAATATTCTCCCTGAAAACCACGTATAGCAAGAAAAAGAAAAATTGTGCTTAAAATTGCATTAAACTTTTTCGCAAGATGTGTCGAATAAGAAATTACATATTGTGTAAAAGTTAAAGCGTGAGTACTGTAGGAGAAAACGCAGAAAGGACAACTTATGGGTAGTAATATGATGACTTCAATTCCGCAAGGTTTTACTGAAAGGCAATGGAGGAATTTAGATCCCACAATTAGACAAGCGTGTACAAACGATGCCAGATTTGCAGCCGGGATTGCCCGAGCATTAAGTAAAGGGCGTTCTACAGAAGAAATTAACAATTATTATAAAGATAACGTTGCAATTCAAGGCTTAGTTGTTGAGAAAAAGGATGACGGGACAGTAAAACCGCCGCCGGTTGACACTGCAGCTTTGCTTGGAGATAAAGATTTTCGAGAAGTAACAACTTCACAGTGGAAAGCTTATTTTAGAGAAAGATATACAAATAACAAAACTGAAGCAATGCATGACATGATAAGAGTATTATGTCACAAAGAGGTAAAACAGCTTCAAGGGACTTTTGTTGATTTGTGGAAAAATACAGATACTTCAGATCCGGCTAAAAGGCTTTCTGCAATGCGACTAAAACTTAAATACGCTAATGACCACCCGGAAGTCCAAAAACAAGTAGAAGCATCTGCTCAAGCTTATATCGACAAATATAAAGACAAACTGGATGATCCGGATTTGTTGGGTGATTATAAAGCAGCTTTTGCGCCAGAAACTCAAACAAAAGAGCAGAAATCTAACACAAGAGATATCACCCTAACAAAATTAACAATGGATGATTTAAAAGCTTTAGCTCAATTTAAAGCTGTCAATGAAATAGGTGGCAACAATTCTGAATTTATTGCAAATGCCTGTGAAGAAATGGCTATTAATGCAATAAAATATAGGAACTTAAACTCAGGTGTTGCTGAAATTAAGGAATGCCAAGCAGAAATTGGCGAATTAAAAGCAAAACACGCCAAAATGCCGGCTATTGTTGAGTTGACAGAAAAATACAACAAACAAAAAGCTGAATTAGAAGAAAAGATAAAAAATGAAACAGACGAAACCAAAAAGAAAGAACTGGAAAAACAACATTTAGAACTTACAGTAGAATACAACAAAAACTGTAATGCAGCATTACCGGAAGACATCCAAAAGAAAATCAAAGATTTGGAAGAAAAAGCCCAAAAAGCTGCTAAAAATTCAGTAAGTAAAGAAGCTGAATTCAGAGAAAAGAATTTTGAAAAACTGGTTGAAGTTTCAGCTTTGGCGCAGGTACAAATAGACATGCAAAAACATAAATATGATTCAACGCCTGCACCTCAATTTGCTAATTTAGATCCGGATGTTCAAGAATTAGTTAAATTGAATCCAGCGCTTTTCTGTGATGAAATTACAGATCCGAATGATGACAGAGCAGCAACCGTAACAACCCAAGGCGGCAAAAAATATGTATTCAATCCGCAAAAATATAAAGAACAAATGCTTGCATATTCACAAGCTGGTAAGACATCCGGAGAAAACCAAACAAATCAGGATGGTTGTGATTATTTCTGTGATTTACAAGAAGTAGACCGATGTTTTGAAGGTGTTGTATTTGGAGGTCTTGCAGACGGACAAAAAACAAAACGAAGCGTCATAAAGAAAGCAATGGAAGCCGCTGGTATAACAACTGAAGCTGATAAAACTATACAAATGAGAATTGCCCACGTTCTTAAATCTGCAGGTATTGGAGCTTTAGGAGGTGCAGGAGCAGTATTTGTATCCGACTTTATGGCAACAATGAGGACCTGTAAGTTTACAGAAAAAATTTTCGAACTGGCATCACTGACAAAAATGATACCGGTAGAAGTACCATGGGAATTTGAGAAAACTTACCATTTATCAGGAGATAATGCAACTTGGAGCACAGATGTACACTGGGAAGCTGATGTTCCGTGGGAAGCTGATGTTCCGTGGAACGCTGATGTAAATTGGGAAGCTGACGTTCCGTGGAGTGCTGACGTTCCGTGGGAAGCTGATGTTCCGTGGAGTGCTGATGTGCCTTGGAGTGCTGATGTACCTTGGGAAGCAAGTGGATCTACAACGCATAAATGGACAGTTAACGACTACGAAAACGGTATATTAGCCGGTACACATACAGATACAACCGAAGAACCATGGTATGCTTCAGGAACAGAACATGTCAGCGGAACAGAACACGTCAGTGGCACAGAACACGTCAGTGGTACTGAACACGTTAGCGGTGTGGAACACGTTAGCGGTACTGAGCACGTCAGCGGTGTGGAACATGTCAGTGGTACTGAACATGTTAGTGGGACTGAACACGTTAGCGGCAAGGATGGGCACTGGGAGTATGACCACAAAGTTAAAGAACAGGGTGTCGCTAAAGGTGAAGTTGAAAACCCTGATGCCGACAGAGAATTGTATGAACAAACAGGAGAGAAAACGCATAAATTTCGTCCAAAATTCAGTAGTCTTGGCGTCTATGGTATAGCAGCAGGAGCTGGGGCCTTAGCAGGCACTATCAAAGGTTTATTTTCTATGAATAAGGTCAGAGATGAAGGTCTAAGACGTGATGCGCAAGTAATGAGAGTTGTATCACAAAAAGAAATCAGAACTCAAGAGACAACACCGCCGACAACACCGCCAACAACAACACCGCCAAAACCGCCGGAACAATCTTCTACAATTAAAATAGATTCAGAAAAAACTCCGGATCAAGAAAGATTAAATGCGGAAACAAAAACAGTAGCTATACCGGTTGCGGCACCTGAAAAGAGAGGTAATAAAGTTTATTATCAAGGGTGGCAAACACTTCAGAAAGCATACGGTGCGCCAAACAGTGCAAATTTCCGTAATTGGTTCCGTAAAAATTATCTTGGCGGAAAAGATATCTGGGAAACCGGTTCTAAAAATGACGGAGCTAAAATTCAACACTTCGAAAGAGAAATTGAATACGTAGATCCAAAAACTAAGAAAGTATATAAACTTACTTTCAATCCGGAAATCTTTGCTAAAGCTCTGGACTTTTATGAAATTAATAACAATACAGGAACAGCCCCGACGGTTGGTAACACAAAACCGAATGTAAAGGTCTCTGTTACCAAAATTCCGGGAACAGAAACTTATAAAGGCAGCATTACTGTAAAAATCGGCGACAAAACCTATACAGCAAGCACACAAGGCCATACAAGCGAAAAAGCCGTAAAAGATGCCTTAAAGACAGAACTTCTCAAACAAGGGCTCAGCGACAGTGAAGTCGATAAAGCTATTAGAGAGGCGGTTCCGCAGAATTAATACATATAACAATATAAAAAATCCTGTTTTTAAAAACAGGATTTTTTTTTAACTGAAAAAACAAATCAGAAACTTGGCTTATTTACGCAAGCTTTTTATGGTGACTTAATAATAGTTAATAATTAAAGTAAAACCTTAAAAAACGTGTTAGAATTCAATAATGAACAAAAAAGTTGCTTCTTTCATAAGCCTTATACTGGCACTTTCAATATGCAGCATAACCCCGTCAGGATTGGTTTTAGCAAATGCAGAGGTTGCTGAAAACCTTCAAACTGCAAAAGTTAATTCAACTGATTTACCATCAGGTGATGAAACGGAAAATGTTCCTTTAAGATTGCAGAAAGAAATAAAAGAAGCCATTGTTGAAATTTATGGCAAAAGCAATAGTGATGAGATTTTTGAACACGTGATGCAGATAGCCGAAAAATCGGTTAAAGAGAGAGCTGAAAGTCTTAAGAAAGAGGATATTTCAAGAACTGAAGACTGGTATAAAGATGAAATTATCTATATGTTTTACATAGACCAGTTTGGAGTAAAAAATCCGAACAGCACAAATACTTTTAAAGATGCGGAAAAAATGTTCGGATATCTTAAAGATTTAGGTGTAACAACTTTATATATGCTTCCGTTTGCGGATTCACCGATGCAGGATGCGGGCTTTGACGTAAAAGATCCGAGAGATGTCCGAAAAGAGCTTGGCGGAATGGAAGAATTTAAGCAATTTATTTCCGAAGCGAAAAAAGCAGGTTTCAAAATTAAAGCTGATTTAGTATTAAACCACTTTTCACAGGAGCACGATTGGTTTAAGGCGATAGAAAAAGGAGATTTATCTAAGCTTGATTATTTTGTAGTAAGAGAGGACATGCCTGTTTACAAAAAATATCAGGATGAAAAGTTAGGAACAGTTGTTGAGTATTACGAAAAAGACGGTAAGGTTTCCAAAAGGAGACTGATTTTTCCAGAAAACACCGAAAATCATTGGAGAAAGGTTACAATAAAAGGCAAAGATTACTATTTTTACCATACATTTTATCCTTTTCAGCTTGACATAAACTGGGAAAATCCGGAAGTTTTGTATTACAGCTTAGAAACGATAAGCTACTGGAGCAATTTAGGAATAGATATATTCAGAATGGATGCCATTCCTTATCTTTCAAAGCCGGCAGGAACAAACGCGGAAAATCAGCCTAAAACGCATGCTATAATAAAACTTTTAAGCAACTATATTCAAGCAACGGCGCCATCCTCGGTAATTCAAGTAGAAGCATGCCAGCTTCCGAAAGACATCTTAGAATATTTCGGAAAAGAAAGAACAGTCCAAACTGATATAGACAATATCAAAAAAGAATTTAAACGAACGGATGAAGCACAAATTGCATACCATTTCCCATACATGCCGGCAATTTGGGCAAGCTTGATAACAGGAGATAAAAAATATTTTTACGAAGCGATGAAAGAAACCCCAAAAATTCCTGACACAGCATCTTGGGCAATGTTTTTAAGAGTTCACGATGAATTAACTTTAGAGATGGCAACTCCTGAAATGCGAGAGATTGTTTATAACAATCTAGTCTCAAAAGGTGCAGGGTTTAGAAAGGGTTTTGGAGTAAGCGGGCGTCTTGCAAACTTCTTAAACAAAGATCCTGACAGGATAGAGATGGCATTTTCAATACTATTGTCGCTTCCCGGAATTCCGATAATCTATTACGGAGATGAAGTCGGGGTTGCGAACAACTTCAAAAACGCTCAAAAATCAGAAGCTGAAAGAAAAATTAAACAAAAAACAGGCAAATTTAAACTTTTGAGTTATTTTGATTCCAGAGATATTCATAGAGGCGAAGTCCCTTCAAAACTATTCTACGGCTCAACAAAAGACTATTACGAATTTAACAGCAAAGTTTACCAAAAAGTCAGAAACCTTATTCATTTAAGAAAATCGCTTCCTGTAATGTCTAGAGGAGAATTTATACCTCTAAACACAGATTCACCCGCCAATTTTTCATATATAAGAAAAGATAAGGACAAGCAAATTCTAGTAATCAACAATCTTTCGAACGAAAAAATTGTTGCGGACATATCGTTGCCCGTAAATGTAATCCTAAAAAATGACGGCCATATTACAACTCTTAAGAACCTTGTAAACGGAGATAATGTAAAAGTTAATATTTCTCTCAAGAACAAAACCATGCACTTAAGAATTGCACCATACGGTGTTTTATGGCTTGAATTGTAATTTAAGAAGGGGTATTTTTTTATAAAAGGTTAGGATTACTTAGTAATCAGAACAAGGTCGCCTCTTTTAACTTGAGAAGAAACTTTTTTAATAACCTCATTATCCATTCTCATACAGCCTAAAGAAGCGTATTTACCGATACTTGAGGGATTGTTGTTACCGTGGATAAATTCACCGGTCGAACCTTTCTTTCCTGTAACAGGATCAAGAGTTTCAAGAATAATAGCTCTCGGGCCGTAATCCCAGGGCTTTTGATGTCTTTTGGTTGAAGCGGGAGCTGATTTATACGGATATCTTTCAACCCCTAAAACAACTCTAAGACCGGTATCCGTCGGAGTTCGGGGCTTTCCGCTAGCTATTCTGTAAGCGGCTTCAGGCTCACCGTCTTCATCATATTTGTATAAAACATTTTTAGAAATATCAACAACTATCGTTGCTTTTTTTCTTTCGCCTGTAACAAAAACCACAGGACTTGGAGCGGCTTCTAAAATTAAAGGATCAGTTGTTCCTTGCGGAGGAACTGCTTGAGTTGTGAGTGTAACCGTATCTTGTGCTGATACTTGGTTTGTGCCGGAAGAAATTAGCGGAGCTGAGGCTATTGCGCCTGCGGCAAGCGTTATTCCAAAAAGTTTTCTAAAATTATTAATCGGGGTTATTTTCATACTTATTTTTAAACCTGAACAAAAATTATTTTGCTATTAAGATTTAATACTTTTTATGCAAAAAGGTTTTTAGCCGTTTCATCTGTCCAAAATCTTTTTGATTCATCGGTCGTAAGGAATTTGAAAACTTGTTCAAATAAACCGCTCCGATAAGTCGGATATTTAGGCCAATCAAAAGATTTTGTATATCTTGTGTTCGGGTTGTACAGTTCTAATACTTTTTTAGAATCTTTACTTATCAAATTCCCCTCTATAATCTGATTTGGGTATATCGTTTTAAATTTTTCTATTCTGGTTCTAAGACTTCCGTAAATTTTCTCATGTGATAACTCCTCAGAAAACAGATGATTAAGCTCCTTGTGGTTAAGTCTTAATTTTGCGCCAAATGACTGTCTATTAGTGTAAGGGTTAAAATTTACCTGCATTACTATCTCCTTTTTTGGTATAAAACTAATCAAGGAATTTTTTGCTATTATAAAACAAAAATTTACAATACAAAAAATGTCTTTTATCAAAAAGGTAAATAAAAACGCAAAAAGGAAAGGGGCTCGTCGCCCCTTTCCATTCTAGATGAACATAAAAACAGTATTTTTAACTGTATATATATAAAGTTTTTTTTTAATCCCAAAGTTCAAAATACACTAAAATTGTAATATAATTTTACAAATAAACGAATTAGAAGATTGTTTTTCTATGGCTGTCTGTTCCGCCTGTGACAAACATCTTGAATTGTTTAATAAACTTTTCAAGAATAGGTTTTACGGAATTTACATACTCCTGATCCCATCTGCTATATTGGTAATTCCCTTCAACCCCGTTAATTCCGTTTGCCTTTAAGAAGGTAAAAAAATCCTCATTAATCTTTTCCGGCGTCACAATCGGATGCGCCCAGGAAAGAATTCCGCCTGATTCAATTATCTTTTTTGCTTCTGAAACGTTGTTATGAGAGGCAAAACCTTTCATTAAATGTTGAAGGTTTTTGTCAAACGGGTTAAATCCTAAACCTACAGCTTCAAAAGCACTGTATGGCTCTTTGTAACCGTGAAACATAAATTCGCATCCGCTTACGAATTTAAAATTCTTATACTTATCGGGTTCTTGTGATATTAATGCGATAGCTTCTTTGACGCCTGCAACTCTGTCATGATCTGTAATTGCGGCAGAAAAAGCCGGCAGATCATCTTTTGATTTGTTTAATTTAAAAATACGATTAGCCCAATCGGCACACTGTTCAAGAAATTCTTTCGGTGTCAAGCTTCCGTCCGAAGCCTTTGTGTGAATGTGAAAATTTGCCCTAAAATTATCACCGACTTCGTATTGTTGGGGCTTAAGTTTACTGATAATTGATCGTACTTCTTCAGGCCCTGCAACGGGGTTTAAGTCTTCCAATTTGCAGCTTATACCGAAAGCCTCACTTAAACCTTTTTATAATGCCTTTTTATAGTTCAAATCTTTTGGATAAGAAATTCCGTTAAAAGAAAGCTGTCGATTTATAGGAGCAATTGAAATCATATAGAAAGTCTAACACATAATATTTTTTTATATTGAAAATTAAATTAGCCGAATTAAACTTTTTTAAGTTTTTGTCCAAGTTTTTTCAAGCAGTTACGTATTTTATATCCGAACGAGCTGCGCCAGCTAAATTCATCAAGATATTCCTGAGATTTGTTCATATAGCCGTACAAACCTCTGGCTATCAGTTCTTTTTCAATAGGATGTGAAACTTCTTCGAGTTTTACAGCTCCAAGTCCTGATTTGCGATATGCTGAAAATTCCTGCTCAGTAAAGCTAAGAGGTTTTTTAACCTCTACATCAATTTTTTCTTCAACGTACGTTCCGCCTGTATCTCTCCAATCAGCATGATAATAGCCTTCATTAGCTTTTTTGTTTGCTTCAATGGATTCCTTTGATTCATTTTTAAACGGATAATATGTTTTTTTAATAAATGATAAAGAGGTATATTCATTTCCTGCAAAAGACTTTTGCTTTTCTCCCCAGAGTCCTTTAAAATTTGGCGAATTGTTGATTGCTGCTATTTTCATAATGTTAATCCTTTTTGCTCTAGTATAGCACTTTTGAATCGCTTAGTAAATATATTTGTAACATTAATTAATTTTGCTGTTCAAATCCATTTTTTATATGGTCAGCTGAAAATTGTAAATGCATTTATTGGACTTTATTTTATTAAAAATATGTTAATTTTTTATTCTTGTTGTATACTTTAATGGTGAGTTTTTTAATAAAGGTAATTCAACATAACAATCATGAAAAAGGTATTAAAAAATAATTTAGTCGGAATACCAAGGGCAATTTCATATTATCATAACTACCCATTTTATTATGGATTTTTTAAATCTTTGGGTATAGAAATTGTTTTGTCAGATAAAACCACCACCAAAACCATAAATGATGGGAGTAAATACGTAGTATCCGATACTTGTTTACCTATAAAAGTATTTACAGGACATGTGATTAATCTTATAAATAAGGGTTGTGAAGCAATATTCATACCATCAATCCAATCAACAGGTTATAAAATTAACAATTGCAGTAAAATAAGAGGTCTGCCTGAAATTATCAGAAATGTGATAGACAAACCTTTTACAATGATTGAACCGACCTTAGATAAGACAGAAAATATTAGTTTTAAGGATTTTTGTGAGCAGACCGCCAACGCATTTGGGATTACAGACAAACAAGAAATAAAAAAAGCAATTGATAATGGGTGGAAAATTTATAATTCATTTTGGGAAATGACAAAATCAGGTGTAAGTTATACTGATGCACTTGAGAATGCTATAAACGGCAAAATTATCAAGAAAACAGTAGATATTGTTAAACCTATATCTGTTGCAATTATGGCTCATGGATATAATCTTTTTGATGAACGAATTTCAATGAATATTATCAGAAAGCTTGAAAAAATGAATGTAAAAGTATATACATCTTTAAATGTGTCATATAACGATTCAATTTCATCAATCCATTCGCTAGGAGAAATCCAATATTGGGCAAATGAGCTGGAATTAACAGGGACGGCAGCTTATTATTTATTGAATAATAAAGTAGATGGTATAATTGCATTATCTACATTTGGATGTGGGCCGGATTCTTTGATGGTAGATGAAATGATGTATCATTGTAAAGAAGCAGGCATGCCTCTAATTCACTTAACCATAGACGAACATACCGGTGAGGCCGGTTTTATAACACGTATAGAGGCCTTCACTGATATGTTGTTAAGAAAGAAGAGAATGCATTTGGATAAAAAATCATTTGATTCAAAGGAACATATCCAAAATAAAAAGATTGTTGAAATTAAAAAAGAAAAGATTCTTACAAGCTCTATAAAATAATCAATGGAAAAGCAATTATATAATTATTTAGGTGCTATTCATATTCATACGAATTTATCAGATGGCAGCGGTGATATTGATTCAATTACAAAAGCAGCAAAAAATGCAGAATTAGATTGGATTATAATTACCGATCACAATAATTTTGATATACAAGAAGGCATTTACAACGGTGTATGTGTTATAAAAGGGGAAGAAATTTCGCCTTCTAAATCTGACCATTATATCGCATTAGGCATAAAAAAATTGATAGAGCCGCAAGATGATGTTCAAAAAATTATAGATGAAGTTAAAGCTCAAGATGGTTTTGGATTTGCAGCTCATCCTGATGAATCAGATAACAGAAAAAATAAAGCACATCCTATTAAATGGACTGATAAAAGTATCATTCCTGACGGTATTGAAATATGGAATTGGTTTTCAGATTGGGCAGATAATTATGATGAATCAAATATTTTTAAAATAGCCTATTCGTATATTTTTCGGAATAAATTAATACAAGGTCCTCACCCAAAAACTCTAAAATGGTGGGATGAATTAAATAAAAACTCTGAACATGTAATCCCTGCAATTGTTGGGGTCGATGCTCATGCTCTAAAATTTTCAAAATACATAATCCCGTTAAAAATCTTCCCATACAAAGATTGTTTTAAAACATTGACAAATGTTATTACATTAGAAAGTAAGCTTCCAAAAGATTTTCAATCACAAAAAAGAGCTATTCTGGAAGCTATCAAAAATGGTAATAACATAATGATTAACCGTCATATAAAAAAAGATATTCCATTGATTTATACCGAAGATAAAACAATTATCATAAAACTTTCAACAAAAGCACAAATAAGAATTATTCAAAACGGGACTACTATTCATACAGAGTTTAATAATTGTTTAAAATTTCCAATTCAAGAAAAAACAAAATATCGAATAGAAGTTTATTTAAAAGATAGACCTTGGATTTTCTCAAATTCAATTTTAATTAAATAATTTTGTGATAGTATAGCTGTTATGAATATAGTTAAAAAGTTAGAGCAGAAAAAAATGGAAAATACAATTCCCGCAAAAGACCGCATAATTGCCTGGCCTAGAATGGGAAGAATAGATATTCCTCTAAAAGCTCTTTTACTTTCTTTGGGCGCAAAGGTTGTGATTCCGCCTGCCAACAGTAATGAAGCTTTAGAAATAGGGGTAAGAAACAGTATAGAAGGGATTTGTCTGCCTTATAAACTAAATCTTGCAAATTATATAATGGCTTTGGATAAAGGTGCGAATACGCTTATGATGTTTCAAGCTCCAGGCTCTTGCAGACTTGGAAATTATACCAAGATGGCTCAAAAAACATTGAAAGCAATGGGATATGAGTTTGATATGGTAATTTTTGATATGTATAAAAGTAAAATGAAACAAACCCTTCATGCCTTCTGGCATGTAACTCATTGTATAAATCCTTGGAGATATTACAAAGGATTCAGTTTGGGCTTTAATAAATTTTTTGCAATAGATACAGCAGAACGCCTGCTTTTCTATACACGCCCAAGAGAATTGCATAAGGGTGATGCTGAGAAATGTTATAACAAATGGCTCAAGATAACTGATGAGACAAATTCGGTATGGAAAGCAAAAAAGCTTAAAAAACAAGTAATAGAAGACTTTAAAAAAATCCCGATAGATAAAAATAAAAAAGTTCCGGTTGTTTATTTAATCGGAGAATTTTTCGTGCTATTAGACCCATATACAAACCAAAACATAGAAAAAGAATTAGGAGATATGGGAGTAGAAGTACAACGACAAATAATGTTTGGAGATTGGCTTGAACACGTATTAAAGCCTTCGTTTTTTTACCGTAAAGAATCTCATAGAGAAAGATCTGTCAGATATGCAAAAAAATATATGAAAAGAGCAATAGGCGGAGAATGTATTGAAACAATAGGAGATACAGTTTACGCAGCCAAACATGGAATAGATGGAATTATCCATATTTCTCCATTTTCCTGTATGCCGGAAATTGTAGCTCAAAATATTCTGCCAAAAGTAAGCAGAGAAGAAGATATACCAACTCTTTCACTGGTTCTTGATGAACAAACGGGAAAAGCCGGTTATATCACAAGGATTGAAGCTTTTATTGACTTAATAAAGCGAAAGCAGCTAAAAAAGTTTAATAATATGTAAAGTTTTTTTTATGAAAACAGTTATAAAATTATTTTTGTTATTGTTTATAAATAATGTTCGTGGTAATCTTTAAGTCAAAGAGCATATAGCGAAATAAGGGGAGAAAGATGATAACCGAATCAAGAAATAAGATGACATTAGAACGTCTTAAATATTACCGTCATTTAGGCGGAGGAGCTTTAGAGTGTATAGCAAGTCGTTTATCAAAAACACCAAAACCGTTATGTTTTTCATTAATGGTTACAAGCAAATGTAATTGTGATTGCGATTTTTGCTTTTGGAAATCTAAAAAAGGCACAGATGATATGCCAACTGATGAAATTGTAAGATTACTGACAGAAGCAGGTCAAATTGGTTATATGGACAGTATTCTGTGGGGTGGGGAACCTCTTTTAAGATCTGATTTTGCAGAAATTTGTAAAGCTTCACACGATGCAGGACTTTATACGAAAATTGCGACAAACGGATGGTTTTTGGAATCAAACCCTGATTTTGCAAAATATACAGATTTGATGTTTGTATCATTGGATGCAATCGGAAAAGCGCATGACGATATTCGTCATATGCCTGGAATTTGTGACAAAGTAATGTCAGGTATTGAATATCATAAAATTCATTCACCAAAGATGAGAATTTATGTATGTTGTACCGTATCAACTCAAACTAATTTTGAACAAATAAAAGAAGTTGCTCAATATTGTAAAGATGCTGATATTTTGTTGTATTTCACAGTAAACAAAGCAGCATCAAGACCTGAAGAAGCTCAAAACGTTGTAGAGACAGAATTGGAAAATGAACAGCTCGCTGAGATGTTTGTAAAAATAAAAGAATTAAAGAAAAACGGTTATCCTATAAGAAATTCTTATTACTTTATGGATTACATAATTAATAAGAAAACATACTATGAATGTCATTGGCCACGTATTGCAACCGTAATCTATTCAAACGGAGATATGCTTCGTTGCTACGATAGGAAACCGTTTATAAGCGTAAGAAACAGACCGCTAAAAGATGTAATCAAAGATCCTGTATTTATTGAGACAGTAAATAAATGCAAGGATTGTAAGCTGGCATGTGTTGGAAATTATGCACTGGATGCTTCAGGATTATGGAAGCTTGAATGGCCTGCGATTAAATCTTTGATGGAAATTGCTATAACGTAGAAATTAAATTGAAAGTAAAAGGGATATGATGAAAAAAATAATAACTATATTTTTGCTAATGATGTTTTGTTTAGAACCTGCGGCTATTGCTGCAAGCATAGAACTTGATAAGACCGCAGCTACTTCAAGGTTGAATCAAGTAGAAAAAGAAGAAGAGCCTGTTAGGTTAGATGCGTTTAACAATAACTATCAAGCATCAGTTGAGCAGACAGTTCCAAAAATTGAATTAAGCCCGATTGAACAGTTGTTTAACGGTAAAGAAAATGAAGTATCAGGCAAAGTATTGCAACAGGTAGGATATGATTTATTTACATTAGCACCATCACCATCAGGCGCAGTAGGCAAGTATGAAAATTCATACAAATTGAATATTGGAGAAAAAGTGAGTATCTATTCTTATGGTGATTCAGTAGATGTGATGGCCTTATCCGGCGCAAGTTTGGTAAGTCCTTCATCAACTGTAGAAGTAGATTCAAAAGGGAATATTTTTGTGCCCGGTGTAGGCATGGTGAAGGCTGAAAATCGTTCAATCAGTGATGTAGAAGCTGAGGTAAACAGACTTGCTTCAAGAAAATACAAAAGTATGAAAATACGATTGACAGTTGCTTCAGGGCAAGAATTTTCAGTTTTTGTGTATGGTCAGGTAAACAGACCGGGAAAAATCTTAGTTGGAAATAACTCATCAATTCTTGATGCTTTGAATGCAGCAGGCGGAGTTAAGAAAACCGGTACTTTGAGAAATATTTCATATGTTTCAAATGGCAAGACAAAAAGTATTGATTTATATAAAGCGTTTTTCAGCGGTAATGATGATGGTGTAATTCTAAGACCGAATGATAAAATTTTTGTAGATAAAATCGGAAATGTTGCAGCCATAAAAAACGGTGTTACAGTTCCCGGTATTTATGAAGTAAAACAAGGTGAAACTTTAGAAAAAATTGTAACTTTTGCAGGTGGGTTATTACCACAGACGCAGGTTTCCGAAGTAACGTTAATCGGGTTTAATCCTGCATTGAGACAAAAAACGGCTGAGAATATTGCTTGGGAATCTGCGAAATCAAAAGTTTTAAACAGCGGAGATTCAGTAGAGTTCAGAGAGTTGTACAACAATGCTGAAAATATTGTAACTATACAAGGGAATGTGAAGCATCCGACAACTTATGCTTATAAAGAGGGTATGAGATTGTCTGATATCTTGAAAAGCGAAGATGAACTTTTGGAAGAAACTTTTATAAATCAAGCTGTAATCAGAAGGGTTTCAGGTAAAGATAATATAATTGAAACTATTCCGATATTCTTGAAGGAATTTTTTGCAGGAATGAATGACCCTGTTTTGCAGCCAAGAGATATAATCAATGTTTACAAGAATACAAATTCTCAATTTGTTGATGTCTATGGTTGTATAAATATTCCAAAACATTTGACTTATATAAATAACATGACATTGAATGATGTAATGACAGATATACAGTTTTTGGAATCTGATGTAGAAGATCAAAATTCGGATGTAAATTCAAAAGAAACTGAAGTTTCCTATCAAAAAGGTGAAGCAGAAAAAAATAGCGTGCAATTGGCTGCAGGTACTGCAAACTCAAATAAATTAATTCCTGCAGAAAATGTGGCAGTTGAAATTACAAGACAGAGTGGAACAACAGAAGTATATTACTTATATGATATAATGATTAATTCTGATAGAATCAAATCAATAGCTTTGATGCCTGAAGATAAAGTCTTTTTCAGAACTCTTCGCAGTAACGAGATAATGAAGACTGTAAAAATTTCAGGTTTTGTAAAGCATCCGAGTGTATATACTTTCGTAGAAGGCAAAAGGCTTGCAGATGTAATAAAAATGGCAGGCGGATTGACAAACGAAGCTGATTTAAGAGGGATCGTTTTTAAACGAACAAATCTTCAAGGAAAACAAGTAGAACTTGCTCATAAAAATAACGAAAGAGATATAAAACTTATTGAAGGCCGTATGGCAAGTGCTTATAAACCGACTCAAGCTGATCAGGAAAGTAAGGCTGAGATGTTGAGTATGTTGAAAGAGGAAGACCAGACCGTCGCTAAAAAGTATAACGGACAAATAGCCTTGAATATTAAAGATAATGATCTTGATAAGATAAAAGATCTTGATAATATCGAAGTACAAGACGGGGATGATATATATATACCGAGGACTTCAAACCATGTGAGCATAATTGGGGAAGTTTATAACGAGCAATCTTTTGTTTATAAAAAAGGAGCAAATGCAAAATATTATATAAAAGAAGTTGGCGGATATACACCAAATGCGAATAAATTTAGGCTGTATAAAGTGTCTGTTAACGGTAGGGCAGAAAAAATCGGCAATCATAGCAATATAGAACCTGGTGATACTATTGTTGTTCCGAGAAAGATTGCGGGTAACGATTGGATTACACCGATTTGTGATACTTTAAAAGGTATTGCCTCAATTATTGTAATGGCATTTGCTATCAACAAATGGTAGTTTAAAAGTTTGAGAATACTTTGATAGATTTTGGGGCGATATTTATTTCAATATCGCCCTTAAATTTTCTTTTTTCCCCGTCAATATGTCCTGTGGTAAAATCATTCTTAATTACAAGTTCTGAGGTCTGAAAATACATAGCTTTAGAATTTGAAAGCTTTTTATTAAATAAAATCATTAAAAATTCAAAGAAAAACATAATCGGATTTTTAACTTTTAAAATAAATACATCAAATTTACTATCATCAAGTCTGCAATGATTTGATATAGATACAATATTTTTGAACATATTGCCTGAGTTTGCAACGATTATACATGTCGCTAAAATTGATAGTTTTTTATTATCATATAAGATATTGTATTTTTTTTGTTTCAATCTAAGGGCAAATAGAATTCCGGCAAGGAAATATGCGAAATATCCGAAATTATTTTTTAACGATTGAGGCGTCTTGCAGACAATATCAGAATCATAACCGAGTCCAAGTCTTAAAATCGAGTAAGAATCATTGATTTTAAGTGTATCAATATTTGAAATATTCTGGTTAGCGATTACTTTAATAGCTTTTTTTATATTATAAGGAATTCCGAGTTTTGCAGCGAGAAGATTAGCAGTACCGCAAGGGATTATACCTAAGATTTTTTCGGTATTGATTATAAAAGGTATAATTTTGTTGACAGTTCCATCTCCGCCTATTGCGACAATATTGTCAGCCCAATTTATAAAATCTTCATTCAACTCATCTATTGTAATACTCTTAAATTCTGAATTTTGTTTTAAGAGAAATTTTATGAGAGATTTTTTATATTTTATTGCTTTTTTTCTTCCTGCGTTTGGGTTATTTATTATCAAAACCTTTTTCATAGCCTGATTATTGCATATTTAATATAAGTTATCAATAGCGGAAATTTATTAAAAATATTTTTTGTTTATAATATAATTTAAGGTAGTAAGGAGTGATATAAATGAGAGTAGAAAAACAATCAACGGTATGGCAGTCAAATTCTATGGGAAAATTTGACCGTATAAAATTGAAAATTAATGATTTTGCGATAGATATTTTACTTAATTATCTAGGTCATAATTTTAGTAAAGAAAAACTTATCAATTTAGCTAAAATTTTTGAAAAAATTTCAGGTTCAAAAGGTGGCATAAACCATGCAAGAAGAATGCAATGGTTGTTCAAATCAGAACATCCGCATCTTTATTGGTGGAAGAAAATACTCACAGAATTGGATCCAAATTGCAGAAACAAATGGATTAAAAACTTTTTCGTAAACGGATATTATGGGGACAATTTGAGAAAACGTTCGGCATTCAATGAAAAGAACGGATTTTTCCCTCCGACAGTTTTACTTGCAAGTATTACAAAACGTTGTAATTTTAACTGCAAAGGCTGCTGGGCTCATGAATATGATGTAAAAGAAGATTTAACAAAAGAAAAATGGAGAGAAATTTTCAGAGAAGCTCGTGATGTAATGGGAATTCATATTATTCCAGTAGTAGGTGGAGAACCTTTTGCCAGAAAAGAATTTTTGGAACTTGCAGAAGAGTTTAACGATTGTACTTTTATCACATTCACAAACGGATCTTTGATTACTGAAAAAACAGTAGAAAAGTTAAAAAAACTAGGTAATGTTCAACCGATGTTTTCAATTGGCGGATTGAAAGAAAATACAGATGCCATAAGAGGCGAAGGGTGCTTTGATATGGTAATGGAGAAGATGGATATGCTTAAAAAAGCAGGTATATTCTTCGGCGCAAGTATTACAGCGACAAGCCAAAACTGCGATGAGGTAACATCAGATGAGTTTATGAAAATGTTATCAGATAAAGGTGTTCTATGGTCGTGGTTTTTCCACTATGTACCTGTCGGTGACAGTCCAGATGTAAGCATGGTGCCAAATGCTCAGCAAAGACAGCAAATTTTAAAAGCTGTTTATAACGCAAGAAACACATTGCCTATGATGACAGTAGATTTCTGGGGTGATGGCCCTGAAATGATGGGATGTATTGCAGGCGGCAGACAATATATTCACGTAAATCCACGAGGTGATGTTGAGCCTTGTACTTTTGTCCACCTTGCAACTCATAACCTCAAGGATTGCACATTGACAGAAGCTTTGGCGTCACCATTTATGAGTGCGATTAGAAACGGTATTCCTTATGAGGATGGTAATATGCTGAGACCTTGTATGATTGTTGATAGGCCTGAAGTGCTTAGAAAATATTACGAGGAATTTAAGCCTTATGAAACGCATGAAAATGCCGCAGCTTATTTGACTGATCCGAAAATTACTTCTCAAATCGATAAATATTCTAAGGATGTAAAAGAGATCCTTGATAAAGATTGGAGAGAAAATCTTTGGATGACAATATTCCCGCTTGAAGGAGAATATTATATAGACAGAGATCATTTCTGCTCAAAAGAACGTCCGATGCCATCGGCTGAGCATAAGTGTGATGGTAAATGCGCTTGTTGTGCAAAGTAAAATGAAAAAAATATTTATTTTATTATCTATATTTTTAATTTTATTGATTTTGATAAGCTCTTGTCCCATAATTACTCAATGGGACAGGAGTTTAATCGTATTTGTTCAGCAAAAACTTTCTTTTTTACCTCTTTGGATTCCAATGCTTCCTGATTGCATACTGTATTCAGCAATGATAGTTTTACTATTAGTTGGTTTTGGGATATTTTTTGTAAAAAAGAAATTGTGGATTGATTTAATTTGTATTTATTCAATTCCGCTTATTACATTTTTGTTGAATTGTATAATTAAACCAATTGTAAAAAGACCAAGACCGCCTATTCAGTTGCAAATTACAACAATTCATCCTGACAGTTTCAGTTTTGTATCAAGTCATAGTCTTGTGACTTTTTGTCTTTGGGGTATGTTGGTTTGGTATTTGTATAAATATTGTAAAAATAAAAGGTGCAAAATTTTTGGAGTAATAGTTGCAGCTTTTTGGATTTTATTTGTCGGATTAAGCAGAATTTGGATTGGGGTGCATAACCCAACGGATGTTTTGGGGGCTTATATTTTAGGGTTGCTGCTAATAAGTGTTTATATTACTGCAACAAAAGTTGTTGAAAAATTGCTGATTGAAATTCTGTTGAAAGCGGTGAAAATATTTACATAAAAGCAATAATTTTTATAGGGGCTAAATTTTACCTACTATAAGTTTAATTGAAGAAATATCAGAATATATTTTATTAATTAATTCTTTGTCAAATATGGATTTGTTTTCCTTAGGAATTTTTTTTAAGAGTATGTCGATTGTTTCAAGAGTTAAATCGTTTTTTTCTGATAAAAATTTTGCATAATTCGGATGACAATGATTGATAGCTGAAAGATAATACGGTATTGAATATCCCCAAGGTGTATGTGGGTAAATCGGGCTGATTTGTGTATTTATAATTTTTAAAATTGGGAGTATATTATAGTTTTTATTATAATTATCATTAAGGTACTGCATAATTAGTTCTGTACAAAGGTTTCCGGCACATCTTCCCATTCCAAAAACGGTTGAATCTATAATCAAATTTCTATTCTTGCAAGCATTAATAATGGTTTTAGCATTAGCAAAAGAAAGTTGAAGATTGTTATGAGAATGGAAGCATAAGGAAATATCCGCTGATAAATTTTTATTTATGGTTTCAAATATGTTTAAAACATCATTTTCGCTCATAGAACCGGTTGTATCTGTTATTGTAAAAGCTGATGGGGCTATTTTATTTACTTCATAAGCCAAAGCTTTAAGTTCATCCATTGAATATGAATTAGTATGCATTGGGTTTATGAAAATTTCATAACCTTTTTTCTTTAATTTATTACAATAATCAAGGGCTTCAGTTATTTCAGCTTTTTTAAAAACTATTCTGAGAGCTATATTAGGATCGTTGCAGGCTGAAATATCTTCTTTATCAACTTCTCCAAAATTAATCATAAGTGTAAATTTCTTGTTAGCAATATTAGGAGGTAGTTGATGTTTTAAATCTTCAATGCACGAAAAAAGAGTTTTATTAGGGTTGTATATTATCGGTTTTAGAAAACCGCATTCTATAATATCAGCATTAGAAGAAATAAGATTTTGCATAATACTTTTAATATTTTTTTCACCGAAAAGCCATTCATTAGCATATCCGCCGTCTCTAAGTGTACAATCTAAGATTTTAATACTATTAGACATAAATTTTTACTTCCGCAATTTGAGGTATTTACACAAAATAATATAGTAGCAAAATGAAATTAAATCAATTTAGCTACTATATTATTTTATCTAAGTTTATTAAATTGTAAAAATTATTTAATCAAGCATTCTAGTGCTACTTTTTTATTCATTTCAGTAAGCATAGTCTTAATTTGTTTATAAAATTTAGAATTAGTATTTCCTATCGTTGCAAAAATAAGAATTTCATCAGAATTTTTTACACTTTGAACGAACTCATTTGAAATATCAGCTTTCACAAGTGATAAATTTCTATAAGCTTTTAGTTGTTCTTCTATGTTGCCTGGAATATTTTCAAAACATACTGTTGCAATTTTTTTGTCTTGATTTGCTAAAAGCAAAAGTTTTAAATCTGAAAAATCATTATCTATATTATAAATAATATTATCTCCTAACATTGTATAGGTTAGCTTTTTATCAGCATTTTCTGCAAAAATTACAGCAAACAAGGCTGCAATAGCACCAAAGACAATGCCTAATAATATATTTATTAAAAGTTTAGGAGAAGCATATTCAAAATCTCTTAATTTTTGAGGCTCTTTTAAAACTAAAACTTTTGAAGAATCAGACATTTCTTCAACCATCTTCGCCCATTCTAATTTTGAAGATAATGATGCGACTTTACTAGCTTCCTCTGTTAGAGCCAATTTAGCTTTTTCGCCCTCAACTACTTGACCTTTTAGATTAGATAACGCTTGTTGAGCTGAGCGAGAAAAAGCTGACATTGCAGAAATATTTCCTGACATAGCAAGTGCTTGTTCAGGAAGTCCATCGGCTTTTTTTACTTTTTCATCAAAAGATTTTTTAGCGATATTATATTGATTTTCAATAATCTTTTTATCAGATTTTGATTTTTCACTATGCAATTCTTTATGCAATTCTATGTAATTCGTAATTATAGAACTTACAACATTATATGCTAGTTCCGGATCTTTAGATTTGTATTCAATAGTTACAACATTTGTTCCTTTTTTATTTTCAAAAGAGATGTTTTTCTTTAGAAATTTTTCAGTGGATAAGTATTCTCCTGTTTTTTTCGTAGAAAATAATCCAAAAAGTTTTTTATATCGTAAATCATTTTCTTTAATTACTTTATCAATAACCAGTGGTGATTGCATTAACTCTAATTCATTAGTTAACCCTCCACCCCCAGACATAAGCGCAGCCATGCCGCCTCCTGCACCTAATTCTTCAATAGCATAAGGGTTTATTTCCATCATGTTAGTTCCATTAGCTTTGTTAATATATAAATCCGCATCGACTTTATATTTTTTAGGTGAAATAAAAGTCAATAAAATAAAGAATAAAAGAACTGATAAAAAAACTTTTAAAATAAGAAATTTTCTGCTCCAAAGTGCAAAAAAGATTTTCTTAAAATCAATCGTTAATTCTTCGTCTAGTTCCTGATTATAATTATAATTTTCCATTAATCTCTCCTTTTTAAGTTAATTGTAAGCTAAAAGTGTAAACTACGCAAGAATACTAGCCATTTGTATTATTTTTTATTAATTTTAAAGTAAAAGTTGTATATCTATATGAGATATAAATTGCAGCAAATAAAAATGAAAAAGCAGCTCCATATATACCAAATTTGTGTAATATTATTAATCCTAAAATTGTTAACGAAGTTGCTTCTAGTTGCATTGGAATTTTTCTTTTTTGATTTCCACTAGCAGTTATGTATGCTCCATATACGGCTGCTTCTGCGACACAAATATTTCCAAACATTAGAATTAAAAGTATTGGATAAGCGTTTCCGTAATAATTTTGTCCATAGAGTAATAATAAAATGAGTTTTCCGAATAAAAGCATAAACAAAAATAATCCGCCTGTGATAATCAACATTATTTTTAAATTTTTTTTGAGTATTAATTTTATGTTTTCAATACTGTTATTAATCAAATCCGGCATCATTTTTTGAATTTGTGCTGCAATTAGTAGACCAATTACAGATGCAATTGTAAATGCTGAAAAATAAAGTGCGGCTTGTTCTTTTGGTAGATATGTTGAGACATATAATGATGGTATTTGACCATATAGGAAAGAGGCTATTGCAACACCAATATAAGCCAAAATACTTCTATCAATTATTTTGCAAAAACGTTTTATATAATTAAATACTAAAAGGTAATTGATTTTTGCAAAATATGAACATTGAATAAAATTAATTAATCCCAGACAAATATTTAATAATAAAAATTTATATAGTGAAAGTTTAAAAATGTATGAAAATATTGCAATTAAAGAAATACAAATAGCATATACAATATTAATTTTTGCAATAGTATTAAAAGTTTTTGTAGCTTGGAAATATGGAAGAATTAAAGCAAAAAAAGTTCCATCAAAGAAAGTTCTTATTACAACTAAATAAAATAATAAATGACTGTCTAATTTAAAAAAAGATGAAAATATCGCGGTTAAAATACATACTAAAATAGCATTTAATAGAAATAATGAAATTTTTAGCTTTACTTCCTTGACATTAGCTTTAGAAGATACAAGTATATAGTCAGCAAAACCTAAATTTGCAAACATAAAACAAAAAGAGGCAATATTTTTGTAACTTGAAAATAATCCATAATCATATACCGACAAATATCGTGCAATAATAAACAATACAAGAGTTCCTGCAATTTGTCTTGCATATAAAGATATTGGATATAAGTTATCTGAAACAATGTTCTTTACTTTGTTAAGCATATTATTTTTCCATTTTCATGATTTTATATTTTATAAAATCTTTCATAAACTGTGGTAATAATCTGTAAATAAGAATATGAAACGGAGTTTTTAGATATTTTTGTACTCCAGATTTTAGTGTTTTATTTTTTACACAGACATATTCTAAAAATTTTTCTCTATTTTTGTGAGCTTTAGATGATGAATAAATATTAGGGTTTCTTTTTGTTGCAACCTCTAGAGGAACTTCTTGGAGTTTACAATTTCCCTCTATTTTATTCAATAAATTTTGTCCTTTATCATTATTTACGAGAATAATAGAAGTCCCTTTATTATCATTCAAAGATTTATCACATTCATCTACTCCCCAAAAATCAGCTAAAGATAAATCTGCAACACGAGGAAGAGTATTAAATTCACAATTTAAACAAGATGAATTAATACTTAAATTATTTAAAAAAGCATTCATATAATCATCTTTTGAAGCCTGCATATTAGTAACAGTAGTAGTAGTAGTAGTAGTAGTAATTAAAGATGGCGACCAACCTTTAACTTTAGAACGAAAATTTATGTTGATAAGCTTTTCATTAGTTGGAAAATTTTTCATAAATTCATTTTTATATTTTTCAAAAACTAATGGAGAAGGTACTCCATGACAAACTAAATCTATTGTAATTAAATTTTCATAATCTTTTTTTAAATATGATTTGAGTCCCGCTATTTGACAAGGCGTTCCTGAATATAAAACCAATTTTTTTTCTTCTAAATCTTTTTTAGCTTGTTTAAAAGTATCTAGGGTATTTGCTTGAACATACTTAGAAGAGTACATTTTCTCTAATTGCTCAATATTTTCAGCTCTTGAATGTACTGCAACAATCTCATCATTCCAAATTACACCATATACAATACCATTTTGTTCTAAAATTAATTTTGCAAAGGCTGCAAATGCTCCGCCTGATGCACACTTTGAACGAGTTGTTTCATCTTTATTAATTAAAGCATAAGCTTTTGGCTCATCATTATTAGATTTATAGTTATCTAAAGGACAAGTTTTTTCACACAAACCACAATTAATACACTTATTTGCATCTATTACTGGCTTATAAAACCCATATTCATCACCCTGCAGAGTGATTGCATTTACTGGACATACATTATAGCATGCTCCGCATCCTGTACAATTTGTTTTATTTTCTACTTGCATACTTTATCCTCATAAATCTAATTATATTTTTTATTGGTTTAGGTAAATATTTATGAAAAATAATAAGCCATAAATGCCATAACTCCTTTTTTATTTGGTATTTTAATGTTGCTTCTTTTTCTAATTCGTATATTTTATTTTCTAAAAATCTCATTTTAGCTTGGATTTTTTCTTCTTTTTTACTAACTGGTGCTTCAAGAGCTTTTTTTAGAAAATCTAGTCCCTTTTGAGCTTCTTCTGCAATTCTTTGATTAACTCTATCATAATCTACTTTGAAAATACAGTCTTTTTCGTAGATTTCATTAATATTATTTATACATTGATTTTTAATATTTAACATTTCTAAAATTGATTCAAATCTTGTAGCACCACGTTTTTGATTAGTAATGCATATAAATGGTTTATTGAAAATTATAGCAAAGCACATTCCATGGAAAGAATCCGTGATTAAAAATTCACAATTTTTTATTGATGCTAGCCAATTTTCTATAGATACATTTGAATTAGCTAATTCTATCACTTCGAAATTATATTTTTTAGAGAAGTATTTATGTGCTTTTTTATATTCTTTATTTGTATCTAAAACATAACTAACAATTTTATTAGAAAAATCTTTTGTAGCATTCTCTATTAACTCATCCCACTTAGCCCTATCTAGAATAAATACTGGGTCAAGAATCCATTCTGCTTTAACATCAAATAAATCTCTACAAATTTCTACTCCAGATTTTTCACGAACAGAAACAAAGTCAAAGGATTTTAAGGACGTTTTCATATGTTCAATCTTATCTTGAGAAGTTTCTTGTAAAAATTTTTCTTTGTTTACCCCAAAACTAGCAGAAAATGAAATTTTCTTCTTGTCAGCATTTACAAAATCTAAAAGATACTGATATAAATGTTCCCCAAGTCCAGCAATTCTAAATACTTGATCTGAACCCGTTATATAAATGTCGGAAAACTTATTTGTATTATTTGTTTTCAAGAAGTTATTAAGATTCTCAGTTAATGATAAATTATTCTTTTTAAAAGTAGAAAATGTTAAATTTTTTGTTTGGCTTAACAAATAAGTTATTATTTTACAATCAGCATTAACAACTTCAATATTAGCATTTTTTAATATCTCTGACAATGCATATGCGGTTAAAATTGCACCATAATTATTTGAGTTCCAAACATAATTAAAGATACTACACTTTTGTTGCATTTAATATATCCTCATAAACTTTCATTAATTCATTATAATATTTTTCCTCAGTATATTGTGTCATTGCTTTTTGGTAACCATTTTTACCGTGTTCTATAACTAAATTTGGATTATTCCAATATTTGAGAATGCATTCTTTTAATTGTTCAACATTTCCCGGCTCAAATAATAATCCATTTATATTATCTTCAACAATTTCCGGAATGCCTCCAATATTTGATGCAATAACAGGTTTTCCATTAATAAATGATTCAATATTTGTCATGCCAAAAATTTCAAACCAATTACAAGGTAAAATTGTAGAAATACAATTCTGATATAATTCTTTAATTTCTTCCCTATTTTTAAATCCCAAAAATTCTACATTTAATAAATTATTTTCTTTTACATATTGTTTTAAATTATATTCATTAGGCCCAACACCTACAATTTTTAGTTTAATAGTTTTTGGTAAATCTTTCATTGCTTCTAATAAATAATGTACACCTTTTTCAGGAGATAAACGCCCTATGTATAAAAAATATCCAAAATTTGTATAATTAGGTTTTATTTTTAATTCCTCATTAGTCAGGAAATTATTTATTACGGATATTTTTTGTTGATTTATTCCGATATTTGCATTTAATATTAAATTTTTTAGCGCATAAGATGGTGTTATAAATTTATCAACATATTTTATTTTTTTTAATAAATTATATGCATAAATAGTATGTCTTAAACTTGGCTCAAGTTTATTTTTTACACATCTATTAAGTATACAATTATAAAATTCCCCATTTTTACATAATTGTTCAGAACAAAAATCTTTATTTTTTATTAAAAATTGCGCAGATGGACAAATTAACTTACTATCATGAACAGTCATTACGGTTGGTATATTTTTACAACAATCTAATATAGAAGGAGTTAGTACAAAAAAATTATGCAAATGAATTATATCAGGATTTATTTTTTTTATAAATTTTTGTAATTTAATTTTTGCATCATTATTATAAAAATATTTATATGGATTTTTAAAATAGTTTTTAATACCAGAATTTTCTTCGCAAAAATATTCTATATATTTATAGTCTTCTTCAAAATACGGTTGTTTATTGCTAGACCAAAAATATACTTCTAAATTCTTATTTTGCAAATTTTTATATTGATTATAAGCAACAACTTCTGCACCACCAATAAATGAAAAAAACTGATTAATTATTAAAATTTTTTTATTTATCATTTTGATTTCCTTTTAAGAATTTTGACCTAAAAATAACCATTAAAGATAAACCTAGCATAAAAGGAATTAATGGTCTATAAAATATTGTTGTATAAAATGATATAAAAAACAATGAAATAAAGGAATAAAATAAACTTTTAATAAAGATTTGTTCTAATTCGAAATATTTTTTTCTTATGAGAAATAAGTCTTTTAGATTTTGAATAAAAAATTGAAAATAGAAATAAGCACCAACAAAGCCAAGTTCTGCTAAAGTGGTAAAAAATATGCTTGAGTTCAGTGTTATGGCATAAGGGTGTTGCATATTATAATATCGTTCTAAAACTTCATTTGTTAAAAACAAATTTACCTTAGAAAAACTTATATTTGCGAAAGTTTCAGAATTAAATATTCCAACTCCAAATAATGGATTTGCTTTAAAAGTTTCTAAATTTAATGCAAATGAAATGATACGTGTGCCCAAACTCGGTTCTATAAAAATAATATTATTTATATTATTAATTGCACTTACAACTGAAAAAATTCTTTTTAAATAAGTTTCTTCTAAATTTATTGAAGTGAATGCAAATATAATAATTATTGCACATAACATTATAAATATTATAATTTGCTTGAAATATCTTTTTATAAATTTATATTGATAAACTATTGTTAATATAAAAAATTCTATTAATGTGAATATTAAATATATTGGTGATTTAGTAAAAATTAGAACTGCAAATAATAATATCATAACACTTTTTTTATAAAAAATATTATAAAAATTATTTGTAAATAATCTAAATTTTGATATAACTAAACCGTAAATAAATGGTAATATTAAGTAAATAAAGTTTGCTAAACTAGCTGGTTCATCAAATACAGAAAAAACTCTACGTGCTTCAAAACACGTGTCAATTGCTCTTATTTGTCGCCAATTAGCTAAAATTTCAAATATATCATATATAGGTTTTAAATCAAAGAATATAGCAAAAAATTGTATTGCTCCTCCTAATAAAATTAAATATATCAGAATATAAAAGATTTTTATTAATGTTTTTAATTTTATATTTAAATATATACTTGTAACTGGTAAAAAATATACAAGAAGTGAAGTCTCATAATAATTTATAAATCTAAAAAAATAATAACTAAATGGAGCTTTATAATATCCACAAAAATAATGTACTATAGATGTCAATATTCCAAAAAACAAGAACCACAGATAAAACTTAAAAATTTTTAATTTATAAATTTTTTTTATAAAATTTATAAATCTTAAAGGTTTTTTCATAAAAATTAAAATATATAATAAAATCCAAAAAAATGATGCAACTAAAAAGTTAGCATTTGTTCTCGGAATAATGAAAATAACTAACATTGGTAAAAATGTAAAAATAAAAGAAATATAATACAAATTTTTAAGAAAAAATTTTGTCATTAAACAATTCCCTCTTTTAATTGCTTTATAATTAAAACATTAAGATTTGGATTAACAAACGATATACTTTCTCCCATTTTTATTAAAAAAATATACACACTCACTTTATACCTCTTAATACTTAATAAATCTATATCAAATAATTTTTTCATTTCAATTATTCATTTTCTTTATTCTTTAGTATATCATTTAAATATTTATATAAAAATTCCAATAACAAAGGTACTCCTATTCCGATAATAACATAAAAACAAATATAATAAGGTGTAATTCCATCTGAAATAATTGGAAAATTTCCTAATAATCTCATATTTAAAGAAAAATGCTTTATATATAAGTATGAAACTAATTTAAAAGCTAAAAAATGTAAACATAATATAGAAAGAGTATGCTGTCCTATATATGTAATTAAATTATAAAAAATTTTAATTTTTTTCTTTAATAATACAGATATGCAAAAAATAAAAAGTGTACCCCAAAACGTCCATAAAAGACTTTGAATACTTTTAAATGTAATTATTTCTGCTTTCATTATTATAATACTCGAAAAAAAAGCAACTATAAGAGAATATAGAGTATTATTAAAAATTTTATTCAAATATTTTTCTAAAAAATTGCTATTTTTTATTATATTTCCCATTAATATAGCATTTAAAGCTGTAAAAAAAATAAATAAAAAATGGGATTTTATATGTATTGTTAGAATACTTATAAATATTAAAATAATGAGATAAAAAAAGGATTATTTTTTTTTATTTTTAAACTAATATAACTTATGCAACCCAATGTAAATAATCCAAAAAATAATGTTCGCAAAAACCATGTAGCTCCACAGAGTTGTTGAGATGAAGAAACTAAAAATAAATATTTAAAAACATTTATTATAAAATCATCTAGACTTAAAAAATGGATATTGCTATATCTTAAATCTTGCGTAATTAAATTATACTTATAAAAAACATTAAAAAAATAATATTACATAAAATATAAGTAAATGCATAACGTTTCCATATTTTTTTTATATATAAATTTAAATTATAAAAGTCAATAAGTTTATAATTATTAAACATATATCCAGCAAAAAAGAAGAAAAATAGAACGTGAAATTTCGTATAAAAATTTTGTCCAAAGGCTGAAGCATGACCCATTACAACAAAAATAATACCAAGCCCTTTTGCACAATCAAAAATATCATTTCTTATTTTAAAATTTTCTAACATTACCCAATAGCTTTCTAAATATAATTAAACCTTAATTTTATTCGTCCCAAGATTAAACAGCAGTATTTCTATATAAAAGATTAAGCCATCAAAATATAAAAATAAAAACTTAGTAGTACGAAATTTTAATAATGCCATAAACATTAATACAAAAAGAACTGTTATGCAAAAATTATTAATAAATAGTGGAAATGTAAATGCTGGCATAAAAAGTGATATTATAGTTATAAATATTAAATATTTAAAAATGTTTAAGTTCATTTTCCCTCTTATAAGTTTAAGACATTTGCTCTAAACAACTTTTTAGCTGTTCTTTTATGTTTTCTACACTAAACCTTTTTTGATTTTCATTTCCTTTTAAAATTAAAGAATTTCTCAACTCATCATCTTCTAAAATTTTTTCTAATTCCTTTGCAAAGCTTTTTGTATTTAATTCACAAAATAACGCACCATCTCCTGCAACTTCTCTAAAAACTGGTATATCAGAACAAATTACAGGTACTCCAAATGCTTGAGCATCTATTATTGGAATTCCAAACCCTTCATATAAAGAAGGAAATAAATATGCAAGCGCATTTCGATAAAGAACTTTTAAATTTTTACTAGAAATAAAACCTGTCATTATAATATTAGGATTATTAGAAGATATTTTATCATTTCCAACTCTACCAACTATTATTAATTTCAAATTTTCATAATTATTAGATATTTTTTCAAAAGCTGATATTACGAGATTTATATTTTTATTTTTATCCAAACCTCCTACAAATAAAAGATATTTTTTAGTTTGTATATTTGTTTTTTTTAAAATATTTTCAGTTTTATCATAATCAATATTGTTTAAACTAAATGTATTATATATAACACCAATATTACTTTCTTTTACATTATAATATTTTGAAATATCTTTTTTCATAGTATTGGAAACTGTTAAAACTTTATCTGCAAAATTTAAAGCAGACCAATTTGCAAAATCTATATGTAAATTTTGAATCTTGGTTGATAGCTCGGGATGTTCTTTAGATCTAACATCATGAATAACACTAATATATTTTACTTTTTTTAATTTTATAATGGGCGTAACTACAGCAGGGAAAAAGCATATTGAAATATTTTTATTAAAAGATAATTTTAATAAAAATATAGTATTTAACCATAAAATATACAAAAGTCTTCTTATAACACTGTTATTAATTCTTTCTAATATTGTTTTTCGTGGCATCTCTACAATATAATCATCTTTTAAAAGTTTATATAGATTATTTGTATATTGTCCAATCCCTCTTTCTAATTTTAGACTTAATCCATCTTCTATTAATATTTTTTTCATTTTTATACACCCTTTTTTCTTAAAAATTTATTATAATACAAGCCCATTAACTTTGTTGGCAAAGCTCTTAACAAAAATTTTAAAAATATATTTCTCAAGAATTGGAGCCAATTTATAAAACCTATTTTTAAAAATTCTATTTGTAAAGGTAATTCATTATTAAAAAAATATGTTAAATTTGCTCTTCTTTTAAACATTGCATTTCCAGCTCTCGCATTTACTAGGCAGTCTTTAATATTTGCAAAAATAGCTCCATTTTTTAACATTCTTCCCCATAAATAATAATCATCAATATCTTTAAAAGGTATATAATTCCCAACTTTTAATACAGCTTCTTTTTTAAACATAACAGTCTGATGATTCATAGGACATCTAAATTGAGCAAACTTATAAATTTCTTGTTGTTTTTCTGGTAAAACACGATAAGATAAAATTTTATTAGGATCATCTTCAAATTCTGAAATAGAACTTCCAACAATATCTACTTGTGAATTGTTTATTAAAAAATCCATTTGTTTTTCAAAACGGTCTTTTTTTGCAATATCATCACTATCCATTCTTGCAATATAATCATAACTACAATTTTCGACACCTATTTTTAATGCATAACCCAAAGGCTGATTTACATCCCAAGATAAAATCTTTAACTTAGTAGGATAAGATTGATTATATTTATTTATTATTTCATTTAACTCGTTTGGAAGTTTTCCATTTTTTACAATAAGTATCTCATCTGGTATTAAAGTTTGATTTAAAATACTA
Source organism: Candidatus Gastranaerophilales bacterium (assembly GCA_944323655.1). Lineage (GTDB taxonomy): Bacteria > Cyanobacteriota > Vampirovibrionia > Gastranaerophilales > Gastranaerophilaceae > Scatenecus. The sequence continues at coordinate 7,311 of CALUTL010000009.1, read as the reverse complement.
TTCAAAGCTATATCTAAATATTCCGGCTTTTCTTTATAATAAACTGACATCAAAACGCTAAATTTTTTCATATTACTCATAATAAAACCTTTTTTAAATTTCCCAATTATATTTTTTATTATTGTGTGCTTGAATTTGTTTTTTACAATATTCAAACATATCATTATTTTTTAAAGCTTCTTTATACCAATCTACTGTAAATTCAATAGCTTCATAGAAAGATAATTTAGCTTCCCAATCTAACATTTTATAAGCTTTTGTAACATCTAAACTTAGTAGTGTATTTTCATGAACCATATTTGGAGAAGATGCATCAATAACATTTCCTTTTCCATAGTATTTTACTAAATACTCTACAACTTCCCATACTGTTTTATTACATTCAATCTGCGGCCCAAAGTTAAAACCTTCTGAGTATTTAACAGGTTCTTCTATTAACTTTTGACCAACTCGTAAATAACCGCTTAATGGCTCTAAAACATGTTCCCAAGGTCGTGTTGCTTTAGGACTTCTTATTTCAATATCCTTCCCTTCTTCAATAAATCTTATGCAATCAGGAATCAATCTATTATCTGACCAATCTCCACCACCTATTACATTTCCTGCTCTTACAGATGCAATAGCTTTTCCATGTTTTGCATAATCTTTTGGATTAAAATATGAATTTCTATATGAGGATATCATCAATTCTGCACAACCTTTAGATGATGAATATGGATCATATCCTCCCATTCTATCAGTTTCTTTATAGCCCCAAATCTGTTCTACATTTTCATAACATTTATCAGAGGTTATCATAACAACTGTTTTTATATAATCAAATTTTCTTACAGCTTCTAATATATTTAAAGAGCCTATAACATTTGTTTCATATGTATATTTCGGATTATCATAGGCTGTTCTAACTAAAGCTTGTGCCGCTAAATGAAAAATCATCTCAGGTTTATATTTTTCAATAATTTCTTCTAATTTTTTATAATCTCTAATGTCACCTTTTATATCGGCATACAAATGTTCTTCTAAATGAGAAGCTTTATAATTACCTCTTTGAGAATATGGTTCAAGAGCATATCCTATAACTTTTGCTCCTAACATAGTAAGCCATATAGAAAGCCAACTCCCCTTAAAACCAGTATGACCAGTTACTAAAATGACTTTTCCATTATATACATTATTAAACATTTATATTCTCCTTATTATGTTCTTTCCACCAAGCTATTGTTTGTTTTAATCCTTTTTCTATGTCATACTTAGGTGCCCAACCTATAGATTTAAGTTTTTCATTATTACCAACAACGATTTCATCGCCAAATGCTGCTGGTATAGCTCCCCATAAAATTTTCCCCTTAAAATCTGTAAGTTCCGCTATTTTATTTACTATATATCTTAATTGAACGGGTTTATTAGAACATATATTCACAGCTCCTAAAATATCACTTTCAAAAACCGCAACAATTCCACTTGCAGTATCTTCAACATGAAGATAATCTTGATATTTTAAACAATCACTAACTTTTACATCTTCATTTTTTAAACAAGAATTAATAACCGTGGGCATTAACCTTTGAGATTTTTCATTGGGTCCATATAAATTAAAAATTCTAGGCCATTTAAAGTCACACCCATTTTGTTTGCAATACACTTTTGCAATATTAAAAATTGCATTTTTACTATTACCATATAAAGTCTGTGGGTCAGTAGAAGTTTCATCTTCTAATAAATATCCATATTTATATTCATATTCAGAAATAGTCCCAGCACCTACAAAGCATTTTCCACCATTCTCTACAAACAATTTAACTAAGTTTAAAGTTGCAATTGTCCAATCTATATTAAAATTATGAACATGACATTTAGGTCCAACATACCATGCAAGATGTATTAAATTTTCAAATTTATGTTTTTCTAAAAAACTTTTTACAGCTTCACTATTCATAAGATCCATTTCATATTGAAATAAGTTATTTTGTTCTGGAGCAAAAGGAGGATAAACAAGAGAATGAATTTCATATCCTTTTTTAATTAATTCATTCACAACATTACGACCTATAAAACCAGTACCTCCCGTTATAAGAACTTTTTTTGACATTGCCTAAAATTTTCCTCCAGAATTTTCAAAATGATTTTCTCTATCCCAAACTTTCCATGGAGCTTGATTTTTTGCCCACATTTCATTTAAATCTAACTTATCTCTCAAAGTATCCATTGGACGCCAAAACCCAAAATGCTTATAAGCATTAAGCTGTCCGTCTTTTGCTATATTTTCTAATGGTTTACGTTCAAAAATTTCATCAGGGTTATTAGATTCTATATAATTCATAATACCTGGCTCACAAACAAAGAAACCACCATTAATCCATGCCCCATCGCCTTGAGGTTTTTCTTTAAATGAAGTTATTAAATTCTCTGTAGAAATATTTAAAGCACCAAATCTTCCTGAAGGCTGTACTGCTGTCATTGTCATTAATTTACCAGACTTTTTATGAATTTCTAATAATTCGTTGATATTTACATTAGAGACTCCATCGCCATAAGTTAGCATAAAAGGTTCATCACCTATATAATCTTGAGCTTTTTTTATTCTACCTCCAGTCATTGTGTCCTGACCAGTATATAGCATTGTAACTTTCCAGGGCTCGGTTCTCATTTTATGAAGTTGTATCGTATTAGTTTTCATATCAATAGTTAAATCTGAGTATCTTTGATAGTAATCAACAAAATATTCTTTTATCATATGAGATTTGTAACCAGTTAAAATAACAAAATCATTAAAACCAAAATGTGAATATATTTTCATGATGTGCCATAGTATTGGATACCCTCCAATTTCTACCATTGGTTTTGGTCTTAAAATAGTCTCTTCACCTAGTCTTGTCCCTAATCCACCTGCTAAAATTAATATTTTCATTTAATAAACCCCAAAAAATTCTTTTATTTCCTCTTTACAATCTAATCATAAATACAAATTCTTTTATATAAAAAATCTTGAATTTGTTACATTTATTTTCTTACTATCCGTGTCTTCCTCCTAGAGCTAAGAAGACTGCTTTTATTAGAATTCCGATTTCCCACAACACATTTCTATGTTTTAAATAATACAAATCATATTGCAATTTTTCTGCTATATCATCATTCAAAACACAATGTCCTTGATTAATTTGTGCCCAACCTGTCCAGCCGGTCTTGGACCATTCACGGCATTTATAATATGGTATCTCTTTTGAATATATATTCACCAAGTCTTCCCATTCTGTTCGTGGTCCAACTATTGACATTTCACCTTTTAAAACATTTATCATTTGCGGAATTTCATCAAACCTAGCTTTTCTTACAAATTTACAAAACGGAATAACTCTGCTATCTTTATCTTGAGGTTCTGTATGACCAATTTGACCAGCTTTTGGCACATAATCATTCAAATACATTGTTCTTAATTTATACGCTTCAAAAACTTTTCCTCCCTTACCAACTCTGTTTTGGGTATAAATAGCAGGGCCACCATCGGTCTTTTTAACTCTTATTCCAATATAAACTAAGATTGGAGCTGTAACAGTTAAAATAATTAGAGAAGCTATTATATCAAAAGCACGTTTGCAAAAATCATAAACCAAAGATCTTTTGTTCATAAAATCGTAGTAAAGCCAATTTATTGACATTTTGCTTACATAATATTTCCCAGTTACCATTTCATAGAATTCCGGCATGCGATAAACTTTTACATTATTCGGAACATTATCAACCATATTAGTAAGCAAAGATTCTTCCATTCTACGCTTAATTGCAACGATTAGAATATCGACATTATATTTTTTAATAACATCTTTTAATTCTTCTTGATTAAAAATTTTGGTATTTGAATCTTTTACCAAATTCTCTTCTTCTTTATCATCAACAAAGCCTACAACAGACATTTTAAGAGCTTTTTTATTCAAGATTTCATCCGCAATAAGCCTGGCTTCTTTATTTGTTCCCATTATTAAGACATTTTTATTCTTTTTGAATTTGAACAAATATAGATGGAATAAATTTCTATAAATTGCTAATGATAAATAGACTGTTAGAATATTTAATACAATAAATTCCAGAATTTGCAGATTATGATTGAATAATAACAAAAATATTGTTAAAGGAATGTGCGCAAAAACTACACCCTCAAATAACAAATAATAATTTTTTAAAGAAATATTGAACTCTCTGATTTTGTAATTATCTTTCAGGAATAAAACTACAAAACCAGTAATTACAATTAATGCTAAGGCAAAGAAAAATAAGTTTTGCGGTAAATTAAAAAATTCATACCAAAAACTCGATGATATAGAAAATACAAATACATCGAAAATTAACATAAATAAAATTGATCTAGATAGCATTATTTTTTTTTACCTCAAAGCTGCAATATTAGAGCATTAAATTATAATCTTATAAAAATCTTTAAAAGCATTATTAATTTATACCTCCAAATTTTAATAGATATTATACAATAAACAAAAAAGAAAAATAAATGTAGCCGCATGGGTAATATTTTAATGTATACTTATGTTATGGTATGATTAGTAAAAGTATTATGTAGTATAGAATCATAGGATGTTAAATATTTGCGTTACAACTAGATATAGGCAGGTGAGGTGTAAATGAAAGCAGTAATTTTGGCAGGTGGCAGTGGCAGCAGATTATGGCCGCTTTCAAGAGAAATGTATCCAAAGCAATTATTAAGTGTTGATAATGATACCAGTTTGTTACAGCAAACATTTGAAAGATTAACTAAGTTTATTTTACCTTGCAATATTTTAACCATTACAAATGTAAAACATTTACAGGACATAAAGTTACAATTAAACAAAATAAGTAATGAAAATGTTGTACTAGCAGAGCCTATAGGTAGAAATACAGCTCCTGCGATAGCATGCTCTTTAGAATTTTTTAAACAAAGGCAAAATGAAGAAGATATTGTAATAATCCTTCCCTCGGATCATTTGATTAAAGATTATGAGGCATTTTCAAAAACTGTAAAAATGGCAATACCACTTGCTGAAAATGGATATATAGTAACGTTTGGAATCAAGCCGACTTATCCCGAAACTGGGTATGGTTATATAAAGACATTAAAACCTTTATTAGAAGGGTTTGTAGTTGATAAGTTTGTAGAAAAGCCGGATTTACCAACAGCTGAAAAATACATTGCGTCAGGCCAATATTATTGGAATGGAGGAATTTTCATGGGTAAAATTTCTACATTCATGAATGAATTAAAAAAATATACTCCAGAAATTGCCAAACAACTATCAGAATTAGATTTCAATAACAATTCACAAATAGAATATTCTATATATGAAAAAATGCCATCCATTTCAATAGATTATGCGGTTATGGAGAAAAGTGATAAGGTGGCGTTGGTTGAATTGCAGTCAGATTGGAATGATCTGGGATCTTGGCAAGCAATTTATAATATTAAGGAAAAAGATGAAAACGGTAATGTTTTGACAGGAAAAGTTATTACAGATAACGTAAAGAATTCCTTAATATATTCTCAAAAAGAGTTAGTTGCTGTATCTGGATTGGAAAATATAATTCTGGTAGAAACAGAGGATGCTATAATGGCTTGTGGGTTAAATTCTTCACAGAATGTTAAAAAATTGTATGAAAAGCTTAAACAAAAACAGAGTGATACTATTAAATTACACAAGACTGTATTCAGGCCTTGGGGGTATTATACCTGTCAAAATAGGGGCGAGGGGTATTTGACGAAAACAATATGTGTATTGCCTAAACACAAATTATCTATTCAATCACACAATTATCGTTCTGAACATTGGGTAGTACTTGAAGGCCAGGCTCTTGTAATAAAAGATGGCAAAGAATATAATTTGTATCAAGGAGATAGTATAGATATACCTGTTGGCATAAAACATTCTTTACAAAATCCTTATGATAAAGAGTTGAAAATAATTGAAGTTCAAAAAGGTGATTACATTTCAGAGGATGATATTATAAGATATGAAGATTGCTATGGTTGAGTTTAAGATTGGGCAGTTTTTTATGTAAAGATGATTATAAATGGAAAATCTTGACGAAAAAGATTTCTCATTTCTTTTTTATTTACGATAAGGTTTTCCATTATACTGAATAACAAAGAATCATACATGATTTTGCGCCCTGAAATAATTCATATAAAAAAGACCTCTTTTAAGAGGTCTTTTTTATGGTGCCGATGGCCGGAGTCGAACCGGCACGTGGGGTGAACCACACCAGATTTTGAGTCTGGCACGTCTACCAATTTCATCACATCGGCATAAATTTAATTGTCATGTGACTTTATACTAACAGAAACATTTTTTTATTTCAATTATTTTTTTAATTACTTCTTTTAGATTACCTGACAGGACAGTTATTTATTTCTTGATGTAACGTAAAATATACCAAAAGCAAGGATTTCTTTATGCAAAAAACTTTAATAATTTTGGTATTTTTATTTTTTTGTTTTCCTCAAGGTGTAATCAGTGCAACGGTAGAGGGCGGGGTTACCAAAAGCGGAGCCGTCAGCGGAAACAGAGTTGTTGATGACGCAACGAAACAACCTGTTCCAAATGCTTCAATAGTTTTTCCAAAGCTTCAATATAAAACTTTTACCGATGCGGACGGAGCTTTTCATATTGGTGCTGAAATTAACGGTCCTACAATAATGTCGGTAGAAAAGGAAGGTTATCGCCCCTATTCATTAACCGTAAATAAGGATACTGCATCAAAACCCCTAATTGTCGGAATACAAAAAAGTAACGCCAATGATATTAGGCTTGAAACCCAGATGATGCATCTTGGGGATAACAATTATTCCAAAAACTCCGCAAATTCCGGCGACTTTAAGATTTCAGCCGCAGGCCCGTTTTACACAAAAACTTTTTTAATGGCTTCAACAGCCTTAAATCGTACAAATTATATTGTTATAGGTTCAATAATAGGAATAGATACAGCAATGGCAAGAGCTATGGGACAAAACAACGTTAAAAATTCCTTCTCCAGCCCGCCTGAAGTGTTTTTTAACGGAAATAAAATTGCCGAAATTCACTTAAACGGCGACGGGCAGAAAATTAAAATCCCCCAAAATTTAATAAAACCGGGCGAAAAAAATGAAATTACGCTTAAAACCGGCAAAAATCTTATGCAAACAGCTTATACCGATTACGATGATATAGAATTGATGAACTTATCTGTGTTTTCTGAATAAATCGTTTTAACAAAAAAAAAACGACTGGTAAAGCCGTTTAATTAAAGGGAAAAAAGGAAATGAAATTGAAAATTAAAAAGAAAATCGCA
>CALUTL010000008.1 GCA_944323655.1 Candidatus Gastranaerophilales bacterium | reverse complement strand
TCCCTCAGGTGCTTCAGATCCCTTAGGTGCTTCAGATCCCTTAGGTGCTTCAGATCCCTTAGGTGCTTCAGATCCCTTAGGTGCTTCAGATCCCTTAGATGCTTCAGATCCCTTAGGTGCTTCGGATCCCTTAGGTGCTTCGGATCCCTCAGGTCCTTCAGGTGCTTCTGGTGCCTCTGGAGTATTTGTGTTTTTAATTACCACGCCCATTGCTTCGTAAATCTGCGTGGTTTCTTCTGCTGTAAAACTTATTTCTTGATTAGGATGTACTACAAAGCTGTTATGCCATCCGGCACGTGTTTTATCTGTTCCGCCGCCAAAAATGGACGCTTTTCCTTGTGCTTTTCTGTTGTTTTGCAGTTCTATAAGCTTATCCATAACAGCATTCCATTCTTGTAAGGTTATTTTTCCGTCGGTTAATTCTGCTTTTTTCTGCTTGATTAAATTGTCTACAACATCTTTTAAGGCATGTGTTATGCCTTTATCCTTCTTAATCTTAATAGTAATAGCATCAATACTTGGCACATTCTCACTCATAATAATCTCCTTGTGTTTTTCCCGTATGTTATAAATATATAAAAGTTATATTTCTTCGGAAATTGCTTTATATAAATGCCAAATTTAAAAATGTTTTTTCTAAACCTCGTTATGATTTGATTGTGGGTGTGTAATTTAAGTTAATAAAACTTAATAATTATGAAATTGTTAAAAATTTTTCTTGAATAATTAAAAAATCCTTAAGGTTTTTAATTATTTTTTAAATCCGTTATATAAATAATATTGTAGTAGTCATCCTGAATTTATTTCAGGATCTAAATAGATTTTGAAACAAGTTCAGAATGACGGAATGGTAAGTAAGGAGAAAATATTATGATTAAACCTTTAGCAGACAGAATTGTTATTAAAGTTATTGAAGATACCGAACAAACTTCAGGCGGAATTTTTATCCCTGACAGCGCTAAAGAAAAACCGCAAAAAGGTGAAGTTGTTGCTGTAGGCTTAGGCAAAACTAATGAAAAAGGCGAAAGAGAACCTATGGATGTTAAAGTAGGGGATATTGTTCTTTATGCTAAATACGCAGGAACTGACGTTAAAATGGACGGTGTAGAATATAAAATTCTATCTATTAAAGACGCTTTAGCAATTATTGAATAATAGTTGTAAATGAGATTTGAAAAAATTAGAAAATGGAGAAATAAAAATGGCAAAACGTATAGTATTTGATGAAGAAGCCAGAAAATCGCTTCTTAAAGGTATAGATGCAGTTGCTGATGCTGTTAAGGTTACACTTGGACCTAAAGGCCGCAACGTTATTTTAGAAAAGAAATTCGGCGCACCGCAAATCGTTAATGACGGTGTTACAATCGCTAAGGAAATCGAACTTAAAGACGGTTTGGAAAATGCAGGTGCTCAATTATTAAAAGAAGTTTCTTCAAAAACAAACGATGTAGCAGGTGACGGTACAACTACCGCTTCAGTTCTTGCTCAGGCAATCGTTAGAGAAGGTTTGAAGAACTTAACAGCAGGCGCTAATCCGATGTCTATTAAACGTGGTATCGACAAGGCTGTTGATGTTGCTGTTGCAAAAATTAAAGACATGTCAAAGCCTGTTAATACAAAAGAAGAAATCGCACAAGTTGCTGCAATTTCAGCTGGAAACAACAGAGAAATCGGTGAATTGATTGCCGAAGCTATGGAAAAAGTCGGACACGACGGCGTTATTACAGTTGAAGAAAGCAAATCTTTCGGAACTAACTTAAAGGTTGTTGAAGGTATGCAGTTTGACAAAGGTTATATCTCACCTTACTTTGTTACTGATCCTGAAAGAATGGAAGCTGTTTTGGAAGATGCTTATGTATTCTGCTGCAACAAGAAAATTAACCTTATTTCTGACTTGGTTCCGTTGCTTGAACAAGTTGCTCGTGACGGCAAAGCTTTATTGTTAATCGCAGAAGACATCGAAGGCGAAGCTTTAGCAACATTGGTTGTAAACACTATGAGAAAAGTTTTAAGAGCAGTTGCAGTTAAGGCTCCAGGATTTGGCGACAGAAGAAAAGCTATGCTTGAAGATATCGCAATTCTTACAGGCGGCGAAATGTTCACTGAAGAACTCGGTATCAAATTGGAAAACGTTACAACTCAAATGCTTGGTAAGGCAAAACGTGTAACGGTTACTAAAGATGAAACCACTATTGTTGTCGGCAACGAAACTAAAGAAGCTGTTCAAGACAGAATCAGATTAATCAAAAAACAAATCGAAGCTTCTGACAGTGAATACGATAAAGAAAAACTTCAAGAACGTATGGCAAAACTTTCAGGCGGCGTTGCTCTAATCGAAGTCGGTGCTGCTTCTGAAGTTGAATTGAAAGAACGTAAATTAAGAATTGAAGATGCTCTTAACGCTACAAGAGCTGCTAATGAAGAAGGTATAGTTCCAGGAGGCGGCGTTGAATTGTTAAGAGTTCAACAGCACTTGGAAAAACAAATTGACACAACTTCATTCTCTTCTGATGATGAAAAAGTCGGGTTCAAAATTCTAACTGCGGCACTTGATGTTCCGTTAAGATTAATCGCTCGCAACGCAGGCGCTAAAGCTGATGTTGTTGTTGATGCTATTCTTTCTCACGAAGGCGCTTACGGTTACGATGCTTTGAACGACAAGTATGTTGATATGTTCCAAGCAGGTATCGTTGATCCGGCTAAAGTTACAAGATCTGCTCTTGTTAACGCAGCATCCGTTGCTTCTATGTTATTAACAACTGAAGCTGCTGTTGTGGATATTCCGGAAGAAAAAGCTGATGCTCCGGCAATGCCTGGCATGGGCGGTATGGGTGGAATGATGTAATTCCCTAAAGAAATATACATATCATAAAGTAAAAGAAAAACTGAGATTAATCTCAGTTTTTCTTTTACTCATCTTTTGCAATATTAATAATATTACCATTCTTATCAAGAGCTAAACCATAATTATTAAGATCTTCTAAATGCTTACTCATAAATGCCTTCTCATAATCAGCAAGTTCAACACCTGAAGCTTGTTTGTTTGATAAATCATTATAAATAGCATTATTAAGAGATAAATCTTGAGACGCAGAATCCATCCTAGATTGTAGCGAACTCATACCTGACTCTTGTAATCCTCTGAATTCATATAACCCATTTGAAAGTTGATAAATATTATTACCATTTTTATTTGTCATTTCAAAGAAAGAAGAAGCTTCTCCTTTATTATTTAGAATAAGTGACGATGTGTCCAAGCGATAACCATCTCCATTATCAGAAGGAGCTAAAGTATAAGAACCTTTAACTTTATCGGATGAAATTTCTCTAGTTTCTCCTTTATGATTATTACTTGCAACATCTTTTACATTACTATTTCCATCATAAATTTCTGGTGCACTATTAATCTCTGGTATATCTGATATTGGATTATGTGCTTTTACTTCTTCTGTATTACTGTTTCCGTTATAAATTTGTGGGGAACTATTAATCTCTGGGATATCGGAGATTGGATCTTGAGCTTTTGCTTCTACAAAAGCACTATTTCCTTCTGTATTTGCTCTATAATCAGCCATAAAAGATTTAAGTTGAGCAGAATCCATAACTTTACCATCTTTTTTTATAACAATAGAAGATTCACCTCCAATTGTTATGTATTCAGCTTTTAAATCTGCAGGAATATCTTCATCTGCTCCTAAACCAAGCATAGTTTTTACATATGCATTAAACTTACTTTCTGTCACATATTTATTTTTACCCATAGTTGAAACTGTAACTAAATTTTCGCCTAAAGTAGTTTTACCAGTTTCAGGATCAGTCACAACAAGTGCTCTTTGGGTATTGCCGTCTTTATCCTTATAGACTGCTATTTGCTGCTTTTGGCCGTTTACTTCACGTTCTAAAACCTTTGTACCTGCAGGGAAATCACCCGCGATGTATTCATTTTTTCCGAATGTTTTTGTTGCGGCAAGTGTATCGCCAAGCGTGCCGTCCTCGTTAATTGCACGGCGGACTTTTTGACCGTCTACAGTTACAACCGCAATATCCTGCATTTCACCATTAACTTCACGCTGAATAATTTTTCCGCCGAGTTGATCAATCATACTTTCTGTGCTTTGTCTTTGAACATCAGCTGGAACTTCTATTTTATCAGGAATATCCGGTTCCTGACTTAAACCTTGAGGTTTCGCATCAAGAGGAGGCGGTGTCTGTGGTTGATTATCAGGAGTTTCGTCAGGTGCCGGAGTTTCTTGCGCTTTACCTGTCAAAACAGCAACAATTTTATTGAAAATACCCGCATCAAACTGCATTACCTGGCCGGCCTGAACCTGAAAATCTGTTTTCCAGTTGTTATCGCCGTTATTTTTACCTATGCGTGAAACATCGTTGCCGCCGGTAAAGATACTGTCTTTTCCGGCCGTGGCATTTGCCTGCTGGTTTTGATTAACAAGAGTCATTACTTTCTGCCAGTCAGACAGTTTTACATTCGTAAGCTTCACACCTTGTTTTTCCAGGTGTGCTTTAATTGCTTGCGTTATACCTTGTCCGTTACCGACTGTAATATTAATCGACATAAGCCCTCCTGCTTTTACTTCTTATATCAATAAACACATATAAAAAAGCATGATTTCAGGAAAATAAGTTTTTGTTACAAATCTTAATTGTTAAATAATTCGCTGGAAAGGTAACGTTCACCATTATCCGGCAGAATTACAACAATATTTTTACCGGTGTTTTCTGAGCGTTTTGAAATTTCCAGAGCTGCAAACATCGCAGCACCGCCGGAAATTCCTGCAAGTATACCTTCTTTGAAAGCAAGATTACGGGCTGTTGAAATAGCTTCTTCATCTTTTACAGGAAAAATTTCGTCTGCCAGATTTTTATCAAAGTTTTCAGGGATAAAATTTGCTCCAATGCCTTGAATTTTGTGCATGCCGGCCTGTTTTCCCGCTAAAACCTGACTTGATGCCGGTTCAATCGCAATTGCTTTTAATTGTGGATTTAATTCTTTTAATCTTTTTGCACATCCGCAAAGTGTTCCGCCTGTTCCGACACCAGCGACCAGAATATCAACTTTGCCGTCTGTGTCGGACCAGATTTCGTCGGCAGTTGAAGAATGTGAAGCAGGATTTGCAGGGTTTGCAAATTGCTGAGGAATGAAGGAATTTTTAATTTCCTGATGTAGTTCTTCGGCTTTTTCGACGGCTCCTTGCATGCCTTTTTCCCCTTCTGTCAGAACAAGTTCTGCGCCGTATGCAGATAGGAGTTTTCTTCTTTCTAAACTCATTGTCTCAGGCATTGTCAAAATCATCTTATAACCTTTGACAGCACATACCATAGCAAGACCGATACCTGTATTTCCACTTGTCGGTTCTATAATTACTGCACCTGGAGTCAACAAACCTCTTTTTTCTGCATCTTCAATCATACTCAACGCAGTTCTATCCTTAATAGATCCAGCGGGGTTAAAACTTTCCAATTTTGCAACTACATTTGCACAACCATCTTGATTTAAACGATTTATTTTAACTAAAGGTGTATTACCTATTAATCCTAAAACATTTTCAGCAATTTTCATTAAAAAATTCCTTTCTTTTTTAATTTAAGAAGTCTTTTCTGTAACCTTTTCGGTCGGAAATTTTTCGTCCGATAGTTTCAAGGTCTGTTTGAAGTTTTGAATAGTCCACCGAAACTTTGTTCGGATAGATTTCATAATTTTTTTTACATTTTTCAAACGTGATATTTGGCATAATAACGTTTGCCCCTGATTGAAGCGCTATAATTCTGCCTTGCGGATGAAGTGTTTCCATCGCAGTTGTTGCAGGAATATTTATATCAGGCAAAAGCAGGCGGGTTAGGGCTAAAACCTTTATTGCCAAAATTAAATCCCCGTTTTTTTCGTTTTTTAAAGGTGTTTCAGGATGGACAATCAAGGGGCCTATTCCTATCATATCAGCATCAAGTTCTTTATAGAATAAAATATCATTCGCAAGGCTTTCTAAAGTTTGTCCGGGAAGCCCTATAAGTGAACCTGTGCCTGTTTCAAATCCAAGTTTTTTTAAATCATACAGACATCTTTTTCTGTTTGCAAAATCCATATCAGGGTGCATTTTTTTGTATAAATCTTCGTCCGTCGTTTCAATCCGAAGTAAAAATCTGTCGGCTCCGGCGTCTTTTAGTATTTTGTATTCTTCAAAAGTCCTTTCACCGATGCTTAAGGTTATTGCAACATCTGATTTTTTAATTTCTTTTATAATTTCCGCAAAATAATCCGCCCCAAAAAACAAATCTTCTCCGCTTTGAAGAACGATAGTTTTGTAACCCGATTGAACTGCAAAATCTACAAGTTTTATTATTTCATCTTTTTCAAGCCTGTAACGTTCAATATTTTTATTATCCCGTCTTATCCCGCAGTAGCAGCAATTGCATCTGCAAATATTTGAAAACTCAATTAAGGCTCTTAAATAAACTTCATCCCCTTTAAATTTTTTTCTTACTTCGTCTGCGGATTTAAAAAGATAGTCATTTACGGAATTGTCTTTTAAAATTTCAACAATTTCAGATTTTGAAAGGGAATGTTCTTTTTTAGCTTTACCAATAAGATTTTGCATATAAAAATTATCGCATAAAAATAAGGTTTATTTTTTTAAATAATCAAAAAGCTTTTGCATAGCGCGGCTTCTGTGAGAAATTTTATTTTTTTCATCTTCTTCCATATCCGCCATTGTTTTTGAAGTTCCGCCGACTAAAAAAACAGGATCATAGCCAAACCCGTGGGTGCCTGATTGAGTGGTCGCAATTTCCCCGAGGCATTCACCTCTTGTTGTAAATTCAACTTCGCCTGAGGGGTTTATAAAAGTAAGAGCGCAGACAAATTTGGCTTTGCGATTTTGCGAATTTTTTAGTGCATCAAGAAGTTTGTCAATTCTTTTTTGTGCGGTTTCAGCATATCTTGCAGAGTGAATCCCTGGGGCACCTTCAAGTGCTTCAACGCATAAGCCTGAATCGTCTGCAAGTGTGTATTCGCCCGTCAGGCGGTTCGCTTCTTTTGCTTTTATAAAAGAATTTTCTTCAAAAGTCTGGCCGTTCTCATCAGGGTTAAAATCTAAACTGCTGTCGATTGCTTCAAATTCAATTCCGCTCATCCCGTAAAGATTTGCAATCGCTCTTATTTCCTCTACTTTATGCGGGTTTTGGGTGGCTATTATTATCTTCATAAAGCTCCTTTAAATTCTTATTTTCCGTAGCGTCTTTGTCTGCCGTAAAATTCCGAAATCGCTTCAGATAGTGCTTTTTTGTCAAATTCGGGCCAGTATCTTTTGGTAACTATAAACTCGCTGTATGCTATCTGCCATAAAAGATAGTTCGAAACCCTCATCTCTCCGCCTGTTCGGATTAGCAAGTCCGGATCTGGAATGTTTTGGGTGTATAAATTATTTGATATTATATCTTCGGTTATTTCATCAAGTGAAAGCTCTTTTGATTGAATTTTTTTGCAAATGTTTTTAACTGCATGAACTATCTCGTCTCTTGCACCGTAATTAAACGCTATTTGAAGGTTTACACCAGTATTATTTTTTGTTGTTTCAACTGCGTTTTTTAAAATCTTTTGAAGTTTTTCGCTTAATTTTGTTGTATCTCCGATGAAGCTTATTACAACATTGTTTTCATCCATTTCCTTAAGCTCGTTTTGAAGTGTTGTCCCGAGCAAATCCATCAGAAATGAAACTTCTTCCGGTTTTCGATTCCAATTTTCGGTCGAAAATGCGTAAACTGTTAAATATTTTATCCCGAAATCGTCGCAGGCTCTCATTGTCGCTTTCAGGGCATCAACACCCTTTTTATGCCCGAAAGCTGAGGGTAAATTGTGCGCCTTTGCCCAGCGTCTGTTCCCGTCCATTATGATTGCTATATGTTTTAAGCCTGTTTCTTTGACGAGTTCTTGTATTCTTTCTTCACTTAATGCTACAGACATATTTTAATTCCTTTGCCTGTCCATT
Source organism: Candidatus Gastranaerophilales bacterium (assembly GCA_944323655.1). Classification (GTDB taxonomy): domain Bacteria; phylum Cyanobacteriota; class Vampirovibrionia; order Gastranaerophilales; family Gastranaerophilaceae; genus Scatenecus. The sequence goes on along the minus strand of CALUTL010000008.1, from coordinate 76,550 downwards.
ATATATAAAACTCATATCTGTGTAAAGAATTACGTTTTTGTCCATTAAAAAATCCCTGTAAAATTTTGCGTTCACAGGGATTTAAATTTTCTTATTTTTTATTGCTATTCTACTTTTTAAATCCTTTTATAAAATCAACGACTTTACCAATTCCGTTAATGCCTTTTTCTGTCCATTTTGCGACAAAACCATCAATTTTTTGAGCATAAGTTTTTGGATTTTTTATTACATCTTCAACGGTATCTTTTATAGTTTCGCCTGTTTTTTTAATTTTTTGTCCGCTTTCGCTGTTTACAAGATTATCTATAACTTCTTTGGTTTGTGAGGATTTAAAAAATTTCAGAATGTCTTTGCGGTAAATTATACCAGCAATCGCTCCTGCTCCTAAAAGCGTCAGCATTGCTTTTGAGAAAAATGACATCGGTTTTTTAAATTTGATGTCTTCTCCTGAGTGAAGTTTGTCTTCATTTTGTACAATGTTCTTTTCAAACTGATCTCGGGTTAAAACTTTTGTTTTCCCGTTTTTGTCTGTTACATGGTAACGGTTTTTGTTGTCAATTTGAACTAAATTCCCGCCAACTACCGATGAATTAAATGCATTAACCATTTCCGTTTTCATTTCGCACAAACCTTTCCGATTACACTACTTACTTTTATAAAGGTTTTATGTGTGAAAAAATTGCCTGTTTTTATGGAAATTTTAAATAATGTTTACAGTTTTAATATTTTTATAATAAAAGACCTGCTTTTTTAGGCAGGCCTTTTTTAAGTTTTTAATATTTAAAGTTGTATTCTATGAACAACCTGAATATCCGCATTTTAGGCAAATAAAGCAGCCTTCTGCCATCTGAATTTCGTTTCCGCATTCAGGGCATTTAACGGTTTTAATTTCACCTGTCGGGTTGTAATCTTCTGTTTTTGTTTCTTTAATCGGATTTGTCATTTCAGGTTTTTTCTCAGGTTCTGAAACTGTTTTCATAGATTTTTCAGCTTCGACCTGCGCTTCTGATTTTTTAGCGTCCAAATTCATCGGCTGGAATTGACGGCTGTTATTTCTGTAAACGGTAATTCCTTTCAGATTGTTTTCGTATGCTAAAATGTAAGCTTGTTCAATATCTTCACGAGTTGCGTGTTCTTCAAAGTTTACGGTTTTTGATACGGCGTTATCTGTGTGAAGCTGGAATGCTGCTTGCATTTTTACGTGCCAGTAAGGTGATACATCGTGAGCTGTTACGAAAATCTTCTTAGCATCTTCAGGAACTCCAGCAATGTGTGCAACAGAACCTGTTTTTGCAATTTCTTTCATCAAGCTTTCAGAATAGAAACCGTTTTTGATTGCGTATTCCTTGAATATCGGATTGATTTCAAGCATTTCTGTTCCGTCCATGATTAATCTTGAAAATACAAGTCCGAACAAAGGTTCAACTCCGCCTGACGCTCCTGCAATCATTGAAATTGTTCCGGTTGGAGCAATACAAGTTGTTGTTGCATTACGGATACCGTATTTTTCAATTTGTGAATCTAATTCTTTCCATTGTTCGTCGGAAACTTTGCCGGCTGATTTTCCTTTGTATTTGTTATACAAAAAGTCTTTACCGTCGTAAATGCTTCCTTTAAAGTTGTTAAATCTGCCTCTTTCTTTTGAAAGTTCAATAGATTCGCATTTAGATTCGTAATCAATGAATTCCATAATTTGGGAAGCTAATTTTGTGCCTTCGGCAGAGCTATACGAAAGTCCCATTTTCATAAGCATATCAGCCCAGCCCATTACGCCAAGTCCTATTTTGCGGTTGTTTTGTACCATTTCCGAAATCTGAGGAAGCGGGTAATTGTTTACGGCAATTACGTTGTCCAAAAATCTGATCGCAGTTCTTGTTGTATCGGCAAGAGTTTTCCAATCAATTTCCGGGCCGTTTGAGCCTTCAACAACCATTCTGCCTAAGTTAATTGAACCTAAGTTGCAAGCTTCGTAAGCTAACAAAGGAACTTCTCCGCAAGGATTTGTTGATTCAATTTGACCTACCAAAGGTGTCGGGTTATCTGAATTCATTTTGTCGATGAAAATTATACCCGGTTCACCGTTTCTCCAAGCTCCGTCAACTATTAAATCAAATACTTTCTTTGCATTTAACTTTGCAACAACCTGATTGTTTTGCGGATTTACTAAATCGTAATCTTCGCCTTTTTTAAGTGCTTCCATAAATTTATCGGTAATTGCAACTGAAATATTGAAGTTGTTTAATTTATTGTTATCTGATTTGCAGTTGATAAAGTCTAAAATATCAGGGTGGTCAACTCTTAAAATACCCATATTAGCACCGCGTCTTGTTCCGCCTTGTTTAACGGCTTCGGTTGCGGCGTTGAACACTTCCATAAATGAAACAGGGCCTGATGAAACACCCATTGTTGATTTTACAACGCTGTTTTTAGGGCGAAGTCTTGAGAATGAAAAACCTGTTCCGCCTCCTGATTTGTGTATTAATGCTGTGTTTTTAACTGTTTCAAAAATCCCTTCAAGGCTGTCTTCGACAGGCAACACAAAGCAAGCTGCCAATTGTCCGAGTTCTCTTCCTGCGTTCATCAATGTCGGAGAATTCGGCATAAAGTAGCATTTTGTAATAAAATCGTAAAAACGTTCAGCAAGTTTGTCTACTTCAGCTTGAGATTTGCCGAATTTCAAATCTCCTGATGCAATTGCCATCGCGACACGTTTGAACATGTCAGCCGGTGTTTCTGTACAATTGCCGTCCTTGTCCCTTTTTAAGTATCTTCTTTCGAGAACTTTTATTGCGTTTTCGGATAAGTTTAATTTTTCTTCCACTAAGTTCACACTAACCTCCATTTATTAATCCAAGTCTTCTTATTAGAAACTAAAAATCATCCCCATAAATAAAAATATTTAAAGCATGGTTTGTTCTACAATTTTACATCAATTTGAAAAGTCATGCAACATGATATTTTATTTATATGGCGCTTTTGTAACAAAATATTTTTATAACTTTTTAGATATTTATGTTTGTAATATAATATCATCCGAGGTGAAAATTTTTGAAACACTCAAGACTTACAGCCCTGATATTTATAGCATTATTTTTAGGCATAATCGTCGGACATTTTGCCCCTGATTTTGCGGTTAAAATGAAGCCGTTAGCGGAAATTTTTCTGAGAATGGTTAAGATGATTATTGCGCCTTTATTGTTTTCGACTTTGGTGGTCGGAATTGCGGGGCATGGTGATGCTAAAAAATTAGGTAAAATCGGGCTTAAGACTATTATTTATTTTGAAATTGTGACGACACTTGCTCTTATAATCGGGCTTACTGTCGGAAATATATTTAAGCCGGGAGTTGGATTTGTATCAGGAACCTCGCCTCATGCTATTGAGATGCAAGCCGCAGGGATTATTGCCGCAGGTCAGGCGCATACTTCAATCAGTGCAATGGTTACGGATATTTTCCCGACAAGCATTGTCGATGCGATGGCAAAAGGGAATCTGCTTCAAATTGTAGTTTTTTCAATATTTTTTGCACTTGCGATTTGTGCTGTCGGCAAAAAAGCTCAGCCTGTTTTGGATGTTTTAAATTCCGTTTCGCAGATAATGTTTAAGTTTACTGAATATGTTATGTATTTTGCGCCTTTAGGAATTTTCGGGGCAATTACATCAACAGTCGGCGCAAACGGGCTTGCTGTTCTTAAAAATTACTTTAAAATAATCGGTGCATTGTATTTTGCGCTTGCAATTTTTGTTGTATTGGTTTTGTTTTTGGTTTGCAAAATAGTAAGAATTTCATTTAGAAACTTGTTAAGAGCATTGCAGGAACCGGCACTTTTGGCATTCACTACCGCAAGCTCGGAGGCTGCTTTTCCTAAGGCTATGGATATTATGGAGCGGTTTGGAGTTCCGAAAAACATAGTTGGATTTGTTATGCCGACTGGGTATACATTTAACCTTGACGGAAGCACTTTGTACCTTGCAATGGCGGTTTTGTTTTCTTCTCAAATCGTCGGAATTAATTTGGATTTAAATCAACAGGTAATTATAATGCTTGCATTGATGTTAACAAGCAAAGGTGTAGCCGGAGTTCCGAGAGTTTCTTTGATAGTTCTTGCAGGAACTCTGGCAAGTTTTGATATTCCGATTTTGGGAGTTGCAATTCTGCTTGGTATTGACCAGATTCTTGATATGGGAAGAACAACCGTAAACCTTATCGGTAACTGTGTTGCGACCGTTGTAATTGCCCGATGGGAAAAAGTTTTTGATTATGATAAAATGAAAGAGTTCGTGGCGCAGTCAAAAGCTGAAAGTATCGGCGCAGACATTGAAAATTTCAGAAAAAATCGCGAAAGACATTAATAAAAAACAATTAAAAAAGAAGGATAGAATAAGATGAGTGAAAGTACGAAAGTTGAATTTAAAGACACACTGAACCTCCCGCAGACAAGTCTTGCGATGAGAGCGAATGCAACGGTTAGAGAACTTGAAATTCAAAAGTTCTGGGAAGAAAACAAAATTTATGAAAAATCAGTAGCAAATAAAGATAAAACAAATAAATTTATTCTTCATGACGGGCCTCCTTATTTAAGCAGTGAGAAAATTCACGTCGGAACTGCACTCAATAAAATTTTAAAAGATATTTTAACCAAATATAAATCACAAAGAGGCTTTTATGCTCCTTACGTTCCAGGTTATGACGGACACGGGCTTCCGATTGAAAATAAGGTTGTAAAAGAGATTAAAGGCGGTAGAAGCGCTGTAACACCTTATGAACTTCGTCAGAAATGCCGTGAGTTTGCGCATAAAAACTTAAAAGGTCAGGAAAATGAATTTAAGCGTTTAGGTGTTTGGGGCGACTGGGAGCATCCGTATTTAACGATTGCACCTGAATATGAAGCCGAACAGGTTAGAGTTTTTGGAGAGATGTACAAGAAAGGTTATATTGAAAAAGGAATGAAACCTGTTTATTGGTGTGCATCTTGTGAAACAGCGCTTGCAGAAGCCGAAGTTGAATATGCAGATCATACCTCAACTTCAATATATGTAAGATTTAAGTTTGATGAAGAAAGCACAAATAAGATTAACAGTAGAATTCTGAGCGGAAAATCCGATAAAGATATTTACGCAATAATTTGGACAACAACTCCTTGGACAATTCCGTCAAACATGGCAATCAGTATGCACCCGAAGTTTGAATATACATTCTTTGAGTATAAAGGTGACGTTTATGTTGTTGCACAAGAACTTTTAGGTGCATATTTAAATGATGTTGAATGGGATGAAAAAGATATTAAAGTTGTCGGTTCTTGCATAGGTCAGGATCTTGAACTTTTGAATACAAAACACCCTCTGTATGACAGAAAATCTCCGATAATTTTAGGAGAACACGTTACTCTTGATGCAGGTACAGGATCAGTTCACACAGCTCCGGGACACGGGTTAGAGGACTATGAAGTCGGATGCAGATACGGAATTGAAGTATTTTCACCTCTTGATGGGCGTGGAATTTGGACAGACGCTGTTCAAGATAAAGATCTTGAAGGGGTTCCGTATTACAAAGGAAACAAAATCGTAATAGAAAAGCTTCAAAATTGCGGTGCGCTCTTAAAAGCACAAGATATAAGCCACAGTTATCCGCACTGCTGGAGATGTAAAAATCCCGTAATTTATCGTGCAACGCCTCAGTGGTTTGTAAAAGTCGACAAATTTAGAGATAAAGCGCTGGAAGCAATTAAAAACGTACAATGGATTCCTGCAAACGGAGAAAGCAGAATATCAAATATGGTTGCAGGGCGTACAGACTGGTGTATTTCCCGCCAAAGAGCCTGGGGTGTTCCGATTCCTGTATTTTACTGTGAAGATTGCGGAGAAGTTATCGTAACCGATGAAACAATAAATCATATCGCTGAAATTTTTGAAAAAGAAAGTTCTGATGCTTGGGTTAAATATAGCGCAGAAGAACTTCTGCCGAGCGGTTTCAAGTGCCCCAAATGCGGTAAAACTCATTTTAGAAAAGAAAATGACATTATGGATGTCTGGTTTGACTCAGGTATAAGCTGGAGAGCTGTTGTGGAAAAAAGAAGCGAACAGCTTGGAACGACACCTGTTGAAATGTATCTTGAAGGTTCCGATCAGCATAGAGGCTGGTTCCAATCTTCACTTTTAACTTCAGTTGCGACAGAAGGAAAAGCTCCATATAAAACAGTTCTTACTCACGGTTTTGTATTCGGTGAGGACGGCAGAAAAATGTCAAAATCTTTGGGAAATTATATTCGCCCTGATGATATTATAAAGAATTACGGCGCAGATATCCTAAGACTTTGGGCAGCATCAGTCGATTACAGAAACGATACCAAAATCGGCGATAATATCGTAAAACAATTGGTTGAAATCTTTAAGAAAACAAGAAATACCGCAAGATTTTTGCTTGGCAACCTTTTTGATTTTGATCCGAAAGTTGATTATGTAGATTATGAAGATTTGAAGGAATTGGACAAATTTGCACTTCACAAACTCAATAGTCTGATAGAAGAAGTAACAGTTGCGTTTGAAAATTACGAATTTTATAAATATTTCCAACATCTTCAAAATTTTGCAGCTGTTGACTTAAGCTCTTTCTATTTGGATATTGTAAAAGACAGACTTTATACAGCGGGCAAAAAATCAGTTTCACGCAGAGCTTGCCAGACTGTAATGTATGAAATATTGCAGGCTTTAGTCAGAATGCTTGTTCCTGTAATGCCTCATCAGGCGGAAGATATTTGGATGAGTGTTCCTGAATCTCAAAAAGGCGGGTTGGAAAGTATTCTTCTTTCAAAATGGCCTGAAGCAAAAGCTGAATGGAAAAATGAAAAATTAGATGAAGAATTTACTCAAATTCTAAAAGCACGTGAAGTTGTAAGCCGCGCAATTGAACCGTTGAGAGCAGATAAAAAAGTCGGAAGTTCTCTTGAAGTTGCGGTTTATGTAAGCGTAAAAGATAATGCTGTTTTAAAGGCAAATGAAGATGAACTTTGCAATATCTTTATTACTTCTCAGGCTTATGTAACTGACGAAAAACCGTCCGGTGTATTGAATGAATATAAAGAAGACGATTACACGGTTTGGGTTACAAAAGCAGAGGGCGAAAAATGCGCTCGCTGCTGGAAGTACAGAAAACTTAATGCTGACGGAATTTGTGAAGAATGTCTTGAGGCTATAAAGTAATAATTGAATAAATTAAGAGGCGGAGCCTGAAACATCAGGCTCCGCCTCTTTGTATATTGTTTAAAAATCTTATAGTCGGGAAATAACGGGTTCAATTTGTCCATGTAATTAATATTGCTTTTTGAATTGGATTTTGTATAATTGAATTATTGTAAAAGCAGCAAAATTTTTTAAAATATACAAATATCCGATTAAAAAAGATTAGGGGAAAACAATGAAAAAAACAATAATAATAATATTAGCGGTATTATTGGGTGCTATTATTGCAAGATATAGTGTTACGGTATTCAATAAAATAAAAAGCAATAACGCCTTAAGAAACAAGCCGGCGCCGCAAGTTGTAGTGGAAGATATTCAAGACCGAAGCATAATACGAACTTACGAAGCTCCCGGAAGAGTAGTTTCAAAATACAGAGTAGATGTTTTAGCACGTATTTCAGGATATTTGACAAAAAGTTATTTTAAAGAGGGTGATTTTGTAAAAGCAGGTCAGACCTTATTTCAGATAGAACCGACAGAATTTGTGAATTCGTCAAAGGTAGCAAGTGCTAATGTTGCGAATTTAAAGGCTCAGCTGGCATACGCAGAAAAACAGCTTAAAAGATCGGAAGAATTGGTTAAAAACGATTATATAGCAAGATCTCAGTACGATCAGATGCTATCGCAGAGGGATTCTTTAAGGGCGCAAGTGGCATCCGCAGAAGCAAGTTATAATGACAGTCAGCGAATTATGGGCTATACAATGGTGAAATCTCCTGTAGACGGCAGAGTCGGGATAATAAACGTAACCGTCGGAAACTACGTAACTCCTTCATCAGGAGCGTTAACGACAATTAACAGTACAAATCCGATTTATGTTACGTTCCCTCTTGATTCAAATGATTATGCAATTTTAGCAAATTCAGACGCTGAGGCAAACTCAAACAGAAAAACCGAACTTTATCTTTCAAACGGAGAAAAATATAAATTTGACGGTATTCAGGATTTTCAAGACAACAAAGTAGACCAGTCAACAGGTACAATAACGATGAGGGCGACTTTTCAGAACCCGAATAACGCATTAATTCAAGGTGAATTTTTAACGGTAAAACTTTATGCAAACAAGCCTTCTAATATTCCAGTGGTTCCGCAGACGGCAGTGCAGGAGAATCAGGCAGGCAAGTTTGTTTATAAATTGGATGAACAAGATTTGCCGCAGCTTGTATATATAAAAACAAAAGGCCAAAGCGGCAATGATTGGATTGTGGAAGAGGGATTAAAAAAGGGTGATAGGATAGTTACCGACGGGCTTCAGAAAGTTGTTCCTGGAAAACCGGTTACAATAGTTTCAAAAGAAGAAATGGAAAAGATTAAAAGTAAAGAACTGACAAACAGCACCGAATCGGAGAAAAAATAAAAATGACAGAAAATAAAGGCAATCTTTTTATAAAACGGCCGAAGCTTGCGATAGTAATATCTTTGGCGATAATTCTTGCAGGAATGCTGATGATAAATCTGCTTCCGTTGGAAGAATATCCGTCAATAACTCCTCCGCAGGTTGTTGTAACTGCGACTTATGCAGGTGCAAGTTCTGATGTAGTTGAATCTACCGTTGCAGCCCCAATTGAGGCACAGTTAAACGGTGTAGAAGATATGATTTATATGTCTTCAACATCTCAAAACGGTCAGTATCAGTTGACTTTGTATTTTGAAATAGGTTCTGATCCTGATATGGCGGTTGTAAATGTTCAAAACCAGCTTCAGCTTGTAACTCCGAGGCTGCCTGAAGAAGTTAAAAGGTACGGGCTTTCGGTTAAAAAATCAACTGGCGGTCCGGGGTTAATGATGATTGCCGTAAATTCTCCGACTCATACTTATGATGCTTTGTATGTTGCAAATTATGCTTCAATTTATATTAAGGATGAGCTTGCCCGTATAAAAGGTGTGGGTAAAGTTTCGGTATTCGGTTCTGCTGATTATTCGATGAGAATTTGGCTTGATGCTTCCAAGATGGCAAATTTAGGGGTATCAATTTCCGAAGTCAGTAACGCAATTCAATATCAAAATACCCAAAGCCCTGCGGGTGATTTGGGTGTTGAACCTATGAAAAATAAGCAGATGATAAAGCTTACGATGAGAACGAAGGGCAGATTGCAGGATGTAAAAGAGTTTGAAGATATAATTGTCCGCTCAAAACCCGACGGTTCGCAGATTAGGTTAAAGGATATTGCTCGTGTTGAACTCGGGGCTGAAAGTTATTCATATTTTTCAAGAATCGGCGGAAGAAATTCTGCGATTATTTCAATAAGCCAGCTTCCTGAAGCAAACGCAATTGATCTTTCAAACAAGATAAGAAAAAAAATGGCGGAACTTTCAAAAAGTTTTCCTCAGGGTATTGAATATAAAATTGAGCGTGATGAAACGGATTTCGTAAGAGAATCAATTAAAGAAGTTATAAATGCAATCGGTTTGGCGATTGTTTTGGTCGGAATTGTAACTTACGTATTTTTAGGAAGTGCAAGAGCCGCATTAATCCCGTTTTGCGCAATTCCAGTTTCTTTAATCGGTGTATTTATATTTATGAACCTGTTAGGTTTTTCGATAAACTTGCTTATACTTTTCGGATTAGTTTTGGCAGTAGGCTTGGTAGTAGACGATGCGATTGTTGTATTGGAGAATACTCAACGTCACATTCAGGAGGGCAAGAACCCGAAAGAGGCAACGGAAGTTACAATGCAGGAAGTTTTCGGGGCCGTTTTGGCGACATCTCTTGTGTTAATGGCGGTATTTGTACCTGTTTCATTTATGGCAGGAATTACTGGCAGAATGTTCAGGCAGTTTGCACTTTGTATTGCATCTTCTATTGGTTTGTCGACACTTGTTGCCTTAACCTTGGCACCTGCACTTTGTGCGATTATTTTAAAGTCGGGCGAAGAACAGAGCCATTTGAAATTTATTCAAAAATTTGATGAATGGTTTAATCGAGTTCGTGATAAATACCTTGTAGGGGCTAAATTTTTTATAGATTCGCCAAAGGCTACTATGGTAACATTTTTGATAATAGTTGCATTTATTGCATTTTTAGGTAAATTAATCCCACAAGGGTTTTTGCCGACTGAAGATAAGGGTGCGATATTTTCACAAATACAGCTTCCTGACGGATCATCAGCTTCCAGAACGGATATTGTTGCAACCGAAATTGAGAAGAAAATTCTTGCAATCCCCGGTGTAGAAACAACGATTACGCTTGTCGGATATTCGGGCGAAAACACCGCATTGATTGTTGCAAGACTTTCTGATTGGTCAAAGAGAAAGAAAAAAGAACTTTCGATGCAAAGTATTATGAGCAAAATGCAGCAGGAATTTTCAAACTATCCTTCCGCAAAGATTGCGGTATTTTCGCCGCCTTCAATTTCAGGATTGGGTATGTTTGGCGGATTTGAATACGAACTTCTGGATAAAGGCGACAGAACTCCGCAGGAATTGTACGAAGAAGCCGAAAAATTAATTGCTGCGGCAAATAAAAATCCGGCATTTCAGCTTGTGTACACTTCCTTTACGGCAAATCTTCCGCAGTTGTTGATTAATGTAAACGCAGATAAGGCAATGGCCCAGAGTGTTGAGATGTCAGAAATATACAGTGCGTTGGCTGGATATTTTGGTAAATCTTACGTAAACGACTTTAATAAATACGGTCGTGTATATCGTGTTTATTTGCAGGCGGATTCTGAGTTCAGAGAAAAGCCTGCTGATATAAATAAAATCTATGTGAAAAACAATTACGGCAAAATGGTCCCGTTAACTTCCGTTGTCGAGGTTAAGGAAATTGTCGGGCCTTACAGTTTGACAAGGTTCAATATGTATCCTGCAATTACGATTAACGGAATGACAAAAACGGGTGTAAGCTCAGGTGATGCAATAAAGATTATGGAGCAGGTTTCTGATGAAGTTTTGCCGGAAGATATGGGATATGCCTGGTCGGGAAGTTCGTTGCAGGAGCAGGAATCTTCAGGACAAATTCTGCCGATTATAATAATGTCATTGGTATTTGTGTATCTGTTTCTTGTCGGATTATATGAAAGCTGGATGCTTCCGGTTGCCGTAATGCTGGTATCACCTGTGGCTATTATGGGAGCATTGTTCTTTCAGTATGTGGCGGGAATATTCGGAACATTTGCGGGGCTTTCGCTTGATATATATGCACAAATCGGGCTTGTAATGTTAATCGGGCTTTCTACAAAGCAGGCAATTTTGATTATAGAATTTGCAAAAGATGCCCATGAGGCCGGTATGCCATATAAAGATGCTGCATTAGAGGCTGCAAAATTAAGATTTAGAGCTGTAATGATGACAAATATTGCCTTTATATTAGGTTTGCTTCCTCTAGTATTTGCCAAAGGTGCGGGTGCTGCAAGCCGTAATTCTGTCGGTATGACAGTGTTTGGCGGAATGATGGCGGTTGCATTTATCGGAACTTTCCTTGTGCCCGCTTATTACGTAATTATTGAAGACTTTAAGGCATATACGCACAAGCTTGCTCAAAAATATAAAGAAAAGAAAAATAAGGAAACTTTATAAATTATGTTAAAGCGTATTTTAATAATAATTTTAATATCAATGTTCGGAACTTTATCTCAAGCAGAGGAAGTTGCGCATAAAACCGGAAATACTATAAATCCGAAAGAATTTCCGCATGCAGAAGAAGTTTTGCCTAAAAAAGTTGATGACAAAATTGTGATAGAAGGATCGGTGGAAAAGAATATCGACTTAACACTGGAACGTTGTCTGGAGATTGCGCTAGGAAATAACCCTCAAATTAATGCGGCATTTCATGATGTTTTGGCGTCGGATACGAGAATAAAACAGGTTTGGTCGAATTATTTTCCGCAATTCAGCTGGCAAACGGGTTATACAAGAATCAGGCAGCTTCAATTATCGGATGCGTTGGGCAGGAATTTGACGTTTAACTATTATATTTTAGGTCAGATTACTTTGCAGCAAATGCTTTATGATTTTGGGGTAACCCAAAATCAGGCAACAATCCGCAAACTTGAATACGAAGGTCAAAAGTCAACGCTTTCTGAAACTATTAATACCGTTATTTACCAGACGAAAGATGCTTATTTTAATCTTTTGTACGCTTATGAAAATAAAAGAGTTGCTGAAAATACGGTTTCCCAATACACAATGTTTTATGATCAGGCAAAAGCGTTTTATGAAATCGGCTTAAACCCGAAAGTCGACGTAACAATTGCAGAATCCAATTTGAGTAATGCAAAGCTGCAGCTAATTCAGGCAAGCAATGCCGTAAATTTAGCGGTTGCAAAACTTAATAATATAATGGGTGTGCCATTTATAGAGCCTTACGATGTGAAAGAGAGGTTAAGGTACGAGCCTGTCGATATAACTTTAGAAAAAGCCGTTGAAATCGCACGAGATTCAAGACCTGACTTAAAACTTGCTGAAACTAAGGTTGAAACAGCAAAACAAACACTTAAACTGGTTAAAAAATCATACTTCCCGACACTTTCAATAGAAGGTCAAGGGCAAGTCGGCGGTAAAAACTTTACTTCAAATTACGGTTACAATATAGGCGGATATTTGAATTTCCCGACTATTAACGGAATGCTTATAAAAAATGAAATTAAAGAGGCACGATATCTTTACGATAAAGAGATTGCAAATGCCGTGAATACTCAAAACCAAATTTTCTTGGAAATTCAAAATGCTTACCTGACTTTGGTAGAAAAGAAAAACCAAATTCCTGTTGCAATTTTGCAGGTAAAACAGGCAAAAGAAAACTATGAACTTTCATACGGTCGTTACCGAGTTGGCGAAGCTGATCCGATAGAGTTGAAAGAAGCTCAAACGACTTACCAAACTGCTCAATTGAATTATTACGGCGCATTGTATCAATATAACGTTGCAAAAGCTTCGTTAGAAAAAGCAATAGGTAAAAACCTTGCCTCTCAAGAAGAAGAAGATATCCAGCTTGAGTTTGACGAAGATGTAAAAACCTCCCAAAACCGCTAGGTGAAAGTCTTAATGTGAGCTTGTTAATATTTCTTAACAAAACACAAACAAAAAAGGCAATTTTTTTATACTTATATACTTTATATATACGTAAGAGATAAATAAAGAGAAGTTAAGAAAGAGAGCAAGCAAATGATACCTACAGCATCAGGTTCGAAAAACGATACCAACGGTAACGGACAGTTTGGTACTTTGATAAGAAAAAGAACAAGACGCAGAAGTAATAAAGGTTTTTCTTATGAAGATTTCACATATTTGGATAAGAAAGACCGAAGAATGAGATTTAACAATTCACGTGACCCGATATACTATGTATTTGATTGTCTTGAAAACAGACCGGTGAGCACGTTAGCAAAAGAGTTTGTAAAAGATACATTTTTCGAGATTACAAATTTTGTATCAAAAGTCGTTGCATAATTAATAGGAAATAGGAAAATTAAAAAAGACGGTATCCAATCCGTCTTTTTTTATATTTATTTAGATTTTAAAACTTTTATACTCCTGAAACCGGCGGGAGATCAATTCTTTTAAGTCGTTGTTCAATTCTTCTATACCATTTGAGGTGCTGTTTAAACAGGATTTTATAATCCGAAATTTCGCCGTGAGAAATTTCTTGATGCTGCTGGTCACAAACTTCTGTTAAAGCTCTTTCAAGCAGATGGGTGTACTGTTTTCGGTCAATATTCGGATTTATGAGTTCAATTCTTTTACCGAATTTAACAATAACTTCCGGTCTGTTGTCTCTTAAAAAGCAGTAATCAATAGCAAGAGGGATTAAATTAACTTTTCCGTATCTTTTAACGGCATTTTGTGCAATATAAGCAAGTCCTGTTTGGAATTCAAACGGTCTGAAATGGGGCGGTCTGATAATTCCTTGAGGGAATATACAAAGCAAATTCCTTGTGTCACCTACAACGTCAACAGAATATTTAAGAGCTTGCATAGCGGATTGCGGGGATTTTTTGTTTACGGAATAAGCACCGCCTCTTCTTAAAAGCGGAAATCTGTTAAGTTCCTCTACCATAAGCCGGATTTCTTTATGGAAAATTCTGTGAGTAATGTTGTAATAAACAATTCCATCCCACCAGTTGCAGTGAGGAGCAAAAAGAATTGTCGGAACATCCTGTCCGCCGTCAAAATAATTTTCTTCTCCCTGATAGCGAAATGCAAAAAATCTGTTTTGAAGCATATTAAAAAAGAATAAACTCGCTACCCAAAGCCAGAATTTACTTGTCTTTGCCGGTTTAAATTTCTCCTCTTTGTTCCGAAGCTTAGTCGGAGGGATGTCAGAATATAATTGTTCCTCTAATGCCATAAATAAATTCTACTCCGCTAAATCAAATTAGGCAATTGCTTTTTCGTTATTTTAAGAAAAATTAACCTAAAAGTTTAAGTTTAAAAAAAATATTTTTAGTATAAAAGAGCAATTGTTTTAAATTTGCTATTTATTTTTTATTGTTTTATAATTAAGGCAGCAAAGGAGAGCTTATGGAGACATTGACTAAAAACGAGGGGATAATTACAAAAATCATCGGTCCGGTTATAGATGTTGAATTTCAGGCAGGAGAATTACCTGAAATTTATACTGCTTTGAATATTTATAAAGAAGACGGAAGTTATGTTGTAGCGGAAGTTCAGCAGATGCTAGGCGGAAACAGGGTCAGAACGGTTGCAATGGCTTCAACTGACGGTCTTAAAAGAGGAATGAAAGTTGTTAACACCAATGAACCGATTAAAATTCCTGTTGGAAAGTCTATTTTAGGAAGAATTTTAAATGTAACAGGTCAGCCAGTAGACCAGATGGGGCCAGTAGAAACAGATACTTATCTTCCAATTCACAGAGAATCTCCAAAACTTGTTGACCAGAATACCAATATTGAAATTTTGGAAACAGGGATTAAAGCTATTGACCTTCTCCAGCCGTATCAAAAAGGCGGAAAGATAGGTTTGTTCGGCGGTGCGGGTGTTGGTAAAACCGTTTTGATTATGGAACTTATCCATAACATTGCGATGGAACATTCAGGTGTATCAGTATTCGGAGGTGTCGGCGAAAGAACACGTGAGGGTAATGACCTTTGGAACGAAATGAAGGAATCAGGGGTTATTGATAAAGTTGCACTAATTTACGGACAGATGAACGAACCGCCGGGAGCTCGTATGAGAGTCGGCTTGTCAGCTTTGACTGCCGCTGAATATTTTAGAGATTTTTCAAAGCAGGATGTGTTGTTATTTATTGATAACATTTTCAGATTTACTCAGGCAGGTTCTGAAGTGTCGGCACTTTTAGGTCGTATGCCTTCGGCCGTTGGTTATCAGCCGACTTTGGCTAACGAAATGGGTGAACTTCAGGAACGTATTACTTCAACTAAAGACGGTTCTATTACGTCAGTTCAGGCAATTTACGTGCCTGCGGATGACTTAACCGATCCGGCTCCTGCAACAACATTCTCTCACCTTGATGCATCAACGGTTCTTTCCCGTCAGATTGCTTCTTTGGGAATTTATCCGGCGGTTGATCCGTTGGAATCAACTTCAAGGGTTTTGGATCCGAATATTATCGGGGAAGAACATTACAATACAACAAGAAAAGTTCTTGAAATTCTTCAAAAATATAAAGAGTTACAGGATATTATTGCAATTTTGGGTATGGATGAGCTGTCTGATGAAGATAAAGAAACCGTAAACAGAGCAAGAAAAATTCAAAGATTCTTATCACAGCCGTTCTTTGTTGCAGAACAGTTCTCAGGCATGCAAGGAAAATATGTGAAGCTTGAAGATACAATAAAAGGCTTTAAAGAAATTATTGAAGGTAAGCATGATGATTTACCCGAACAGGCTTTTTATATGGTAGGTACAATAGAAGAAGCCGTTGAAAAAGGTAAAACATTGCAAGCGTAATTTAAGTATATGTATTAATTGTGTGCTTTAAAACAAGAGGAATTTATGCACTTAAAAATAATTACTCACGAAAAAGTTGTATTTGACGAAGATGTGGATGAAATTTATACACGCGGCACAGACGGTGAATTTGGAATTTTGAAAAATCACATTCCTGTCATGGCAGCTTTGGATATAGGTGTCACAAAGATTAAAAAAGGAGAAGAATCGAAGTCTTATACAACTATGGGCGGAGTTCTTCAGTTTAAAGACAACGAATGTATCATATTAACAACGACAGCAGAATGCGGGGATGATATTGATGTAGCAAGGGCAGAGGCGGCATTAAGAAGGGCAAAAGAACGGCTTGCCGATAGTGATGCCTCAATTGATGCTAAACGAGCAGAAGCCGCAGTAGCAAGGGCGATGGCAAGGTTGAAAGCAACATTGAATAATTAGTATGGAAAAAACATTATACGAGATATTTAAAGTATTTTTCAAAATCGGGACATTGTTGCTGGGCGGAGGTTATGTAATTTTACCGATAATGCAGTCGGAGCTTGTAGAAAAGCGCGGGTGGATTGATAATGATGAGTTGTGCGAATATACGGCATTAAGTCAGAGTTTGCCCGGGTTAATAGCTGCAAACCTTTCAATATTTGTCGGTTATAAATTGAAACGAACTATGGGGGCAATTACGGCAATTTTTGGAATGGTTTTGCCTGCGTTTTTGTTTATAGTTATTTTAGCCAAGCTCCTTGAAGAACTTATTAATCTAAGATTTATTCAAGGGATTTTTTGGGGAGTCGGGATAGGAGTTTTAGTTTTAATTTATCTTGCAATAAAAGAAATTTGGAACAAGAGTATAAAAGGCAGATTTACATTCGGGGTATTTTTTGTAGTATTTTTGTGTTCGCTGTGTTTAAAGATTTCTCCTGCAATACTTGTAATTCTTGCAATTTTAACGGGTGTGGTAAGGCAGTTTATATTGAGCAGAAAGAAATTGGAGGTTAAGGAATGATTTATCTTCAATTATTTCTGGAATTTTTTCATATAGGGTTATTCTCGTTCGGCGGCGGATATGCAACGATACCGTTTTTGTATCATATTGCAGAAACCCGTCATTGGTACAGTGCAAAACAATTGACAGATATGATAGCTGTTTCATCAATTACTCCCGGGCCTGTGGGGGTTAATGTTGCAACATTTGCAGGATTTACTACTTCAGGGATTTTAGGTTCGGTGATTGCAACTGCATCTGTTGTTTTGCCATCTTTGATTATTGTTATAATTGTTTCTAAATTGCTTAAACAGTTTGAGGATAATGAGTATGTAAAATCTATTATATATTGTTTAAAACCGGCAGGATGCGGGCTTTTGGCGGCTGTCGGCGTAAATATGTTTTTAAATGAATTCAGCTTAATCGGATTAGGTTTATTTATAATTCTTTTTGTTATGAGTATTAAGAAAAAACATGATCCATTGGTGTATTTGGGAATTTCGGCGATTACGGGTTTGATTATTTATCTTGTAAATCCGAATATATAGTGGTATAATAATTTAAGTAAAATGAAGGTGAAGAGTAAAAATTAAGGTGATGATGGTTGTAAAGAAAAGATTATTGGAAGGTATGACAGTATATAGATTTTTGATTAACATAGGTGTTTTCATACTGTTTGTTGCTGTCATGACCGTAATTGTGCATAAGCATGTTGCTAAAAGAAGTTATTCATTAAGATTGAAGAAGTCGGTTTTCATATTAAATGAGGCAATGCGTTATGTAACGACACAGCCTTTTGAAAAAGATGACGGAAATGATATTTATTATTGGTACCTTTCAGAGGCAATAAAAAGGAATTTAAAAAGTCATGAATGCGGTAAGTCGAGCAGAAGCAGGAATAAAGCTTGTCCGGCAAAGGAATATTACACAATGAACGGTAAAGCCGGCATGTCTGAATTAATATACAAGAAAGGTTCAGATATTGTTGTTGACGATAAACTTTTCATGATAAATAAGCCGATCATGAAGGATGATCCGTTAATTGTCGTAGTTGATATAAACGGCGGAAATGATAAGCCTAATAAAATGGGGTATGATGTTTTTGTATTCCAGTTAATTAATAAAAATTTTGTGGCATTAGGCGAGCCGGATACGTTATATCCGATAACGAGTCACAAGTTTTATTGCAATCCGGAGAGTATTTCAAAGGACGAACTTTTAGGAGTTAATTGTGCTTATTACGCAGTAAAAGATAGTAAGTATTTTTTGAACTTGAAATTTTAAGTTAGAGTAGGATTAATAAAAGTTCTATATTGAAGTGCCTGCATAATATGGGTTTGTTTTATATCGGATGAATTATCAAGATCAGCAATAGTTCTTGCAAGCTTTAAGATTCTGTCGTAACGTCTTCCTGAGAGTTGGTATTTAACGATTGCTGTTTTAAGAAGTTCTTCGGAAGGTTTGTCTAATTTGCAATATTTTTTAATAAGTTTTGGTGTAAGTTCGGAGTTTGTAAGAATATTATCATTTTTATATCTTTCTGTTTGGATTTTTCTGGCTGAAATTACCCGTTTTCTAATTTCAGCGGAAGATTCTTCTAAGGCAGTTGATTTAAGAAGTTCTTCAGAGGTTAACCTTGGGACTTCAATTTGAAGATCAATTCGGTCTAAAAGCGGACCTGAAAGCTTAGACAGATATCTGTTTATTTGAAAATCCGAGCAGGTGCATTGTTTTTCTTTATCCCCGAGAAATCCGCAAGGGCATGGGTTCATAGCCGCAAGCAGCATAAATTTTGCAGGATAAGTAATTGAATGATTAGCACGGGAGATTACGACTTTAGCATCTTCAAGCGGCTGTCTTAGAACTTCCAGAACCTGACGGGGAAATTCAACTATTTCATCTAAAAATAAGACTCCTCGATGTGCAAGAGTAATTTCTCCGGGTTTTGGGTTTGAGCCGCCCCCGATAATCCCGTTAGCAGAAGCCGTATGATGCACAGGACGAAACGGACGTTTTGTCATAAGAGGTTCATCAGAGGATAAAAGTCCGGAAATACTGTATATTTTGGTAATTTCTAACGCTTCACTGAGTTCAAGCGGGGGCAGAATTGACGGAAAACATTTTGCCATCAGAGTTTTGCCGGATCCGGGAGAGCCTGACATTAGAAGATTATGCCCGCCTGCGGCTGCAATTTCTAATGCTTTTTTGGCTTTTTTTTGCCCTTTTACGTCTTTAAAATCATAAACATATTCATTTTCATCGTGATTTGACAGGTATGAATTGATGTCGATTTTTGTGATTTTTAAAGGTGCTTCAATAAAGTGGTTTACAACATCTGTCAAATAGTCCGCACCGTAAATATTTATTCCGTCTGCAAGTGCAGCCTCGTTTGCGTTTACGGACGGAACTATTACATTCTTAACTCCGGCTTTTTTTAACCCCAGAATAATCGGCAAAACTCCGCTTACTCCTCTGATTTTGCCATCGAGCGATAATTCTCCGATAAAAGCATATCCTTTTATTTTCTCACTTTCAATAACTTCTTCTTCAGATAGAATTCCGACGGCTATCGGAAGATCAAAATTTGTTCCGTTTTTCTTCAAGTCAGCCGGGGCAAGGTTAATGACAACTTTTTTAGTCGGGAAAGTGTAGCCGCTGTTTTTTATTGCGGAACGAACCCTGTCACGGGCCTCATTTACGGCGGTATCAGGAAGCCCGACAATTGAAATCCCCGGAAGTGAATTAATAACATCGACTTCTACGGTTATTTTGTAAGCATCCAGCCCTATTACGGTTGCAGTTGTTACTTTGTTTACCATAAGTTAATTATACATAAAAATTTTCTGATAACTCTAAAATTTTTTTGATAAAATAATAATGTTATGAAAAATGATTTTAAGAATATTTTAGCGATAAATTTTGGCGGAATCGGTGATGAGATATTTTTTCTGCCAAGTTTAATTTCTTTAAAAAAAGAATTTCCGAATTCAAAAATTACACTTGCGCTTGAGCCGAGGAGTAAATCGGTTAAAGATTTGACAAATATTATTGATGATTTGATTTTAATTGATGTTAAAGGCAAGAATAAATATTTTGAATTATTGAAACTTATATTTAAGTCAAGAGCCGGAAAGTTTGACATAGTCATATCTTCAGGCGGAAATAAGTTTATAAGTATATTATTATTTTTGACGGGAATTAAAGAGCGTTACGGATATGATACGGGAAATTTAAGCCGAAAACTCCTTACAAAAGCGATTCAGCTGAATAAAAATCAATATGCCTGCAAGATGTACCATGATTTAGTTTCAGCACTTACGGATAATGTAACGGAACTTCCTGAAATTGACATTCCTCCTCAGGAAAAAATCCCCAATTCCATACTTATTCACCCCGGAGTCAGCCGTTTAAGCGTTCAAAAGGGTATGATTAAAACGATTACTCCTGAAATTTGGGCGGAAACCATCAATATACTTTTATCTAAAGGTAAAAAAGTTATCTTGGCAGGCGGCCCTGACGATAAGGAATGTATTGAAATTATTCTTAAAAATGTTAAAGACAATGAATTGTTTGAAAATTATTACGGAAAAACCAAAAGTCTTAAAGAGCTTGCCGTATTAATCGGAAAAGCTGAAAAATTTATTTGTTCGGATTCCGCACCTTTACATGTGGCAGTTGCCATGAGGACAAAGACTTATGCAATTTTCGGGCCGACGGATGACAAAAAATTAATACCGCAATCAAATCTTGTTACCGCAATAAAATCGAACGATTCTTGCCCACTTAAACCATGCCTTTGGGAACGTCGTCAAACAACTTGCGAAACTTTAAATTGTTTAAAGATTTTTGCTGAAAATATTGCAAATACTGTTTTTTAGTAATAGAATACTCCTGTACCCCATTAATAGAAAGGAAAACAAAATGGAAGTTCAAACCGTTACCCCAAGTTCAGTACAATCTTTTGGTGCCTTAAAACGCAATCCTTTGGCAATGACAGAAGATATGTTTCATTCAATAAAGAAAATGCCTGCAATTGATTCATTTTCTAAAAAATACGATTCGGTTGTAAGTATGAAACCTTATGTAAGCAAGCACAATCATAAAAAAGTTAAGTTAGCTCTTTATTTTTCGGATATTAAACCACGAAACATTATTGAGAAGATTTATAATAAGTTTCATCCTGCAAAAATTAACGAAGTTGTCTTGAAGACCAGAGCGACAGATGAATACAGCTTGTATGACGAGCTTGAAAAGACATCTTCGAATCGTATAATAGAAATTTACGATGAAAATAAATAATTCATAAATTAAATACCGACACTTAATCCTGCACAAAGATTAATTCCTTGTCCTGTAATTCCTCTTGCATCGTTTGATATAAGATATTTTGCAAGTTTTGCAATCTCATCTGGTGTCACGAACCTTTTTTGCGGAATACAATCAAGGATTTCTTCTTTGGTAAATTCGGATTGTTCAATGGAATCGTTTCCGAGATTAGTTTCTACCCAGCCGGGGTTTATTGTGTTTACGGTAATGTTGAATTCAGCAAGTTCAAGTGCAAGTGCTTTTGTAAGTCCCAAAAGCCCAGCTTTTGATGACGAATAAAGGCTTGCATTAGCTTCTCCCATAACGCCTGAAATTGAGCCGATATTAATTATCCTGCCGAACTTTTGATCTTTCATATACGGAACGGCACGCGAAATTAAATAAGCCGGTGCAATTAAGTTGGTTTTGTGAATTCTTACTATTTCTTCGTGAGTCATTTTGTCGATGGCGCCGTAAATATATTCTCCGGCATTGTTAATTAAAACATTTATATTATTTTGTTCAATAAAATTTCCAAGAATCTCGGGAGAGTTTGCCAAATCACAAATACAGTAATCTTTTGCGCCAATAGAAATTAATGCTTCTTTATTTCGTCCTGTCACAAAAAGATTTCCGCAAGTTTTCAATTCTTCCGCGATTTGTCTTCCGATACCTTTTGAGGCTCCTGTTACTAAAATATTAAGCATTATTCAATTCCTTCAATAAATTTTCTGACTATAAATGATGCCATAAAAATTCCTGCGCAGCTTGCAACAAAAGGTGTAGAAGCCGGAGTTATCTTGGTGAATTCCAATTTTTCTCCTGAATTTTTAATGACGGTTTCAGTATTTTGAATTTTTTCTTTTGAGAAAGGTTTTTCTCTGCTTGCAACGACCGTAATCCCTTTTTCAATTCCGGCTTTTTTTAACTGATAAATGCAATTTGATACAAACGGTGCATTTTTATTTTCAATTTCTGAGATGTCAGAGATGTACAATTTTTCCGGCGCAATTCTGTTTCCTGCACCCATTGAACTGATTACGGGGATTCTTTTTTTATAGCAGCTTTCGAGAAGTGAAATTTTTGCTCTAAGTGTGTCAATTGCATCTGCTACAAAATCAACCCCGTCAAGAATTGAGTCTTCATTTGTATAAAAATCGTCAATTACGATTAATTCAATTTCAGGGTTTATGTCTTTAAGTCTTTTAGCGGTTACGTCTGTTTTTTTTAGGTTTATTGTAGAATGAAGCGCTGCAATTTGACGATTAATATTGGATTTGGAAACGGTATCAAAATCGACGATTGTTAACTTTCCGACCCCTGCCCGTGCAAGAGTCTCGGCGCAATACCCGCCGACACCTCCAAGCCCAAATACTGCAACATGCTTTGATGCCAAAAACTTCTGGGCTTCATCTCCCCAGTATAACTCGTTACGTGCAAATATTTCACTCATAATCCGCCCTTAAAAATTCACGGGAGAATTTACTTTATAATTCCGTATCCGAGAAGGAATGTGCAGATAATAAATACGGCAGCAACAATTCCCGTCACTTTATTAAGTCCTTTTTCAGCGCTTTTCTGTGATGAAAAAATCTGAGATGCTCCGCCGAATCCCGCGATTCCATCGCCTTTCGGTGAATGAAGTAAGATTAATATTATCAATAACAATGCTGATATAATTTGGACTGTCCAGATAAATGTAACCATTTTTTATTTTTTCTCCTTTTTATTCGAAATAAAATGTGCACGCTTTGAATTAAGTTTGATGTTTTCAAAAGTATAAAGACGTGCAGGTCTTTTGGAAGAAGATTTAGTGTATTCATCTAATTCGATAAGACCGTCTGTTGAAAGTGCTTTTTTGCGGAAATTACGTTTGTCAAGCTTTTTGGACATTATAAGTTCATAAGCTTTCTGCATTTCCGTAAGGGTAAATTTTTCGTTCAATAATTGATATGCAACCGGACAAATTTCCAATCTTTCTCTGGTGCGTTTAAGAGAATATTCAATAATCTCTTTGTGGTCGAACGCAAGCGGCGGCAAGTCCGAAATTTTGTGCCAGCCAAGCTCCGGTGAAGAAACAATTTGGATATCTTCAGCTCTTACAAGCGCGAAGTAAGCGCAGGTAATGACACGTGAATTAGGGTGTCTGAGCGGATCTCCAAATGTGTAAAGCTGTTCAAGATAAATATTGTCAACATTAGTACGCTCTTTTAAAACTCTTAATGCCGCTTGATCAAGGTTTTCCGACAAACGTACGTAACCTCCGGGGATTGCCCATTTATCTTTAAATGGCTCATTCAGCCTCTTTACAAGCAAAACCTGCAACGAACCGTTCTTAATGGTTAATATAACAACGTCTACTGTAATCTCGTGCGTCTTTGTTTCATTAAACATAATTATTTTTACCTTAATAAAATTATACAATAAAAATTTTTTTTTACATAAATTAATACATAAATTAATATTTTTTTACAAACAGGTCTTTACAGGTAAATTATCACATACAGAAATACTTTATATATATAACGGGGAATTAGGGAAAATTATGACGTACGGAATTATTGGATTTAATAACTGTTATTTAACGGGACTCGGGCTCGGCAGTTGTTTTGGGACTTTCAGTCCTGTGTTTTCGTATTCGTATTACAATCCGTTTTGCAGTTTTAATATTCTGCCTGCACTGTTCAACACAAGCTGGATGATGCCGTCATTTTCTCCTGTTTTTTCTTATTATAACTATAATACGTATAATAATTTTAATAATACTTATCAATTCCCTTCAATGACTGCAATGAACGCTTTCCCGACAAGTTTTGATAGCCTTAACAGCAATTGGAATTTGTATAGTTTTAATGATTATTCTAAGACGGATTATTCTAATATGTTCGGGATAATTACCGCAAAGTCCAATCTTCTTAACAACAATTCGAAAAAAACAACTTCTTCCGTTTCTTCTTCAAATTATTCTTCTTACACGCCGAAGTATTCTACTTTTAGTAAGGATTATTTGGATAAAGAATTTTTAGATAAAGTTAAGCAGGTTGCAAAAAATATCAACTGTGATTATCAGGATTTGCTTGCGTTAATGAATTCGGAATCAAGCTTAAATCCTAAGGAAGCTCATAAAAATAAAAACGGTGAAAAAACGGCTATTGGTTTAATTCAGTTTACCAAAAGTGATGCGATTCCGGAATTAAACAGAGTTTACGGACTAAACTTAACCTTAGAAAAAATTGAAAATATGAGTGCAATAGATCAGCTTGATTTGGTTGAGAAGTATTACAAAATGAACGAAAACAGATTACCCAAAGGCAAAAAACTGACAGCAGCGGATCTTTATGCCGTAACGTTCCTTCCCGCAAGAGCTAAAAATGAAGTTTTAACAAGAAGCGGAGAAAAATATTACAGCAGCAACAGAGGGCTTGATGTGAACGGTGACGGTTCTATTACAAAATCGGATTTGAATGCAAGGCTTGTACAAAAACGTGTAAATCTTAACACTTTTGCTTAATTTAATAAATATTACAATTTTAAGAGAATAAGTTGCAGAGAAAAATTGTTTCGTGTATTGTCATGGAAGAGTAACTGTTTTTATAAGAATAGTTATTACGGTAGAAATCTCAAAAATTTCTGAGAGCGAACCGGATTAGCGGAAGGATAAGAATGGATAAGGGATATATTGAAAACGGTTTTATCGTTGACTTAAGCAACGCAAAAAAGACATCCGAAATTATTTATGAATTAAGCAGGATTTTAGATTTGCCGGAAGCAAAGGATAAAAATGTTTGTCTTAAGTTAGGCGAGGTTAGTCTTAATCAGTCACAGCTAATAAGCGTGAAGGCATTGATAGAATCAATGGACAGCAACTTAGCTTTTATATCAACAATTAACGAAGAAACCAAAAGTTCAGCTGAAACTTTAGGCATAGCCTTGATGGAATTTGAAAACACCGTAGAAGCGCCCGAATTTAACGAAGACGGCACAGCGGAAAACGAAGTTAATCAGGAGTTGGAAAGTGCTTTAGATAAAATTTTTGGTGAAGGCGATTTTGAAGAAAGATATCCTGAAGAAGACGATATAAAAGAAGAAATTCGATCAGACGCAGAAGTTGAACAAGTAGATTTTGAAGCAGATGAAGAAACGATTTCAGAAATAAAGAAGCAGATGAAAGAAGCGGAGAAGCTTCCGACATTGTATATTCAAAGGACTTTGCGCTCAGGGCAAAGCTTAAAATCTGAAGGAAATATAGTTATAATAGGCGATGTGAACCCCGGCGCCGAAGTTATTGCAAAAGGCGATATTACAGTATGGGGAGTTTTGGGCGGAATTGCACAGGCAGGATCAGACGGAAATAATTACTCAAGAATCCGTGCTTTGAAACTAAATGCGATTCAGTTGAGAATAGGTGAAATTTTTGCCCGCAGACCGGACACTGTGAATGTACCCTACGTTCAAAAAACGGATTCTTTTATCCCGGAAGAAGCAAGAGTCAGCCGAAAACATATTGTCATTTATAAATTGCATGAAGCTTCTTAAGCTTTTGCAGAAGAATTAAAAGTAAAATAATCAAAAGGAGAAATAATGAGCGGTCGAGTTATAGTAATTACTTCGGGAAAAGGCGGAGTAGGCAAGACAACAACCAGTGCAAATATAGGAACTGCTTTAGCCAGAGCGGGTAAGAAGGTCGTATTGATTGATACCGATTTAGGATTAAGAAACCTTGACCTTTTGCTTGGGCTGGAAAACAGGATTGTATATACAATTGTTGATGTGGTGGAGGAACGCTGCAAGTTAAGACAAGCGCTTGTAAAGGATAAGAAAAATCCTAATCTTTGTCTTTTAGCAGCGGCGCAGACAAGAGATAAATCCGCAATTACGCAAGAACAGTTGAAAGATATATGTGAAGAACTTAAAAAGGATTACGACTTTATCTTAGTTGATTGTCCGGCAGGTATCGAACAGGGATTTCAAAATGCGATTGCAGGAGCGACTGAAGCAATAGTTGTTACGACTCCCGAGATGTCGGCAGTAAGGGATGCAGACAGAATTATCGGACTTCTTGAAGCAAAAGAAGAAATTCAATCTTATAAACTTTTGCTGAACAGGGTTCGTCCGAATCTTATCAAATCAAACGATATGATGAGTGTTGAAGATGTAGTAGAAATTCTGTCAGCTGATTTAATAGGAATAATTCCTGAGGATACAGGGATTATCACCTCAACAAACAAGGGTGATCCGATAGTAAACGATGACAGTTCGCTTGCCGGCAAGGCTTACAATAATGTAGCAAGAAGAATAATGGGCGAAGATGTTCCTTTCCTGAATCTTGAAGAAAGCAGAGGAGTTCTTTCAAAAGTGAAGAAATTTTTCTCCGGCCTTATAGGAAAGGAGAAGTAAAATGAGGGATATTTTTCAGGACTTATTTAATAAAGTCTTCGGTTTCTTCAGACAGGCAGAGAAGGAAGAAAATGCAAAAGAAACAGCCGTAAATCGTTTAAGGGTTGTTTTGATGCAGGACAGAACCAATCTTACACCGGAGCTTCTTGAAAAAATGCGCGGTGAACTTATTGAACTGCTTTCAAAATACGTAGAAATGGACAAAGATGCTCTTGAATTGAATTTTGAACAAGAGGGGAATCAGATGGCATTGATGTTATCAATTCCTGTATTGAGAGCAAAAGATGAAGATGAAATTGAGGCAGAAAATTCCGAAGATTCAGAAGAAGCAGAGGAAAAATCCGAGGAAGAAAGTTCAGATGCCGAAAGTTCGGAAAGTACAGAAGATGCGGAATCTTCAGCTGAAGATAATCAGGATGAGGAATCCGAAACGGAAGAATCTAATACCAACTCAAAAGATAAATCAAAATAATCCTCTGAATTATTTCAGAGATAGGAGAGAGAAAATATCAAGCCGCGAAAGCGGCTTTTTTTTATAAAAATCAAATTAAACAACGACTACATTAACTCTAAAGTCATCAAGTTTAGCAAGGACATCGGCACGTGTAATAATCCCGTCGTTACTGACGTCAATACCTCTGTTAGATTCGTAATAATTAAGCAGTTTACCCTCAGAATTTTTTTCGCCTTTTTTGCACAGAATATCTTTGCCGGCACGTCCAGGTAGGATTATTACACTATAAAGGTCAGCGGCATCAAGTTTTTTCTTATTTCTTAATCTCGGCACTCTTGAAATACACATTTTGAGATATTTACCGACAATATCAATTTGTTCTTCCGCACTCATTGCGGTTATTTTATCTTTGGTAAGATTAAGTGAATAAGTTTTATTTAAATCTCTAATGGCAATATTTGTAAATTGAATAAGTCCGACGGCTTTATTTTTTTTGCCTGCACCTTCTTGAGGGTTCATTCCGCTTTCAAAGTTAATAACGGTAATAAGATCCTCATAATTGCAATGGAGTTCTTCTGCCAAATCCATAAGTTTAGTATGAAGTTCGTGAGAAATTGTTCTTGTTTTACCGCCAAGACCACCGGGTTTAGGGGTTTTAATTTCAAAAGGAGGTGCAAGGTTAATAGTATCCGAAGCGGCATTCACAATAGTGGGTGTCATAGATTTTGACATTTCTTCGAATTTAGCAGACATTAAACTTGCGAAAGTGGAATTTCCTGCCAGTATTTTAAAATCTCTGGAACGTTTTTGGGGATTGTTATTAGGTGTAAATGGGCTAACAGTATCTAATTGAGTGTTGTCAGCTAAAATTTCGTCTTCAGGCTTCAAGGAAGTTGAATCCTTAGGTGTTTGGTTCTGCGGATTTTTTTCGACAGATAACCCCATAATCGGTTTTTCTTCCGGAAATTGACCTGTAACTCCCATTTCTTTCAAAATTCTTGCCATTTCCTCTTCAGAGAAAGTGATTGTCTCTTTAGTAAGTACAAAATTTTCGTTCACATTGCCGTAAAGATTTGACCCTCCTTGATAGATTGCATTTTCAGAAGATCTTTTACGGTTAATTTCTGCGACAATTTCCATAGTTTTTTGCCATTGTTTTGCGGATATTTTAAGTTCTTTACCGCCGTTAACGGATTTAGCGTAGTCGGCAAGAATGTAAGTAAGTCCTTTGTAATTAGTATCAATTTTAATATCGCTCATGAAGAAAGTCCTATGTATCACTTCACATACAATAATAAAGTTTTAAAAGAAGCGAAGAATTTAGAAAATGCAAAAAAGTTTACAATTCTAAACAAAGTGACAAAATCATTGTTGACAGGGTTTTATGTTTATACTAATATCAATATGCTTGAAGTATAGTAAATTTTTATAGATAACCGAAATTATTTACAAATAGCGAATCAGGCAAAACAAAGGCGGCGCAGAGGTTTCCGCCAAGAGTAAAAACCTCACGGTGTAAAAGCAAAAAAGAAAAGGAATAAAAATGGCAAGCACAAAAAGACAAAGAATCAGAGTTTGTTTAAAGGCATACGATCACAAATTGATAGATGTATCTTCAGACAAAATCGTAGAAACTGCAAAGAGAACAGACGCAAAAGTTGCAGGCCCGATTCCTTTACCGACCAAAAGACGTATATATTGCGTACTTCGTTCACCACACGTAGACAAAAAGTCGCGTGAGCATTTTGAACTAAGAACACACAAACGTATAATAGATATATACGAACCGACTCAACAGACAACTGAAGAGTTAAGTAGATTAGATTTACCGGCTGGTGTAGATATTGAAGTAAAACTTTAATAAACAGCCAAGGCCGAATTTGAAAATTAAATAAGCATTATGCATAAATAATGTGATCTACTACCCGTCCGGAAACGGCGCGGAGGGTGAAAGTCCCGTTGGTAAAGTACAAGGCAGCAAGTAGCGCTCGCAAGTGAAAATGCAAACCCGAAAGAGGGGCGGAGAGTGTCCGCACCAAGTAGGGCGAGCTAGAAAGGTAAAATATGACACTAGGTGTAATAGGTAAAAAGTTAGGAATGACACAGATTTTCGACGAAAACGGATTGGCAATTCCTGTAACAGTAATCAAAGTTGATGATATTGTAGTAACACAGGTTAAGACAGTAGAAACAGACGGTTACAATGCAATACAGGTAGGAACGGTTTCAGCGAAAGAAAAACACTTAACAAAAGCTCAGTTGGGTCATTTTAAAAAGAATAATCTGGAAAATTACAGACACTTACAAGAGTTCAGAGTAGACAATCCGTCAGACTACAAAGTAGGTGACAAGATTGAACTATCAGTATTAGACAACGTAGAAAAAGTTGATGTAACCGGAAAATCAATCGGAAAAGGATTTCAAGGTACGGTAAAGCGTTGGAACTTTGGCAGAGGGCCGATGGGACACGGTTCTAAAAACCACAGAGAACCCGGATCAATCGGAGCAGGAACAACACCGTCACGTGTAATCAAGGGCAAAAGAATGGCCGGAAACATGGGAAATGAAAGAGTTACTATTACAAAATTGAAATTAGTAAAAGTAGACGCAGAAAAGAATCTAGTATTAATCAAAGGTTCCGTACCTGGATGTGAAGGCAGATTGGTAACAATCGTACCGACCAGAACAAAATGGAATTAATAACAGAAAAGTTAAAAAAATCCCGAGTTGCCATATAAAACGGTAAAAACCGAAAGGGGTAACAGGCAGTAGATAAGTAAAAAGGGAAACAAAATGTCAAAAGAAATATTAAATACAAACGGAGAAAAATTAGGTGAAATAACTTTGAACGCAGAAGTGTTTGGAGTAGAGCCGAATTTACATGTAATGCACTTAGCATTGAGAAGACAATTAAATAATGCACGTCAAGGCTCAGCGTGTGCAAAAACAAGAGCGGAAGTTTCCGGCGGCGGTAAAAAGCCATGGAAACAAAAAGGAACAGGCAGAGCAAGAGCCGGTTCACTACGTTCACCGTTATTTGCAGGCGGCGGCGTAATCTTTGGACCAAAACTGAGAAGTTACGCATTCAACATGCCTCAAAAAGCAAGAAAGTTAGCTCTAAGATCTGCATTATCAGCAAGACAAGACAGATTAATAGTAGTAAAAGATTTTTCAACAATAACAGAGCCGAAAACAAAATTAATGGTATCAGCTCTAAAATCGCTGAATGTAGCGGGAAAAGTTTTAGTAGTAGCCGATACACAGGCAGCAGAAAACAAATTTCTTGAACTTTCAGCAAGAAATATACCGAGCGTAAAAATGATATTACCTACAAACATAAACGTAAAAGATTTACTTGAAGCTGATTTTGTCGTAATGACCGAGGCAGCAGTTAAAGATATCACTGAAAGATTAAGTTAGTCATTCAAAAAGAGATATCACTCAAAGAAAGAAAAGGAAATCAAAAATGAGTAAAGACAGAACAAATACAGAAAAATTATACAGTGTAATTAAAAAGCCTTTAATTACCGAGAAATCAGTAGGTGCAACAACATTAGGTCAATATACATTTGAAGTGGTAAAAGACGCAACAAAAATTGAGATTGCACAAGCAGTAGAACTAGCTTTTCCAGGAAGAAAAGTTAAGAAAGTAAGAACGGTTTATATGCCGTCACATTCAAAAAGAATGGGATATAAATTTGGCAGAACCGATTCATCTAAAAAAGCCATCGTAACAATCGAAGGCGAACCGATTGAAGAATTAATCGGAGCATAGTAAACCGTCGAAACAAGGCGGAACAGATGGGCGCCAGGCACAAGTCCATAGAAGTAAGAACAAAAGCCAACCAAAGGAGAAAATAAAATGGCAATCAGAAAAATCAATCCGACATCTCCGGGTCAAAGAGGTATGACGAAAAGTGATTATCAGGAAGTAACAACCTCAACCCCTGAAAAGTCATTATTGAAATCATTAAAGAAAACAGCAGGCCGAAATAATACAGGCAGAATTACATGTCGTCACAAAGGCGGCGGTGTAAAAAGGACATACCGTGTAATAGATTTTAAACGTGAAAAGTTCGGAATTCCGGCGACAGTAAAAACCATAGAATACGATCCGAACAGAAACGTAAGAATTTCATTGGTATATTATGCAGACGGTGAAAAGAGATACATCTTGACACCTGAAGGCTTAAACGTAGGCGATACAATAGTATCAGGCCCTGAAGCGCCGGTACAAAACGGAAACGCACTTCCGTTGGAATTAATTCCGTTAGGTACAATAGTTCACAATATTGAGCTAAACCCCGGCCGCGGCGGCGTAATGGTAAGATCAGCCGGAAACGCAGCTCAGGTAATGGCGAAAGAAGGCAACTACGTAACAATAAAATTACCGTCATCAGAAATGAGAATGGTAAGAAAAGAATGCATGGCAACAATAGGCACCTTAGGAAACGCAGAATTCAAAAACGTTTCATTAGGAAAAGCCGGCAGAAAACGTTATATGGGAATCAGACCGACAGTACGTGGTGTAACGATGAACCCATGTGATCACCCACACGGTGGTGGTGAAGGAAAAACAGGTCCTGGCGGACATCCGAAGACACCATGGGGCAAACCAGCACTAGGTCAGAAGACCAGAAAGAAAGGTAAAGCTTCTGATAAATTAATAGTTAGAAGAAGAAAGAAATAATGTAAGTTAGCTGGAGAAGGGCTTCGCAGAACCCGAAGCCTTCTTCTAAAAAAGCGAACGAGCAAACGCCTTAAATAAATATAAAACAAATAAAAACAATAAAGGAGAAATTAATGGCACGTTCATTAAAAAAAGGTCCATACGTAGAAGAAGCTCTACAAAAGAAAATCGAAAAGATGAATGCAAATTCGGAACATAAAGTAATCAAGACATGGTCAAGAGCATCAATGATAGTACCGGATATGCTAGGTCACACGATAGCTGTACACAACGGAAAGACACATGTTCCGGTATATGTAACAGAGCAGATGATTGGACACAAGTTGGGTGAATTTGCACCTACAAGAATGTTTAGAGGACATGCAGGCTCTGATAAAACTGCAAAAAGGAAATAGCACGTAATTAATCTCAATAAAAGAGGTTAAGACAAACGAGTTAGATAAAAACAAAAGGAAAGTAAAAATGGAAGCTAAAGCAAAACAAACCGATATAAAAATGACAGCAAGAAAACTTCGCAGAGTAATCAACGAAGTTCGTGGAAAATCTGTCAAAGAAGCTCAGGATATGTTACGTTTTATGCCTTATTTTGCAGCAAGAGTAGTAGAAAAGAACTTGAAAGCTGCAGTAGCAAATGCACAGGAAAAATACGGAGTAGGCGCTGAATCATTAAAGATATCAGAAATCTTTGCAGACGAAAGCGTAACTTACAAAAGAGCAAGAACAAGAGCTCAAGGCCGTATGTACAGCAGACTAAAACGTACA
The DNA here is from genome assembly GCA_944323655.1 of Candidatus Gastranaerophilales bacterium. GTDB lineage: Bacteria > Cyanobacteriota > Vampirovibrionia > Gastranaerophilales > Gastranaerophilaceae > Scatenecus. The sequence continues at coordinate 43,853 of CALUTL010000008.1, read as the reverse complement.
TCGCACTTAACATTAAAAGTAAGTGACATCGTTAAAAAGTAGTAGTAAAAGCAAAAGGTATAAAATATGGGACAGAAAACACATCCAACCGGATTTAGAGTAGGCATCATCCAAACATGGGCAAGCACATGGTATGCCAAGTTCAAGGATTATCGCTATCTCGTAAAAGAAGATGATAAAATCAGAAAATTCATCAAAAAGAAATTATACACAGCAGGTGTATCAAAGGTAAAAATAGCAAGAAAGGCACAGAACATTACAATAACAGTAGTAACAGCGAAACCTGGTATTGTAGTAGGACGTGGCGGACAAGGTATTGAAGAATTGAAACAAGAAGTTTCAAAATACATAGGTAAACCTGTAATAATCAACGTTGTAGAAGTTGCAAGAATAGATGTAGATGCACAACTTGTAGCAGAACAAATTGCACAACAGCTTGAAAAACGTGTAGCATTCAGAAGAGCAATGAAACAGGCAATGCAGCGTACAATGCGAGCTGGAGCGCAAGGTATCAAAGTTATGGTATCAGGTCGTTTAGGCGGAGCAGAAATTGCGCGTTCAGAATGGGCAAAAGAAGGCAGAATACCTCTACAGACTTTAAGAGCAGACGTAGATTACGGATTTACAGAAGCCGATACTATAATGGGTAAAATCGGTGTAAAGGTATGGATTTTCAAAGGCGTATTAATGCCTGGCGAAAAAGCAGACCAGAACATCAAGACAAAAAGTGAAAAAGGCGGATCAGAAAAAGGAATGAGACGTCCGAGACGCAACAGAGCAGCAAACACAGAAGCTGTAGGCGAATAATAAAAGGTATATAAAAAATAATAGGAGCAGATAAATGTTACAGCCTAAAAAAACTAAATACCGCAAAATGATGAAAGGCAGAATGAAAGGTACCGAAACAAGAGGTACACAACTTGAATTCGGCGGTTATGCATTGCAAGCTGTTGAACCCGGTTGGATAACCAGCCGCCAGATCGAAGCAGCTCGTCGTGCAATGACTCGTGAAATCAAACGTGGCGGTAATGTTTGGATTAAGATATTCCCGGACAAACCGATAACGGCGAAACCGGCAGAAACCCGTATGGGATCAGGAAAAGGAAACCTAGAATACTGGGTAGCGGTAGTAAAACCGAACAGAATCCTTTTTGAATTGGATTACTTTGACAGAAGTGTAGCAGTTCACGCATTGGAACTAGCAGCTCAGAAGCTTCCGATTAAAGTAAAACTTGTAGAAAAATCACAAACAGAAGCAAAATAAGCTGGGTGGTTAAGCAATACAAATAACAAAATAAAGGAAATAAAAAATGAAATTAGAAGAAATGCGCGAAAAAACAGTAGACGAGCTGAAAAGTGCAATAGTAGATTGGAAAAAGGATTTGTTTAATTACAAATTACAGCTTTCAACTCACAAATTAGAAAACACAGCATTGATTTCTAAGACAAAGAAACTGATAGCTCAAGCAAAAACTGTAATAAAAGAAAAAGAGGTAGCACATGCCTAAGAAAGAAAAACAAGGAATTGTAGTAAGCAACAAAATGGACAAAACGGTAGTAGTAAGAGTACAAGACTACGAACCGCATCCGAAATACAAAAAAATTATCGAATCAAACAAGCACTACAAAGCACATGATGAAAACAACATTTGCAGCGAAGGTGACAAAGTAAGAATTATCGAATCAAAGCCGAAATCATCAGACAAACGCTGGTCAGTAGTAGAGATTGTAGAAAAAGTCAGATAGTTTTTTGTAGAAGGCAGCATTACCAAAGAGTAATGAGAGGCCGAATGTAGTAAAAAAAATACTATAAAAGAAAAAGGAAAAAAAGATGATACAACAGGAAACAAGACTAGAAGTAGCAGATAATACAGGTGCAAAACAACTGTTATGTATTCGTGTTATGGGCAGTTCTAACAAGAAATTTGCGGCAGTAGGCGATGAAATCGTGGCTTCCGTAAAATCAGCAGCTCCAAACCAAACCGTAAAATCAGGTGAAGTAGTAAGAGCGGTAGTTGTAAGAACAAAAGCCGATATAAAACGTGAAGACGGATCAGTAATCAGATTTGACGAAAACGCAGCCGTAATAATTAATAAAGACGGCAACCCGAGAGGTACACGTGTATTTGGCCCTGTAGCTCGCGAACTTAGAGACAAAGGTTATATGAAGATAGTTTCATTAGCCCCGGAAGTTATATAATAAAAGACTAATCAATCAAGGTCGATAACCAAAAATAAAAGTAATTACGCCCGATAGAAAATTATCGGAAACGTAAGAAAAATGGAGAAAAACAAAATGACAGACAAGAATAAAAAAGGCTTGCATGTAAAAAACGGTGACAGAGTAATCGTTTTGTCAGGCAAAGATAAAGGAAAAATCGGCAACGTAAAAAAAGCTGATCCTTCTGCTTCAAAAGTGACAGTAGAAGGCGCAAACATGGTGACGAAAGCCCAGAAGCCTCAGCCGATGGCAGGGATACAGGGCGGATTAATCAAGCTTGAAGCTCCGATGGATGCATCAAATGTAATGATAGTATGTCCGGCTTGCGAAAAACCGACAAGGATCAAACACGAAGTAGTGGACGGAAAGAAAGTCCGTGTTTGTAAAAAATGTGGTGAACAATTAGACGTTTAATCTTAAAAGGATTAAGTAGTCCAAGAATTAAGGAAATACGAAAATGACAGTAACAAAAAGCTTAAGAACAAAATACAATGAAGAAGTAAAATCAGCATTGAAGGAGAAGTTCGGCTACAAAAACGAACATGAGATACCGAAACTTCACAAAATCGTGTTGAACATGGGAGTTGGCGAAGCATCTCACAACTCAAAAATAGCAGAATCAATAGAAGCACAATTGACAAAAATTGCCGGACAAAAAGCGGTTATAACAAAAGCTAAAAAATCAATTGCAACATACAAATTAAGAGAAGGAATGCCTGTAGGAGCAATGGCAACATTACGTGGCGAAAGAATGTACGATTTCTTGCAGAAATTAATTTGTATAGTACTTCCTCGTATTCGTGACTTCAGAGGTATCAGCCCGAAATCATTTGACGGCAGAGGAAACTACACATTAGGCTTAAAAGAACAAGCTTTATTCCCGGAAATCACATACGAAGAAGTTGATTTGGTAAAAGGTATGAATATATCAATTATCACAACAGCAAAAACAGATGAAGAAGCAAGAGAATTACTTCATTTGTTAGGAATGCCTTTCAAAGGTATGAACAAATAGGATTAAGAATAATCCGGAACAAATCCATATAAAAACAACAAAAACAAAGAAAAAGGAGAAATTCATGGCTAAAAAAGCGATGATAAACAAAGAACTAAGACGCGAAGCGTTAGCAGCACAGGGCAAATACCCGAAAGTAAGACTGCATAACAGATGTTCAATATGCGGCAGACCGCACGGATATCACAGAGATTTCGGTCTTTGCAGAATTTGTTTAAGAAAAATGGCACATCAGGGCTTGCTCCCGGGTGTAACAAAAGCAAGCTGGTAAGCGAAGTTTAATGAACAAGTGCTGTAAGAGTCAGTATTTGTGTATATAAAATGTCAGCAGAAAATAGAAAAGCGGACAGAAAGGACTTTATCCCGGCTAAACTGCTAAAACACGTCAAGGCGGCATAAGCCGAACCGGACAAAAATTGGTAAGTAGCGTCAGAAGAATTCTGACAAAAGTATAAAGGAAGAAAAACTATGTCAATGACAGATCCGATAGCAGATATGCTAACAAGAATCAGAAATGCGAATATGGTATCTCACGAAAAAGTTGAAATACCTTCATCAAAATTAAAAGTTGAATTAGCAAAATTATTAAAAGAAGAAGGATTTATCACAGATTACGAAGTAAAAGAAGTAGGTAAATTCAAGATTTTGAGCATAACACTCAAATACGATATGAACAAAAAACCGGTTATTACAAAACTGGAAAGAATTTCAAAACCTGGTTTAAGAAACTATTGCAAAGCTAAAAACCTTCCTAAAGTTTTAGGCGGAATGGGAATAGCAATTGTTTCCACAAGCAAAGGTTTATTAACAGACAGAAAAGCAAGAAAAGAAAACATTGGTGGAGAAGTTCTCTGCTACGTTTACTAATAAGTATATAAAACAACAAACAAAAATGACGTACCGATGGTGCGTCTTTTTTGTATAAGTCTTAAAAAATATTAATAAGATGTTTACAAAGAAAAAACTCTATGATAGAGTAAGAAAGCGGGTGCAATTGGTAGAAAAGCCCGCAGGCAAAATTAAAGCCGAAATATTTTAAAATTTTGCCGGAAGTAGTAGATATACCCATAAGGAGAAAATTATGTCACGTATTGGTAAAAAACCGATTGAAATTCCGTCAGGAGTAGATATTACAATAGACGGTCAAACAGTTACAGCAAAAGGACCTTTAGGAACAGAAACAGTTGAAGTACGTCCTGAAATCGCTGTAAAAGTAGAAGATAATCACATTATCCTCTCAAAAGTAGGCACAACAAGAGAAACAGATGCACTTTACGGATTGTCAAGAACTCTTGTAGCAAATGCAGTACACGGAGTAAAAGAAGGTTTCGAAAAGAAACTTGAAATACAAGGTGTAGGTTATCGTGCAAATATGGAAGGTAAAAATCTTAACCTTGCATTAGGCTATTCACACCCTGTAATAGTTGAACCTCCTGTAGGAATTACAATTACAGTAGAAGCAAACACAAAAATCAGTGTAAAAGGTTCAAACAAACAGACAGTCGGAGATGTTGCAGCATTCATCAGATCAAAACGTCCGCCTGAAGTTTACAAAGGCAAAGGTATCAGATATGAAGGCGAATACATCAGACGTAAAGCTGGTAAAGCTGGTAAGAAATAATCTTAAAGCATAAACTAAGACGAAAAGTAAAACAAACAAATGAACCAGCCAACATGAACCCTTGATTCGGTTTTTCAAGAAGGTTCGGGCGAAAGGAGAAACAAATGATTAAACAAGAAGTAAGAAAACCGAAAGTTCAAAAAAGACACAAAACAATCAGACTAAAAGTTGAAGGAACAGCAGAATTCCCAAGACTTGCGGTTTACAGAAGTACAAAACATATTTATGCTCAATTGATAGATGATGAAAATCATGTAACAATAGCATCAGCATCTTCAAATGACAAAGATATGAGAGAACAGCTAAAACACGGCGGAAATATTGAAGCAGCGAAGGTTATCGGTGCAGAAATCGCTAAAAAAGCAAAAGCTAAAGGTATTGAATGCGTTGTGTTCGATCGTGGCGGATTCCTCTATCACGGTAGAATTGCAGCATTAGCAGAAGCCGCAAGAGAAGCTGGTTTGATGTTTTAATTTTGAACATAAATTAAAAATAACAAGGAAACAGACGGTTGTAATTCAGCCGTCTGTTTATTTTTTTGCATTTGTAAGTACAAATATATTGTGTTTTTGCAAAAAATATAGATAAATTAAAATCTAAATCCTATTCCAAGCTCACCTTCAAGAGCACCTTTTGTTCCAGCTAGAGCCTTTCCAGTGAAGTAAACTTCATTTCCTTTTTTGTTAATGACTTCGGAGTATTCGGCTTTTGCGCCCATAAATGCTCCAACCGCATCAAGTTTTTGAGGTCTTTGCGCAATTGTAACGTTGCCTTCAGAAATTTTTAAATCCGGAAATTTAGCGGAGGAATAAAATTCAGCTCCTCCCATTAGTGAAAAGCTAATTTTTCTGTCATCATCGCAGCAAAGGTTTCTTGAAAGTCCTAATTCTAAACCTGTTTTTAAAGATTGGCTATGTGGGAGCTCCGAATCAATTTTAATTTGAGTATGTTCGGAATCCACTTGAGTAACTTCAGCCGTTGTTTCACCGCGATAACCTGTTTGGGTATAATTAGCCATTAAACCTAGATTATATTGCGTACAATTGAATTTTCCGAACTCAAGTCCAGCGTAACCTCCAACTGAACCGCCTAAGTTTTTACCAATAAGTAAATCTCCGTTTGCAGATAATTTATATCCGTTGTTTGCGTTATCAAAATCACCTTTATAAGTATATTCAGCACCGATTTTGCCGTAATTTTTTACGTCAAATCTTGTAACACCTGCGTTAATCCCAAATTTTCCCGGTTCCCCCATGTTTAAATCTCCTATAAATTTTCCCCTAAGTAACTTACTTCTATATAAAGATTTTTTATTTTAAGAAATTGCTAATTAGAAAAAAAATGCTTTACAATTATTAATATTAAAAAATAATTAATTAATAAGAGATTTGTCAGGTTTTGTATTATCATTAAAATAGAGGTAACTTAAACATGGAATATAAAGATTATTATGAGATATTAGGTGTAAAGCGAGATGCTGCAGATTCTGAAATCAAGTCAGCATACAGAAAGCTAGCACGGAAATATCATCCTGATGTAAATAAAACAAAAGAGGCGGAAAGCAAATTTAAAGATATAAATGAAGCTTACGAAGTATTGTCTGATAAGGCAAAACGTCAAAGATATGACAGTTTGGGTGCAAATTGGCAGGGCGGTCAAAGTTATACTCCGCCGCCGGGATTTGAACAGTTTGGATTTGGCGGCGGTCAAGGCGGAAATTATCAAAGTTTCAGCTTTAACGGTCAAGACCTTGGTGGTTTTTCAGACTTTTTCAGCTCACTGTTCGGAGATATGATGAGCGGAGGAGGAGCTTCCGGAAGAAGGTCAGGAGGTGGGTTTGGCGGATTTGATTTTGAGAGCGCAGCCCAGCAGGCGGCAGGTCGTTCAAGAACTTCACGTAAACCGCAAAGTACAGAGGATTTGGATATAACCAAAAATTTTAATGTAACAGTAGACGATATTTTTTCTAAAAAGCCGATTAATGTAAAATATACTGATATGAAGCGCTGCACTCAGTGTAACGGCGGCGGGTATTGTTCTGCTTGCGGCGGGACAGGAATTATAAACGAGGCTAAGTCTATAAAAGTAAAACTTCCGCCTGAGGTTAAACAGGGGCAGAAAATTAGGGTTAAAGGTGAGGGCAAGTCTGATGAATACGGTAATAAAGGTGATTTATACCTTATTATAAATATCACGGATAGTGAATATCAGGTTGATGGATATGATTTGATTAAGGATATTGAAATAACCCCGTCAGAAGCCGTTCTTGGTGTTAAAAAAGAAATAAAAACTCTTCACGGAAATGTTAATATAAAAGTTCCGCCCAAAACATCTTCAGGACAAATGTTACGTCTTAAAGATCTTGGTTTACCCAAAAAAGGCGGCGGATTTGGTAATTTAAACGCAAGAATAAAAATTATTATCCCGAAAACTCTAACTGATAAGCAGATTGAATTATACAAGCAAATTCAGGCTTTGAGCGAGTAAAGGTTGTAAAGGTTGTTTTTCTAAGCAACCTTTTTTAGTGAGAAATTTTAAATTAATTGTAAACAAATGTTACAAAAATTCTCTTTATTGAAATCGTGAAATCTTAAAATACTTTATATGTATAAGAGAGAACTAAAAAGATAAGGAGAGCAGATATGACTTTTTTAGCACTAGATTCACAAAGAAGCTTATTTATGTTGCAGAAAAGCCAAGTAACTTTTGAAATGCATTTAATTGTGAATCAGGCCAATTATGTAATGAAGCAAATGGATGCATATCAAAGCCAAGCAGAGGACCAGAATGGTGGGAATTCGGTAGACTTAGATAATGATCCATATTATATTGCATTACAGCAAGAAGAAGAGTATTTGACCGTACGGCAAGCAAGTTTGGAAGAGCAAATTACGCTTTTAGATAACTCAATTTCAAGTTTGAAGACAATGGCTCAAAACAATATCAAATCAAGTTGTGGTTTGAACTTGATAGGCAGTTAGTAATAGCAGCTTTTAAATACAGTGCGCATTACAAAAGACTTTTCTCAAAGAGTTCCACGGTGTTGGACATAAGCATGGCAATTGTCATCGGTCCGACTCCGCCGGGAACCGGAGAAATATATGATGTAAGCGGTTTAACTTCTTCAAATTCAACATCTCCGCGAGTTTTACCGTTTTCATCTTTAAAAATTCCAACGTCGATAACAACACAATTAGGTTTAATCATATTTTTTCCAATAATTTTTCCCCCTACAGCAGAAACAAGTATGTCTGCTGTTTTTGTTATGTCAGCGAGGTTTTGTGTTCGGCTGTGGCAGATTGTAACAGTGGCATTTCTCTGTAAAAACATCTGTGCAAGTGGTTTACCGACTATATTTGATCTCCCGACTATTACTGTGTGTTTTTCTTCGATTGGAATTTTATATTCATCAAGAAGTCGGATTATTCCTTTGGGAGTGCAAGGATAAACGTAAGGAATTTCTCCGGTAAACAGTTTCCCTGCATTTTCCGGCGTAAAACCGTCAACATCTTTTTGCGGGGATATTGCGTTAATTACTTTAAACTTATCAATATGCTCCGGAAGCGGCAGTTGAACAAGGATTGCTGTAACTTCAGGATTTTCGTTAAGTTCTTGTATTTTTTCTAACAAAACATTTTCATCAACATCTGCGGGGTAATTTATTATTACAGAATTAATTCCGAGATTTTCGGCTGTTTTCTTTTTATTATTGACGTAAATTTTACTTGCAGGGTTGTCGCCGACAAGGATTACAACAAGGGTTGGCTTTTTATTATATTTTTCAAGCCGTGTTTTTAGTTCTTTTAAAATTTTGTCGCGTAAGCTTTTACCGTCAAGTATTGTTGCCATTTTCCCCTCAATTCTTTGTCTGCGGTAAATTCAGACGGAAATAAAACTGTTTTATTGCATCTTCTACTGCTTTGGATTCTCTTGCGATTGAATTCTCCTTTAAATGTTCATCAAACGGGATTACACCCAAAACATCAAGCTGGTATTTGTTTAAAAGTGCAGAAATTGATGCTATATCGTTGTTTTCCACCTTGTTAATAACAACACCAAGCTGACCTCCGGCTGCGTATTTTGCGCTGAATTCTTCAATACGTTTTGCAAGATGAGCACTTTCGTCGGTCGGATTTGCAACGATAATCGTTGTGTCTATGTCTGTGTCAACAAGCTGATTTAAATATTTAAGATCAAATTCGCAGTCAAAAATTACAATATCGTATCTTTCAATAAGTTTTAAAACTGCATCGTTAATCTGTCCTGTAATCGGGCATCTGCAATCTTTAGAGCCGACAAACCACGAAACTATTATATCAACATTATCGCTTAAGGGTACCAGAATATCCTCCATAGCCCATTCTACGTATTCTTGTTTGGTCATTCCTTCCGGAATCCCTGTTTTATATTCGTGTTTTCCGCTTCTTATCCCGTAAATCGTATTTCTGATATCAAGTCCAAAGCTGTGTCCGAGTTCGCTTGCAAGGTCGTTATCAAACAGAAGAATACTTTTTTCCGGAAAATATTCCTGAAAAATTCTTAAAAATGCTTTTGTTATTGTCGTTTTTCCGCTTCCGCTTTTACCTGTTATTGCAAGTTTAATTGCCAATATTATAAATCTCCTTTAATCTGATTGATAATGCATTTGTCAAATCCATTGCTTTTTCTGCCAGATCTTCACTTAAAACTCCGGCTCCGCAAGATGGTGTTATTAGTGAATTTTCTATTATAAGTTTCTCATTAATCCCTTTTTTAGTCAAATATTTTACAGCGGTTTGAAATTTCTTAACCAGAGCTTCGGCGTCTGTTTTTTCAAGAGATGATTTATCAAGTGTCGGTACTATCCCCCAAGCAATTTTGCCTTTGTTTTGCAAAAAGTTGTTAAGTTCCTCTGAAAACAAGCTTAAATTTTGAGCAAATGAATAAGCATCAGGATTAATCATTTCAAAACCGGCTTTAAGCGGCAAAATCCAGTCGCATTTTCCGCAGCAATGGATTGCAGAAATTGCTCCTTTGGATTTTAAAACTTCCGTAATTTCTTTCAGCATATAAAGAATTTCTTCCTCTGAAATTCCGACATAAGCTGATGTGCCGAGCTGTGATAAAGTCGGTTCATCCGTAAATATTATCGGAGTTGTTGAGGGGTTTGCAGCTTTAATTTTTTTTATCTGCCACAAGGCTTTCAAAATAAGATTTTTAGTTATTATTTCTCTTAAGGTTTCGTCATAAACCGCAGGTGTGCCGTCGTCTTTATTCAAAGCGGATGACAGTGTAAAAGGCCCGACTATTTGACCTTTGGCAAAATCAGGGGTTTTATTTTTTATTATTTCAAGGTAACTTTCAAATGCGCAAGCCTGAGTTATTCCGTATTTGTCGAGTAAAGGAGAATTTATGTCAGTAATGATTTCTTCATAGTCGTTGAAAAATCTTTCCAAATCTTCAAAGAAATTTTCGTATTCGGTATTTAAAAAAATCTTGCCTTGCTCGCAAAAAAATGAGGGCATATTGTCCGTAAATTGGAAAATCATGTCCTCATTTTTATTAATTTTTACCATTTGCGGCCAGAACGGAATTGTAGAAAAATCTCTTTCAATTAGTTCTATTGCCTTATTAACATTCAATTGCGGAAGTGAACCGATAGCAGTACATTCAAGCGTCAAATTTTTGGCTTTATTCAAAATGCTCTCCTCACTTGCTGCAATATTGAACGTTTATTCTTCAGAAGCTTCAGCTGCTTCAACTTCTTCAACAACAGATTCTTTAACAACTTCTGATGCTGTTACTGAAACAGGAACTTCGCATTTAACTTTTGAAGTTAATTTAATAAGCATTGTGTAGTTGCCGATTTTGTTAATCGGAGCATTAAGAGTAACAGTTTTTCTGTCAACTTCGATTCCTGATTTAGCAAGAAGCTCTTCGGTAAGTTTTTTGGTTGTAATTGTACCGAACAATTTGCCTGATTCACCTGCTTTTGCTGAAAGTTCAAGTGTTCCGAATTTTTCAAGTTTTTCAGCTTTTTCAAGTGCTTCTTTGTGAAGTTTTTCTTGTTTAGCTTTAATTCTTGCCAAATTTTGTTCTCTGTTTTGCAAAGCACCTTCTGTTGCGAGTTCTGCGGCATTTTGAGGAAGCAAAAAGTTTCTTGCATATCCGTCTTTTACATTAACGATGTCGCCTGCTTCGCCGAGGTTTTGAACATCTTTTTTCAATATAACTTGCATTTTAAAATTCTCCTTTAAGTATTTATATTCTGCCAGTAAGAGAATACTACAACAAACATAACCGATTGTCGAGGGTTTTTTATCAATTGTTAAGTTTGGTTTAAAATCTGACTTTTAATTTGAGGAGTTGGGCGGCAGCTTATTTGATATCAGGAAATAGATATTTTACTCCGTCATCGCTTCTCCAGCGGAGGTAGCCTGTTTTGGGAGTTTTGTCCAAATCCATAACTGATACAAGCGCCCAGTTTCCTCTTAAAACATTCAATTTTATATATTGCGGGTGATTTATTCTTGCGATGATTTGTGAAGTTTCATCGGGGCTTGAGTAAAGTTTTTCCGTAACTTCGGGGGCATCTTTCAGAATTTTTAAACCGTATTTTTTGCCGTAGGCATTATAAAAATAAACCCACGTCATAAATTTATACGGATCGTCTTTTTTTAACCAGCCGCTTTTGTTGTTTTTGTTGTCGTAGATAAGTTTTATCCAGTCTTCAGTTTCGTCATCGACTGCCATAAGAGCAAGCTCTTTTGAACCTATAAAAACGCTGAACACATCATCAAACGAAAGTTCTTCAGGGTTTAATTTATCCGATGTCCAGTTTATTTCTTGGATAATTTTTGAATTTTCGTCAGGCTCTTCGTGAAGCACAACTTTTTTGCCGACCTGATAGAAGCCGTAAGTTTTTGTATGCAAAGTCGTCCCGTACGACGGAATTACGTCTTTACTTGCTGCGGGAAGCGCCAGTAAAAATGTAAGTCCGATGACTGTCAGAATTTTTTTTATCATAAATTACTCCCTGAAACTTATATCAGCGTAAGTTTTTTTGAGTTTATCACGAACGGAGTTCATTTGTTTTTCGATAATTTCGTCGGTTAAAGTTGCATTTTCATCTTGCATTTTTATTCTAAAGGCAACACTTTTGTATCCATCTTGGATATGTTCGCCCTGATAAACGTCAAATACTTCTGAGCCTTTAAAGATGTTTTGTTGAACCGAGCTTTTTATAACCTTTTGAATTTCATCAAACGTTACGTTTTGGTTGATTACAAAAGCAAGGTCGCGGCGTACTTCCGGAAATTGAGGAAGCTTTTTATATCTTGGAGTTTTTTCTTTGATAATTGAGATTACTTTATCAAGATTTAATTTAAACAAGAATGCATCCTGATTTAATTTCAGTTTATCTCTTAAAGTCGGGTGAATTTGACCGAAATAGCAGATTGGTGTCGGGGTTTTATCCAGAAGCATTCCAACCGCTGTTTTGTACGGATGAAGTATTGCATGAGTTTTGGCAAGTTCAGTTTTCTCAAGCGGCATTAATTTTATGCGTTTTGAAATTTCAAGTTCTTCAAACAGTTTTTCTATTATGCCTTTTACGGTATAAAAATCAACTTCGCCGGTATTTTGCCACAAAGAGTTCTGAATATTTCCGGTAATGATGCCTTCAAGTGTTTGAATTTCTTCGACTCCTGAATGTTTTTCATCAGCGGGATTTATTTTGTAGTAAGTTTTTCCGATTTCGTAATTCCAGATATTTTTCTGGCCGTTATCAAAGTTGTATTTCATAACATTTAAGACGCTTGCGGCGAGTGTTTGGCGAAGCATTGCATAATCTTCACTAGCCGGGTTTTCTACGAATACTGCTTTTTCTTCTTCAAACGGAATCATAAATTTATCAAGCAATGGTTTACCTATAAGAGAGCTTGTTTGAATTTCATTTAAGCCGCAGGAAAGCATTACATTATGAACTTTTTTGATAACTTTTTCTTCCTGTGAAATTTCAGGAAGCTGAACTTTTTCGGGTAAGGAAGGTGAAATCTTGTCATAACCGTTAATTCTTGCGATTTCTTCAATCAAGTCAATTTCGCGGGTTACGTCGTATGCTCGGAATGACGGAACTAAGAATTTCGCCGCAATCTCGTTTCCGCCAAGCTTTTCAAATCCGAGATTTTCTAAAATGTTTATACATCTGTCAGCGGCAATTTCTACCCCGAGAATTCTTTTAACCTGACTGTACCTTAGAGTAATTTCAATCGGTTCAAGCTTGTTTTTGCCTGTTTCAACAACACCTTCAATCTTAGCGTCAGCTAATTCTGCCATAAGTTGCATGGCACGCATTAAAGCAGGTCTGACCGCTTCAATATCAACTCCCCTTTCAAATCTTGAGCAGGCTTCACTTTTATAGCCTACGCTGTGAGAGCTTTTTCTGTTGCTTGCAGGTGTAAAGTATGCTGCTTCAAGTGCTATTGCGGTTGTGTTGTCATCAATTTCGGAATTTTCGCCGCCGAAAACACCTGCCAAGCACACTCCTTTTTCTTTATCTGCAATCAAAACGCTGTCACGGGTTAAAGTTCTTTCAACTCCGTCAAGTGTTACGATTTTTTCTCCCTCAACTGCTCTTCTGACACAAAGATATCCGTCAAGTTTATTAAGGTCAAATGCGTGAAATGGAGTGCCGTATTCAAGCATTACGTAGTTTGTAATATCTACAACGTTATTTATTGCGCGAACACCTGATGCAATTAATCTTTTTTGCATCCAATCCGGTGACGGTTTGATTTTAATGTCTTTCAAAACTCCGATTGAATAATATTTGCAAACGTCATCGTCTTTTATTTCAACTTTGAATTTGTCGGTTGTAAGATCTCTTGTGCATTCAATTTTATTAATTTTAAGAGGTTTATTGAAAATTGCGCTTAATTCTCTTGCAACACCGATAACAGACATTTGATCTCCCCTGTTTGCAGTCGGAGCAACATCAAGAACGTAATCCTTTTCAAATCCCAGAACATCCTCAACATTTTCACCTATTTTAACGTCAGGGAAAATTCTGTTAAGAATTAAAATGCCGTCTTCTTCCTGATAACCTCTTTCCGAAACCCCGAGTTCATCATCTGAACAAAGCATTCCTTGAGATTCAACTCCACGGATAACTGCAGGTGTAAGTGTAAATATTTCACCGGTTTTTCTGTCAAGAACCTGACTTCCGACGCTTGCATAAGGAACAATTTGACCTTCTTTAATATTCTGTGCCCCGCAGACAACCGTCTTTAATCCTGAACCTGTGTTTACGGTTACAAGATGAAGGTGGTCGGAATTCGGATGATTGTCAATTTTTTCAATTTTTACTGTCTTAATATTCGTAAATTTCGGCTTAACTTCTTCAACAGCTTCTACTTCTAGTCCGCTCATCGTAAGTTCGTGTGCTATTTGTTCGACTTCTTTATCTGATAAGTCAACGAATTCGTTTAACCAGTTTAATGATACCTGCATTTTCTTTGATTCCCTCTTTTATCTTAAAATTAATCTCTATAACAAAATCTTATACCAAAAGAATGCAATTGTAAAATATAATTATCAAATTGGAAGGTTTAATCAAAAAGAAAAAATATTTTTAATGTTACGACAGGTTAATAGAATTCTTGCCAACAATCATGTTTGTGAGATAATTTTAGTGAAGCTAAATATAAAATAGCAGAAGTACACAATATATAAAAAGGAAAAACTAAAATGGCAAGAAAAACTCCATTGGAAAAAATCAGAAACATTGGTATTGCCGCTCACATTGATGCCGGCAAAACCACGACTACAGAGCGTATCTTGTTCTATACCGGTAAAACTCACAAAATCGGTGAAGTTCACGACGGTGCAGCCGTTACCGACTTTATGGAACAGGAACGTGAAAGAGGTATTACCATTCAATCCGCTGCCGTAACAGCAGAATGGAAAGGACATCAGATTAACATTATCGACACCCCCGGACACGTTGACTTTACAATTGAAGTTGAACGTTCACTTCGTGTATTAGACGGTGTTGTTGCAGTATTCTGTGCAGTCGGCGGTGTTCAGTCACAGTCTGAAACTGTTTGGAGACAGGCTAACCGTTACGAAGTTCCGAGAATGGTTTTCGTTAACAAAATGGATAGAACAGGTGCAGATTTTTACAGAGTTGTTGATCAAATTAAGACAAGACTTGGTGCAAATGCTGTTCCTATTCAGCTTCCGATTGGTGCTGAAGATAAATTTACAGGTCTTGTTGATCTTATGACAATGAAGGCTGAAATTTATACAAACGACCTTGGTACAGACATCAGAGAAGAAGATATTCCGGCTGAATTGCAAGAAAAAGCTAAAGAATACAGAGATGCAATGGTTGAAGCTATCGCATCGGAAGATGATGTTTTGATGGAAAAATTCTTTGAAGATCCTGAATCAATTACTGTTGATGAATTGAGAGCAGGTTTGAGAAAAGCAGTTTGTGAAAACAAAATTGTTCCTGTATGCTGCGGAACAGCTTTCAAAAACAAAGGTGTTCAGCTTCTTCTTGACAACGTAGTATATTACATGCCGTCACCGGTTGATGTAAAAGCTATCGAGGGTGAACTTGAAGACGGAACTAAAACTGAAAGACATTCTTCAGACTCAGAACCTTTCTCAGCATTGGCATTCAAAGTTATGACAGACCCTTATGTCGGCCGTTTAACTTTCTTGAGAGTTTATTCAGGCGTAATTACAGCCGGATCTTATGTTCTAAATGCTACAAACGGCAAAAAAGAACGTATAGCAAGATTGGTTCGTATGTACGCTGACCAAAGACTTGAAGAACAAGAAGTTTACGCAGGTGATATTTGCGCAGCTGTAGGTTTGAAAGATACTACAACAGGTGATACTTTGTGTGATGAAAAAGCACCTATCATCTTAGAAAGAATGACTTTCCCGGAACCGGTTATTTCAGTTGCGATTGAACCGAAAACTAAAGCTGACCAAGACAAAATGGGTATCGCTCTTCAGAAACTTGCTGAAGAAGATCCGTCATTCAGAGTTAAATCTGATACTGAAACCGGTCAGACAATCATTTCCGGTATGGGCGAACTTCACCTTGATATTATCGTAGACCGTATGCTTAGAGAATTCAAAGTTGAAGCTAACATCGGTAAACCGCAGGTTGCATACCGTGAAACTATCCGCGGAACGGCAGATCAGGATTCTAAATTCATCCGTCAGTCAGGCGGTAAAGGTCAGTACGGGCACGTTAAAGTTAAAATTTCTCCTGCTGATGAAAATGCCGGCTTTGTATTTGAAAACAAAATTGTCGGTGGTGCTATTCCCAGAGAATACATTGAACCTGCAAGAAAAGGTATGGAAGAAGCTCTTGAAGGCGGTATTTTAGCAGGCTTCCCGATGATTGACGTTAAAGTTGAACTTTATGACGGAAGCTACCACGAAGTTGACTCTTCTGAAATGGCATTCAAAATCGCCGGTTCTATGGCAATTAAAGAAGGCTGCCGCAAAGCTCAGCCTTGCATCTTGGAACCGATGATGAAAGTTGAAATCGAAATTCCTGAAGAATTTACAGGTACAATTATCGGTGATATTTCAAGAAGAAGAGGACGTGTTGAAGGTCAGGAACCGCAAGGCAATACAGGAAACGTTATCGTAAGATCAATTGTTCCTCTTGCAAATATGTTCGGTTATGCAACTGACTTGAGATCTAACACTCAGGGACGCGGAACTTTCTCTATGGAATTTGATCATTACGAACAAGTTCCGGCTAATATCGAAAAAGAAATTATCGAAAAATCTGGTCAAAAAGCTTAGTTTTTTGATAAGTTGAATTTTCAAAAAGACCGTCTGATTTTAGACGGTCTTTTAATATATAAAAAATAAGCTTCTGAATATTCAGAAGCTTATTTTTGTAAGTTTTTAGTCTACTTTTTTTGAGTTAATGACGAAACTACTTTGCTTGCTTTATCAAGTAGGGTTTCTTTTTTTGCACTGTCATCAACAAATTCAATTCCTAAATCCGTAAGGCTTGACTTAATCGGGGCTACTGCACTTGTGTGAGGTGTAATTTCGATTTTGTCAGAATGAAAACTTGCTGTTACTTGGTTGTCTTTTACTATTTTGGAAACTTTGTTGTAAAGATAACTTACATTCTTGTTATTTCCGTTTGCGGAAATTGAAATTTTACCTTTGAATGATGGGGCAATTGGTTGAATTTTCATTGTTTTATCCTTTCTTTTTATGTCAATTTTAGCAAGAAAAATATTTTTTTTAAATCTTTTGGTATATCTTGAAAATATATTGTAACATATATTATTTTTTTACAAAAAATTTTATAAAATTTTTCAAAAATTTTTGTAAAATTTAATAGCCCAAAACTTTGGCAGAGTGATAGTTTTAGCCAAAGCAAAAACGTAAAATTTTGTAAAAATTACGACAGGTGTAATACTAAAGATTGAAGATTTTTTTACAAAAAGTGGTATAATATAAATAGGAGAGATGAAAAATAAAAAAACAAGAACAGAAATAAAAGCGCCAATAACATCAATTTTGTATATCAGCACTATTGAAAGGCATATATATGAGTAATCTGCAATTACAAAACGACTTGGACAGACTGTTAGAAGTTTTACCTGAAAAGGTAAGGAGGCTGGTTAACTATGAGCAGATGGAAGATGTTATTGAAATAGTTTTGGATATCGGGCGAACGCCTGAGATAAGACATTCAAGCGGAAAGATTGAATATTTAGGTTCAGATTTTGTGACGGAGGATGATATAAATTATATTACTTCGCACATTCAGGAATTTACATCTGACAACAGGTCGGGAATCCCCGGAACTTTACATCGTATAAGTGCTATAAGAAATCGTCAGGGAAAAGTTATCGGCTTAACTTGCAGAATCGGACGAGTTGTAACAGGGACGATTGCTTGTATCAAAGATATTTGTATGATGAACAAAAGCATCCTGTTCCTTGGTCGTCCGGGGGTTGGTAAGACTACAAAATTAAGAGAAATTTCAAGGCTTGTAGCGGATGAACTCGGGAAAAGAGTTGTAGTTGTCGATACTTCAAATGAAATTGCAGGGGACGGTGATACTCCTCATCCGGCAATAGGTCATGCAAGACGTATGCAGGTTAGACAGCCTGAATTTCAAAAAGATATTATGATAGAAGCGGTTGAGAATCACACACCGGAAGTTATCGTTGTCGATGAAATCGGAACGGAAGCAGAAGCTCAAGCTGCCCGTACGATCGCAGAGCGCGGTGTTATGTTGATTGCAACCGCTCACGGTAATTCGCTGGAAAGTTTAATTAAAAACCCGACTTTATCCGATTTGGTCGGCGGAATTCAATCCGTAACATTAGGTGATGATGAAGCAAGAAGAAGAGCTTCGCAAAAGACGGTTTTAGAAAGAGAAAAACAGCCGACTTTTGATATCGTAATTGAAATTCTTGACAGAAATACTCTTGCGGTTTACAAAAATACTGCGGAAGCTGTCGATTATATTTTAAGAGGCTGGCCGATTCGTCCTGAGATTAGAAAAGTCGACAAGGTCTACGAAGCGCAGCCGCAAAGCGAAATTCAAAATCCGCAAGAACAGGCGGAATCTAATCCTATTTCCGAAATTAAGGAAGAAATTTCTAAACTTGATAACAAAGCTTTGAAAGATCCAACGGATAGCTTGAAGTTTAGTTTTTCAAGACAAAAATACGTAAATGACGTTAAGAAATTCAAAAAAATATATTTATACGCCGTATCGAGAAGTATTGTTGAAAAAATTATTGAACGATTAGACTTAAACGCAGAGATTACAAGGAATTTGGATGATGCGGATATTGTGATTGCACACAAAAATTTTGCAAAAGGCGGAGCCAAAATTTTAAGCACGGCAAACGATTATCGACTTCAAATTTTTTATATAAAAACAAATTCAATGGCGCAAATTCAAAAAGTTTTGAAAGAGGCTTTGGATATAACAGAAACTTCTGAAACTTTGTGCGGGTATTATGATGATGCTGAGCGAGCTTTGGATGAAGCAAAAGCTGCAATAAACAAGATTTTAGCAGGTGCTGAGCATGTTGAATTAACTCCGCAAAATCAGCATATAAGAAAGCTTCAGCATGAACTTGTTGAGCAGCATAATTTGGAAAGTAAATCTGTCGGTGAAGGTGAGCAAAGACATTTGAGAATTGTCGGCGGGAAAGATTTTGATAATAAAAAAATAATTTAAGTAAAAAAATAGCAAAAAACAGTTTTTTGAGGGTTTAATGGAGATATGAATATTACATTAGGCCCTCAATCGTTTTTAAATTACGAAAATAATTTCAGAAAAAATCTGTCTTTTACTTCTAATTATCAGGTATTAAATAAGAGGCGTCCATTTTGCACGTATTTTTTTAGAGAGGATTTGCAGTGGGGTAATTTTGCAAGATATTTGAATTTAAGATTTAAAGCTGCTGATAAAGTTAACATTTATAATGCAGCGTGTTCTGACGGAACCGAAAGTTATACTCTTATAATGAGTTTGATAAAACATCTGGGAAGTGAAAAAGCGGAGAAGTTTTTTCCAATAAAAGGATTTGACTTAAATCAACGACAGGTTAATACAGCAAAAAGCGGCGAAATTCCGCTGCTTCCGGGGATTTATTATTTATTTGATTTCTTTTCAATAAAATTGCATACTCTGTTTAATGATAAAAAATTCTTGAATCATATTACTCTAAAAAACGGTAAAAAAGGGGTTAAATTCAAAGACGATATAAAAAATCTTGTAGAATTTCGTAAGGCAAATATTTTTGATGAGCTTGCCAAAATCAATAAAAATGAAGAAAACAGTGTTTTTCTATGTCGAAATATGTGGATGTATCTTAAAGAACCCGAGCAGGAAAAATTAGCAAAAATGTTGTCGGAGGCCTGCGGATCAAATTCCATTGTAGTCTTAGGAAATTATGATCTGAGCGCTTCTAAGGCACATAGTTTGCTTTTGAAAAACGGGTTTGAAGAAACTTATATTGACAATGTATATGAAAAAATGGTTAAATTTTAAAAAAGGAGAGTTTAAAAATGAATAATATTGAAATTTATACTTCGACTTCCTGCCCGTTTTGCATTAAAGCAAAGAAACTTCTTCAGACATTAAAGTTAGAATATTTGGAACATAATGTTGATGATGATTTTGAAAAAATGTGCGAAGAATTATCTTCAAAATACAACAAAACAGTTCAAACAGTTCCGCAGATAATTATCAACGGTAATTACGTTGGAGGTTATACTGACCTTGAGGCGTTGTATAAGAGCGGCAAATTGAAAGAAATTTTGAATTAACTTTTTGTTCAAAAAGATTTGTTTTTGTTCTAAAAAATTTTGTACGGATTAAGAATATTATCGGGGTCAAAGGTTTTCTTAATAGTTCTCATATATTCTAAAGCTAAAGGATTTACGACCATGCTTACGAAATCCCTTTTTAAAGAGCCGATGCCGTGTTCGCCTGATAAAATCCCGCCGAGTTTTGAAGTTAAATCATAAATTTCGGATTTAGCTTTTTTAAGTCGGTCATATTCATCTTTGTTGTTGTAATCAATTGGAATTTGCGGATGAACACTGCCGTCACCAACGTGTCCTACCATGCAAACTTCAAGATTGTATTTTTCGCAGATCTTGCGGATTCCGAGAACAAGTTTTGCAAGATTTTGTCTTGGCACAATTACGTCGTCCGTTGTAACGTTCGGTTTTAATTTTGCGCAAGCTCCCATTGAGGAACGTCTTGCTTTCCAAATTTTGTTGTATTCTTCTTCTGTTGAGGAGCTTTGAATTGCTGAGGCGTGTGCGTTATTCAGAATAGATAAAATTACATTTTTTTGATATTCAACGGCATTTTCAAATCCGTCAACTTCGATTATTAATGCGGCTTCTTTATCTGTTAAAAGACCTGAAGGGTAAAATTTTTCGACTGTTTGGATTGCGTTTTTGTCCATAAAATCTATCGTTGTCGGAAAAATTTGCTGTTCAATAATTGCATCGACCGCATCTATGGCTTCGCTGATTCTGTCAAAATATGCCATAACAACCTGTCTTGTTTGGGGTTTTGGGATAAGCTTTACAGTTGCTTCGACGACAATTCCTAAAGTTCCTTCGCTTCCGATAAAAAGGCTGCCGAGGTTATAACCTGTTGCATTTTTTATTGTATTTGAGCCGGTTTGAAGGATTTCTCCGTTTGCCATAACTACTTTCATATTCAAAATATAATCTTTTGTAGAGCCGTATTTGAAAGTTCTTGCGCCGCCTGAAGATTGTGCGATACTTCCGCCGATTGTTGATACGGCAAGGTTTGACGGATCCGGAGGGTAGTAAAGTCCTAATTTTTCCGCTTGTTTTTGAAGCTCACCAACGATTACACCGGGCTGAACTTGGGCGGTCATGTTTTGAGGATTAATTTCAAGGATTTTGTTCATTTTTGAAAAGTTTAAGATAATTCCGCCATGTTCTACTGTGCATGCGCCTACTACATTTGTGCCGGCGCCGCGGCAAATTACAGGAATTTTGTATTTTGCGGCAAGTTTTACGACATGCTGAACTTCTTCGGTGTTTTCAACAAAAACAACTGCATCCGCTATGTTCTTTATATCCGGTGTGTTTGCCGCATCCTGACTGTAGGCGTAGCGTTCTTCCAGCTCCGTCAATACACTGTTGCGGGGTAATATGTTTTTTAAATCTTTTATTAATCTAGTCTTCGTCAACATACGATGCCAGCTTGTCTATTCCTTTCGATAGCTTCGTTAATTTATCATCAAGTTTTTTCATCTTTTCGTCTATTTTGTCAAATTTTTCGTCAAACATGTTGCGCATATTGTCTTCAAATGTTGTGCTTTGTTCGGAGTTATGTTCAAGCGCACTAAATATCGCATCAACTTTTTCTTCAAGCATTTCTATCCGATTTTGCTGAGCATTAAACTTCATTTCCAAGGAATCCAGTATTTCGGTATTACCTACCATTGATTTTAAAATGCTAAGTTCGGAATTTATTTCGGAGATGTTTGAGGTTTCTGAGGTTATATTGTTCAATTTTTCACTTGCATCATCAATCCATTCTCCAAGATACATCATAACCTGACGGATTACTTCATCTGCATTTGCAGAGGTCGTTACAGCATCGGTTATTGTGTCTAGTTTTTTATCTATAATTTCATTTATGCTGCTGTTATCTAGTATATCAATTCGCTTTTGAAGCTGATTTGATATTTTGCTAAACTCATCCAAGCCGTCTGTTAATGCTTTATAGGATTCGTCTGAGGTCAGAAGTAGCTTGTTTGTTCGTGAACTTAGGCTTAAAACATCTTCGTTAATCTTTTCAATATTTGTTTTTAAATCAAGAATTTGTTCTTCTGTAAGACTGCTGTGAAGCGAATTTACCGAAGCTGCTATTTTGTGCATATTCTGCGAAATTTCGCTTATGTCTTCCTTAGAAGATGAAGCTGATATATCATTCAATATCAGACGAAGTTTTGCAATATCAGATTCTATATCCTGCATGGTGTAAGTGTAATCCCAAGATTCTGAACTGCTTGCAATATTGTTAAGTTGTTTTTTGACTTCAAGAAGATTTTTGTTGATTTCTTCCGTTCTTTCTTCCACAAAGCCTTTGATTTCTTCCGTTTCCTCAGCAAACGTAATCTGATCCGTAACTGCTAAAATTGCATTCATTACAGAATCTTTTATGTCGCTTGCGTTCTTTTCAAGGTCAAGGCCGGTTATTCTTTCTTCTACTGTCGATAAATCTGTCAATAATTTTTCAAGACATTTATCTATGCTTTGGGTTCTGTCTCCAAGTCCTGATTTTTCAAACTGTTTGCGCTGCTCGAAAACCATTTCTTTTATGTCGTGAATTTCGTCTATTAGGTCGTTATCTTCCGAGAGCGCCAAAATATCTACTTTATCGTGCAGTGATTTTACAAGATCTTCAATCCTTTCTTCATTATCTGTCATTGTAAAGACGTCTATTTTGTCATGAAGATTTTGAATTATATCCTCTATTTGCTCAAGTTTTTCATCACTTCCGTCGGTTACAAGAAGATCTATTTTTTCATGCAATGCGCCAAGCATTTCTTCTACTTTTTCGCTATCTCCGCTGCTTGCAAGAATATCTACTTTTTCATGCAGCGACTGCATCAAGTCTTCCAAACGCTCGGACGAATCTGAAAGGGCTATTACATCTACCTTTTCATTCAAAGTATTTACGTTATCAAGAAGTGATTTTAAATTGTTAAGTGCTTCCGTTGAATTTTGTCTGCCGCTGTCAAGTTCATCATTTATTACTTTGAGTTTTGAGGTTACTTCTGAATCAAAATAATCAAATTTTGAAAGAAACTGGTCTTTTAAGTCCTTAAGGTTCGCTTCTGAACTGTTTTTGGCAAGTGTGCTGATATTTCTTAAAATTCCGTCAAGAGTTTTTTCTGTTGCTTCAAATCCTGAATCGGTTCTTTCTTTTAAGGTTTTTATATCTTCGGCCCAATTAGCAAAAATTCCGTTTGATTTCTCTAAGTTATTTACTATCTGCTCGGTTACGTTTTTGTTTAAATCATTAATTATTTCTTCAACTTTGGTGAATTTACCGATTAAATCCTCGTATGCCTCGTTAAGTTGTAGGTAATTATCATGGTTTTCGGTTAGACTTTCATTTACGTCAGATGAAAAATTCAGATAAGAAAGTTCTATTTGTGATTTGATATTTTCCAAAATGTTGTCAAAATCTGTATTTACGAAGTTGTCTACCGCTTCTTTTAAAGGATTTAATTCATCGGCAACTGATTCATTTTTGGTTGTTAAAATTTCGGAAATATCGGTTTTAACAAGTTCAATTTCCTGTTTTAGATCTGAAATTTTGTTGTCTATATTATCAAAATTGTCAAGGCTGTTACGCGTCAGAAGTTCTTGAAGTTTTTCAAGTTTTTCTTCCATTATTGTTAAAGCATTTTGAATTTGATTTTCATCTGCGTTTTTATTTGTAATTTCTTCAAATTTTTGAATTAAAGATGTTGCAAGTTCTGAAACATCTTCATTTGAATTTGAAATTTTTGAAACGATATTTGTAAAATCTTCTTTGATTGCTGAAATTTCAGAAATAGTCGAATCAAGCTTTTGGGTTGTTTGCTCTGAAAGGTAATTTACGGAATTTTCGTAATCCATAACCTTATTTTGAAGCATCATAAGATTGTCGCTAAAGTTCTCGCTTGCATCATGAAGAGCGGTCTCGATAGTGTGCATTTTTTCTGAAAGTTCTTCAAAATTTTCGGAAGAAGATGTTTTTATTATGGTTTCTTTTAGCGCTGTAATGTAATTTTCAAGACTATTTATTTGTTCTTCAACTGCATTTTTAAATTTGTCCGAATTTTGAGAAAATTCGGATTCCAATTTTGCTATATTTTCCGATAAGACTTCAATTTGTCCGGATTGTTGTGTTTGGGCAGCTTCGGCTTTCTGGATGTGATTTTTAACCATTTCAAAACTATTGTCGATTTCAGTGGATAAATCAACACCCAGCATATCAATTTTTAGTGCTGTTGAATTTATTTCGGATACTTTTTGGTCTGTAAGCTCAGCAAATTTTTCACTTAATTTTTCAATCTGTTGCTTCGTTTCATCCTTAATTTCAGAAACAGTCTGCTGAATGTTGTCGAAATTTCCGTCAAAGTTTGCAGTGATATTACTTTTAATTTCGTCAATTTTGGCAGAAGCATTTTCAATTCCTGACAAAATATTACCTGCATTTTGCTCAGATATTGTCGTAAACCTGTCGCCTAAATCTTCGATTTGTTGTCTTGTTTCGTCTTTAATCTCCGAAACGGTTTGTTGAATATTGTCAAAATTCCCGCCAAAGTTTGCAGTGATATTACTTTTAATTTCGTCAATTTTAGCAGAAGCGTTCTCAATTCCTGACAAAATATTACCTGCATTTTGCTCAGATATTGTCGTAAACCTGTCGCTTAAATCTTCGATTTGTTGTCTTGTTTCGTCTTTAATCTCCGAAACAGTTTGCTGAATATTGTCAAAATTCCCGCCAAAGTTTGCAGTGATATTACTTTTAATCTCGTCAATTTTAGCAGAAGCGTTCTCAATTCCTGACAAGATATTCCCTGCATTTTGTTCGGATATTGTTGTAAATCTGTCGCCTAAATCTTCAATTTGTTGTCTTGTTTCGTCTTTGATTTCGGAAACGGTTTGTTGAATATTGTCGAAATTCCCGCCAAAGTTTGCAGTGATATTACTTTTAATCTCGTCAATTTTAGCAGAATTACTTTCAATGCTTGACAAAATATTACCGGCATTCTGTTCGGAAAGTGACATAAAATGATTGTTTAAGTCTTCAATAAGTTGTTTATTTTCTGCTATTGCTGATACGATAATGCTTTGGCTGTTGTTTATGCCGTTTGAAAAAGTTTCATTAAGCCGATTTTCAAGATTATTTACGGTTCCTGTGTTTTCCGTTATTGCAGTTAGAATATTTCCGACATTTTGAGCAGAAATTTCCGTGAAAATATTTTTTAAATCAGACAGACTTGTTGTAATATTTTCAAATCCTGTTTTTATTTCATCTGAAAATTCCGAACTGTTATTTTCGGTTTGAAGGTTGCTTAATAAAGCATCAATTTGTGCGGAGGTTTTTTCTGCGATTTCTGTAAGAATTGATCTGCTGTCGATGTTTGATTGTTCAATGTCGTGTCTTAGTTTTTCAAATCCGCCTTCAAACAGGTTCAAATTGTCTTTTAATTCTGTCAAATTTTCATTGAATTTGCCGTCTATATGTGCTGTAAATAAATCCTGATTAGCACTTAGATTATTTATATCTTCAATAATATTCAAAATATCGTTTCTGATGTCGGTAATTTCAGATAAAGTATTTCCGAGTTTTAAGTTGCTGTCCTGCGCAAAATTTTCGACAGAAAGCATACTTGAATCGACTTTTTGTTGAAGTTCAACAAATTTGTTGTCAAATATCTCCGGAAAATCAGAAATTTTGCCTTTGAGTTCTTCAAATTTGCCGGTAAAATCGGTAGCCGCCTGAAGGTT
Source organism: Candidatus Gastranaerophilales bacterium (assembly GCA_944323655.1). Lineage (GTDB taxonomy): Bacteria > Cyanobacteriota > Vampirovibrionia > Gastranaerophilales > Gastranaerophilaceae > Scatenecus. The sequence continues at coordinate 17,930 of CALUTL010000008.1, read as the reverse complement.
TGAAGAAGTTATCTCAGACTTGAAGCCTTCAAGAGTTTCACCGAGTTCTTTAATTTTTGAACTTATTAAGGTCAGATAATTTTCGCTTTGACGGGATATTGTTGTATCAATTTTTCTGATATCGTCGGATAGTTTCTCAAGATTTTCAAGCTTTTGCATTGGAATGTAAGCTTCATCATCTGAATTTTGTGTATGAGAGGCTTTAATTTCATCAATACAATTTGCAAGAACATCCCTTACAGAATTTAAATAATCCGACAAGTCTTTTGAGATGTTTTCGTTAAAAGATAGCAGCTCATCTCGGTTTTTCTCAATTTCGGAAATTATTTTGTCACTTTTGTCAATGGTTTCAATTTTTTCCGATACAAGTGCAAACGAGTTGTCAATTTTTCCCGCAAGGCTTACTAAATCGTCTTTAGAAATTTGATTTTTTGCAATTTCGTCGTTTTTCTGATCAAGAATTTCCATTGAAGAAAGGATTGCATTGGTTGCAAGATAAATGTTTTCAAGTTCGCGTTTGATAATATCATTCTGATCCGTTACATCCATTGTCATAAGGGTTTTCGTAATCCCTCTGAGGCTTGAATTTATTTCCATAATTGAGGCTTCAAGTCCTCTGTTTATGTTTTCAACGCCTTCTTTTACAGTGGATATGTTTTCAATGATTTCTTCTTTTTTTGAATTGTCGTTTTTAAATTCAATTAATTTTGACTCAATGTCAAGCGACAAGTTTCTTTGGTCATTTATTTCCTGCGCAAAATGGTCAATATGTTCGTTAAGAAGATTGAACATTATCTTCAAATCGGCATTTTTTGTTAAAAGCTCGCTGTTTTCGTTAAGAGTTGCAAAAGATTCTTTAAGTTCGGAAAATTTTTCAGACATAAACCTGTGACGGCTTTCAAGAGTAGTTTCCAAATCTTTCAAACTGCTTTTTATAAGTTCAGTGTTAATTCCGTCATTTGCAATATCTTCGAGTTTATTGTTTATGTCGGAAAGAGTGTTGTTGTATGTTTCATTAATAATTGCAGTTTCCGATTTTATAACGTTTACTATTTCATCAATTTCTGTTTGTGCCATTTAAGATTTCCTTAACTTACATATCCCTACCGTAATATTTTAGCAGAACAATACATACGAGAGCAAAAATATTAACGTATATTATTACAATTGTAAAGTTAAAATACTCCATTTATTTTTAAGTGGTATAATCAAAATCAGATATGTTTTTAAGAGGTAGTGATGAGCCGTATAGTTATAGACAATGACAAATGCAAAGCATGCTATTTATGTATAAACGAATGCCCGAAAAAATTGATTAAGATTAGTGATAAAACAAATAATCTTGGAAACAGAGTTGTAGAATTTGATGATCCGAAAGGTGAATGTTTGGGTTGTGCAATGTGTGCAACAAGATGCCCTGATTTAGCAATAACTGAAGTATATAAAGGATAAAATATGATAGCAGAAGCTCCTTCAAGTAAAAAGATTTTGACAAAAGGTAATTATGCAATAGCACAGGCCGCAATAAATGCGGGATGCGAGTGCTATTTCGGATATCCGATTACACCGCAGAGTGAAATCGGGGAATTTATGAGCGGAAAGATGCAGGAATTAGGCAGAGCCTACGTTTCTGCAGAAAGCGAGCTTGCTGCAATAAATATGGTTATCGGAGCATGCTCAACCGGTGCAAAAGCCATGACTTCGTCTTCAAGCTGTGCTGTTTCTTTAATGCAGGAGGCTTTAAGTTATGCAACTTCCGATGAGCTTCCGGTTGTTTTAATCAGCGTAATGAGAGGCGGCCCCGGTTTAGGTAATATTTATCCTTCGCAGGGTGACTATTTCCAAGCGACAAAAGGCGGCGGAAACGGTGATTATCATTTAATAGTTTTAGCGCCTTCAACAGTTCAAGAATGCGTGGATTTAACTTATAAAGCATTTTATCTTGCGCATAAATACAAAAATCCGACTGTACTTTTAGCAGATGGACTTTTAGGACAGATGATGGAGCCTGTGGAATTTAAGGAATATCCTTATCCTGAAATTGATAATTCCTACTGGGCTTTAACCGGGGCAAAAGGAAGGGACGGAAGAGTTATCCGCTCTTATGCGCCGCTTGCTGAAGATCAGTGTGTTTTTCTTGAAAAACTTTTTGCAAAATACAAAACTATTCAAGAAAACGAAACCGAATGGGAAGAAATTGGAACGGAAGATGCCGACGTTATTTTGGTAAGCTTTGGCAGCACCTCAAGAAATGTTAAAACTGCAATGAAATTGTGCAGAGAAAAAGGAATTAAAGCAGGATTCTTCAGGCCTGTTACCTTGTTCCCGTTCCCGACAAAAAGATTAAGCGAACTTGCATCAAAAACAAAGAAAATGATTTCTGTTGAGGTTAATATGGGTCAAATGATTAATGATGTAAGGCTTGCTGTGAACGGAAAAATTCCGGTTGAACTTATTAACAAGCCGGTCGGCGCACCTCCGGCTCCGGAAGAAATTTTAGCTAAGATTGAGGAACTTATATAATGACAACACAAGTTTTTAAAATACCGGAATCGTTAAGAAAAAATGTAAAATATTCGTTTTGTCCCGGCTGCGACCATGGTGTTGCAGTAAGGCTTGTAGCGGAAGTTCTTGATGAAATGGAATTAAGAGAAAAATCAATTCTTGTTGCATCAATCGGATGTTCGGTTACTTTGTATGATTTTTTAAATGTGGATTCTATAGAAGCGCCTCACGGGCGTGCGTTAGCTGAAGCTACCGGTGTCAAAAGAGCTCGTCCCGATAAGTTTGTATTCACTTATCAAGGGGATGGCGATTTTGCTTCAATCGGTTTGGCTGAAAGTATGCACGCTGCATTAAGAGGTGAAAATGTTAGTGCAATTTGTATTAACAATACAACTTACGGTATGACAGGCGGACAATTAGGGCCTACAACACTTTTGGGACAGGTTACGACAACTTCTCCGACTGGGCGCAATCTTGAATATTATGGATATCCGGTTAAAATAGCAGAACACGTGGCACTTTGTGACGGAACTGCATTTTCAGCAAGAGTTTCACTTGACAGTGTTGCAAATATAAGAAAAGCTAAGCAGGCAATTAAAAAAGCTTTTGAAGTTCAGCGTCAAGGGTTAGGATTCGGGTTTGTCGAGATCCTTTCGACCTGTCCGACTAACTGGAAAATGTCACCTTCTCAAGCTCACGAAAGAGTTAGAAATGAAATGATGAAAACATATGTTCCCGGAATTTATAAAGATGTAACTTCAGGTGAGCAAGCTCATATAATGCGGCCGAGTTTTGTATAATGACCGTTGAAAGATTGTAAAATAATGAGAATTTAAAACAAAAGTTTTGTAAAGAGGACTAAATTATGGAAAAGAATTTTATAATAGCAGGATTTGGCGGTCAGGGGGTGCTTCTGGCAGGAGAAGTTTTGGCTACTGCGTTTATGCTTGCCGGAAAAAAAGTAACATGGTATCCGAGTTACGGTGCTGAAATGAGAGGCGGAACGGTTAACTGTGAAGTCGTTGCAAGTGACGAGGAAGTCAGCGCTGTTAATAAGTTGAATACGGATTTTATCGTGGCACTTAATCAGGCTTCGTTTGACAGATTTTTGAAAAAGATTAAAAAAGGCGGCGTGATGATTGCTAATTCTTCGCTTGTAAAAGAGTTGAAAAGCAGAGCGGATATTGATTATTTGTTTTCTCCTATTACAAAGCTTGCTGAAGAACTCGGTAATATTAAAATGGCAAATATTTTAGCTCTTGGGGTTTTGGCAAAAGCAAGCAAGATGGTTTCTTTGGATAATCTTATAGAGGCGTTGGACAGGGTGCTTCCTCCGCACAGGAAAAATCTTTTGCCGTTGAATATTAAAGCTCTAAAAATAGGCTATGAGTATGATTTATTGCCTGCAAAAGCTTAAATCAACTAAAAAGTCGATTTAAAAATTCAAGATTAATATTATTCTTATATGGTAAAGTTCAAGAGGTCTTTAAAAAGTGAAAAGAGAACTAATTAAAACCATTCAAGAAAAAGAAGTTCAATTGTCGAAATTAAAAGCGCATGTAGATAAAAGTTCGGTTTGTTCGGAGCTTTACAATAAGGTCGTTTTGGAAAAAGCAATCTTGAAAAAAGAACTTGAAAAATTAGAACAGAATACTTTTGTAAAGAGAATTAAGTCACTGCTTCCACGCAAAAAAACTCTTATATGCGATTATTTTAAAAATTAATTGGACAAAATATTGAAACAAAAAGGGCGGAACTTTTTAAAAGTTCCGCCCTTTTTGTATTTAACATAAATTTATTCTTCAGAATCGTCTTTATCATCTTCGTTAGTTTTAATTTTATCAACAACCATTTTAGCCATTTCTTTAGCGATCAGGTGTTGAGTTGCGGGAGGGCAATTTTGAAGCATGTTCATAGCTGTTCTGAGTGTTGAATCGATATCATACCAGCGGCCTTTTCTGTTGTCGTCAAGGCCTGATCCTACTGCATTTATAATATCTTCAACAGCTTCAAACTTTTCATCTTCGATATTGTGTTCGATAATAATTTTGATTAAATTCAAAGCGATTTTAATTTGAGTTTCGTCGTCGCTATGTTCAAGTGTTTCGACAGCTTGAGAAAGAACAGGGTCTTTGTCGTACCATCTGCGGTGCTGATTGCTGTATTCTTCTTTCATAATCCATGTCTCCTTTTTAATTATGTAAATTACTTTTAGTCGTTAAAAATTTCTATCCGTTACGGAACGTAACTCCTTTAGTGCCTTTCGGATATTCCCAGTTGATGCAGTTTTTTTCGCAGGCAATCCTGCAAGCGCCGCATTCAAGACAGTTTTCAAAATTTACCGTAAGTTTCTGTTCATTTTCTTCCCATTCATAAACTTTTGCAGGGCAGATTACCGTACAGGTTTTTGAGGTGCAGGTTTTGCATTGTTCAAAATCCGGTTTCAAGTGGCTTTCGCAGTCCGGGCGGTATTTAACTGTAAAGAGTTTATCGTCTAAGGTCATTTTATCAAAATACTCCAGAAAAGTTTGAAGGCGCTCAGCGCATCTTTGAATAATTCTATTATATTTCTTTTTTTGATAAAGTCAAAAATAAACTTACGGAATTTTTGACGTTTAGGGATACTGTCTACTGTTGTAAACATATTGAAAAACCCGTTGACTTCTTTAAGATAATATCCCATAAAGGATTCGCTTCTGTTGTGAGCTTCGTCCATAAGATTGCGGTAAGCGTAAAGGTCTTTCATAACAAAAGATTTTTCAAGTGATTCTGGGTATTTGGAGAGCATTTTTTCGCTGAAATCCCCTTTGCTGAGAGCCGTAACTGCCGTTTCTCCCGCAATTTTGCCACTAATCATTGCAAGATTTGTGCCTTCCCAGTGCATATTATTAACAAGCATAGCCGCATCTCCGACAATCATTACGCCTGCGCCTGAAAGTGTCGGAATTTTTTTGTATCCGCCTTCGGGAATAAGATGTGCGGAATATTCCAGCAATTCTCCGTCTTTAATAAGCGGCGCAAGTGTCGGATGTTGTTTCAGTGAATCAAGAAGTTCGTAAGGTTTAAGATTTTTTTGGCTCAAAGCATCAAGTCCGACACCAAGCCCTATACTTATTGATTCTTTATTTGTATACAAAAATCCAAGCCCCAAAATCCCTTCCATCGGGCCGCCGAAAATTTCATATACACAACCTTCTTCGTCTGTCAGGTTAAATCTTTCGTTTATTTTTTCTTTATCAAGTTTTATTACTTCTTTAACGCTTAAGGCAACATCTTGCGGTTCAATTTTATCTCTAAATCCGATTTGTTTTGCAAGCAGAGAATTTACTCCGTCTGCAAGAATTACGATATCGGAGTAATATTCTTCAAGTTCTGTCTTAACCCCGATTACTTGTTCATTTTTTATCAGAAGTTCTTTAACAACTGTTTCTTCTGCAATAATTACACCTGCTTTTCTTGCTTCATCCGCCATCCAGCGGTCAAATTTCCCGCGAATTACGGTATAACTTGGGGTTTCAATATCTTTATGGCGGTAAGAAATTGTGGTTGAATCTTCTTTTCCGAGAATTGCAAATTTATGTTCAATATTTAATCTTTCGATAGGAGCTTCTTGTTCAAAATTGGGGAAGATTTCACGTGTCGGCTGTGCGTAAATTGCACCTCCAAATACATTTTTACTGCCTGAAAAACTTCCTCTTTCAATCAAAATAACTTCGTGCCCTGCTCTTGCTATCGTAATTGCACTTGCAATTCCTGCAGGACCTCCTCCAACAACTATTACTTCTGTTTTGTTTGTTTTAATTCCGTCCATAAAGCTCCGTTAATTTCAATTATCTCCTGACCTTTTTTGTGCAGAAGCGAATAATTTTCAAATCTGAATTATTCACAAATATTGTCCAAGTAATTATACACTAAAATTTGTTCGTTGTAAAATACCCGTATGAATATAACCGCAGGAATTTATAAAGGTCGTAAGATTTCGGCGCCGGACGAAAACATAACCCGCCCGACTTTATCAAAAGTCAGGATGGCGGTTTTTAATACTTTGCAGGCGATGACAGATTTTGAGGAAAAATCTTTTCTTGATATGTATTCTGGTTCAGGAATTATGAGTTTGGAGGCTTTATCAAGAGGATTTTCAAATGTTGTGGCTATCGAAAAACATCCGAAAGTTTTGCAGGTTATAAAAAATAATTTTAAAAATTTTTCGCCTTTCCCAAAACTTATCAAAGGCGATTCTTTAAAAATTGCAGAGAATTTAAACGAAAAATTTGACGTAATTTATATAGATCCTCCGTATTATTCGGGAATTTATGAGGCAAGTCTTGACGCTGTAAAAAATATTGCGCAAAATATTGTTATACTTGAACACGTAACCGAAGTTGAATTTAGAGGATATGAAATTTTAAAGCAGAAAAAATACGGAGATAAATTTATAACTTTTTTGCATAGGTTGTAAAGCTATTGTAAAGAGGAATTTCAAGGGTTTGTATTTGCAAATTTGTTATATAGCTTAAGTTTCGGCGGAAATTCGGTTCGGAAAGCAAGTTGAATTATAGGAAAATAATGAATACAAAGTATTGTAAAAGATTTTTTCATGATATTATTAGAAAAAGTGTTTTGTACAATTTATTAAATTAAATTTTAAGGAGAACAAACTATGAGCGAAAAACGCGTATGGCTATTCAGAGAAGGTAATGCCTCAATGCGCAATCTTTTGGGCGGAAAAGGAGCAAACCTTGCTGAAATGACCAATTTGGGTCTGCCTGTTCCTCCGGGATTGACGATTACAACAGAGACCTGTATGGATTACATCAATCACGGAAACAAAATGCCCGCAGGATTAATGGACGAGGTTAAAGCTGCACTTAAAGATGTTGAAGAACAAACAGGTAAAAAGTTCGGCGATACAACAAATCCGCTTTTGGTTTCGGTTCGTTCAGGCGCAAGACTTTCAATGCCCGGCATGATGGAAACTATTCTTAACTTAGGTATGAATGATGATACTGTAGAAGCTATGATAAGATTGACAAACAATCCGAGATTCTGCTATGACAGTTACCGTCGTTTCTTAACAATGTTTGGTTCTGTTGCCTGGGATATGGACAGACAAAAATATTTTGAAACCGAAGTTGAAAAGGTTAAAGCAAGAGAAGGCGTAAAAGAAGATACACAAGTATCAGCTGACGGCTGGAGATCTTTAATCCCGATTTATAAAAATGTTATCAAAGAAGTAACCGGAAAAGAATTTCCGCAAGATCCTTACGTTCAATTGGAAGAAGCAATTGAAGCGGTATTTCGTTCATGGAATATTCCAAGAGCCGTTGCTTACAGAAATATGAACAAAATTGACCATAACTACGGAACAGCCGTAAACGTTCAGACGATGGTATTCGGAAATATGGGTGATGATTGCGCAACAGGTGTTTCATTTACCAGAAACCCTGCAACGGGCGAAAACAAATTCTACGGCGAATACTTAACAAATGCACAAGGTGAAGACGTTGTTGCAGGTATCAGAACTCCTAAGGAAATTTCCGAACTTGCAAACGAAATGCCTGATTTGTATAAACAATACGTTGATATAGCTAAAAAACTTGAAAATGGTTACAAAGACGTTCAGGATATGGAATTTACAATTGAAAAAGGAAAATTGTGGATTCTGCAAACCCGTAACGGTAAAAGAACAGCCGCTGCTGCCGTAAGAATTGCTGTAGAAATGGAAGAAGAAGGAATTATTACAAAGGAAAGAGCAGTTCAGCTTGTTGATCCTTATACAGTTAACCAAATTCTTCTACCTTGCTTTGACGAAGCTGCAATTAAAGAATCACATAAAATTGCACACGGTGTAAACGCATCTCCCGGAGCTGCAGTCGGTAAGATTGTTTTCGATACCGAAGAAGCAGCACAAAGAGGTGCAGCAGGCGAAAAAGTTATACTCGTAAGAGTTGAAACTTGTCCTGATGATATTCACGGTATGGCAGTTGCACAAGGTGTTTTAACCCTCAGAGGCGGCGCAACTTCTCACGCAGCAGTTGTTGCTAAAGGTATGGGTAAACCTTGCGTTTCAGGCTGCGAAGACTTGAAAATCGACCTTAATAACGGAACTTTGACAGGCAGTGACGGAACTGTTTACCACAAAGACGATATTATCTCTCTTGACGGTGGTAAAGGTATCGTTATGGCTGGTGCTGTTAAGATGGTTGAAGCTAAAATTGATGAAAACTGGAATAAATTCTTCTCTTGGGTTGATGAAATCAGAGAGATGAAAGTTGAAGCAAATGCTGATACTCCAAAAGATATCGAAAATGCTTTGAAATTCGGCGCAGAAGGTGTTGGTCTTTGCCGTACGGAACACATGTTTATGGATCCAGAAAGATTGCCTTGGGTGCAGAAAATGATTATTGCAGGTACTCCGGAAGCAAGAAAAGAAGCATTAGCAAAACTTCTTCCGATGCAATATTCAGATTTCTATGCAATGTTTAAGGCTCTCGGTGCAAAACCGATGACCGTAAGACTTCTTGATCCGCCGCTTCATGAATTCCTTCCAAACAAGGAAGATTTAATCGCTGAAGTTGCTGAATTGAAGGCTCTTGGTAAAGACTACAAAGAAAAAGAAGAACTTCTTCATATCGTTGAAGGCCTGTCCGAATCTAACCCGATGATGGGATTGAGAGGTTGCCGTTTAGGCTTAACTTATCCAGAAATTAACGAAATGCAAGTCAGAGCTATTTTTGAGGCTGCTTGTGACGTTAAAAAAGAAGGTATTGATGTTAAACCTTGGATTATGGTTCCTCTTATCGGGCATGTTAACGAACTTAAGGTTGCAAGAGATATCTTAATCAGAGTTGCGAATGACGTAATGAATGAAAAAGGTGTTAAACTTGATTACAAATTCGGTACAATGATTGAAATTCCTCGTGCTGCGTTAACTGCTGATGAGATTGCAGAATATGCTGAATTCTTCTCATTTGGTACAAACGATTTGACACAGATGACATTCGGATATTCACGTGACGATGCTGAGGGCAAATTCCTTAAACGCTACGTTGAACAGAAAATTCTTCCGTCAAATCCGTTTGAAACACTTGATGCTAAGGGAGTCGGACAGCTTATTGAAATGGCAATGGAAAAAGGTAAAGCTGTTAATCCGAAACTTGTTGGCGGAGTTTGCGGCGAACACGGCGGAGATCCGGATTCAGTTAAGTTCTCTCACAAAATCGGACTTGACTATGTATCCTGCTCACCGTTCAGAATTCCGCAGGCAAAACTTGCCGCTGCTCAAGCTGTTGTTGAAGCGAAAGAAAAAGCTAAACAACTTGCAGCTGTATAACGGGAAGAAAATAAAACTTAAAGGGCGATCGAATTTTTCGGTCGCCTTTTTTAATTTGTAAATTCATGTAACAGTTTAAAAAAAGAAAAGGCAATTTCTAAAATGATATATACTTTATATAATTAATATTAATGGAGATGAGTAATGACTTTGTTTTCAAATGTTAATTCCCCATATAATAGTCAATATAATATAAATCCATTGTTTAAACCCTTTGGAAATCAGAATAACTATTATAATAATAATCTTATTTTTAGTTTTTCAAAAGAAAATCCTTTTACATTAAATAATACTAATGGATTTATGCCAACTTCGCAAGAATTTTTTATGCCTCCGCAGAATGATTTTTGGGGGAGTGATTTCGGGCAGTTTTTATGGGGTTTGTTAAATGGGCATCCTGTGCAGCCTGATTTTAACAAAAACATATACTGTACAATGGGGCTTAATTTAAATAATATTCAAAATCAAAGGAATCCATATTTAACACAAAATAATTTTGTAATGAATAATAATACCATGCCTGCCCGCCAAGCTGCTGACAAGGCTGTAAACATAATAATGGAAAATTTTGACTCTTTAGGTTTGCCGGAAGAAGTTAAAAATTATCTTTCAAATATAGAGTTTAAAAATGAGCAATTTGGTTCAGCAAGAGCAGATGTTGAAAAAGGAAAAATAATTGTAAACACGAATAATTCAAATGTAAATCCAACTGATATGGTAAAACTGCTTATTCATGAAAGTTTGCATTGTGTAAACAAGTCCCCATTTTCGTCAAAAGAAGAAGAATTTAATTGTGAAAAACAGGCAATTCAGACAACTGCACAACTGATTAAATCAGGCAAATTGGATGATTTTATGATATACAATCAATCTATGAAAGAGCTTGGTGCATCTGAAAATGAAGCGCTTCTTGATAGTTCATTAAATTCTTGGTTAGATTCCGGTGGATATGATAATAGAATTTTAGACAGCAAAGGTAATGTTAATATAGAACAGTATGAAATCCATAATGGTGATGTAATAAAGATTAACGGTAAAGAGTGCGGAAAAATTGGTGAATATTTTCTTGAAGGAATGCAAAGCAGTAATATCTGCCAATTCTTTACGGTAAATGAAGATAACAAACCAAGTACTGCCGGAGTTGTTGTATTTGATAATACTTCACAAACATTCGAAGAAAAACAAAGATTCTTACAAAATAAAAATAACCCTCAGAAAATAGAGATAATCAGAAATGGTCAAATTATATGTACAGGAATAATATACAATTCAAAGTATTAGAAAATAGTATTTAAGATATAAATTAACAAATTTTTTTATCGAGCATCTTTTAGTATAATAAGGTTATGGACAAGAAAACATTTGTGAAGTATTTAAGGACTTTAGGGATTGAGGTTCACACAACGACAAAAGCCCGAGGTCATCAGGGATTTTTTTGCAATAACAGAATTGATATTTCTAAGAATACTCCCGAAGTTCGCGTAATTCCGACATTGATGCATGAATTTGCTCATTATATTCACCATAAACTTGAACCGGATATGCCAAGAACAGGCGGAAGTTTATCAGTTTTATTTCAGTCGGAAAATCCATTGATTGAAGAAGAACTTTTTAAGGTCACAAATTTTGTTGATGAAAATTCTTTATGTGTGAAGCTTTATGAACATAAAGACAGAATTAAAGAAAAAATAAACGGTTACGATAAAATTATAAAGAAATCTTATCCGAATTTTCAGCGCTCCAAAAAGTTTAAAGAATTTGACAAATACATAAAGCGTTCGGATGCGAAATATCTGCTTAAATATGACAGAGTAAAAGTAATGGGCGGATTTTTGGGATTTGTTCCGAAAATTTATACGATAAATACAATAGAAGAAAGTTTTCCTGACATGCCTGAAGCTTTTGCGGCATATATAAGACTGAAATCTTTTACAAGGAAACAGTCAAGGGTTTCTGCCCGCATAAACCGTTTGAATAAATATTACAAACGTCCGACGGAACTTTTTGCAAGATTTGTTGAAGGGCTTTACCTTGACAGAGAATGGGTTGAGGCTATTGCGCCTGTTGCTTCACAAAAGTTTTTTGAGTTGCTGGATGCGGGATATTATGGTAATCTTAAAGATGTAATTCCTAAATATTGAGGTTGGTATGGAAGAAAAAAATGTTGCTCAGATGAGAGCTGAGTTAAGAGATTTTTATTTTAAAAAAATTAAGCCTAATCTTGAAACTTTAAATAAGCAACGTAAAAAGAAAAGAATGGATGTATTTGCATTAATATTAATTCTATCCGGATTTTCGCTGTTTTTTTTAGTCGGCTCGCTTAAAATAAACGGCATATCTTTGGTTCTTTTGCCGATTTTTTGTCTTGTTTTGGGAACTGTGATTTTAATGCTAAATCATAAGGGTGAAAAAAATCGTGTAATTCATATTGACGTGAATGGAGAATATGAATTTAAAAAAATGTTCATGCCTGAGTTTTTAAAAATTTTCGGTGATTTGCAGTGGAAAGACATCGGAAAATCTGTTAAGCCTGTTAATATAGATAAATATAAAAATTCAAATTTGTTAAGCTCTTTTTTGGTTGGAGCTTTTGGAGATAGAATTTGGGGCTCGTATAGGGGAGTAAAATTTGATATTTTTGAATTGGACACAAGCAAAACATCTCTGCAATGCTTTATAAATACTTTAATGATTTTGCCATTTGTATTCGGATGCGGGTGCGGACTTTTTATTTTTGGATTTGCTATTTTGATGTTTTTTGTAAGTTGGCTTAGTAATCTTTTAAATAATAGTGCAATAATTTTTTGGTTTTTATTGATTTATTTATTCGTTATACCTTTATTTGCTATATTTAAATATGTTTCGCAATCCGGATTCAGAGGGGTTTTTGTTGAATTTGACATGAATAAAAACTTTGAAGGCCACACTTTTGTTTTGGAAAGAGCGGCGACCAATAGAGGAATAAAATTTGATCGTGCAAAGTTTGAAGATGTAATATTGGAAGATCCTTCGTTTATGCAAAAATATGAAGTTCATTCGGACAATCAGGTTGAGGCAAGATATGTTTTGACAACCGGATTTATTGAGCGTTTTTTGAATATGAAAATGGCATTCAGGGCAAAATACATAAGGGCATCATTTAAGGATGGCAAAATAATAATAGCGATTGATGCGGGAAGGGATTTATTCCAGATGGCAAACTTGGATAAAGATACAGATGCTAATACATTTACAGAGCTTTTTGACGAAATTTTATCTGTTCTGGAGCTTATAAATATATTGAAGTTAAATCAGCATATAGGTTTGTAACGAAAAAAGTGCAAAATAAACAAAAAAGCCGGCAAATACAATGCCGGTTTTTTATTAAAAAAATTGTGTTTAAAATTTCAGTTTAAGCTCGTCCGTATATATCTTCGTATCTTATAATATCTTCTTCAATAAGCAAGTCACCTTTTTGAACCTCAATAACCTCAACAGGCTCGTCATAAGGATTTTGAAGTGAGTGAATAGCCTTAAGCGGGATATCAACGCTGTGTCCTGAGTTTAGGATAAGCTCTTTAGAATCCAAAACGACCATTGCAGTGCCTGATAGCACAACCCAATGTTCGCTTCTGTGGTTGTGGGATTGAAGTGAAAGTCTTTGTTTAGGATTAACATGGATTATCTTAGACAAGAATCCTTCGCCCTGAGCGATGACCGTGTAAAATCCCCAGGGTCTGTAAACCGTTTTATGCACAAGATGAGTATTGTCATTTTGTTGTTTTAAAGTTTCATAAATATGTTTTACATTTTGGGTTTTGTCTTTACGGCATGCCAGAATTGCATCTTCGGTTTCGACTAAAACAACGTCCTCAAGTCCGATTGTTGCGACAAGTTTTGACGAAGAATAAACGAAAGAATTTTTAGATTCTTCATCGAGAACATGCCCGACAAAAACATTTCCTGATTTATCTTTTTCGCTGATATCATAAATTGCATCCCAACTTCCGACATCTTTCCAATCGCTTTGAAGCTCTATCATCGCAAGATTTTGAGATTTTTCCATCAAAGCATAATCAAGTGAAATATTCGGCATTCTGTCAAATTCAACAAACGGAATTTCGTCAGAATTTTCAAAGTTGATTTTTTCAACAATTTCAAAAATATTAGGAGCATGCTTTTTTAATTCATCGAAAAATGCAGAAATTTTAAACATAAAAATTCCGCTGTTCCAGAATATGGATTTATCTTCCAAGTATTTTTCAGCAGTTTTTGTATCGGGTTTTTCAACGAACTTTTCGACTCCAAACCCGTTATCAAGTTTTTCACCGGTTTTAATATAACCAAATCCGGTTTCGCTGTATGAAGGTTTCACGCCGAAAGTTACGATAAAACCTTTTTTAGCAAGTTTTTCACCTTCTCTAACCGCCAGAGCAAATTTTTCTGTGTCATGAATAATATGATCGGACGGAACAACAAGAAGGATATCATCAGAATTATTTTTTTGAGCGACATATTTTGCAGAAATAGCAGCAGCAGGAGCGGTATTTTTGGAAACCGGTTCTGACAATACAAGAGGAGATTCACAAAAATCTTTTAATTGAACTTTTACATTTGCGAGATGTTTTGTATTAGTGATACTTAAAATATTCATTTCCGGCATGATATTTAGAAGTCTTTCGTAAGTGACCTGTAAAAGACTTTTTTCACCTGTAAGTTTAAGAAGTTGTTTAGGACACAATTCTCTTGATAAAGGCCAAAGCCTGCTTCCCGATCCTCCTGCCAATATAATTCCGAACATATTACTCCTCTTTTTTAAGACGGTTCACTTAGTTATTATATTATAAAAAGATAATAATTTTATAAAATGTAACTTTTTTTGAAAAATTTTTAATTTTGAAAAAACTCTGATAACATTATAAAATATGATTAATATGGACAAAAGAGAGAAGATAATAGCGGGAGTTTCGCTTGTTGTTTTGTTTTTTGCGGGTGGAATTCTATTTAGCAAATTATATCAGACGCCGATGAGATCAGTTGAAATATATAAAGAAGCATTGGCTGATTATAGAAGTGAAGATTATTCAAATTCGTATTATTTATTTTCAAAGATATCGGCAATGTCGGATTTAAAGCCTGCGGCATTATACCGTCAGGCTGAGTGCGCAAAGATAATTGGCGATAATGCTTCGGCAGTAAGAAAATATAAAGCATTGTTTAATCATTACAGCAAAAATCCTCTAAGCCCGAGGGCGAAATATCAGACAGCGCAGATGGTTATGGATGAAAATCCAAAACTGGCCAAAAAGTATTTTGAACAAATAATGCAGCAATATCCGACAACGGATTATGCAATAGCCTCCGAATATTTTTTAGGGTTATTGATGGTAAGGCATTACACACAAGGCGAAAATACAATATTTCCGCTTTCGGCAAAGCAGGATGCAGAGAACTGTTTTCGGCATTATTTAGAGAAGGCTCCTGACGGGAGGTTAGCAGCGAATGTTATTGAAAATTGGCTTTCAATAGACAAGACAATTTCCGCAGATGATTACTTGCTGATGGCAGAATCTTCTTATATGCGCGGGGAATATCCAAAAGTTAAAGAATTAATAGAGCATACAAATATTCAAGAAAGCTGGGTTTTAAAAGCAAAGATATTAAATGTAACAGGTAATAAACAAGAAGCTTTGAGCATGCTTCAAGAAGGTTTTGCCAAATATCAGGAATATGTTTCCGAAGATAAGCTGACGGAAGCTATGGACTTATATTTTCAATTAAGCGGCATGCCATCTTATGAGCTTGCAGATTTACTTTGCAGTACGATAAAAAATAAAGCGCTTGATTATGCCGAGATGAAGAAATGCGATTACAAAAACGGATATGAAAAAACGAAATGTTTTAAGAATTTTTATGTGGAATATCCTGAGAGCAAGTATGCATCAAAAGCTTTATCCGAGATATTTATGGGTACTTATGAATTAAAAGATTACGAAGCAGCCCAAAAAGTAGCGAAAGATTATCTTGATAAATACAGAAACGAAGAAGATGCTCCGATGATAATGTTTTGGCTGGGTAAAATCTTTGAGCGTTCGAGAAATTACAGTGCATACATGGGTTTATATAAAGGGGTAATAACGACATATCCGGACACTTATTATGCATACAGGGCTTATTTAAGATTAAATCATCAGCAGCATTCAATAATTACAAACAGGATAAAACCCATGCCTGTAGAATATCCTTATCCGTTAAAGAATTCCGTAATAAAGAAGCTTGTACAGCTTGAGGATTACGAATTGATAGATGAGATTATAGGGCATGACGATTTTGTAAAGAGCTGGTTGTTATATAAGCAGGAGGATTATTCTCATTCCATGCTTGTGGCCAGAAATGCGATGGATAAATTGGAGATTAAGCCGGATAAATATGATTTAAGATGGCGTCTGGTATATCCGGTGCATTACTATGAAGAGATAGAAGATTACGCAGATATGACCGGCAACAATCCGCCTTTAATGTTATCCATAGCTCGTGAGGAAAGTTATTTCAACCCGAATGCATCAAGTTATGCAGGAGCAAAAGGCATGATGCAATTAATGCCATCAACGGCGGAAGAAATTGCAAGGATAAAAAATCTTGGACGTTATGATTTATTTGATGCCAATTCAAACATAAAACTCGGAAACTATTATTATGCTTATATAAAGAGCATGTTATCAGGCAAAGATATTTCAGCCGTAGCCTCCTATAACGGAGGGATTGGCTCGGTTACAAAATGGAAGCAGTCTTTAAATTACGAAGATACCGACAGTTTTGTAGAGCAGATTCCGTACGAGGAAACTAAAAATTACGTAAAAAAAGTTTTCAGAAGCTATTGGAACTATATAAGAATATATAATATCAATGAATAAAAAAGGCATGCTTTATTTATATAAAGCATGCAGCAAAAAAGGATGACCAATATTGATCATCCTTTTTCAGTTAAAATCAAATAATTATTAAATCATATTTTTTCTGATTTTTTCTTTAGCTTTTTCAATTTGTTTAATTCTTTTTTCAGTAGATTTTAGTTGTTTGTTGATAGATTTTCTTTCATTTTTAATAGCTTTATACTGAGCGTCAATATCAGCATACTTAGCTTTAAGGTTCAATAAATCACCTCTTACGTCGACCTGCGCATTGTCAAGTTTAAGAATTGCATCCTGCATATCAGAGCTTCCTGTAACTTCTTGAGTCACAGCGCTTCCGGAAAGAGTTGAAGTATTAGTAGCGTCGCTGGTTCTGACATTAGAATTGTAATAATTAGTATTGTCAAAATTCAGTGGAGTGAAAGCATTTCCGTCAGCGAAAGCAGCAGATGAGCATGCCAAAGTAAAGAATAATGAAATTGCAAAAATTTTAGATGTTTTAATCATGATTAATATCTCCTATTCTAAATTAATCTTACAGCTATATAGGAATAGTATATAATATCTTTAACAAAGATACGTCATACATATTAATGAGAAAAGCAAAAAACGGGAACAAAAAAGCAGAAGCTTCGTCAAAAGAAGAGGAGAGAAAAACAGAAGTAAGCGATAATATTAACAAATGTAAAGCACTAAAAACTTGTCATATCAATAGTTTTCACAAATTAGCATAAAAAACATGAAAAAAATAAAGAAAAAAAGGTTGATTTTAAATTTTCTTTTATCTACAATTAGAGACGTGCCAAGTGCACAGCGAACCTTAAAACTTAAAGAAAAAACTTAAAGAAAAAAACTTCTTAACAAACTTTAAAAAAGTAGTTGACAAAGAAAATTTAAGTAGTAAGATAAAAATTGCGGTCGGAAATGAGACCGCTGAGAATAGCCGAAACCCCATAAGATAATTTTGTGGACTGCAAAATTAAATAAAAGGAAAAAGGCTCAGCACATTGAAAACAGAATAGCTGAAGACGAATAACTTTGTTAATTCAAAGAAAATGATAAGGACAGCGCAAACGAAAGTTTGCAAACGAAATGAGTCAAGCGTCATAGAGATATGACGAACGAATAAACTTTCTGACAATGGAGAGTTTGATCCTGGCTCAGGACGAACGCTGGCGGCGTGCTTCATACATGCAAGTCGA
>CALUTL010000007.1 GCA_944323655.1 Candidatus Gastranaerophilales bacterium | reverse complement strand
GCTTCTGAATATTTCTTTTTACTTTCCTGTGACTCTGGAATTATTTTATATTTTGCATAATTAGGCAAAGAATCAAAGCGGATAAAATAATTATATGCTCTGTTATTAAGCTCTACCTTATAGTTAACTTTTCCATTTCTACAATAATCTTTTACTGTCTTCTCTTTTAGGTTAAGAAGACGTGAGGCTTCAGTAATTGACAACCATACAGGTGGATTATTTTTATCGAATTGAGTATTAACTTTCGCTCTAGCGTTATATGGTTTTGCAAAAACTGATTTGATTCCGAGATTTGCATAAATTCCATTAAACCCTTCTTCGTCAAAATCACAGGATTGAAAATACTTTGCTTTAAAAGCTTTCCCGTTATCTTGATAAACTACCTTCGGAATCATACCTAAATTAATGATGGCATTTCTTAATGCACTTGCTATACATTGAGTGTTTTCACTCATCATAATTTCATATCCGACTAATGCTGTTGATTTCCAATCTAAAAAACCGACCAAAGTTGCTCTGGTCGGTTTTCCTGTAAATGGATTAATTACTTGAAAGTTTAGAGTATGTCCATCAGCAATAAGTACATCACCAACTTCTAATTTTGAAATATCTCTTTCAATATATGCTTCTACTTTATCGTGGTATGCCTTTTCACCTTCTCTAAATAAAATCCATCTTGAATAATTATTCTTTTTGTAATGTTCAGCGTATCTTCTAAATGTAATAATGTGGGGAATATTTTCAACTCCTTTCTTTTCTAGTATATGTTGAGTTAATTTTATCGCTTTTGTAACAGAGAATTTATTTGGATGTAGAAGAAATTTAATAAATATATCCTTCATTTCTTGAGTTAAAATTGTATTATATTCACCCTGTTTTGTATATTTGTAATTAGGAAGTAACACCCTATAATCTTCATTATCTTCATATGCCCAAATCCATCGATGAAGTGTGCCTATTGAAATACTTCCAATAAATTTATGTATCTTTGGAAGATACATTCCACTATTGTATAAATCTAAAAATATTGAATCGGCTTCTTTTTTAGTTTTGTATTTAGTTCTCATATTCTGAAGAGCTTTTACAATATCTACTCTAGCAAGTGCCGTTAATTTTGCACTCTCTGTTATGAAGTTTTTATTGTTTATATTATTAATGGGAACTAATGCGGTGCAATTTGATTGAGTTACTTCTTTAATTAATTCATCTTGGAGTTTTTCTTGAATTTCTGGTTCTAGAGATGAGTATAATATCTCGTATGATTTACCTCCAAAAACTTTAACAACACGTGCTACATATTTACCTTTTTGAATTGCTAATCTTAGTGAACGATTGCTTTTCAACCCTTTTAATTCTGCTATTTTATTAATATCTATATATTCTTTGTTTTTCATCGCAGACACACATTAGCTCGAAATTAAATGTATTGGAACATCACTTCCGAGCTTTGTGTCATTCTTGTATCATTAAAATTTCCAAAACCTTGTGTTAATTTTTCCGAAACTTGGTGTTAATTTTTTAATTCCTTGCACAACTGGACTATACCAAAATAATCAAACTATCCGTACACCTTAAAAACGGTGCTAAACCAGCTATATTAAGAAAAAATCAAACTATCCGTACAGTCCGAAAAAAGTCCATTTCGGCAGTTTGATTTTTTTGGTAAACTTAATTTTCCGACCTGAAAACGCCCTCGCAGAGCGGGCTGTCCAAAATAATCAAAGTATCCGTACAAATAAAACCGGTCGTTAAATTACAATTACATACAGACAAACAATAAAATATAATCTAATAAAAAAGAGGCAGTAAATACTGTCTCTTTTTTATTACGCGTGGAGGGATTCGAACCCCCGACCTTTTGGTTCGTAGCCAAACGCTCTATCCAACTGAGCTACACACGCTTATTTAATTTTCACAACAAATACAATCAACTCTGCTTCCGCAAATCTTTAACTGTATTCGCCCTTCTTTAGAGGTACAATGAAATTCTAGCAGATAAATTTTTATTTTCAAGTCTTTGTTTTTATGAAAATTTGTGAATTGCTTGAAAAAAAAACGTGTTTATTGTATTTTCTTACATAAGAAACGGGGAAATCAAGGGGTTCAATATGGCGGAAGACAACAAATTAAATTTAGAGGCGATAGCCGAAAAATACGGTTTGTTAGATTCGCCAGACACCCAAAATCTAATCTCTCGCATAACCGGATTAGATAACGATTTTTGCTCTGATGATTTGATAAAAATTTACAATTACCTTCTGACAAATTCGAAATCCCCAGATATTTTAATTCACGTAATTGCGCTTGCAGACAGGTTTCGGAATTATTCAACGCTCTCAATTCTTGTAGACATTTTGTTATTAAAAATTGCTGAGAATTTAGCCCCTGAAGATAAAGAGAATTATATAAATCTTCGTGTAATGTGCGCAAAAGCAATTGCAAATTATCGTGACACATCAGCGGTAACCCCTCTTTTATACTGTTTAAACAACAAAGACGAAAATTATAAAGTACGCTTTGCCTGTGCGGATGCTTTAGGGAGAATCGGCGACAAATATGCGGTAGCACCGTTAATTGATGTAGTTAAGGATGAGGAAGAAAAATCCGTTTATTTAAGAGAATCAGCAGCTTCAGCCCTTGGCATGCTTGGAGATATGAGAGCAGTCGATCCTTTGGTTAGCATTCTTGAGACAAAGCAGGGAATTATTGATAAATTCACATTTTTAAAGGAAAGAGTCATTGAAGCACTTGGCAAACTCAGGCTTGGAGCTGATGAGAGAGTTTTTAATGCCTTAAAAATGTCACTTATGGACGAATCCCCGCAAATAAGAATTAACGCAATAGAAGCAATGATGGACAGCGAGCACCCCGAAGCTTACGAAACAATAAAAAGCTGCCTGTTTGACGATGATGATGAGGTTAAAAAGAATGCACTTGTTGCATTATACAATCTTCATGGGCGTTCGGTTCTTGACGAAGTTATAAGAGAACCCCTATACAGCGACATTTTAAAAGTTGAGGCCGTTTCAATGATTGATGAATACGAAACGGACGAAGACGAAGAATTTGCGCGAAAATTCAGAGAGGAACTTGATGGTTAAATCAATAATTTTACTGTCAGGAGGTCTTGATTCTCTGGTGAGTCTTGGATTAACCCGAGAAAAATATAATTTAGAGCTTGCACTGACTTTTGATTACGGACAAAAGGCGCTTAAGTCGGAAATTGAAGCCTCTTCAAAAATTTGCGAATATTATAAAGTCAGACATAAAATAATAAAACTGGATTTTTTGAAAGAAATTACACACACTTCACTGTGTTCTGATGCTGAAATTCCGCAAGGAGAAGATCTCCAACTAGGTGAAGAAAGCGCCAAAAGTGTCTGGGTACCGAACAGAAACGGATTATTTTTAAACATCGCTGCAAGCTTTGCTGATAGCGAAGATTACGGTTATATAATAATCGGCGCAAACAAAGAAGAAGCCTCAACTTTTCCCGATAACACCAAAGAATTTATAGAAAGAACAGAAAAAGAATTTGAATATTCAACCCGCTGCCACCCCAAAATTGTTGCGCCCTTGATAAATTACACCAAGAATGATATAGTGAAACTGGCAGTTGAGAATTCCATACCGCTAAATTTTGTAAAGAGCTGTTATCAAGGCGGCGAGAAGAATTGCGGCAAATGCGAATCCTGCATAAGACTAAAAAATGCTTTGTTGTATAATAATTGTAAGGATATGGTAGAAGAATTATTTGAATAACAGATAAAACAAAGTTATGAAATACAAACTGATTGAAAAAGAAATAAAATACGAGGGCTTTCAACTATGCCCGCACTGGATTTACAAGAATTTCAAAATACAGGGCGATGCGATTGTAGCATTTTGCGGAGAATGCGACGTAAAACTTGATGAAATGGTGGACATAGAAGATGTAATCAATAATGAACCCATTTACAGCAAAAATATGCTGAGTTTTATAACCGAGCAATTCAATGTTAACTTAGTAGAAGGAGTATTCAGACAAAGGCTTCTGATTTGTATAATAAAAGAAGCACTGGAAAAACGAGGGATAAAAGTAGAAAGAAGCGGGGACGACCTATATTATGAAGGTAAAAAGCTGACCGTTTCGATTGCGACAAAATCCTTGACTTCAATACTTATTCACACAGGAATTAACATAGATTCAGCGGGCGCACCGGTCAAAGCCAGCGGTCTGATGAGTGATCTTGGAATAGAAGATATATCGGAATTAGCGCTTGAAATAATGGAAAATTATGCAAACGAACTTGAAGACATTGAGCTTGCAAGTACAAAAGTAAGAGGAGTGTAACAGTGGAAGAACAACCGAAACAAATTGTGAACCCCGATCATATAAGCTATCGTGAATACAAAAAAAGATTGTCCAAAAATCCACATCAAAGTTTAGTGCTTTTTATTTCGGCATTTTTCATATTACTTTTAGCATTTTTAGGATGCGCAAAATTAATGTCGCCTGATGTTGATATTGCAATCGGAGATGAGCCTGAGGTTACGCATGAAGAAGAGGGGATTATCAGAGGGAATGTTGACAGCAGATTAAAGAAAATTCAAGACGAAGATAATACGACAGAAACCAAAAACTCTGTATTTGATCCTGAACTTGATGAAAAAGTTGTAATACCTGAAAAAAAGCCGCAGGAAGAAGAAGCAATACCTTTAACATTTGATAAAACGGAAGAAAATAACAAAGCCGCAGAACATTCTGCACCGGCAGAGACAAAACAGGAACATACAGCAGCTCCAACACCCGAGGTTAATACTAAAGAGCAAACGGCACACGAAGCTATTCAACAGACAAATCCTGCACCTGTACCGGCTCCGGCACCTAAAACTTACAAAGTTTATATAGGAAGCTACTCCTCAGCCGCACAGGCAGAAGTTGCAAAAGGTATTATTGCAGAAACAGGGCTTGGCATAAATGTATTTGTCAAAAACATAAACGGCTCATATACTCTACAGGCGGGCTCGTTCAGTGCTGTTGATAAAGCCCAAAGTGTTGCAAATGACCTTTTGAAAAACAATTTTCCAGCAAGAGTTGTTGCAGAATAAAAATTGTATAATACATGACGGTCATGTTTATGCTAAAATGTTTAAGGCAGACGGAAGGGAGAATTTCCTAAGCTTTAAGAAGTAAAAAGATTTAACAAAAGTCGATATGTAAGGAGATATTATGGAAAGCAGTTTGAGAGATAAATATGAAGTTGTAATAGGCTTGGAAGTTCACGCGCAATTAAAGACTAAATCAAAAATATTTGCGCCAGACGGAACAGAATTCGGAAAAGACCCAAACTCTGAAACAAGCCCGATTACATTAGGTATGCCCGGGGTTTTACCTGTATTAAACAAAGAAGTCGTAAATATGGGAATACTTACCGGACTTGCTCTTAATTGCGAAATTCCAGAACGCTGCAAATTCGACAGAAAACAATATTTTTATCCGGATTTGCCGAAAGGTTACCAAATTTCACAATACGATGAGCCGATATGCGTAAACGGTTACATTGATATCAAAGGCAAAAGAATAGGGATTACCCGCGCACACTTAGAGGAAGATGCAGGAAAGCTTGTACACGCAGGCGCAGACGGAATTGCAGGTTCAAGCTATTCACTTGTTGACCTTAACCGTGCAGGAACTCCGCTTCTTGAAATCGTATCAGAACCTGATATGAGAAGTTCAGACGAAGCAAGAGCTTATATGGAAGAACTTCGAAACATCGTCCGCTACATCGGTGTATGCGACGGCAACCTTGAAGAAGGCTCAATGAGATGTGATGCAAACATTTCTATAATGCCAAAAGGCTCTAAGGTTTTCGGAACAAGAGCCGAAATTAAAAACGTAAACAGCTTCTCAGCCCTTCAAAGAGCTATTGAATACGAAATTGACAGACAGATTGAAATTGTGGAAGAAGGCGGAGAAGTAGTTCAAGAAACAAGACTTTGGGACGATAATTCAAGAGAAACAAAATCAATGAGAGGCAAAGAAGATGCACACGATTACAGATATTTTCCGGAGCCTGATTTGATGCCGCTTATGATTTCACGCGAATGGGTTCAGGAAATTAAAGACAAAATGCCTGAACTTCCTGAAGCAAAACGCCAGAGATATATGGGATTAGGCTTAAGCGAATACGACGCTTCCGTAATCGTTGAACAAATGGGACTTGCGCTTTTCTTTGATGAAGTTCTAAAGCTCGGCGCAACACCAAAAATTGCCGTAAACTTTATTATGGGAGAAATTGCGGCTTACTTGAAAGAAGATCACATTGAAATTACTGAAACAAAACTTACTCCCGAAAATCTTGTAGAATTAATCAGCTTAATCGAAAAGAACACTATTTCAAATAACATCGGAAAACAGATTATTGTAGATATGATGAAAACAGGCGAAAAAGCCTCCGAAATTGTAGAAAAAAGAGGCTTAAGCCAGATTTCAGACGAAAGCGCAATTAAAGAAATCTGCCAGAAAGTTGCAGACGCAAATCCTGAACAAGTTGCAAAATACAAATCAGGCAAGGTTCAACTTTTAGGATTCTTTGTCGGACAAGTTATGAAAGAAACCAAAGGCAGAGCAAACCCGAAAGCAGTTAACGATTTAATGAAAGAAATTCTCGGATAAAATACGGGTTTTGACTTTAATACAGGTGAGTTATGTTTTTTAAAGAAGAAGAAAAAAAATCCAGTATGGAAGAAGAGATTTTTGAACAGGCGATTGTGCTTGAAAATATTTTGTCTTCCCACATAAACGACAACGATTACATTTTATTTGATATACCGACGGATATAAGAAAAGTTGTACTTGTAGCAAGCGGCTCTTCCTATAATTGTGCAAGATTTGCGGCGGATTTATTCGGGAATATTGCAGACATTGAAGCAGGCGCAATTTATTCAAGCGAATTTCTTCTAAAATCAGTAATCCCGCATGAAAACGATATTTTATATGTTTTCATAACGCAATCCGGCGAAACCTCAGATACAAATAAAGCTTTAATTAAAGCCAAAGAATTCGGAATGCGGACAATGTGCATTACAAACAAAAAAGATTCAACAATTTGGCAAGCTTCGGATTTCAAAATTGACTGCTGCGCAGGGGAAGAAAAAAGCATTGCGGCAACAAAATCTCTGACGGCCCAAATGCTTTGCTGCACTTTGCTTGTTTTAAAATACGCAGCACATAAAGGCATTGACATATCTCATTACTTTGACCAGCTTAGAACACTTTCTGAATTTATAAAAAAAGCATACGAACTTCAAGATGACATAAAAGAAGTTGCTAAAGCGCTTTCTGAATACAAAAATTTGGTAGTAACCGCAGACGGAATTTCCTATGCACTAGCCAAAGAGGCATCTTTAAAGATAAAAGAAACCTCCTACATAAATGTGTATTCAAGTATTCTTGGCGAATTTATGCACGGACATGTTGCGGTTATGAACAATAAAATTGCCCAAATTCATATATGCATTGATGATTTAAGCTATACAGCAATTAAAAATTTGAACAAAATAAAAGAGGATTATTCTTCTGTACTTTGTATAATAGGAAATACGAATGAAAAGGTTTCAGAAGATTACAATATAAACATCAATTGCGAAAGCAGACTAATAAAATCATTTTGTACGGTTATAATCTGCCAGATTTTGGCACTTGAAATTGCCAAAAAACTAAAACGCAATGTCGACAAACCACACGGACTTAATAAAATTGTAAAATAAATTTTCATAATAAATTTAAATGAGATTTTGGAGCTTTATAAAATGAACCTGACAATTTCGAATTTACCCCGCGTATCAAACACCCAAAATTATCAAAACAAGAATTTCCGACAGATAACAAACTTTAAATCGCTTACAAATAAAACCATTCCTTTAGAAGGTTATGTTTATCATATATTTGGAAAGAAATTTGGCGACAATCCCAAATATTTAGACCAAATAAGAGAATGTTGTGATGGACCTGATATAATCGAAAGGATTTCAAAGACAACAAATAAAAAAGTTTATGAAATTGAAAGTAAGGGTTCTTATATATTAAAAGAATGTTTTTATGATGAAGCAACAGGACTAAAACAAAAGGAAATTAAATACACAATTGATGAAAAAAAGCAAAAAAGCTTGCCTGAATATCAATATGATTATGATGAAAACGGTTCTTTAATCAAAGAAACAGCTCTCAATGTTAAAGGAAATGAAACGTTAAAAAAAGATGGTATTTTAACCACCTTTTTTAAAACTGTTTCAAGAATCTTTCATCGTCATTAAAGAACAATCTGATGTCGTCGACTGCATACTTAAGCATAGCAAGTCTTTCAACCCCCATACCGAATGCAAATCCCGAATAAACATCAGGATCAATTCCGACATTTCTAAGCACATTCGGATCAACCATGCCGGCCCCTAGAATTTCCAACCAACCGGTACCGGAGCAAGTTCTGCAGCCTTTACCTTCGCACATAATACACTGAACATCAACTTCCGCAGAAGGCTCCGTAAACGGGAAAAAGCTGTTTCTAAAACGTGTCGGGCGGCTTGCACCAAAATAAATTCTTATGAACTCATTCAAAATACCCTTCAAATCGCCAAAAGTTACATCCTTATCCACATAAAGCCCTTCAATCTGGTGGAAGAAATTATTTTTACGGGCATTAATATTTTCGTTTCTATAAACTCTTCCCGGAGCAATAATCCTTATCGGCGGATTTTTACCTTCCATAGCATGAATTTGAGCGCCTGAAGTTTGGCTTCTTAAAATAACGTTTGACTCGCCTTTAACGTAAAAAGTATCCTGCATATCACGTGCAGGGTGGTCTTTCGGAACGTTTAAAGCATCAAAGTTATAATATTCAGTCTCAACCTCAGGCGACTGGCTGCTTGTCACAACAGAAAATCCAAGACTCTGAAAAATCGAAACAATCTCGTTTGTTGTCGTTGTAAGCGGATGAATTTTCCCGACTCTTTCAAATTTACCAGGAAGTGTAATATCAATCTTTTCTCTCAAAAGTTTTGCATCAAGTTCTTTTTTATAAAAATCGTTGTATTTTGCTTTTAAGGAAGATTCAAGCTTTTGGGTAATTTCGTTCGCAAGAGAACCAACAATTCTTTTATCTTCATCGGAAAGGTTTTTAAGATTTTTCTTAATCTCGTTAAATTCACCTTTTCTGCTTAAATACTTATTTCTGACTTCATCAAGATCATTGATTGAAGTTGATTTTTCGATATCACCTGCCGCATTTGCGTAAATTTTTTCCAGTTGTTCTTTCATCTGTATTCATCCTCTTTATCGTCTGTTTAAGACTTTAGACTATTTCATTAAATTTTTTTTCATAACCGATTGTAGTTTTTTCGTTATGTCCGGGGAAAACTTCAGTATCATCATCAAGCTTGTATAAAACATTTCTAATACTGTTTTCAAGCTTTGAATAATCTCCGCCGGGAAGATCGGTTCTGCCTACATACCTTTTAAATAAAGTATCTCCCGAAAAAACTTTCCCGTCAATCAGATAGCTTAACCCGCCTTCCGTGTGTCCGGGAGTTTCAAGAATTTTTATCGGGATATCGCCGATTTTAAGTTCTGTATTTGCGTCAATAAACCTGTCATACTCCGGATTTTTGTCAGCAAAAATTCCAAAAGTTCTGAGAATTGTCTTTGTCATCTCAACTTGAGATTTATCCTTTTCATTCACAAGAACCTCTGCTCCAAGCTCTTTTTTCATATCATTCACACCCATAACATGATCAAAATGACCGTGTGTAAGAAGAATATACTTTACATTCAAACCGAGAGCCTTAACATCATCTATAATCTGCTGAACTCTCTCAGAACAATCAATTAAAACAGCTTCTTTGGAATTTTCATCGGCTACAATGTAATTATTAGCCTCAATGGGGCCTGCAATATATTGTTTAATAATCATTTTTAAACTCTCACGATATCAAATATTTTTTTACAAATTAAGAAAACTTCTTCCGCCGAATCAAGCGACAGCATATTCGGCCCGTCGCAAAGCGCTTTATCAGGATCGGGATGAATTTCGAAAAATAAAGCATTCGCTCCTGCCCCCATTGCAGCTTTTGCAAGCACCGGAACAAACCTTCGATCCCCGCCTGAACAAGTTCCGTTTGCACCGGGAAGCTGAACACTGTGTGTCGCATCAAACACAACAGGATACCCGAAACTTTGCATTATCGGAACAGCTCTGAAATCCACTACCAGATTGTTATACCCGAAAGTTACACCTCTATCTGTCAAAAGGATATTTGAATTTCCCGAATCTTCAACTTTTTTAACCAATGTTCCCATTTGTTCGGGAGCCAAGAATTGGCCTTTTTTAATATTTACGATTTTACCGGTCTTAGCGGCAGCCACAAGCAAATCCGTCTGCCTGCATAAAAATGCCGGAATCTGCAAAATATCAGCAACTTCTGCTGCAATTGCCGCCTGCTCTGGCTGGTGGATATCCGTAACTATCGGAATATTATACTTTGACTTGATTTCGCCAAGCATCTCAAGCCCTTTATCAAGCCCCGGGCCTCTGTATGATGTTATTGAAGAACGGTTAGCCTTATCAAAAGAGGATTTAAAGATAAAATTTATCCCTAATTTTTGTGTAATTTCTTTTAATTTTTTAGCCGTTTCGTCCAAAACCTCAAAGTTTTCCGCAACACAAGGCCCTGCCATTATGGTAAGCTTGTCCGCACCTATTTCAAAATCATTCAGCCTAATCGTTTTTATTCTCTCCATACCGTAAGTATAATTAAAACACCCGAAAATTACAAGCAATATTTAGAGAGTTAATAAATCCCATTTTAAATTTTGAAATCATTGTTATTTACGCTTAATTGTGATAAAATGCGAAAAGGAGAGATTATGGAAAACAAAATTACAAGACTTAAAAACGATATAGAATTTTTTTACAAAAGGAATCAAGATACACCACGTGCGGCTTTATGCATAAACTTTGCGCTATGTGATTATGATAACCCGCCGGGGGTAAATCAGCTTATGGCAAGGCTGCTTTTCCAAGGCACCAAAACCAAAACTTCAGAACAAATTGCTGAAGAATTTGACAGCTGCGGAATTGATTTTGTAGTTGAGATGAAGATGGATTATTTAAGATTCAGATTTTTAAGTCTTAACGAAGATTTTGAACATTCCGTTGAGCTTGTAACCGATTTAATTAAAAACTCTACATTCGAAGAATTTGAAAAAGAAAAAGCAAAATACAGCGGTGAAATTGTTGCAGAATTGGATTCTCTGCGGCAGAAAGCTATGGACGGATTTGCCAAGAATATATTTGAAGGTCATGCTTACGGCGCTTCAAATACGGTTGTGCTTGAAAATCTTCCGAATGTAACAAAAGAACAGGTTGTAAAAGCTTACGAAAAGATGTTCCAAAATTCAAAAAAAGTGATAACTTTTGTGGGCGATATAGATGAAGAAAAAGTTAAAAACATCTTAAACAAAAATCTTGGAGATATTCCGCAAGGCTCATCCCAAGCTGATTTGAAGGCCCCAAAACCTTTAGAAGAGAAAAAAGAAGTCGAAATAATTTACAAAGGCAGCCAATCGCACATTATAAAAGGCTGGAGAACTCCGACTTTGAACAGCGAAGATTATCCTGCACTTTTGCTTCTGAACATAATTTTAGGTGCAAGCGGACTTTCCTCGAGATTATTTTTAGAACTCCGAGACAAAAAGGGACTTGCTTATGTTGTAAGAAGTTCTTACGAAAATTTTCTGCTCGGCGCAGGATTTTCGATATACATAGCAACCGAACCTAAGAATATCGAAGTTTCTCTTAAGGGCTTTGACGAAGAAATCGAAAAAATAAAAACAATAGAAGTTTCTGAAGAAGAACTTGAAAATGCTAAGTCTAATCTTATTGGCAAATGGGCATTCGCATTTGAAACCAACTTCCAGCAAGCCTGCTGTTATGCTCAATATGGAATTTTAGGACTCGGATTTGATTTTTACGACAAAACGAAAGAACGAATTAAACACGTAACTCCCAAACAATTAAAAGATTGTGCTGAAAAATATTTTAACGACAAGTATGTTCTTTCTGTTTTAAAACCCTAAAACTACTTTATCAGGCAATAAAATAATTCAATAAACAGAGCGATAATTATTACAGGTACCATTTTTAGGGTTTAACAAAAGTGAGAGCCGCTACTGTTAAATTGTTATTTATATTGAGTTTTCAAATATTTTCAATATCTCCTGTATTTGCGGAAATTGAAAAAGTTCAACTTGCTCAAGTCGTTACAAACACAGCCTCAGAAATTCAAAAAAGACTTGAAAAAACTTTACCCGAAAACACTCCTGTTGTTTACACGATAGTTCCGAGAGGGCTTATTGTAAGCGTAAAAGAAGATATTTTTTTCAGCGGAGAAAGCATCTTGATTAAAAAATCCTCCACAAACGTACTTGATGCGATAATTTCGGTTCTCATTCAGATTAACAACAACTGCACCATCGAAAGCCACACTGAAGGTCATAACAACAATGAAGGAATTTACCGCTCAAATTGGGAAATTGCAATGGCAAGAGCTAATTCAATAACCGATTACCTTGTTTATTGCGGAAAAATTCCCGCCTCAAGAGTTTTTTCTCTCGGATACGGAGATTTTATGCCCTTTAGAGATAGCGTTTCCACGACAAAAAACGGGTTTGACAGAAGAATTGATTTTGTAATCTTTTCTTACGAATACGACAGGGATTAAGATATAATGCTTTTTCTGAGTCTTTCGGAACGGTCTTCGCTGAGAATATTTTTAAGCTTCATAATAGATTGCGCGTGAAGCTGGCATACTCTGGATTCAGACATATTAAGAGTTGCGCCGATTTCTTTTAAAGTCATATTCTCCTGATAGTAAAGAACCATTATGACGCGCTCTCTTTCGGGAAGCCTCTGCAACGCCTTTTCAAGCTGCTGCTTAATATTTTTTTCTTCCATCTGCTCTTGAGGATTAAGCTTGTTCGTATCCTGAATTGTGTCGATAATTTCCATACTGTCGTCGCTGTTGCCTCTTTTTTCGTAAATGGAGGTCATCGTCGTATCTTCAGACAAAAGCTGGTTAACCTTATCAGGATCCATATCAAGGTAATTCGCCACTTCCGTTGTGGTCGGAATTCTGCCTAGCTCCTGTTTCAAATGTTCTTGAGCATTCTTTATATCTTTAATTTTCTTTCTGACGCTTCTGGGCAAAAAGTCCTGCGCTCTGATTCTGTCAAGAATTGCCCCTCTGATTCTTATAAGCGCATAAGTTTCAAATCTTGTATTCTTTTGCGGAGAGTATCTTTCAATAGCATTAATAAGCCCCTCAACACCGTATCCTGCAATATCTTCAATAGAAATTGTCGCCGGAAGCGTAACCTTTACACGCCCGACTACATATCGGATTAAATAAATATACTGAATTATTAAGGCATCTCTGACAGACTTTTGAGTTTTATCCTGAAAATATTTTCCCCAAAGTTCGGTCAATTCCTCTTCCGAAAGTCTTTTTATGTTGTTGTACGATGTGAAATCAAAACTTTGATCCATTAATCCGCCCAAATATTAAAAAATGTTACATTATTATTTTATACAATCTGTATTTGCTAACATCATTTAAAAGGTTGAAATGTAACAGTTTGCGCTAAAGCATTAAGATGAAAAGATTTCGATTAAGAAAACTTTGCATGATAAACTCTATAATTTTTATATTTAAATTTTTAATCCGAAAACCACTTAACATTTTTTTTAAAGTGTGTTATAATCTGTACAAACTAATGGTTTAGGGGATTGCTTTACGGATTGATTGTAAATATTTGTAAACTAATCTCTAAAAACATGGCAAATAAAAATCTTTAGAATTTTTATTAGAGATATAAGTAAAGTGTGTATTAAAAAAGGAAGGACACAGAATATGGTAGATGCAATTAACAACAACAGAGATGCCGTTTATACAGGCATAGGAGCAGGTGTAGGTGCTGTTGCCGGTGCCGGTTATGGTGCTTGGCTGTCAAAACCTCTTTTAAAAGGTGATGCACCTTCAGACGCATTTGTAAGACGCGTTTATGACAACGACGTAAAAAATGCTGCTGAAACTGCTAAAAAAGAATTTATAGAATCTGCTACATACAAAGCTGCAGGAGATGACGTTACAAAATTATCAGAGATTGTAAAAGGTAACCCTCAGAAATTTGGCGTAAAAGTAGAAGATGGTAAAACCCTTGATGATGCAGTTAATGCATTTGTAGGAGAAAATCCGAAAGCTGCTGATTTAAAATCAAAGATGGAAAAAGCAGTTTTTGAAAATGCAAATGTAGATAAGAAAAGCGGTAAAGAATTAACAAAATTGAAAAATGCATTTGCAAAACTCGATGAGAAAGCCGATGAAAATGCAATAAAAGAATTTGTTAAAAAACATGGTGAAATCCTAGGTGAAAAAACCGACGGTACATCAGGTATAAAAACACTTGCTGAATTAAAAACTAAAGTTGAAGATGCTACAAAACCTTTAACTGAAGCAAGTAAAAAAATTACTGATCACTTTGATGTTAGCAAAAACAGCATGAAAGAATTAGCTGAAAATGCAGACAACACAGCAAAATCAGCATTCGAAGCAGTTAAGAAAGCCGCTAAAGACACAAAACTTTGGGCTGGTGCTAAATGGGCAGCAATCGGTTTAGCAGTACTTGGTGCTTGCTCTTACATCGGTTCTAAACTTACAGCTCCTAAAGCTCCTGCTGAAAACAATCAGGAAAACGCATAAGCAGAAACCATATTTCGATTCATATACAAAATCCCGTCAAATACTTGACGGGATTTTTATATTTTTTTATATTGAAACTGTTTAAAATAACTAACTGACCCAAAGCCGAAATCAAACCTTAGAGCTTTAGCGTCAATTATTCTTCTTCATCCTCTTTTTCTTCCTCTGAAGTTTCATCAGGAGTCTGGATTATGTCGAGCTTTGTAATCCTTGCACCGTCAATTTCTTTTACAATGAAAGTTAAGTTTTCAAATGTAACAGTATCATTAACTTCAGCAATTCTGCCCAAAAGCTTAACCACAAGCCCGCCGATTGTATCTATATCTTCATCGTCGATTTTGTTTTCGTTAATCTTAAAGAATTCTGCCATTTCATCAAGTCTTACCATAGCATTAGCTATATAATGATTAGGCTCAATTTCAACAATATCGCAAATTTCTTCTTCTTCATCAAATTCGTCCTGCACTTCGCCGAATATTTCTTCAAGAACATCCTCCAAAGTGATAAGCCCGGAAGTTCCGCCGAATTCATCAATTACAATCGCCATCTGACCTTTGCGTTTCTTGAACTCAAGAACCAAATTATCCATCGTAATTGTTTCCGGAACAAGCATAACTTCTCTCTGCAAACTCTTTATCGGCTTAACTTCATCTTTAATTGACAACGAAAACAAATCTTTAACGTGGATTAAGCCTGTAATATGGTCGATATCGCCATCATAAACAGGATATCTTGTGTACTGCGCTTCTGCTGCAATTTTGTTCAATTCATCAAGCGTAATATCCGCAGAAATGCAAATCATATCAGTTCTCGGAACCATAACCTGCTTTGCGGTTAAGTCAGAAAACTTAAACACATTATGCAAAATATCTTTTTCGGTTTCATTCAAAACTCCGCCGTTGTAGCTTGCATTAACAAGCATATCAAGTTCCTCTGTTGAGTGAACCAGAGAGGCTTTGTGTTTGTGCGGAACGTGGAAAAGATTCAGAAGTGAATTTCCAAACCCGTTCAAAAGCCAGATAAACGGTGTAAAAACAAAAGATATTGCCTGCATCGGTCTTGCAATCACAAGAGAAGTCTGCTCTGGATACTCAAGAGCGATTGATTTCGGGATTAACTCACCTATTACGACGTGTAAGAACGTAATCAAAGCGAATGATAAAGATACCGAAACGGTGTGAGTTGCAACATTCTGGCTGATTCCCGGTAAAAATGCGAAAATCGGTTCTATAATTCTTGCAAGAGTACCTTCCCCAACCCAACCTAAGCCGATACTGGAGATTGTGACACCCAGCTGAACCGCTGCAATAAATTTATCAAGATCCTTAATAGCCTCAAGCGCAATTTTAGCGTTAAAATTACCTTCATTAACAAGCTGCTCGATTCTGGTTTTTCTAACCTTTACCATCGCAAACTCTGAAGCTACAAAAAATCCGTTTGAAAAAAGTAAAAATACGATTAAAAATGTATTAAATAACAAATTGCCTGACTCTTCCATTATATTTTATCTACCTCTAAACATATACTATAGGTCAATTATAATATTATTACCCGAAAATTGCAACAACACTTTTTTACTTGACATCAGCAGATTTAAGTTCGGTATAAATCATCGGCGAAAATCCGGGAGTTGTCACTATATCTATAACTTTGTAATAATTCGGCGGGTTATAAAGTGCCGGTGTTGATATATGATAAATACCGTCTTGCATTTTTTCACCGTTTACATGGTAATGCCCCGAAATAATTGCGATAACATTTTTGTGTTTTTCAAGCACTTCAAAATATTTTTCCGGCTGATGCGTACGGTGAGACCTCTGTTCTTTGGGCTCTAAAAGCGGATAATGCTGAAAAATAACAACCGGATGCTTTTTGTATTTTTTAAGCTGTTTATCAAGCCATTCCAAAGTTGATTCACGAAAATATCCTACAGCCCCTGGTATTACCTCCTTTGCACCGTCAACAACAATAAATACAAACCCGTCTTTTTTAAATACATAATTGGGTTTTGAGGGTTTATACAGAATATTGTTAGTCTTAACTATGTCTATATAATTCTCCTTTGACAATCCACCGGCTTTATAAACATCATGGTTACCTATTACCAGATAATATGGCACATCAAGCTTGTTTACCGCTCTCACAAATCCTACCAAATTCTCTTTTTTCGGGCTTCCGATGTTATCACCCGTAAATACCACAAATGCAACATCTTCAAGTTTATTTATCTCTTTAACAGCACCTTCCAAAGCTTTTAACGAATATTCATTTCCCTTTGAATAATGAACATCCGTAACTTGCACGAATTTAATATCCTTTGCCTGAACCTCAAATCCTAATCCAGCAAAAAGAAGTAATCCTGCCAAAAATCTTATAATATTTTTTTTCATTCCTAAAATTATCCTCTATTTAATAAACCGATTATAACATAAAATATTTCCATGATAAAATTCTAAATAACGGAGGATAAATATGAGGCTTGATAAATACCTGAAAGTTTCACGACTTATAAAACGAAGAACAGTTGCCAATGAAGTTTCCGATATGGGAAGGGTTCTGGTGAACAACACCCCCGCAAAACCTTCTAAACAGCTTAAAGAAGGCGACATTATAAAAATTGAATATGCAAACAGAACAGTTTGCGTCAAAGTAGTTAAAATCCCTCAAAACAACGTAAGCGTACAAGAAGCACCGACTCTTTACGAAATCATTGAATAAAAATCCGGTTTTCTGCTTAATTAAACCTTGACATTTTCCCCAAAAACCTTAAATAAAAGATGAATATATCATCCGAAAGAATGATAACATTAAGTTTAATTCAGGTTATAGTTAGATTGACGTATTATCCAGTGCGTGAATCAGAGATTAGTGAGGTATTGTAAAACCGGTATGGGGTTGAATTTTAACAGTATAAACCAGCGCCCTTATATAACAAGAGATAACAGAAATCTTGTAAAACAAAAACGGGAAGAGGATGCTAACAAGACTTTAACGCAAGCTGAACAGGAAGAAAGAGCCGGTTCGCAAGCAAGAAGCCGCGGTTTGCAATACACTCAAGAAGCAGGAATTACTCCCGCACAATCACAGCGTGCTCAGCAGCTTTACAGACAATATGCAGGAAGCGCAGGCAGACTTGGAACTTCTACAACTCAGACTCAAAATTCTGCTGATACACAAGCTTCCTCCTATAACACCAGATCTGCAAGCATAAATATTGCACAGATTATAAAAGATTTTAAAAACACAGCAATCGCAATCGGAACCCCAGAGGACTTAAACACTGAAGTTAACAACAGAATAAGCCTCATTCAAGCAGAGCTTTCGCAGGAAAATCCCGACATAAATCTTGTCAAATCCGACTTGATGAATGCTTCCAGAAAACTTGATAAATATATTTCGGCAACCCTGAATAAAGATTCAAAAGTTGTTGAAAACTGGATGGCAGCATTATTTTTACAGGATATTGATTTTCAATATAACGAAAACAACATAAACCCCCAATTCTTGGTAAAATTTCCAGCAGGTTCGACTGAAAAAATTCAAAAAGCAGAACAGTCATCTTTGCCTGAAAACGTAACTGAAATGGAGGTTTCAAGCGGTGTAGTCGAAATAATTGAAGACACTCCGGAGCAGACACAGACTAAAGTTTACATACCTGAGGACAAAGAACTAAAATCAATGTTCTTACAATCCAAAAAGCTTGCCTATGCAAAAGAACCTGAAAAAGCAATCGCAAACTTCAAAAAAGCACTTGAAAGAGCTGAAGAAATAGGCGACACTGAAACAGGCGCAAAAATTTACTATGAAGTCGGAAAAATTTATGATGACCACAATTTTTACCCGCAAGCTCTGAAAAGTTACAACAAATCACTTGAAAGCACTACTGATAATAACGTAAAAACAAAAGCACATTATTATATGGGCAGAATTTATGATGACGTAAACCAGATTAAGCCTGCACTTGACCACTATTATTGTTCTGTTGCCTGGGGCGGAGAGAGTGAAAATCTTGCAGCACAAACCACTTCCCTCACCAAAATGGGCAACCTTTACACAGATATGTACGAACAAGATGCTCTTGATTACCTGACAGTCGCAGAAGATCTTGCCGCTGAAACAGATAATTCAAAGGTTAAAGGTTATGTATCCTCAAGCCTTGCAAAAGCTTACGACAAATTCGGCGAACCGCAGGAAGCTTTAAAATCTTATTCAAAAGCCGTTAAACACTACTCTGATGCGGATTCACCAGCCAAAGTCGCACAAAATTACATTGATGCCGCTGAAGTTATGCTTGAATACAACTGCGATAACAAAGCAAAAGGACTTCTGCAAAAAGCAAAATCCTATGCCGACAAAACAGGCGATAAAGATCTAATCGCACAAATAAACACAAAACTTGCTGAAATTTCACAACAGCAGACTCCGCAAACTACCTCAAAACAACAGCCCTGGGCTTACCATATTACAGGAAGCGGAGAAGATGATTACATCCCTGTGATTGCAGCCTAATCCCTTCTGCCTAAAGCTTAAAAAATCTGCAAACTTTTTAAGCCCTAAGCGAAAGGAATTTTTGAGCACCACAAAATCGCCGCAAATTAAAACTCCTTTTAAAGTCGCAATTAGAGTTCTTAATGCTCCTAGCCCGCAAAAGCTAAAACAGAAGGGGTTATTCCGCCTTTTTCTTAACGTCATCCTTGATAATTATAAGGTTATTGGCGATTTTCATTGCACAGGTTGGCAGTACAACGTGATTTAAGCCGTCTGCAATACTCAAAATGCTTCTTGCTTTGAGAGTAACATCCTCTCCTTTGTACTGAAAAACGTAATCTGAATCTCTGTCTGAACGAATAGTGATTTTGTCCATAATTTTCCCCTGTTGTCGGTTACAATATCGTATTATATCACAAAACAAAAATAAATCAAGCGTTTACAGCCCTAATTCACTCTATTGCTTAATTCCAAGCGAATTATAAAAAATTCCTTCTTCCGTAACTTCTTCATATAAATCTTCGTCTTTTTTAAACCCTTCAGGAGTAAACGGGTATAAATCAATACAAACATCAAGCTCTGTTTCAATTTTACCGATAACTGGCCAAATTTGTTCACGTTTTGCCTTGTCTTCGGTTTCAAAAAGCGCAACAAGCTCGATATCCTCGTCCTTATGCTCCTCGCCGTCCAGCCAAACGCCAAAAAGATATAACCCTTTAAAATCATTAAATCTTCGCCTTAAAGCATTTGATAATTTTAAAATTACCTGATCAACAAGCTCAGACATTCTTAAATTCACTCCCTATATTAGCTCTGACAACCGATTTTTGAATTGAAGTCGCCAGATTTTTAACGGACACAGTATTGTTTTTAATTTCGTCTTCGCCGAGTATCAAAGCATAATCAGCTACTTTGGATGCTTTTTCAAGTTGTTTGGTAAATTTCTTATTTTGAAGATCAAATTCTACTTCAAACCCTGCGTTTCTAAGCTCTTCAGCCAGTTTAAACGCTTCCGCCGGAGAATTTGAAACAATATACCCGTCAAGTTTTTTAGCCTCAAGAGAAGGAATAAGAGAAATTAACCTTTCCATTCCCATAGCCCAGCCGACAGCAGGCGTGTCTTCTCCGCCGAGGTTTCTGACTAAACTGTCATAACGACCGCCCCCGCAGACGGCATTTTGTGAACCCAGATTGTTTGATTTAATCTCAAAAACCGTTCTGTTATAATAATCCAAACCTCTTACCAGAAGCTTGTTTTCGGTGTATTTTATACCTAATTCATCCAAATAATTCTTCAATTTCGAATAGTGTTCCGCACAAGCTTCACAAATAAAGTCAGATTGAATTACAGCCTTAATTTCAGGCTTTTCAAATATTTCCTTGCAGCTTTCAACCTTGCAATCAAGAAGTCTTAAAGGATTTTTCTCATACCTGTTTTTGCAATCATCACAAAGATTATCAAACTCTGGTTTTAAAACGGCTTTAATCTTGTTTTTATAAGCCTCTCTGCATTCCGGACACCCTAGAGAATTAATTTCAACCTCTAAATCATTCAACCCGAGTGATTTCAGGTAATTTACGGCAAGCAGAATAACCTCTGCATCCGCAGCAGGCTCTTTAACCCCAAACATTTCAACCCCGACCTGATGGAACTGTCTTTGACGTCCTGCCTGAGGGCGTTCGTACCTGAACATCGGGCCTTTATACCAAAGTTTTACGGGGGCAGAAAGCCTTGCCATACCGTTTTCTATAAAAGATCTGACAACCCCTGCCGTATTTTCAGGTCTTAAGGTCAAAGAACGCTCACTTTTTTCAAATGTGTACATTTCTTTATTAACAATATCTGTCGTATCGCCTACGCCACGTGCAAAAAGCTCAGTTACTTCAAAAATCGGTGTTCTGATCTCTTTATATCCGTATCTTGAAAATACTTCAAGTGCATTCTTTTCCAGTATCTGCCACATCGGAGAATCTGCGGGAAGTATATCTTTTGTCCCTTTTACAACATTTATAATCTTTGCCATAAAAGAATTATATTTTAACGGATTTTCATTGTCAACTTTGCTTTAATAACTACATTCTTAAAACATTTTGTAAACTTATGTAACGATTTTTGTTATTTTATGCAATTTTCATGGAATAATATACTTTATATATGTAAGAGATATATAAGAGTTTTTCATGCATATAAGGAGATTTACATTATGACCCCTAGAATAGATAGAATAGGCGATGAAACACGTACTGAAACTAGATACGACAATTATAATAAACCGGTTCAATACAAAAGACAAAGTTTAGCATCATTTATTGATGTTGGGAATCTGCTTAACGGAAAAATAAGCGTGCCCGGATCTGTTCAAAATTCGGATAATGCATTCCAAGCATATAATAAAGATAATACAACAATTGCATAGCTTTTGCACATAAAAAATATTTGTTATAAAATAGTCCTTAAAAAGAGGACTATTTTTTATGCTTTTAACTGCCGATATAGGAAATACGAGTATTACACTCGGAATATTTGACGATGACGCTTTGGTTGAAGAATTCAGGCTTGCATCTGACAAAGATTTGCCGCTTGAAGAATATGAAGTGCTTTTAAAATCTTTATTCAAGAATTTTATTGTGGATGGCTGCATAATTTCTTCAGTAGTTGAGGAGCTAAACGAGAAATTTAAGAGCGCAATTAAAAACGTTTTTAAGATTGAACCTTTATTTTTGGATACTACAATCAATACAGGTATAAAAATTGCACTTGATAACCCAAAAGAAGCTGGCGCTGACAGAATTGCAAACGCAGCAGGCGCTTATGTTCTTTATGAAAAACCTGTTATAGTGATAGATTTTGGGACAGCAACA
The DNA here is from genome assembly GCA_944323655.1 of Candidatus Gastranaerophilales bacterium. Classification (GTDB taxonomy): domain Bacteria; phylum Cyanobacteriota; class Vampirovibrionia; order Gastranaerophilales; family Gastranaerophilaceae; genus Scatenecus. The sequence goes on along the minus strand of CALUTL010000007.1, from coordinate 85,780 downwards.
ACATTTGATATTGTCAATAAAAACGGTGAATTTATCGGCGGAATTATTGCTCCGGGACTTAATTTACAGATGAAAGTTTTGAATAAATTTACATCTAAACTTCCTAAAATTGATGTTGCAATTTCAAATTCCGCTATCGGGCACAATACACAAGATGCGATTCTTTCAGGGGTTATAAGAGGTTCCGCCGGAATGATTGACGGGCTTGTCGAGCAGTGCGAAAAAGAACTTGGCGAAAAAGCTGTTCTTGTTGCAACCGGCGGTTACTCGGGATTTATTTGCAGTTATCTCAAACGTCCGTTCGATTTTATTAATCCTACGCTTACTCTTGAAGGTTTAAGATACCTGTATCAACTCAACAAACTTTCCTGTTGCGTGAAATAACTCTTAATTACTCTTTACCTAAAAATTTCCTGATAATATTTTGGCTTTTTGCTGGATTAATGCCCTGAACAATCCGATAGACTTGCCTTTCGGATAAGATTTTATTAAAGCGTTAAGTTCTTCTATTGAATTGCAGGATTTAATCTTATTAATTTCAGCCTGCCTTTGATCTAAAAGCCTATTAAATATTTTTATAACTTCAATATCATAATCCGGCTGATTCAGTAATTTACGCATCATCTCAACCTCTTGATCCGCCCCGAGCCTGTTTATAATCGGCCATACCGTACTGTTAAATCGCAAATCGCATATTTTAAAACTTGCTTGCCCCTGATCACTGAAACCGTATGATGTCCTTATGTTAGGTATTTCAAAAACATTTCCGCCGTATCCGACAATTTCGGGAAGCTTTGAATTTACATGATGAATACTTACCGTTGCTGTTTTGTCGGTTGATTTTACAGCTTTTAACATATCCGTCATCGTCCCAATGTGTCTTAGATACCACTTTGCATCACCCGGAATAATTTCTGCCTTTGTAAAACCTTCAGGCATAAAGGTTTTTAGGATAAATTCAAACTCTTTCTTGTCGGTATTATAATAAGCATGATATAAAAAATGAGTGTTTTTATCTTTGTTAAACAAATACAAAACCGAACAATCATACACTGATGATGTCGATAACGGTTTATTTGCGCTTGATTTCAAATAGCAGTCGGCATAACCGTCTATATTCGTTGAATAACCCAAATCGTATAATCTTTTCAATTCACTATTTGAAAAATTCTCCTCAAAATCCGTTAAAGGTATCGACCCTTTACATTCCGTACCAAATTCACCCGAACGAACGTTTTGTATCCTTGAAATCCCTTCCTTTACGCTTTGACGGCCTCCGGCAAAATAGTCCGCTAATACTTTCGGCTTAAAACTTATACCAAAAGACGGGTTTTCTCGTTTTTGAGTATGGTTGAAATGATTTGAGGCTTTGTATTGATTGTTATAATTGTATTGCGCTGTTATCTTCATTATGTCATTATATAACTTCTAAAAAATATTTTTTGCCTGCTTTTAAACTATATTTTGTAGGTAAATTGCAAAAAATTTCCCATTAAATTTTCGTTCCACACCTGCACATCTTTTGGAACCGAAAGCACCGCCGGCGCAAAATTCCATATATATTTAATCTCAGACTTCACCAAAAAATCTGCCGTAGTTTGTGCATAAGTTCTCGGAACTGTCAAAATCGCTATATCTACTCCTGTTTTTCGGCTTAAGTTCGGGAGTTTGTTTATGTCTAAAATAAGCTTGTTATTTACGGTGTTGCCAATCTTTTTCGTATCATTATCAAAAAGTGCTACAATATTCAATCCGTAACTTGTAAAATTATCGTACTTAGCAAGCGCCATCCCTAAGTTTCCGGCACCAACTATAAAAGCGTTTTTCGTCTTTGCAAAACCTAAGGTCATCTCTATTGATTTTTTTAGCTCCTTAACTATATACCCAACCCTGCATTTGCCGGAATTATTCAATATACTTATATCTTTTCTTACCTGTGAATCATCTATATTAAGAAGCGATGCTATCTGATTGCTTGCTATAAACTCTATGTTGTTGTTTATATAATCATCCAATATGCAATGATACAAGGTTAAGCGATTTATGACTTTATCTGAAATTTTCTTTTCCATAATCACATTATACTACGTGAAAAATTTGAGGTAAACACACAAAAAGAGCGGACTGGTAAGCCGCTCATCAATACGTATATGATATTAGTCTATATGGTCTCTCTGTTTGATATAATAAGGAGTGCAGTTGTGGCAGCAACTGCACTTCTTGTAATGGTTGCACTTCTGCCAAAGCAATTGCATTCGGGGTTAATATAAAATTTTCAATATCTTTAAGCTATATTTTATATATACCCAAGATGTAATCCTATTTAACTATTTGTTAAGAAAAATTAATACTTTAGGATTATTTTTTCAATCTTTTATGACAGCCTTGAGAATTAGTGCGCTGAAATTATTGCACCTGCGGGTTATTCCGGCGGGTTAGACACTTTATAATCCTGTTAGTTTAATTTCCTTTGCTCTTCAAGACGTAAAAAGTCGCACATTCCTTCAAGACATTTGTCATCCATTGCATCTATCAGTTCTTGTATATCTTTGATTTTATTAAGAGCAAAACTTGTTTCCGCCATCAATACGCAGTCGTTACAAAGCCTGTAATCTCCGTACTGGATTGACCCTGCAAGACATTTATATTGACCGCAGCAGTCACAATCAAAATAATCGTTTACAACATCAGGATTTTCTTCTATATCGTCAAGGCGCATCTGCTCTGCAACCTGCTGCATTTCTTCTATTATTTTCTGTTCGTCCTGCATTGTTTTTTAATCCTTTCTGCCTTTGAAGTTACTTGATTAAATCGTTCATTTCCTTAACGGCACTTCCTAATCCTGTAAATACCGCACGGGAAATTATGCTGTGACCTATGTTTAATTCAACGAGTCCAGGAATTTCGTGCATTCTTTTTACATTTTCATAATTCAATCCGTGGCCGGCATTGACTTTCAATCCTAAACTTTGAGCCAATTTTGCAGAATTTTTAAGATTTAGAAATTCCTTTTCTTCGTTTTCACTCCCATAAGCTTCTGAATAAGTACCTGTGTGCATTTCGATAAACTGAGCCCCTGTTTTTGCCGAAGCTTTTACCTGATTTTCGTCCGGATCTATAAACAAGCTTACGATAATTCCTGCATCGAGAAGCGGTTTTATAAATTCCGTTACCTTCTCTAACTGTCCTGCAACATCTAAGCCGCCTTCGGTTGTGACTTCCTGACGCTTTTCCGGTACAAGACATATCGAATAAGGTTTAACTTCAAGCGCAATCCGCTGAATATCTTCTGCCATTGCCATTTCAAGATTTAATCTCGTTTTCATAATTTTCGGAAGCGCATAAACATCTTCATCTTTTATATGACGTCTGTCTTCTCTTAAGTGCGTTGTAATTGACGTTGCACCGTTTGCTTCCGCAATCTTGGCTGCCTCTATTACTGAAGGCTCAACTCCGCCTCTTGCGTTTCTTAATGTTGCAACATGATCTATATTTACACCTAAAAGCATTTTATACCTCTTTTCCCGTCTTTTTATAATCTATCATTTACTAGACTAATGATATTTTGAAACAACGAAAGTGGCTTGTCAATCAAAATTTAAGCAGTAAATCCATTTCGCCGGTAAATCTGTTCAATAGCCATGTCCTTATCGTATTTTTCATGTTTTTGTGTTATTATTCACTTCGTGTTAAGAGAGATTTTTAATTTTTAAAGGGGAAATATGTCGATAATTTTAATGATACTTCTTTTAAGCATTTTGATACTCGTGCATGAAGCAGGACACTTTCTGGCTGCAAAAATGTTTAAAATGAAGGTTTCAAAATTCGGGTTCGGACTTCCGATAGGGCCGACGCTTTGGGAAAAGAAAATCGGTGATGTTACTGTTCTTGTTCATGCTTTTTTGCTTGGCGGGTATGTTGCATTTCCGGATGATGAAAAAGACGAAACTTTACCGGCGGATTCTCCTGACAGATTTTTAAACCGCCCCATATACCAGCGTTTAATCGTCGTATCCGCGGGGGTTATTTCAAATGTAATCTGCGCTTTTGTGCTTGTGTTTTTAACGGCAACTCTATGGGGACAACTGCCTAGCGGCAAATATACAGTTACCGTTAAAAATCTAGTCGCCGAAAAAAATGCCTCTGTTTGGGCTTCAGGACTGCAAAAAGGTGATAGAATTATTGAAATCAACGGTTCCGAAATAAATACTCCTTACGGTTTGTTAGCTTTTGCAAAATTAAGCGCCAAATTCGACGGAAAAGCTGACGGAACTTATATCGGCGAAAACTTGGAAAAACTTAGAAAACTTAATCCTGCGTTTAAAGAAGATGAAATAATTCCTGAAGACGTTATGATTCAGCTTCCTGATGTCGGAGTTGAAACACAGATTACATTAAACAAAGACCAAATAATCGGAATTGAAAAATATAAAGACGATCAACTTTCGCTTAATGATAATCAAAAAAAACTCAGAGATAACCTTGAAGGCAAAAAATACTTCCTCTCTGACGGTACAATTACACTTAATGACGTGTCTTACGCAATTTCCGATAATGCTCATCCGATAAATATTACCGTTGAAAGAAACGGGGAAATAGTAAAATTAAAACCGATTTATTCCGACAAAGACGGGCTTATCGGGGTTGAATATTGTGCTAATGAAATTATTATCCCGACAAAAGATGCTAAATCAATTATCAAAGGAAGCAGCAAGTACCTTTATGATAACACTTATATGCTGCTTTACGGCTTAAAACAGATATTTACGGGCAAAGTCCCGCTTGACGAGCTTCACGGGGTAATACTTATCACTAAAATCGGCGGGGATAAAATTCAAGATGAAGGAATTTTCTCAGGAATCCTTCTTGCAGCCTTAATTTCACTCGATCTTGCAATAGTAAACTTCCTCCCGATTCCCGCTCTTGACGGAGGTCACGTATTATTCCTGATTATCGAAAAACTCAGAGGAAGACCGCTTGAAGAAGAAGTTATCGAAAAAATAGGAACCGCAGGATTTTTATTCCTCATTGCTCTTATGGTTTTTGTAATCTTTAACGATATCTACGCTTTGATTACACATAAAATATAACTGTTATTAAAATATTAATGGCGCCCGATTAAATTTAATCGGGCGCCATTTTAGTTAACTTTTTTAATCCCGCAGATTACAAATCTTCAAACCCGGGAGATGTTGCAGGAAGCCCTTTATAACCTTCATTGGATTGAACTGTTTTTCTTATGTATTTGCTTGAATAATTACCTTTTTCAAAAAGTTTTTTCAGCTTATTTTCCCTTTGCACAAGCGGGCTTAAATTTTCGTCGCTTTCAGGGTAAAGCTCTAAGATTTCGCTCCAAACCGACGCTTCCATTGTCCAGGCGTAAGTTTCTTCAGCTATCGAATTGTATTCGTCCTGATGAATAGCCTCGTGTGATAGTAATGCCGCAATTGCTCCCGGAGGCGCTTCTTTGTGCTTTGGATTTATGAATATATAAAGACGCTTGTTCTTCTTCCACCCCAGAGCATCGTAGTCCGCATAATCAGGTCTGATAGAACCTAAATCCTTAAACATAACTCTCACAGGCTTTTTGGATAAATTGTTACCCATTATCGCACGTCTGGAAAACTCTCCGTTCGTATCCTTCAACATATCAAGAGCAACATAAAATATGTGATCATCACTTACTTCTTTATAAAGGTTTTTAATCCTTTTTACATACTCCTCATTATATTTTGCCGGATAATTTTTTGGGATAATTATTTCATCCTGCTTGCCCAAACTTAAAGAGTATGCAGGCATTGATGAAATTAACACCGCACTGAGCAACATTACTCCGACTTTTCTTCTTAAATTCTTAATATCCAATATTCTCCTCCGACTTACTACATACTTAACAGTATATATTATATTTATTTAAGGACAAATTTTTATTTTGCAAATTTTCAATCTATTTTCTGTTCTGAGAAGCAAGCTCTTTATAAGTATTTTTATATTCTTCACTCGTTTGGTTAAGTGATTGCGCCTCTTTTATATATTCAAAAGCTGATTTTACGTCCCCTTTTTCTTTATACAATCTGCTCATTGATGCATAATATTCAGGGTTGTTTATATCGTGGAAAATCGCTCTTTTCATACACTCGATAGCCTCTTCATAATCACCCTCAGAGGCTCTTACCAAAGAAAGATAATAATATCCTGATGCACAATTTATGTCCAACGAAATAGCGTTTTGCGCATATTCTTTTGCACCTGCCAAATCCCCCTTTTGCAGGGAAGCTTTTGAACCTAAATTATAAGCTTCTAAATAATTTTCATTTTCTTCAATTACTTTTTCTATTATTTGAAGTGCCTCATCATACTTCTTTTCTTTTATGTATAAATCGGCAAAATCACACATGTATGTAATATTTTGAGGAGATTTTTCCGTCAATTCTGCAAATAATTTTTCCGCTTTATCAAATATCAAAAGCTCAGTGTAAACCTTTGCCAAAGCCGATTTTGCAAAATCATCCTCCCCTGACTTTGAAAGACAGTCTTCTAAAATAATCTTTGCGCCGAGATAATCCTTATTTTCATATTTCAAAAGTGCCTGCAATACTTTAGCCCCTGCATGTTCAGAGTTCGATGCCAAAATATACTTAACCTCATTTTCGGCTTTTTCAAACTCTTTAATACTGTAATACAAATACCCGAGAGAATATCTGTAATCCGCATTGTCAGGCTCTAACCCTATTGCCTTTTTGTAGGACGCCGCAGACTCCGAAAACCAGCCGTTTAAATAATATGCGTTTCCAAGATTGTAATAATAAACAGACTTGTTTTTATTTAATGATGAGGCTTTTGAAAAATACTTTACTGCCTCTGTATAATCGCCGTCATCCATCTTAAACAGGCCCAAATAATTCAATACTTCGTCGTTTTCCGTAACCCGCTCTAACTTCCGGAAAATCTCTCTTGCCGATTCATAATCTCTTTTTTCAAATAGAATTTTACCCTTCAAAATCTCGGCATTATCGCTCTCATCAGTTATTGACTGCAAAATTTCAAATGCTTTATCCGGTTCTTTCCGCATATAAAAAGACAAAGCATATTCATATAATACTTCCTTATCCGTTCTTGAAGAAGAAATATACTTTTCAATTTCATCATACTCTTTTAGTGATGATAATATCCGAATTAGAGCCGCTAAATTTTTCGGGGTTCCATCCAGCGCAAAAACCTTCTCTGCTGTGGTCTTTGCATTACTAAGTTCATTACGCCTCAGGTAAATTTCTTTTAATAATTTATAAGATTCAACGTGCGACGGATTTTTCTGTAAAACTTTTTCAAGATATTTTTCCGCTCTTGCATAATTGTGCAGTTGAAAATAAAGTTCACCGAGCTGGTACAAAATTTCCGCATTATCAATTTCTGTCTCAAGAGTCTTGTAAAGCATCTCTATCGCCTGTTTATAACACCCTTGATTCTTTAATTCAAAGGCTTGCTTTATATAATCTAAAACTTCACTTTCCTGCATAAAATTTTATCCTGCCTGACTGACTAGAAAAACGGTATCCTAATCCTTACTCTTTTTTATTATATTATAATTTTTCTTATCCGACTTACCGGAATCGGTATTTGCGACAGGCGTTTTCGGCTCATTGTTTATTATTACAAGCACCTCGTCTTCTCCTGCCATTTTAAGATTGTTTCTTGCAATTCCCTCAAGCGAAGAGGCTGTCGAAAATTGCTTTATATCATCCTTCAAATCCCTGTTTCGTGCTTCCGCCTCATCCCGAACTTTCTCAAGGGTATTAATTTTAGTTTTATAAGATATGGTTTTAGAAATATTCAAAATCGCACCAAAACCTACCTGTACAAGGCAAAACAACAAAACTAAAGTCAGAAAAGAATAATAAATATTCTTCTTAACCTTATTTTTTTTACGGACTTTTACCGCAGGTTCCGCAACGGCATTTTGAGGAGCTTGCTCTCTCACGACCGGTATTTCCGGAGAAAAACTTTCGCCACTGTTTTCGTCAAAATCAGCCACAAATACCTCACTTTTCTTAACAGCCGTCACCTGCTGCTTTAATTATAACCCGAATATATGCATCGTTCAACAATATTTTAATAAATTTACAATTTGAAATTTGTTGTAAAATTAAGCTGAGACCAAATATTTCCGGTATTTTCATCGTAAGTTTGCTTTGCTCCAAAATCAAATCTCATCCTGTCCATATCCTTTGCTCCAAGAGGGTTTATTGAAAATATTAATTCGCTTGAACGTCTGTTTCGTGTCATATCCTTCGAAAGTACATCCTTTATTGAAATATAATTGTTAAATTTAAGTTCCGGGGTTATACTGAAGTTATCCGTTTGAATTTGCGCAGTCGTCATATTGTTTTTTTTATAGTTTGAACTTAGAGAAAAATATTTGTTTTCATATTTAGTAAAAAGCCCTGTTGTTTTTTCCAGCTGAGATGTCGAAATTTCACTGCCGAAAGAAGTTCCGTAAGACCAATTGCCCTCTTGAAGCTTAAAATTTCTATTGTCGGGTGAAATGGAATATTCGTCACTTTTAAACTTTGAAATAGCGGCATAATTACCATTACTAAAAGGAACATTACTGTTTACAAGATTTTTGGAAGAAATTTTTTGGGGAGTTTTTATATTTAAGCTTAATTTCTGATAATCTTCCATATACAAAATATCGTCAGCCCCCTCAATATATTCAGCATACCCTTTAAGTGTAGTTGCATTTAACACAATCGGTTCTTCCGCTTCGGTATTTTCATCACTGATAGGCTCAACAGGTTCTTCTTTGCCCTTTTTTGATTTTTTATCATCCGCAGGCTGTTGGGGGGTATCATCAGGAATTGCCCAAATAAAAATATTAGGTAATTCGACGTCTTTCGGTGCATCTTTATCCGCATCTTCCGCAAAGACAGGAAACATTCCGGTCATAATCATTAATACTATTAACAAAACACACCTTTTCATAACCACATTTTAGCCCCTCAATCACAATCAGTCAAACATTCAAAATAATGATTTTTAGAGAATTAAAAGTTTAATTCATTTTGGCTGATATGTTTTTATTATTGAAATTATTTCTTGCTCATGATATCCTTTTTGTGCTGATTTACGAAAGAAGAAAGAAGGATATTAAAATGTCAGAAGTAAGAGTCAGAATTGCGCCGTCGCCAAGCGGAAACTTGCACATCGGCACGGCAAGAACTGCTTTATTTAATTATTTATTTGCAAAGAAAAATAACGGCAAATTTGTTTTAAGAATAGAAGATACAGACGCAGAACGCACAAGTCAGGAATATATAAAAAATATTTTTGACAGTCTTAAAGCATTAGGACTTAACTGGGATGAAGGGCCTGATATCGGCGGACCTTACGGACCTTATACACAATCCGAAAGATTTGATATTTATCCTAAATACGTTCAGGAACTCTTAGACAAAGGCTTTGCTTATGAATGCTTCTGCACACCGGAAGAACTTGAAGCTGAAAAAGAAGAAGCTCAAAAGAATAAAAAACCTTACGTTTATTCAAAAAAATGCGAAAACTTAACGGAAGAAGAAAAAGCTAAGCTTCGTGCGGAAGGAAGAAAACCTGCAATCAGATTTAATATTTCAAAAGCACAGAAAGCTTTCCACGATTCATCAATTTTGGAATTTGACGACCTTGTAAAAGGAAAACTTCACGTAGATACGGATCTTCTCGGAGATTTCGTTATTATGAAATCCAACGGCGCACCGACTTATAACTATGCGGTTGTAATTGATGATATGCTTATGAAAATTTCCCACGTTATAAGAGGGGAAGACCATATTTCAAATACATTCAAACAAATTCTTATATTTGAAGCACTCGGCGCAGAAGTTCCAAGATTTGGTCATTTAGGCATGATTTTGGCTCCTGACAGAAGCAAATTATCTAAAAGACACGGCGCAACTGCGGTTTCGGAATTTGTTGAAAAAGGTTACTTAACAGAAGCTCTTATAAATTTTGTAGCACTTCTTGGCTGGTCACCTTCTGACGGTCAGGAAATTAAACCGGTTGAAGAAATTGCAGCCGATTTCAGAATTAATGAAGTTTCATCTTCAAACTCAATCTTTGAATATGACAAACTTAACTGGATGAATAGCCACTATATCAAAATGCTTTCAATACCGGAATTAAAAGAAAAACTTAAACCGTATCTTACAAAATATGATTTAACAGAATTAACGGATGCACAATACACCAGAATGGTTGAAATAACTTATGAACCTTTGACACTGCTTTCAGATATCACGGATGCTGTTCCTTACTTCTTTGGAGAAGACGTTGAAATCGACGAAAGAGCAAAAGAAACTCTTGAAACCGAAACAGCACAGGAAGTCTTGAAAACATTTATGGATCAGGCAGTTGACTGGGATTGGACAGAAGAGAACCTTCACGAAAAACTTGAAGCCTTCAGAGGTTACTACAAAGAAAAGGGAATTAAACCGAAAGTAACGATGTGGGCAATCAGAGCAGCTGTTACAGGACGTCTTTGCGGAGCGGATATGACTGCAATTCTTGCGATTATCGGCAAAGACAAGACTTTCCACCGTGTTAAAGCAGCAATGAAACAAACATTACAATCGTAGCAAATTGTAAATATTTATGACGAAACTCCGTAAAAAATTAAACTTTTTTACGGAGTTTCCGTATATATAAAAGTATAATGGTTGCAGATTCGGATTTGAAATGAGAGAGAAAAATCCGTGAACAAAAAGGAGTTTTAGAATGGCATTAGCAAAGAGAGTATCAGAAAAAGAAAATGTAGCAAAAGTTTTAGAATTTTTCACACCGGAAGATGTTCAACACAATTTGACATTTCTTATGGTAGCAGATTCTATGTTGGAAAAATACGCAAAATCAAAACAAGACATTATCAAAGTAATCGACTCTAATGACGAAAGTAATATTTTATATTACACAAATGACAAATTTTTAGAAGTCATTGATTTATACGGACTTGACGGGTTTATTTATTAATTTGCGCATGCTAAAATTATCGTATGGAATTTAAACATTATACGGTAATGAAGCAGGAAGCGGTAGACGCACTTGAATGCGAAAGCGGACGAGTATACGTCGACTGTACACTTGGCGGAGGCGGACACAGCGAATTAATTTTGCAAAGAATACAACCGGATGGCAGACTGGTTGCGTTTGACATCGATCAAGATGCGATTGATGCAGCCTCTGAGCGATTGAAAGATTACAATAATCTTACAATAGTCAAAGCTTCCTATACCAGTATCAAGCAGACACTAGCCGAATTAGGAATAGAAAAAATCACCGGCGGTGTTCTGTTTGACTTGGGCGCAAGTTATCATCAATTCAACAAAGCAGATCGGGGTTTTTCATTTTCAAAAGAGGCGCCTCTGGATATGCGTTTCAATCAGGATGCTGCTTTTTCGGCATTCGATGTTGTAAACGGGTATTCAGAGAACGCTCTTGTGCAGATTTTTTCAGAATACGGAGAAGAAAGATTTTCAAAAAGAATTGCAAAAAAAATTGTTGAATCAAGAAAAGCTAAAAGCATTGAAACCACAACTGAATTGGCAGATTTAATCGTAAATTGCACACCTCATATAAAAACCTCCATACACCCTGCCACTCGTGTGTTTCAGGCGATAAGAATAGAAGTTAACCAAGAGTTAACAAATGTAAAAAATACATTGAATGATGTGTTGGATTTATTAGACATTGGTGCTATAATAAGTGTAATAAGTTTCCACTCTCTGGAAGATCGGTTGGTGAAAAACTTATTCAGGTATCACTCGCAAAAATGCCACTGCGAACCGAATCAAATGATTTGCAAGTGTCCGCCGCCAAAGCTGGCATTGGTTAACAAAAAGCCAATAATTGCAAGTGATGAGGAGATTAAAGTTAATCCGCCTTCGAGAAGTGCAAAATTAAGAATCGCAAGATGTATTAATTAGTTTTCAGAAAAAGATTTTGAATTTCAAGACAGGCAGTTGGGGAAAAGAAAAAGTTGAATACGGCAAGAGTAATACAAGAAGAAGAATATTATTATTCTGATACGGGATACGCACAAAGTCCTATACAACAGGCTTCAGTAATAGAAGGTCGTTTCTATTACGACAAAGAAAATCTGGTAAAAGAAATGGCAATCAGACGAATCAACAAAACTTTAGGAAGTATTTTGGCACTTGTTGTCGTGACATCATTTGTCAGCTATTACTTTGCCATGACAAATGAAGTTTCTTTGAACAAACTCAGCCGACAGATTACAGTTTTAAACGAAGAGAATGCGGAGCTTCAAAACAAGCTTGACCGCTTAAAATCCTTCAATAATGTTGATGACAAAATGATGGAAAACAATCTTCTGACAAAAGCAGCAAAAGTAATTGAAGTTCAAGCGGTTGCCCCGACAGCAACAATTGACAAAAAAAATGATACAACAGCGGCTTTCAGCTGGGCGATCGGATATTAATTTACACCAAAAATTCAAGCATGCTTTTTTAATTATATTTTGTTTTTTCATGCCGGAGTTTTTAAGATTTTTGAAAACATTTTGAGCAGATTTAGCAGGTGTTTAAAATTCAGCCTAAACTAAAGTAGCAAATTTCCCATACTAAAGTATGAATTTTTGTAAAAATTGTTAAAGTTTTTCAAGTTTATGCCGTCACATAAACAAAAGGTAGTAAGTAGAAGGCATGAGCTTAAATGAAAAAAGACGAAAACAAAAACGGTGTTTCACTTTTCAGCCAGTCTGAATTTCTGATTGATAATGATCCTATGGAAGAGATTTTTGCGCTAAATTTAGGAGATTTTCTTTCAGAACATTTAATTTCAGAAGATTTGGCACAAAAGATAAGCGAGCACAGCAAAGATAAAAAATCCGGATTAAAGAACCAATTATCCGAACTCATTTCAATATATTCGCTGAAAAACACACTTTGTGTTTTGAATTTTGAAACGCAGCAGGATTACACCATAATAACCTCAATAGCAAAATCAATAGCGCAAATGGTAGACACAAAAATCTGCAACATCTATCTGGCTAAAGAATTTGCGAAAGGACTTGCCGGAAGCGACATGCAGTTGGTTTTGGCAGGCTCGTCATTTGAGCTTCAAATTCCCGGTTACAACGTTGACAGCGATAGCATCGTTGCAGAAACTTACCTTAAGAAAGACACCGTAAAGGGCGAAAACGCAATTGGGATATCAATTCACAGCACATCTCAAAACATTGGTGTAATTGAAATAAAGACAGAAACTTTGCAGGAAGAATTTATTGAACTTGTAGAAAGCATTGCAACCCTTTTTGCGACATCAATAACCTTGCAAAGCCAAATTGATGAAACCCATAGATTAATTGAAGATGAAGAATCGGCAACGACAGATCTTCAGCACATGAGAGCCGAATTAACCTCTCTCATCGGCGACTTATGTGATTACCAGCAGGCATTCGTCCAAAATCTTGCAAATGCGGTAGATACAAAAGGCGGATATAAAGTTTCGCATTCAAAAAATACCGCCAATCTGGCACGGAAAATCTGCAAACAGCTTGGCTTAAACGAAAAGACAACCGATTTAATCTACTATGCAGGGCTATTGCAAAATATCGGAAAAATCACGTTGCCGGAAAGTATTTTTGCAACCAACGGCAAACTTTCAGATGAAGATTTCCAAAGAATTCAAAACCATGCAAATGTCGGCGTAAATCTTTTGATGAACATAAACTTCCTGTCAGAAGTCGTTCCCTACATAACATATCAAAAAGAACGTGTAGATGGCTCCGGCACTCCTGAAGGTTTAAAAGGCCAGTCAATCCCGTTTGGTTCAAGAATTATTGCAGTAGCCGATGCTTATTCTGCGATGACCTCGGACAGACCTTACAGAAAAGCCATGCCGACAGAAAAAGCTCTTTCAATAATGAAAGAAGAAGCAGGCACAAAATGGGATGTTGATGTTGTTAATGCTTTGGCTGAAGTTGTAAGCAATAATTAATTTATAAAAAAAGACACAAAATCTGCCTCTGAAAATTAGGGGCAGATTTTTTATATTTTTTTGAAATAACTTCTTACTCAATAATACTAAAAGCCGTAATATCATCAATACTTACACTCAACCAATCATAGCGGAAGCATACATAATCATGGCACTCGCACTTGTCATCCTCACAGACACAGTAATCATCCAAACGACACACAAGCGCATTTTCTAAAGCGATAAAATCATCATGACATTCTTCGCATTTTCCCTCAGGCAGAAAGACATGCCCGTCGATTTTAAGATGTTCGGTAAAAATCGTAATTTTATCAGTCCCGTTGTCATCAATAATTTTCTTTAAAGTTTTCAACAAATTTTTAGCCATAAAATTTCTCCTGTATTTTTATTAATTTTGGCGATTATAACAAATACAGTAAAAACGAATTTATCAAAAAAGTAATTCTACAGCCTGACTAATCTAAAAAATTATATCTTTATAGGGTAATCTTCTTTTATTTCCCAATTATCATATTGAATTAATGCTCCACAAACAAGATTTCTATTTTTACAATCTTTTATCAAAATAGCCCTTGATACACCTTGCCCTAGCCACTCAAACCGACCTGTTTGAGAAATAATTTGTGCCAAAAAAGTATCTTTTCCAAATACATTTGGTCCTTTCTTACCATTTACATCTATGTATAATAGAATATGAGTTTTCATAGGTTGCGGAATAGTTGTTGAATCCATATATACAAACATTGTCATACCATTTGCAAACTCTAATATATAATGATTTTTATTTAACGAATTTAAGTTACCATTATCTATAGTACCATCAGCTTTATGATAAACTGGATACCCAGCTGCTCGCAAAGTTTTATAACCAGAACTACTAAGATCTCCCAAATAAGGAATAAAATATTTTTCTGTTAAAGCAATTATCATCTCACGTGCAGAATCAGAACCAGACTCAGCACCATAAACATTTGCATAATCCCAATACTGTGGATCTCCATACTGAGCAATTGCAAAATTTAACATTTGAGAAATAGTACTCTGAGCAACTTTAAGTTGCTCACTGATAATCCGTTTTTTATAATTTGCAATTAATGATGGCAACGTCATAGCCATCACGATACCTATTATACCAATAGTTATTAAAACTTCAGCGATAGTAAATCCTTTTTTCATAATCCTTCCTCTCTAATTATATAATTATAATATAATTATAATGTACTTATACAATTAGAGTATAACTAATTTCTATGATTTTGTAAAGTTAATATAAGTATAAAATCATGGAGATAGCACTATGAAGAAAAAACTTTCACGCTCAGGAAGCGGCTGGGCTCTTTTTATGCCCAAAACACTTCTTGAACTTATAGATGTTAACCCTGAAACTGATACGCTTGAGGTTAAAGTAGAAAACGATATAGTTAAAATTACGAAAGCTGAAGACGTTACAAAAGATAAATAATTTTGTAATTTCAAAATGTTTGTGATACAATATTATCAAGGATATCAGACGAATTAAGGGGAGAAAACATATATGTCAGATGGAATTCAAGAAGTAACGGAACAGACTTCTGCAACGGGACAAACCGAAAAAATAGAAGTTGTGGATCTTCCGGATAATGACGAGGCGATTGAGACCAAAACAAGCGCAAGTTATGATGCAAGTAACATCAGGGTTTTGGAAGGTCTGGAAGCTGTCAGAATGAGACCCGGAATGTACATCGGCTCAACCTCACAAAGAGGCTTGCACCACTGCATATATGAAATTGTAGACAACTCTATTGACGAATCTTTAGCAGGGTTTTGTACGGACATTTATGTAACCGTAAACAAAGATAACAGTGTGACGGTAGAAGACAACGGCCGCGGAATTCCTGTTGACATTAAACCCGAAACCGGCAAATCCGCATTAGAAATCGTTCATACAGTGCTTCACGCAGGCGGAAAGTTTGGAGACGGCGGATATAAAGTATCAGGCGGGCTTCACGGGGTTGGAGCATCTGTTGTAAACGCACTTTCAGAAAAATATAAAGTTGAAGTTTCCCGCCAGGGTTTTGTCTGGAGACAGGAATATATGAGAGGCGAACCTCTTACCCCTGTTGAAAAGGGTGAAGCTACCGACAAAACAGGTACAAAAACAACTTTCTGGCCGGATCCCGAAATTTTTACGGAAACCACAGAAATAGACTGCGACGTAATTGCAAACAGACTTCGTGAGATGGCATTTTTGAATAAAGGTTTAAAAATTATTTTCAACAATGCGCACACCGGCGAAACAGAAACCTTCCACTACGCAGGCGGTATCGGAAGTTACGTCGAATTTTTGAACAAAAACAAAACAGTTCTTCATGACAAACCGATTTATATAGATAAAGTTGTGGATAATATGCAGGTTGAAGTTGCAATGCAATACACAGATGCTTACAACGAAAGCGTTTTGTCATTCGCAAACAACATCAATACACACTCCGGCGGAACGCACCTTACAGGTTTCAGAAACTCAATTACACGTGTTTTAAATGATTACGCAAGAAAAAACAATATTCTGAAAGATTCTGACCAGAACCTCTCAGGTGAAGACGTAAGAGAAGGGTTAACGGCAATCGTTTCTGTTAAACTTCCTAACCCGGAGTTTGAAGGTCAGACAAAAGAGAAACTGGGTTCTCAAGAAGCAATGGGAGCCGTTCAAGATGCAGTGAGAGATAAACTTCAAGAATGGCTTGAATTCAACCCCAAAATCGCAAAAATGATTTTAGAAAAAACCCTTCAAGCACAAAGAGCAAGAGAAGCTGCAAGAAAAGCAAGAGAATTAACAAGGCGCAAAACAGTTCTTGAAAATTCGACCTTACCCGGCAAACTGGCTGACTGTTCAAACAGAGAACCTGAAAAATGCGAAATTTATATCGTTGAGGGAGATTCAGCGGGCGGTTCTGCAAAACAGGGCCGAAACAGAATGTTTCAGGCAATACTTCCGCTCAGAGGTAAAATTCTTAACGTTGAAAAAGCAAGACTTGATAAAATTTACGGAAACAACGAAATTCAATCAATGGTTCAGGCTTTCGGGATTAACATAAGCAAAAACGAAGAAGAAGTTGATCTTGAAAAGCTTCGTTATCACAAAATTATCATCATGACCGATGCTGATGTTGACGGAGCGCACATTAGAACGTTACTTTTGACATTCTTCTTCCGCTATGCAAAACCGCTTATTGAAAACGGTTATGTTTATATTGCGCAACCGCCGTTGTATAAAATTACAACCGGCAAAACTTCCGAATACCTGTTTAATGAGCATGCTTTGGACAAAATGCTTAAAGAACGCGGTATTAAGAACTTGAGCTTGTCAGATAAGACTAAATCTAAAGTTAAAACAGGTGATGAATTGCTAGAACTTATTAAAAACATGTCGACATTCTACAATTCATACAACAACCCGATTTTAAATATGTTTCCGGCGGTTGTCTTAAGAGGTCTGGTAAGAGCAAATATTCAAGCAGAAGATTTTGATTCACAAGACAGAATGAATGAAATTTCGGAATATCTTAACCACTACCTTGAAGACCACGCTAAAAACTACAATATTGCAGAAGCAAGCAATTACAAAATTTCGGTTAAATACAATCCTGAAAATGCAAAATATGCACTTCAATTGAATTTGAACGAAGAAGAACACGTAATTATCACCCAAAATATCATAAAGAGCAGTGAGTTTAAGCGTTTGAGAACATCATATCCACTTATCAGGGATTATTTAATTGAAGAAGAAGAAAAGCTTATTCTTGAAACAGACACCGATCAGTATGATATAACTTCGTTTGAAAAATTACAAAAAATCATAGACGACAGAGGTCAAAAAGGCTTGACAATACAGAGATTTAAAGGTCTTGGAGAAATGATGCCTCAGCAGTTGTGGGAAACAACAATGGACCCTGCAACAAGAACTCTGTTGAAGGTTAATATAGAAGATGCAATGCTTTGCGATCAGTTGTTTGACATACTTATGGGCGACAAGGTTGATCCAAGAAGAAACTTCATTGAAGCCAATGCCGTTTATGCAACAAACATTGATACATAGGATAAATTTAAAGAAGTAAGGCGCCGCATAAATATGCGGCGCCTCTTTTTATGCTATAATTAAAAAAGGGAGAAGTTAAATGAATAAAGGTTTATTTATAACATTTGAGGGAGCCGACGGGTGCGGAAAGACAACTCAGATAAAAATGCTCAAAGATTATCTTGAAAATTCTGGATATGACGTTGTTTTAACCCGAGAACCCGGCGCAAAAGGGCTTGGAGAAAAGGTAAGAGAGATTCTATTAAATTATGACGGAGAAGTTTCTGACAGATGTGAATCTTTTTTATTTCTGGCAGACAGAGCGCAGAACATTGATACAATTGTAAATCCGGCAGTTAAAGCAGGGAAAATCGTTCTTTGCGACAGACATATTGACTCTACCGCAGCATATCAGGGTTACGGCAGAGGACTTGATTTAGAGAGAATTAATATGCTTAACAAGCTTGCGACAGACGGAAAAATGCCTGATTTAACGCTTGTTTTTGACATAGACGTTGAAACCTCAATGCAGCGAGTCGGCAAAAACAAAGACCGAATGGAAAGTGCTGGGGTTGAATTTCATAACAAAGTAAGAAACGGATACCTTGAAATTGCAAAGCTTAACCCCGAAAGAGTTAAAGTAATTGACGGCAGAGAAACAATAGAAAAAGTTTTTGAAAACGTAAAAAGTGTGGTTAATAAAACTTTACACATCTAGCAAAAAAAATTTATTTTACGTATTAGAATAACCAAAGCAATAACTGTGAGGTTAGATATATGAATTACGATGCATCTATGAACTATGGTACTTCACCTGTTTCGACAAGATCGAAGCGAATCGGTGCGACATTACTTGGGGGAATGCTCGGGATGACTTGCTATTATCTTCCGATAAGCAAAGATACTTTTGTAAATACAGCGTTTTCAGTGACAAGAAAAAATGTCGAAAATGATATTAAAATACTAACTCAAGCCGCAGAAGAGATTCACAAAAACAAACTTTCAGACGAAAACAAGATTTTTCTCCGCCGCCTTGGAGTTGCAGAAACACTTGATGCCATAGGTCAAAAATGCAAAGATTTAAGAGAAAGTGTTACGGATCCAACGACTGTCAAAGCATTAAAGAAAGATTTTGCGGATAATTTTACAAAATACAAAAAAGATGCAAGTTTGATGGATACAGTTGCGGCAAAAGCAATGAGCAATATTAAATGGAACGGTTTTAAATGGGGAATGGGCATAGGAGCCGCACTTGGAGCTGCCATAAGCCTTATTGCAACAAAAGATTAAACATTAATTTCATTCTGCTGACCGATTTCGAATAAATTCTTCGGGTTTTTAATTACATCAATTACTCTTGTGTCTTTGAATGTTGAAATTTGTTTAATATTTTCTGGATGCAGATAATTTTCACGTGCTAAAATCGCACCGACAATTGCTTCTAACTGCGCAACCGGCATCATATTTACAGGAATATCTTCAAATCCCCATTCATGTTTCAATGCCTGCTGTAAAAATTTACAATCCGCAGGAGAACGTTCTTTGTAACAAGAATTCAAATGTAAGCTCTGGCGCGTCAGGTAAAGCTCAAACCTGTTTACATTTGCCCCTTTTTCCATAAGCGTTTTGAAATACTCTGCTCCTCTGGTCGTATATCTTTGAGTCCAGTTTTCCTGATTTGGCATGTGCGTATTTGTTGAGACAAGCTGGTAAGGCTTTGACAATATTCGCCACTTTCCGTTCAGCATTGTCCTGTCCCAAGCCATTGAAATACAAATTTCACTGTCTTTTGTTGATGAAAAGTTATCAAAAAAATACATAATATCATTCATTCTGTATAACTTATCAACAAAAGTAATCCGGTTGAATTCATCTATTATAGCAACCCCTGTATCCACGCTTGACGTTGCAGCAAGGGACAATCCAACAAAATATCTCATCTATTTCTCCTGAGGCATTAGCTGAGTAATTATCAGCGGTTCATCTTCAGTAACAAGAACGGTATGTTCAAAATGCGCAGAAGGCTGTTTGTCCGTTGTTGAAACAGTCCATTCATCCTCTGCCACCACAACATCATCTCCGCCAAGGTTTAACATCGGCTCTATTGCAATTACATACCCTTGCTTTAAAGGAAGCTGGTTTCCGACACTGTAATTGAATAAAAACGGTTCTTCGTGCATTTCATGCCCTACACCATGCCCGCCATATTGACGAACAATTCCAAGCTTTTCACGATTTGCAACCCTTTCAATCGCTTTTGAAACATCATCCAAGACATTACCTTCTCTCATTTGCTTGATACCTTCAAAAAGCGCTTCTTCTGTTACATTCAACAACCTTTGAACTTCAGGTGTAATCTTTCCGACAGGATAAGTCCAGGCCCCGTCTCCGACCATTCCGCCGTAAGTTGCGCCGACATCTATCGAAATTATATCGCCTTCTTTTACTTTTACGTCCTCGTGAGGAATTCCGTGTACTACCTGCTCGTTTATTGAAGCACAGATTGAGCCCGGAAATCCCGCATAACCTAAAAAGGTTGGAACGGCTCTGTTTTCTTTTATTATGTGATATGCAATATCATCAAGCTCTTTTGTGCTAATACCAGGCTCTATAACTTCACGCATCTTTTGATGCACCAAAGCCACAATATGACCTGCATGACGCATTCTTTTTATTTCATCTCTTGATTTTCTGTGTATCATTTTTTATTCCTGCTTATAATTTCAGCATTATTTTTATTGCCAAAATCACAAGCCCCTTTCATTTTTTTAATTACTTAATTACATCCAGCAATCTTTCCCAAACTTCATCAATCGTTCCGTTTGCATCGATTGTTTTTAAAACACCTTTGTTTTTATAGTAATCAATCAAAGGTGCCGTTTCGTGAAAATAGGTTTCAAAACGGGATTCCGCAACCTCTCTTGTGTCGTCTTTTCTTTGAACAAGCGCTGCTCCGTCTTTATCACAAATTCCCTCTTTTTTCGGCGGCTTAAATTCCAAATTATAAATTTCTCCGCAAACAGGGCAAGAACGTCTGTTCACAATTCTTTCCACTAAAACTTTCGTATCTATATCAAAATAAATTGCTCTAAAATCAACATCATTATTGTCAGAATTTATTTCTTTATTAATTATATCAAGCTTATCGGCCTGCTCAACGCTTCTCGGATAACCGTCCAAAATATATCCGTTTTTGCAATCGTATTGCGCAAGTCTGTTTTTTATAATCCTTGCAACCAAATCAACCGGTACAAGCTGACCTTTATCTATAAATTTCTTTGCTTCAATTCCGGCTTCTGTATTGTTTTTGATTTCATTTCTTAAAAGAGATCCTGTATCAACATGTGGAAATTTTAAATATTCTGCTAATTTATTCGTCTGTGTTCCCTTCCCGCAAGCCGGTGGCCCTAAAAAAATAAGTTCTTTTTTCATAATTCACTCTTTTCTCTCTTATGTAAAATTCACTATTATTCTACATCAAGAACAGTGCGATTTCAACGGTTGATTTATTTGTAAAATTTTCTTCAAAAACCCGCAAAAAATACCTTGATGTTTTTTTATAAATAGTGTATCATTAAAATCATTTATAAGGGTAGTGTATGCGGAAAAATAAGCTTAAACAGATAAATATTATAGAACTTTCGGAAAATTTACCTGATTTGAAAAATATTGAGGTATCAAAAGCTGCTGCGATTGCAAAATGGCTTTCAAGTTTTATAGAAAAAGGCTTAACTTCAGGTAAAATCAAATCCGGATATTTGCTTCCTTCAAAACCTGATTTGGCATTTCTTCTCGGCGTAAGTGTCGGAACAATCCAAAATGCTTTGAGAATCGTGGAAGATATCGGTTATTTAGAATCAAAACAATGCATCGGTACACTTATAAAAGACAAAAATTCCGAGCCTAAAATAAGAAAACTTACCTCTAAAAGAGAAACGGCTATTGAAGATATAAAAAAATACATTAAAGATAAAAAATTCAAAATCGGAACACTTCTTCCTTCAACCAGAAACATCGCAAAAGAAATTTCAATATCATTTAACACCACCCGCCTTGCTCTAGAAAAATTATGCACTGAAGGGATTTTGGAACATAAATATAAAAATTCTCAAGATTCGGGCTGGGTTGTTAAATCAAATAATTTTGCAATCACAAAAACTAATTTAGAAACTGAAACTCTTGTTGAAAAAGTTGAAGAGGATTTAAAAAATTACATAACAGCA
Organism: Candidatus Gastranaerophilales bacterium; assembly: GCA_944323655.1. GTDB lineage: Bacteria > Cyanobacteriota > Vampirovibrionia > Gastranaerophilales > Gastranaerophilaceae > Scatenecus. The sequence goes on along the minus strand of CALUTL010000007.1, from coordinate 63,496 downwards.
AATCTTAAAACAGGTGACAAAATGCCGCCTCACGGCAAGCTTGCTAAATTATTCAATGCAAGCATAAAAACAATTCACGATGCATTACAAAATCTGATTGACGAGGGCATTCTTCTTCCAAGACGCGGAAGATACGGAACTTCAGTTATCAAAATGCCCGGGGACAAAACAGTAAATATCGGTTTTGAAACTTCAATTTTTGCAAAAGCTCAAGATACGGCTTTTTACTACTACGAAAGAACTCAAAATCAGCTTAAAAAAATGATAAGTGAAAATTATTCAATCGGTGACAGGCTTCCGTCAATAATGGCTCTTTCAAAAGCGTTAGACCTAAGCCCGAATACAATCAGAAAAGCGTTTAAGAATTTAGCTTCAGAAGGCTACCTGACATTTTCACGCGGAAGATACGGCGGAACTTTTGTTATAGATATTCCGCAAACAGATACTCAAGCATTCAAGTGGCTTGCTGTTAACCCGAATTATGCTAAAAATTTAAACTAAATATAGCTGGTTTTTATTACCTTAATTTTCTAAGGATAATTTTCTTGCGGGATTTACTACCTTTATTTTTCGGTGCGTCGGAACAACACACCCTACATTAAACTATTGTCGCAAATTTTATTTTAAAGAATTTTATTTGAATAACCGCCCTTCACGAAGTGAACAAGCATTGTTTTGTTTCACAACTTCAGAAGCAAGCTTTGTCTAAGTTGTAGGGTGCGTCGTTCCGACACACCAAAAATAATGATATATTAAAAGTCCTCCGGACGGGGGCACTTTTTGTGGAAAAAGTGCCTCAAAACCATCGACACGCTTCCGTTCGCTAATAATTTGCTAAGCTCAAGAGTGAAGCCGTCAAACTCGCTTCGCTCAAACAATGACGGCTTTGTTGTTCTTTCGCTTGCTATTATTGCTCACTCCGCTATCGTCGCATTTCTTATTTTTATGAATTTTTGTATTTTTTATTGGATGGTGCGTCAAAACGACGCACCCTACATTAAACTTTTTTTATGTCAAATTATTCTAAAATTTTCGATTTAAAATAATCGCACTTCACGAAGTGAACAAGCATTGTTTTGTTTTACAACTTCAGAAGCAAGCTTTGTCTGAGCGAAGCGAGTTTGCTTGCTTTGGGTGAAACAATTACAAATGATTAGCGAACGTAGTGCAGGGCGCGGTTTGCGTCGCTTTTCCGTAAAAGCGACCGCAGTCTGCGTAAGACCCGCCAGATGCTTAAATTAATCCATATTATAAATTCGGTGCGTCAAACGACGCACACTACATTTATAATTTTTTCTGCAATAGCGGAGTAAAAAAATGCAATTTTAAATGAACGCTCTTCACGGAGTGAGCAAGCATTGTTTTGTTTCACAATTTCAGAAGCAAGCTTTGTCTGAGCGAAGCGAGTTTGCTTGCTTTGGGTGAAACAATTACAAATGATTAGCGAACGTAGTGCAGGGCGCGGTTTGCGTCGCTTTTCCGTAAAAGCGACCGCAGTCTGCGTAAGACCCGCCAGATGCTTAAATTAATCCATATTATAAATTCGGTGCGTCAAACGACGCACACTACTGCTGATGAAACTTATATCAATTAAATCCAAAAAACTAAGGGCAGATGCTTTCCCAATCAGGCTCCCCGTCATCTTCACCAGGCTCTCTTATAGGCTCGTCTGACTCCAGCATTACCATCAACGTCAGCTTTAACTGCTTCTTGTAATTTTCCCTCGCTTTTTCGATAGTCTTTGCGCAAAAACAGAAACTCGGAATTTGTTCTATCATTATATAATGGTAAGGATTACCCTCAAAATCCAAGTCCTCGCCCTCAATCAGCGTCCAATCAAGATTAAGATAATAATCTAAGTCTTTTTCCATTTTTTAATCCAATGAATTTTCAGTCAACGGTTGTGTAATCATTATTCCATCACCACCGATTACATCTGCCTGCTGTCCGTTTATGTATAAAAATACCGCTTTTGAAGTGTTGCGTTTTGCGGTTTTTATCAATTGGAACAGCCTTTTATAAACACTCTCTGTCCCGCCGCCTGTTGCAAATGCTGATGAAAGATCTATTATTACTTTATCAGGCTTTTCTGTTATGCTTATTATCCTTGTATCTGCCGGAATTTCCGTATAAACTCCGCCTGATTTTTCTCCGGGTTTTGGCCCAAGTATAAGACTTGTTATTGCATATTTTACTTTTGAACCGTCAACTTCAGGGGTATAAACTCGTTTTACAGCTCTATAAACTTCCTCATTATTTTCATTTTTACCTATAAAGAAAATATTTACATATTCTTCTTCCTTTGGTGGTTCAGGCTTTTGCTCCGGTGGTGTCGGAATATCCCCCGGCGGAACTTGGACTTCCTTTTTGCCAGGAATATCTACTATCTCATCTCCGGGCGTCCAATATTGCAACCCAAAATAAACCCCGCAGGCTACAAGTGCCGTCAAGATAATACCTATGAAAAATATTTTTATATTATTTACTGTATTATTTTTCTTCTTGCGTCTTCCCATATATCATTCCTTATAGTTGTGTAAGTTTATCCTTTGGTATATTTATCGTTCCTGAGATATTAATTTTGTCATTTATTATATTGACATTTCTTACCTTTAGATCCGCATCTTTATTTTCCATAACCTTTAATGAATAATCCAACGGATCAAGATAATTGAATACTTTTGTTAGGCTTCCTAAATCCACTTTTACGTAAGAATTCACAAACTGCGGATTATCCAAAAGCACTTCTCCGTCTTCTACCCGTAAATCCGTTATTAGCGCAACTTCAAATTTTGAGCTCTTTCCGGAAATAAAACTCAGAGCCGGCACATTTAAATTAAAAACATATACAAATTTGTTATTTCTAATTTTTGCCTGAGTGGATTCAACCTTAAACAAAGAAAGTGATTTACCAAAATTGTTAACCTTCTCTATCATATCAAAGTACCCGGCAGCTTTCATCGTTTTATTAAGATCATCCTCCGACAAAGTTACCGCAAAACTCATCGGAAAATCTTCCTTAAATACTGCTGTCGAATTCTTTTCATCATAAACTATATAATTAAAATCACAAAGGGTTGAAATATCCATCGTGCTAAAATAAACACCGTCTGCTACGACATTTTTCCCGTGAATTTCCATTGACTTGAACCGACCGGCTTTCAAATCGGCTACACTGTAAGATTTTACGTCAACACTAAACTTCCCGTCCGCATTTTTGGTAACCTGCGACTTTAGTATATGTTCAGCTATCTTGCTGCCTAAAAAATTCACTCCGCTTATTCTGCTTAAAGTGCTTGAAAATCCGCCCGATAAATCGTAAGGCGCAACACATTTAAAACCTTCAGTCTGCTGTGCCTGCGCTGTGTTTAACCCTCCGGATAACCCGAACATTATTGCTGCTAAAACGCAAATTTGCTTTTTCATTTTTCTAAAATACTTTCTTAATTAAGATTTTATCTCCATCGGTTACTCCGACTGCACTTATTATATCATTATAAATTAAAATTACAACTTGACCCGTTGAAATATCATTCTTATTATGTATCGGGTTCCCATGCGAAATCTTTTCGTATTCAGCAACATCAACTTCTATCTTTTCATAATCCAGCATATCAATAGGATTTATAAGATGTTTCTTTACCTCTAACGAACTTTGGAAATTTTCTAAATCTACCGAATTTTCTATATTAAATTTACCTGCCTTTGTTCTGGTTAATTTTACAAGATGCCCGCCAACAGATAATTTCTGCCCTACATCATGCGCAATTGAGCGAATATATGTTCCTTTTGAACACTTCACAAGAATTTCTGCTTCCTGATTTTCTATATCAAAATTCTTTAATTCAAGTTTTTCAATAAAGACTTTTCTTGCCTCAACCTCGATCTGCTGACCTTTTCTTGCATATTCGTATAACTTTTTCCCTTTAATTTTTATCGCTGAAAACATCGGAGGAGTTTGCATAACCTCACCCCTGAATTCAGGTAAAATTCGCTCCAAATCAGACTTGGTTATTTTTTTATCCGAAACAGAAATAATGTTTCCGTCTAAATCATAAGTATCCGTTTCAATGCCAACTTTTACAACAGCAAGGTATTCTTTATCGTCATTCAAATATTCAATAAGCCGTGTCGCTTTCCCGATACAAACAGGCAAAACCCCTTCAGCAAAAGGATCCAGCGTTCCTGTATGTCCTACTTGTTTTATACCGGAGGCTTTTCTGATTTTATAAACAACATCATGAGAGGTTATCCCTAACGGCTTTCTGACGTTCAAAAATCCAAACATTCCGCAGTATTTTTTTACTGCCCCGTCGCTTGTAACCTCTGAGCCGCAATCAGCTTTAACCAAAACTAAATTTCCCCTCTTGAAATTTTATCTATAATCTCGCTGACCTTAGAACCTTTTTCAAGTGAATCCGTATAAACAAATTTTAACTCAGGTGTCAGGCGTAGACGAATTCTTTTACCTACTTCAAATCTTACTTTCGGAGTGCTTTTTTCTATAATTTCTTTGGTTTTTTCGACCTGCTCAGGACTGCCTAAAACACTATATATAACTTTTGCAAAAGAATTGTCATGGGAAACTTCTACATCCAAAACAGATACCACACCTGCAAGACCTCGGATTTCTTTTCTCAAGATATCCGATATATCTCTCATTAATTCTTTTCTGACTCGTTCGTTTCTTAATGTCATTTTAATTTCCTTTAATTCTGTTGACTATAAAAGGGCTAAACTACAAGCTTTGTCGTTGAACTTCTTCTTTTGTTGAAACTTCTATAATATCACCGACTTCAATATCGTTCCATTTTGCAAAAGATATACCGCATTCAAAACCTTGTGCAACTTCTTTTACATCATCCTTGAAACGTTTAAGCTGGTCAATTGCACCTCTGTATATTTCTTTTCCGCCACGGTAGAGAACTGCATCTTTGCTTCTTACTATCTTACCTTCTGTTACGTAACAACCTGCAATTCTTGTGGTTTTTCCGATTGTAAATATCTGTCTGACCTCTGCTTTTCCAAGTTCAACCTCTTTAACTTCAGGTTCAAGCAACGAAAGCATCGTCTTTTCAATATCCTCAAGAATTTGATAAATAATATCGTATTTCTTGATTGTAACGCCTTCTTTTTCTGCTGCTGCAAGTGCGTTGCTGTCTTCTTTTACCGTAAATCCTAAGATTAAAGCATTTGATGCTGATGCCAGCATTACGTCGGCTTCTGATATATCACCTACGCCTACGTGTATAATCTTTGTTTTAATTTCTTTTGAATCCAACTGCGCAATCGCTTGCGAAACTGCTTCTGCTGAACCGTGAGTGTTCGCTTTAATTATCAAATTCAACTGCGGAATATCGTCTTCTCCTGCTACTGCCTCACGGCGAATGTGTGCCGGCAACATTGCATCTAAACGTTTGTCACGTTCCTTTTCTTTACGTTTTTCTACAATTGATTTCATTTCTTTTTCATTTTTTACAACTTCAAAATGATCGCCTGCTTGAGGAACTTCGGTTAAACCTAAAATCTCAACAGGTGTTGACGGTTCCGCCTTTGTAATTCTTTCACCGCTGTCTGACAGCAATGCTCTGACACGTCCGCAAGCAGTTCCGACAACTATACAATTACCCACTCTTAAAGTCCCGTTCTGCACAAGAAGCGTTGCAACAGGCCCTTTTCCTTTATCAAGATTTGCTTCTATTACAACCCCTGTTGCTTCAGCCTTTGGATTTGCTTTTAAATCCTGTATTTCCGCTACCAAAAGTATATATTCAAGCAGCTCATCTATACCTAATCCTTGAAGCGCTGAAACTTTTACAGTAATTGTATCTCCGCCCCATTCTTCAGGTACAAGTCCGTGTTCTGTCAATTGCTGAAGTATTTTATCAGGATTTGCATCAGGTTTATCAATCTTGTTTACTGCCACTATAATCGGCACTTCGGCCGCTTTTGCGTGGTTTATAGCCTCAATCGTCTGCGGCATTATACCGTCATCTGCGGCTACTACCAGAATCGCTATATCTGTCGCTTTTGCACCTCTGGCTCTCATTTCCGTAAAAGCTTCGTGACCGGGAGTGTCTACAAACACTATTTTCTTTTCGTTACTGTTATCAAGATAAACTGTATATGCACCTATTGACTGCGTAATTCCGCCGACTTCTGTCGCTACAATTTTGTGCTTTGATGCTCGTATACTATCTAATAACGTTGTTTTACCATGGTCTACATGTCCCATAATACTTACGACTGGTGCTCGGCGCTTCAAAAGTTTTTTGTCAACTTCTGATAAAGCCTTTTGCTTTTCTTCTTTCTCCAACTCTTCTTCCATATAAGCTTCTAAGTCTTCTTCCAAAACTTCTAAGTTATATTCTGCGCAGACTTTCTTGATTACATCTACGTCTATAAGCTGGTTGACCGTTGCCATTATGCCTTGAAACATTAAAAATTTTACTATCTCGGCAGGAGTTTTTTGTATTTTGTCGGCTAACTCGCTTATTGTCATCGCTCTATCAACAACTATTTGAGTTACTGCCTCTTGTTCTTCTTCTTTATGAACTCGCTTTTTATGCTTCTGTGCTGCGGCTTTTTCCAGCGAAATTCTTTCCTGCTCTTCCTTTTTAGAGTTGAAATCCTTCTCTTTACGCTTGTTATCGCTTCTTCTTCTGCCGGAAGATTTGTTTTCGTATATTTCCTGCGAAATTATATGACGCTGAATCGGTTTTCTTTCTCCTGATTCAGGTCTTTCGGATTTCTTGAATTCTTTTGGTTTTTCACCGTCTTTTGAAGCTTGTGAGGCGAAAGGCCTTTTACCTCTTTCAGGTCTGTCTGAACGCTCCGAACGCGGAGGAAATTTCTTGCCTTCTGAAGATTTTAACGACGCATTTTGCGGCGGCTGCGGCGCTCTGCGTACAATTTCCAATCTGCTTTTGGGTTTTACAACTTCTATTTGAGGACGTTTGGGCGGTTCTTCTTTTTTTTCGGGCTCTTTTACCGGCTGCTCTATTTCTGTTACTTCAACTGATACGTCTGCATTTTTTGCCTTTTTTACTATAAATGCCTTCGGCTTTTTAGCAGGCCTTTCTGAGCCTGAATTTATAAAATCCTTTAATCTTCTCTCTTGATCGGGTGTCAATGTGCTTGAATGAGTTTTCCCCGTAATATTCATTGCGGCAAGCTTCTCTAAAATTTCCTTGCTTGTCATATTTAATTCTTTTGCTATTTCATTTATTCTTTTGGTTTCAAAACTCATTTATTAATTTCCCTTTCAATTCTAAAGGTACAGAGGTCTTCAAGGCTTTTGAAATTTTATCCTTTTTAAAGGCATTCTCTATACACGTTTTATTATAGCAAAGATATGCTGATCTGCCAAATACTTTGGAATCAGGATTGATAGAAAGACCGCCGGAAGTTTGTCTGGTGATTTTTATTAAATCTTCTCGATTTTTAAATTCTCCGCATCCGACGCATTTTCTTTCTGCCACTAATTCACCTCTGCTAATTTTTCCAGTTTTAATTTCTGGTCATATTCCATCAAAAGTTTTATCAACTCGTCTAAATCACCGTCTATTACTGTCCAGACATTAAGATTGTGATTTAATCTGTGATCTGTCAAGCGGCCTTGCGGAAAATTGTATGTTCTGATTCGCTCGCTTCTGTCACCCGTTCCAACCTGAGAACGACGAAGATCCGTTATTTCCTGCATCTGCTTCTGAACTTCCATATCGTAAAGTTTCGCTTTCAAAATCTGTAATGCACGCTCTTTATTCTGAAGTTGGGAACGTTCTTCTGTACAGAAAATCATTATGCCGGTCGGTTTGTGGAACACTCTGGCTGCCGTTTCTACTTTGTTTACGTTCTGCCCGCCGGCTCCGCCTGAACGAGCTGTTGTTATTTCAATATCATTCATATTAAGTTCAACTTCAACGTCATCAACCTCTGGCATTACGGCTACTGTCGCAGTTGAAGTATGTACTCTACCTTGGGATTCTGTTGCTGGAACCCTCTGAACTCTATGAACTCCGGATTCGTACTTAAGCTGAGAATAAACCGCATCACCTTTTATTGAAATTATAATTTCGGAAACACCGCCGGCTTCGCATTCGGTTTTGGATAAAACCTGCGTCTGCCAGCCTTTTTTATCGGCATATCGCATATACATTCTTGCTAAGTCGCCTGCAAAAATGTTCGCTTCATCTCCGCCGGCTCCCCCTCTAATTTCAAGCATAATGTCTTTATCATCCATCGGATCTCGAGGAAGTAAAAGTATTTTCATTCTTTCTTCATACTCCGGAAGCTTTTCCTCATTTGCTTCCATTTCGGCTTTCAGAAATGCCTTCATTTCCTCATCGTGTTCGGATTTTATCATTTCTTTTGCTTCGGCTATTGCATCTACTGCTTTTTTCCAATCGTAATACAGGTGAACCGTTTCTTCCATTGACTTGCGCTGTTTGGATAGATCCCTGAACCTGTTATAATCCTGAATTACGGCAGGATCTGACAACGTTACACCTAACTCGTTGTACTTCTTTTCTATCTGTAAAATTTTATCTAACATATCTTTCATAGCTTTAGTATAACAAGAACATATTATTTTTCAAATTATAGAAATTAAATTCCAATTTAATCTTTTTTATTTTTATAAAAATTATTCCGGTGCGTCAAACGACGCACCCTACATTTAGTCTATTTATTCACTCGTACATTTATACGAAATAATTCACTTTAATTTGACTGTTATTAAAATTTTAAATAAAATTATCGTGATTATACCTAAATTAAAAGGAGAGATAACATGATTCAATATTTTTTAGGCTCTTATATAGTTACAATTGTCGGACTATTCGGAGCATATTTCTGGGGAAACCACGTGGCTCCGGGAACCGGTTGGGCTTGCGTTTTTATTGCTATTGTTCTTAGCGTTCTTGAAGTAAGTCTTTCTTTTGACAACGCTGTCGTGAATGCTATGAAATTAGAAAAAATGTCACATGTTTGGAGACACAGATTCCTAACCTGGGGTATTCTTATCGCCGTTTTCGGTATGAGATTTTTATTCCCGATTTTAGTCGTATCTGTATTCGCTAAAATAGGTATGTATGACGTCGCTAAAATTGCCCTTACGGATTCTGAACAATATGCGCATTATCTCCACGAAACCCACGCACCTATCGTAACTTTTGGCGGAACTTTCTTGATGATGCTTTTCCTAAATTACTTCTTCAATCACGAAAAAGAAGTACACTGGCTTAAAAAAATTGAAGCGGCTCTTTCGCATCTTGACCACTTTAAAGGAATTGAAATTGTTATCACTCTAATTTCACTTATGATTGCACAACACTTCATCCACGGAAGCCAAAATCATTATTCGCTTCTTGCCGGAATTGCTGGTGTTGTAATTTACTTGATAATCGACGGCGTTACTCATTATCTTGAAAAACACGAAGAAATGAGGCTTGCTAAATGCGCTGCTGATAATGTTAAATGCGGAGGCTTAATCGCATTTATTTATCTGGAACTTATTGATGCATCTTTCTCTCTCGACGGCGTTCTTGGGGCTTTTGCATTAAGTAAAGATATTATTATTATATCAATCGGCCTTGCAATCGGCGCTATGTTCGTCAGATCTTTAACCATTATGCTCGTTGAAAAGAAAACTCTTGCTAAATTCATTTACCTTGAATCAGGCGCTCATTGGGCTATCGGCGCTTTATCAATATTGATGCTGATTTCTGCAATTAGAGAAGTGCCTGAAGTTCTAACAGGTTTAATTGGACTATTATTTATTGTTTCTGCTTTCATCTCTTCTATTATGCACAACAAAAAACTTGAAAGATGTATAGCGGAAGATAATACTGAAAATTTACCGCAAGCTTAAGTTTGTATTTATAAAATACTGAAACGGCGCCGATTTTAAATAAAATCGGCGCCGTTTCCATTTCTTCATGTTATTTTTAATCAATTTTCCAACTGTTTAAATATTTTTCTTGCTCTTCCGTCAAGGTATCAATTTTGATTCCCATTGATTTTAATTTCAATTCTGCAATTTTTACATCTACTTCGTGCGGAAGTGTATAAAGTTTATTTTCCAACTTACCTTTATTTTTAACCAAGAACTCAATTCCTAAAGCTTGGTTTGCAAAACTCATATCCATTACGCTTGCCGGATGACCTTCTGCGCACACAAGGTTTACCAAGCGACCTTGTGCAAATACATAAACCGACTTGCCGTTTGTCAGTTTATATTCTTCCAAATTCGGACGAATTTCCACAATCTCTTTTGTATAAGCTTTTAAATCACCGACATTAATTTCCCAGTCAAAGTGTCCTGAATTTGCAAGAAATGCTCCGTCTTTCATCTCCAAAATATGCTGAACATCTACAACATGCTTATCACCAGTTACAGTCAAAAATACATCGCCTTCTTTTGCAGCTTCCGCTATCGGCATTACTCTGTAACCCTCCATTGCAGCTTCTAAAGCTTTCAGCGGATCAACTTCGCAAACTATAACGTTTGCCCCCATTGCTTTTGCTCTTAATGCACAGCCTCTGCCGCACCAGCCATATCCTGATACAACAACGGTTTTTCCGGCAATCAAAATATTTGCGCCTCTTAAAATCCCGTCTAACGAACTTTGCCCAGTTCCGTATCTGTTATCGTAAAGATGCTTTGTAAGACTTGTGTTTACACCAACTGCCGGAAATCTTAATTCTCCTTGTTTTTCAAGTGCTTGAAGTCTTATTATTCCCGTTGTGGTTTCTTCTGTTGAACCTATAACTTTAGCTGCCAGCTCAGGTCTTTCTGAGTGAATTGTTGACACTATATCACAGCCGTCGTCTATTATAATATCAGGATTGTGCTCCAAAGCTTCCTTAATATGTGCTCTATAAGTTTCTACACTTTCTCCCGCTACTGCAAATACCGGAATTTCCCAGTATTTTACAAGCGCTGCTGCTACATCATCCTGCGTTGATAAAGGATTTGATGCAACCAAAACCGCATCTGCTCCGCCTGCTTTCATTACCGTACATAATGCCGCAGTTTCCTTCGTTACATGAACACAGGCTGATAACTTTAATCCTTTAAATGGCTGCTCTTCTTCAAACCTTCTTTTTATCTCAGTTAAAACAGGCATATCTTTAAATGCCCATTCAATCTGTTTCTTTCCTTGCTCGGCAAGTTTAATGTCCTTTATATCACATTTTAATTCTTTCATTAGCATATCTTTCTCCAATTTTCGGTCTATAATTAGATTATAAAATGCACATGATTAATAGTTAATAAATGTAAAATTTTCTTAATATTGAATTCGTTTTTGACAAAAAATTATATTCACCATATTTATAATTGTGGAAGTAAGGAGTGTTTGTGAAAGTTAATTTTGATCTTAATCTGAATAATAAAAAACAAAATAGAAGCAACAATATAAACTTTAAAGGTTACAACACTACAAAGAATTCATACGGTGAACTAGTTTATGATTTTAACTATCCGTACGACTCGACTAAATATGATTGTTACCTTGAAATATGCAAAGTTGCGACTGATAAGTACAAGAATTATTACATTACCGAAGGCTTAAAAAACCAAAATTCGGCAGATGGTAATTTGAAACTTGAACCGAACGGAAACAAAATTGATTTAGCAGATTCCTTCGGTCTTAGAGAAAACCAGGCTTTTGCTTATCACTACGTATTAATTCCAAAAGGGAAAAACCGTAACGACAGCTCTGTTGTTCCTACTTATAAAATTGATGCAGGTGATTTTATAGACTTCCGCACTCCGAAAAAAGGGCACGAAATATACAACATTGTAACAGCAAACAGCTCTGTTGCAAATAATATCGGTGCAATGAAATTACTGATGCCTGATTTTTATAATCCTGCCTGGACTTACAACAGCGACGGCAGAATTATTGAAAATACAAAATATGCCGGCTTAAGAGGTGTTGTTAAAAACTTTGCAAATAAAATAGGCGGAAATATCGCAGGCATTGAAAAAGATGTAACAGACGGAAAATTTGACGGTTATGAAAGAATAATATCAACACCGTTATTCACAGACGATGATCTTTCTTCTCACGGCTATTGGAATAAAAACTGCAAACAAATTATTCAATCTCTTGGCAATATTAATAATTACGCTTCTTTACAAAGAGAAATGTTCAAAAAAGGTATAAATTTTGTATCCGACGGTGCCTACGTAAACGAAGGACTTGAAGGTATTCACTTCCAAAACGTACTTAAATGGGGAGAAAAATCGCCGTATTTCTTGTGGTTTGACGCAAACAACCTTAAAGACGGCGCCTTCACTCTCGGCGTCTTCGGCAAAAATAACGAACATATCCGCCATAAAGTCGTAAACCCTAAATTTTTATATACCCAAGATGAAAAAACCGGAAAAATTTCAATTAGCATAAACAAAAAATATAAGGCTAATCAACCAACATACTTCCAAATTTATAACAACACAGTTGTTTCTAAGAAACTTGCGGAAGATCCGCAATATTTGATAAAAGAATACGATATAATAAATCCTGAAAACCCTCTGGAAATTAACACTCATAATGATATCGTTGTTCCTTATGCTTTCGAAATTAATCCTGATGATTATAACGAAAACATTAAAAAACTTATCGAACACAACTCTAATGTTTCAAAACAGCCTCCCGTTAATATGCATAAAGCTATTATGAAGGCAATAGATGAAGTTTTCCCGTCAGAAGTTGATGCTGAAAGAAATCTGGAGGTAAAAAATATTCTAGATAAATCAGCAGACGAGGTTGAAGAAAAAGACGGCGATAAAAAATATGCACAAAAAATTGATTTAATTATGGCTCGTGCTAAAAAGAATTACAATTTAAAAATGACTGATGCACAAGAACAAAAGCTTATATACAATATGAAAAAGCTTCATAGTTTAATCAAACTTGACAGCTATATGGGAACAAGGTTCTTATCAAAATTCAAGACTTTTGAATTGGAAGAAAAAATCGAAAGTAAAATTTCAACTTGGGATGCAAACACCGATATTCCAAAATTAAAATACTTATATACTAAAGAAGATACAAAATATCAGAAATTACATATTCCAAGAGAAGATCAAGAAGAATATCAGTCAAAGGTTATTCACAGCAACTACGCTGTACAGGATTATGCAATCCAGTCCGGTATGTATTGGACAGAAAAGACAAATGATATCTTAAACCTTTATGTTGCCCAGCAACTTACCGGTCTTGACGCTAAGAACCCGTCTAAGGCATACGTAAATATTCTCGACAATATTAAAAATGGCACTTTCCCTAAAAAATTGCAGGGAGAAATTACTCCACAAATAGTTGGGAATGTTCTTTCTGGAGCTTATGCACTTAAAGAATTACCTCAAACAGAATATAAAAAATATTTAATTCAGAATTTAATGAAGCTTCCTCTGGACAGCATTGAATTTGGAGATAATCTTGCCTCAGTATTTGCAAGCCCATACATTTCAAAATATGCAATTGACTCAAGAACCCTCGGCAAGACAAGATACGAAATGTACGCAAAAGGAAACCCGCATCTTCTGCCTGAATACGAATCCACTTATAAGCGTATGGACAGAATTTACGAAAAAGAACTTTCTGAATTTGCAAATGAAATAATTAATAACTTAAATGCGACGCTTCCTGAAGATGTTCAAATATACAACGGATACAAAGTTTCGACCTATGGCAAGTACGTTATGCCATATATTGCCGAAACTATTGCAAAATATGCATTTGTCAAAGCTTTAGCTCCTAATACAGAAGTAAAAGTTGATAAAAAGACAGGCGAAATATCATACGATTACAACGCTTTGAAGAAAACAACCCTTCAGTCAATAGGTATTGTATCTGCATCGGGCCCTGAAGATGAAGCTAATCAGGTAATATCAAAACTTAGATCCGGATTGAAAAAATTAAATAAGGATGACAAAAAATTACTTGCTGATGCTATTTTCAAGTCCCTCAAAGGCACAAATGAAAACAGCTTTATGCTTGCAGAAATGATTACTGACAGATTAAACGCAGGTCTGGACTGGAGAATTGACGCAACAAAAGATATCGGAGATATGAACGCTCTTAAAGCAGGTACTGAAAGACTTGACGAAATGTGGAGCGAAGTTACAAACTTCTGGAAAAATTGGACCGAAGCTGTATACTCTAAAAACAGAAACTCCTATATTGTAGCTGAAATTACTGATGAAGGTAAATTCTTTGATGCCAGCAAGAACAGCTCTAAAAAATATGCAAGTTCAAATGAGATGGTTAAGAAATTCCTTAGAGAAACCGGTATGAAATCTACGGCGAATTACTCGTCCTATTTCTCATCCATTCTTAACCTGTTTGCAAATCACTTTGATAATAATGACAGACAAGGTTCAGACGGATTCAATCCGGATCTCAGCCAAAGAATGAATAAGAAATCCGCAGAATTTTTCAATAACATGCCTTATGAAGCGATTTTAAATTCTTACAACTTTATCGGCAACCACGACAAACCAAGAGTTTTACACGGTCTTGTTGTTGATACGGGATGGTACAGAACAAAACTTAATGATATTCATAACAAAGATTACAGAAACAGAGCATATCGTATTCTGACAGGCATTTATGACAGAGATTTGGTAAATAAAGCCGGTAATGAAAATGATCAGGATTTCAATGAAAGAATAGACTTATTTGACAATTCTCACAGCCTTGAAACTACCAGCGGAAAAGCTCTTGCTATGGCTGAGACCTTACACGCAGGATTCTATAAAATGATTAGTGAAAAATACGCAAATGATCCTGAAAGAGCGAAAAAACTTGAACGTGTTATTGATAAAGCTCTGGCAAATCTTGCAAAAGGTTCTTACAAAGGCGGCAACTTTGAAGCAGACGGCTTTGGTGTAAACCCTGTTGATGTGGCAATAGACCTTGTTATGGATGAAGTTCAGTACTTGAATGAAATAAAACTTTCTGACGCTGAAATTACAGATCTTAAAAACATAACAACAGAAAAAGTCTTAACACCTGCCCTGAAAAAACTTCAAGCTATGTTGGAAGTTCTAACAGTTATGCCGGGTATGCCGACATTATATGCAGGTGATGATATGGGTGCAACAGGATACGAGTCTGAAACTAAAAACCTCTACCTCAGAAACAGAGGATACATCCATAACGAATGGCTTGATGAGAAAAATACTGATTTTAAATTCATCCAACAACATTATGAAAAAATTAACAAAATCCTCACAATGCGCAGCCGTCCTGAACTTCACGCACTTAACGACGGAGCTCCGTTCCTTCTTGAGATTCAAAACGGAAAATGCGACGGAAGAAATATTGATATATCAGCAATATTAAGACATGGCACCGACAACTCAGTCGTAATCTCATTAATCAATACCTCAGGAATAAATCATACATTTGACGGTGACTATTATCCGCATAATGTTACGCTTGACAGTATAAATTTGAGCAGCATGAATAATGACGATCCGCGTAAAATGACAAAAGGTCTTGTACCGGGCACAATTCTTTATAACGCAAAAGATAAAAATGACAAGTATGTTGTAAGAGAATTTAAAGGACAATTCTTCATTAAAAAATTAGTTAATAAAGATAACGGTAATACCGCTGATGAAGCAATAAACTTTAATGACACAACTCTTACACTGTATTCAACCCCTCCTAAAGTTATAGGAAAAGTAGATTATAAAAAGTTTTAATCTGAACTATCGGCTTTAAGAGATTTGTACAGTTGTATAAACAATGCTTAAATTAGTCAAATAATAGATATTAAAAAAATGCGAAAATAATTTCGCATTTTTTTTGTTAAAATTTTAATTCAAAGTATTACACCGAAAATCTGAAATGCACCAAATCCCCGTCCTGCACAACGTAATCCTTGCCTTCAAGACGGGTTACCCCTTTATCTTTGCAAGCCGCATAAGATCCGCAAGAAACAAAGTCTTCATAAGGTGTGATTTCAGCTCTGATAAACCCTTTTTCAAAATCCGTATGAATGACACCGGCAGCCTGAGGGGCTTTGGCACCTGCAGGAATTGTCCAAGCGTGAACTTCTTTTTCGCCTGCGGTTATAAATGTTCTTAAATTCAAAAGCTTATAAACCGATTTAATCATACGATTAATTCCGCTGTCATCAACTCCAAGTTCTTTCAAATATTCCTTAGCTTCATCAGCACCAAGTTCTGCAAGTTCTTCTTCAATTTTGGCAGAAATAAGCACAACTTCGGCACTGTGTTTTGAAGCGTATTCTTCAACTTGTTTTGTATAAGCATTTCCGTCTTTCAAATCATACTCGGACACATTTGCCGCATAAATCACTGGCTTTGTAGACATCAGATTAAGCTGTTTTACAACCGGAATTTCGTCCTCATCAAAGTGCTCGTTTATATTTATAAAAGTACCTTCGGAAAGAAGTTCGGTTAATTTTTTCAATACCTTATCTTCTAATACAGCTTCTTTATCGCCGCCTTTAGCCTGTTTGGAAATTCTTGCCTGACGGCGTTCAACCGAAGCTAAATCAGCAAGCGCAAGTTCCGTATTAATTGTTTCAATATCATCCAAAGGATTAACCCTGCCTGCAACGTGGATTGTATTCGGATCGTCAAAGCATCTTACTACTTGAATTATTGCATCAACTTCTCTTATGTTATGTAAAAACTGGTTCCCTAAACCTTCGCCTTTGCTTGCACCTTTTACAAGCCCTGCAATATCAACAAATTCTATTGCTGTCGGAATTATTTCCGTAGTTTTACAAAGTTTTGCAAGAATTTCCAACCTTTCATCTGGAACATTAACAACCCCGACATTCGGCTCTATCGTGCAAAACGGATAATTCGCACTCTGCGCATTTTTTGCACTGGTTAATGCATTAAATAAAGTTGACTTTCCTACATTCGGTAATCCTACAATCCCTGTTCTTAGCATTATAAATCCTTTTCAAAATATTCTAATAACTTCAAAGAGATTATAACACAAAAACATTTTTAATTTCTGTTAAATATCAACTTGCCGCCGCTTAATATTGATGCAAGACTTGAATATCCAAATACATCCCAATATCCTTTACCAGCTCGGTCTCGATATACAGTAAACTGAAAGACATCAAATCCGGCTTTATTCGGTTCTTTAGGACCATTTACATCAAACGTTATATCACCGCAGCTATCTCTTGTTTGGTGCCATACAACAGGATTCCCGTCCGCATCATATATTTGATTCCCATCTGAATCTAACGAAGTTCCAGATGCAGCGGTAGGAATACATTTGTACTGGCTTAATTTTGGATATATAACACCTCCATCCGGCAAAACAATTGCAGGCAATGTCATATTGCCATATCTATTTTTATAATTACTATATAAATATCTATATTTTAATTTTTGGCATTTACTACTTGTTGCGGCATTTGAATAACAAACAAAACCTCCGGGCAAATATTCAGAAAAGTTTCTTGCTAATTCATCATCTGTTGTTGCTGTAGTAAACAAGGTAGAATTATCACCGGCAGTATCATATTTTGCTTTCGCTAAGTCTAAAACCTGCATCATCATTGAATAAATCTTTTTTGCTTTTACAGTAACTTCGTGTTCTTGATATTTACCTATCACGGTAGGCAATGTCATTGCTGCAACAACACCAATTATACCTAACGTTATCAATACTTCCGCCATTGTAAATGCTTTCCTCATTCATCCTCCTTGATATTTTATAAATAAATTATCATTTTTAATTATATTTTATCATGGTTGATTATATTTTACAACTTTTATACAATTGTAGATTTGTTATTATTTAAAACAATTAAGCTTATTATTAGTAAAAAGAGGCTATATGAATATCAAAAAAAGATTAGGGCTTAGAATAAAAGAAATAAGAAAACAACATCACTTGTCACAGGAAAAACTCGCAGAATTAGTTGACATATCTCAAAATGCCCTAAGTTACATTGAAAACGGTGAGAATTTTTTCACTGCCGAAACTCTTGAAAAAATAATAACTGCTCTTGAAATTGACCCTAACGAACTTTTTGATTTCGGGCATTTAAAAAATAATTCGGAACTGATTGATGAAATTAATAATATGCTTAATAAAAATCCGGAAAAAATTCCGGAATTTTATAAAATATTAAAAGCTATTATTAACTGAAATTATTAATCCATTTGTTCAGTCGGCCCGCCCATTACCTGAATTCCGAATTTCGTTCTGAACAGGTGGCGAACTGTATCTTCCTGAATTTCGTACATCATTTTGTTAAACAAATCATAAGCTTCACGCTTATATTCAATCAACGGATCCTTCTGGCCGTAAGCTCTTAGCCCGATACTGTCACGAAGCATATCAATGTTATGAAGATGGTCTATCCATTTGTTATCAACCACACGCAACAAAATATCTTTTTCAAGATTTCTTATTACATTATCCTGTGAAAATGCTATCTGAGGCATAAAATCAGGATCGTATTTTGCAACTACTTCATTATAAAAATCAATTACTTCCTGCTCATGATCAGAATATGCTTTAATCGCAAAATCTTTCAATTTTGCATAAATCGCATCAAATCTAAGATTCTGAACATCATTCACCGTAAAATACGACAACTGCGGAACTATTGAGTGAAGTTCTTTTATCATTCGTTCCAAATCTTCGTAGATATATTCTTCAGGATGTTGTTCCGGTGAAATGTAGCTTTTCAAAAGTCTTTCGATTTCTTTTTCTATCATATAATAGATGTCTTCGGATAAATTTTTGCCTGCAAGAACCTTACGGCGTTGTGCATAAAATTTTTCTCTTTGAATATTCATAACATCGTCATATTCAAGAACTGATTTTCTTATATCAAAGTGATAAGTTTCGACTTTCTTTTGCGCTGATTGAATTTGCTTTGTAATAAGCGCATTTTCTATCGCCAAATCCTCTTCAACATTAAGCATATTCATTAATGCGGTAATTTTATCTCCGCCGAATATTCTCATCAAATTATCTTCCAAAGAAAGGAAAAATCTTGTAGAACCAGGATCTCCCTGACGTGCCGCACGACCTCTTAACTGGTTATCAATACGTCTTGATTCGTGTCTTTCAGTACCGATTACGTGAAGCCCGCCAACTTCTACAACTTTTTTATGTTCTTCTTCTGTTATTTTTCTCGCTTCAGCTAAAACTTCATCTTTAATTCTTTCGTAATCCGGAGAATCCGGTGTAACTCCCATTGTTTCAAGTTTTTCTTTTGCCAAATATTCCGCATTACCACCTAAAAGAATATCGGTTCCTCGACCTGCCATGTTAGTCGCAATCGTAACCGCTCCGACTCGGCCTGCCTGTGCAATGATATATGCTTCCTTCTCGTGGTGTTTTGCGTTCAAAACGTTATGCTTTATCCCTTTTTGTTTCAATAATGCCGAAACATATTCGGATTTTTCAATACTTATCGTACCTACAAGAACAGGTCTTCCGATTTTGTGCATTTCAATTATATCGTTAACTACCGCATTATATTTTGCACGTTCTGTTTTGTAGATTATGTCAGGATAATTTATTCTGATATCAGGCTTGTTCGTCGGAATCGTCGTAACCTCAAGGTTATAAATCTTACCGAATTCCGCTTCTTCCGTCATCGCCGTACCTGTCATGCCTGATAGTTTCGGGTATAATCTAAACAAATTCTGGAAGGTAATACTTGCTAATGTTTGGGTTTCATCCTGAATCTTTACGCCTTCTTTAGCTTCTACCGCCTGATGAAGCCCGTCTGACCAGCGGCGACCTTCCATTAAACGTCCCGTAAATTCATCGACTATCATTACTTCGCCGTTCTTAACAACATAATCCGTATCTTTTACGAAAAGTTCTTTTGCCTTTAAGGCTTGCAAAAGATGATGAGCATATTGAGTATTTATATCAAACAAATCTTTTATATTTAACAATTCCTGAGCGTGGTCAATACCTTCTTCCGTCAGGATTATGTTTTTATTTTTTTCGTCAACTTCATAATCTTTATCCTTTACCATTTGAGGGGCAATTTTTGCCATTAATTGATAAAGTTCTGCGGATTTTTCAAGTCTTCCGCTTATGATAAGAGGAGTTCTTGCTTCGTCTATCAAAATTGAATCGACTTCGTCTATGATTGCGTAATTGTATGGCCTTTGAACCTGCATTTCAAGGCTTCCCGCCATATTGTCACGCAAATAGTCAAACCCGAATTCATTGTTTGTTCCGTATGTAATATCACAATTATAAGCAGCTTTTTTCTCCGCAAAATCATCTGCTGTGCGGCTGCCTGAAAGGATTACACCAACAGTTAAACCCAAAAATTTGTAGATTTTCCCCATCCATTCGCTGTCACGCTTTGCAAGGTAATCGTTTACGGTAATTACATGAACTCCTTTGCCTGTCAGTGCGTTTAAATATGCAGGTAATGTTGCAACAAGAGTTTTACCTTCACCGGTTCTCATCTCTGCTATATGACCGTTATGGAGAAAATATCCGCCTATCAGCTGTACATCAAAATGACGCATATTTAATACTCTCTTACCGGCCTCTCTCACTGTTGCAAAGGCTTCAGGCAAAAGTTTGTCCAATGCTTCTTTTTCTAACCTTCTATCTGTATTAAAATCTTCACTCTTCGGACGCTTTGCCAAAATTTCTTTAAATTCGTCGGTTTTTGCCCTGAGTTCCTCATCTGTCATTTTTTCAAACTGAGGCTCTAATGAATTTATGTGATCTATTATTCCCTGTATACTCTTTACTTTTCTTTCGTTCGGGTCGCCCAAAAGTTTCAATAATAAGCTTATCATTATTAAATTTTCCTCTCCTAGTCTTGATGTTTAGATTTTATCATAGACATGGGGATTTTTATACAACTTAATAAAAAAATAATGTTTTTATTTTTAATACACCATTAAAATTCCTTTTAATACAACAAAAGTCAGGTAATACCTGACTTTTTATAGATTTTAGTATTTTTTATTTAACTATGAATTGAACATTGTAAATGTCTTTTCTACGTTGTTATTTATCATCTGTTTTACGGTCTCATATTCGGTTGACAACGCTGATATTTCTAAATCCAGCTTTTGCATATCAATATCAAGTTCTTCTTCTTTACTGTTTAACTTGTTCTTTTTCAGTGTATATGCTAACTCAGCCTGAGTTATCGCATCATCATCGGTAACTTCTGCAACATAGCCGTTTTCTGTATATCGGTCTTGATAATAGTAATTGTCACTGCTCATTGATGTTATAAAATATTGTGCATTCAACAAACTGTTGCTTAAATATTCTTTATCATCTATTTGTTCATTTTCTACCCAGCCATTTTGGCATATATTATTGAATAATGCACTGTAAAACTCTGCTACATACATATCCATTGTTGTTTCGGCATTAGGATCGCCTATAACCCACATATAATATGGATCATCTGTTACATAATTAGAACTTGCCTCATCATTTTGAATATAATATGTATGATCGTATCCATTCAAACCTTGCGCATAGAATGTCAGGAAACATTCCGTCAAATTTGACAAGCTTATTGCGGTTGTACCATAGTTTTTATTTCTGGTTGCTGCCTTTGATACCCATCCGTTATATTCATCCGCTCCTGATACCGCATTATTAAATGCAGTTGTTGAATATTTTGTACTGCCGGCATCTTTACAGGTACCTAATCGTGCTATTGTTTCTTGTAATGCATAAGCAAATGCCTGAACTTCTGTGTCACTTGCATTCTCCAAATTAAACAGCTCGCCTAATCCATTTGCTAAGTCATTTATAAAGTAAACTATTGCTTTTTCTTGTGCTGATGCTTTATCCAAATCAACGGAGGATTCAGCTTTATTTAACCAATCTAAAATAGCATTATATGCAAAACCTGCCGTAAATATTGATAATATACCAGCACCTAGTTTCTGCCAGAAGCTTGCTTTTATCTTGTCTCCGGTCATTGCAAAGGTTATATTATCCGTTAACAAATCTGCAAGAGTAAAACTTGAATCTTGCGTAATCGTTCCATTTTTTACGAAATAATTCGAATTTGCATAATCTTTGTTATTAATACTTGACTTTAAATTAAGACCTAAATCTGTTCCGCCATTATAGCCAAATTTAAACATTAAAGCTTCAGCTAATTCTCTATCTTCTGTTGGTAATTCGTCTTTATTTGAAATTAACAAATCAACATAAGCAATTAAATCATTGATACCCATTTCTGATGCTGTTGTTTTATCAAGCAATGGAGCACCAAGTCCAACGCCTTCCAATAAGCCTACAGCTTTACAAGAATCAGCGTGAGATTGGCTCATTCCGCCGAATTTTACCATATAATTTAAGAATTTAGTGTACATATCAGGATCTGCGTTCGGATCACAACCATCTTTTGGAATACCAGCTGCTTCTGCTGCCGCTGCCATTTTACCGTTCAAGACTATCTTTCCGTCACGGGCTGATATCATATACGGAGCATAATTGTTTACCGCTGAAGGGGTCATCATTATATTGTAACTTAAATCATAAGTGTTTTCTCCGCTTCCGTCCGGATCCCAAATCAGTTTTGATGCGTTTAATGCACTTTGATACTCCTGAGTTGCTTTTTCCAACTCACGGGTAATCGACAGCTTTTGCTGCGCTATCTGCATTGATTCAAATTCACAGGTAGCTTTTCTGGCTGTTATACCTAAAAATCTCGCTTGTGTTGCCGCCAATCCCATTGAGTATGCTTTCCTTTCGCATGTCTAGTAACATTTCTTTGCTTTGGTTGTCGGCATTTTTTCTACTAAACTTTAAATTATAACCGCTTTTTTATATTATTTTTTACAATTCTTCACAATTTGTTCGCTTGTTTGTTTGCATTTTTATTTTACCGTTATTATAAAATCATAAATTTTATCTATTTTTTCTTTCATTTCACCGAAATGCTCCTTTAAATCGTTGAAACTGTGTATTGAAACAAATTTCTCTTCTATATCATCTATAATTTCACGATGTTTTTTCTCCAGCTGCTCCGGCGTTATTACTATTCGCTGTTGAATTAAAAATATCATTACTGCTAAGAGTATCGGTGCATAATTTAATAAACATTCCATTTTTATTTTCCTTTGCTTTGGCGCGTGCCGAGATTCGGCACGCATTATAACTTTTTTAAGACTTTGTATATATTTATAAAACGGGGGTGTGTTTCTATATATTCTTCCAGTATAACTGCCTCTTCACAATCTCCTAAATTCTCCAGTCTGTGTGACTTTACTGATCCAAATATTCGCTTTATAAAACACTGCTTTATAACCGGCGGAACTATATATGTTCGCCCAGGATTTTCTTTCAGCTTTGATACAAGATCCGATGCGTCACGATAATTGGTTATAAGGTTTGAATAATCTGCTTTTACATCATATAACCGCCGGCTCAGACCATAAGTATTAAAAGTTATAACCTTTACCCTGTTTTTTATCCCTGTGTAAGTCGCTTCCGTTCCGCCTTCACTATGGCCGGCAAGTGTCAATTTGTCATTATATATCCCAAATTTTTCCTTGCATTTTGTGTAATAATAGTTTGCTATCCGCATCTGAAGAGTTTTTCCAAAAATTCCCATTACGATGTTTTCAATATGATCTTTTATACTTTTGCAGTCTGTTCCCAAATAACAAATCACGTACTCCTTGCCATCAGAATACAAAACTCCTTTAAAATTTGTTTTCGGCTCGTGAAACCCGTCAAGCTTTTTCCAGCATTCCATAATTTCAGTATTATCTTCTTTTTCTATCGCTTCGCCTGCTCTAATGCAAAGTCTTTTTATTATTTCTGCTTTTTTGTGTAATTTCTCTATTTCAATTTCATTTTCCATTTTTACTCCTTTCTGCAAAGCTTTCAGTTATGCTTCTTAAAGTCTTATCGGCCAGTAATAATCCACCAGGTATGATGCTGCATCCATCGGATGCGATAAAAATTTTAATTCTTTGGTCTGTTTTATCTGCTGATATGTCGGAATATCTATTTTTGAAGAACCTTCTCTGTATTTGAGATTGTAAATATTGTAGAGGAGCTTTTCGCACTTCTTATCCACAAAAAGGCAAACTTCCCCGTCTGCTGTCCGAACTTTCGCATTGAATGCCGCTATTCTGTTTTTTATCGGAGGATTGAAGGCTTTTATCTTAATTTCTACGTCATATCCCGCTCGTAAAAGCTTTTTCTTTATGATTACGTAATTTGTATATTCGCTTGTACAGGAACGGTTATCACCTGAAGCGTCGCCGTTTATTATGATTTTTCCTTTATGGTTCGGGTAGCGTCTGCAAAATTCATCACACGCATGAGATGTTGTCGTGTTTTCCATCACAATTTCATCGAAATAAAAAACTTTATCCTCGGTCTTGTGCGCCAAAACCCAAGCCATCGGATCTACGTTAAAATCGCAGCTTATGTGAAGATCCATATCTGGGCAGTATTGAATATCCCTCAAATTTTCGTCTGTAAAATCCTTTACTACAAGTCCTTTATTATATTCTCCGTTTTGAGCTAAAACAAAAATGTTGTAATATTCTTCATCATAAAGCTTCTTCAACTCCTCGCAAAAGCCGTCCGGAAGATATATATTCTGTGTCGTCGGGGCTGTTATCAGCCTGTAATTCGGTGAAGGATTTTCTACAAATGTCTTATATACCCATCCTCTTTGCATTTCAGGGTTTGTGTGGGCAAAAATCCTGTATGTAAAATTCTTCCACTCAGGCTTTTTTTGCTGGCGCATTCTGCTTAAAAGCATTTTAAATGTGTCGTAAGGAATATCCGACATTTCCTCTATTTCTACAAAACCTAAGTTCAAGGATTTCAACTTATTAGGCTCATCAAAATGTCTGAAAAGGATTTCGCTGCCATTATGAAACGTAAGCTTTTGCAGGGAGGACGACCATTCAAAATCTATGCCTTCCTGAAAATTCATATTTTCAAAATGCTCAAAATATGTCTGAAGGGTTGTGTCCCTCACAAGAGTATACGTCTGCGCACCGACAAGCCCTCTTATTCCAGGAAATTTTAAACACAGCAAAATTCCGAGAAGCGAGCCTGCAAAGGTTTTGCCCGATCCGTAACCCCCTTGGTAAACCGCAACATCCAATGTATAATTATGCGGGATTTCCAAAAATTCCCGCTGCGCTTTCAGTAATTTGTATTTCATTTTCCTTCCCTTTTCAGCAAATGAATAAACTATACCCTTTAAGGAAATGGGCGCCGCAACAAGTGATTGAGGTGCAAGAATTTAAAGCGGCGCCCGTTAAGAGAGTCATAATGATGTCAAGAACTATTAAATAAAAAATGACCTTTTTTACTTTAAGCTTGATTGTTTATCCGTCGAAGTTTCTTCGCTTTTCAAAAAATTATTTGCATTTTCTATTCCGTATTGTTCCAGCGCAAATTTGAAACATTCCAACCAATCCACACGCTGTGAAACCTCTTGAACTTCCGCAAATGATTTAACAACTTCAAAAAGCTCTTTTAAACGCATCTTTCGCTCAAACGAGGCCTTCCTGTCGCCATATCGGTAAATGTAGCTGCCGTTTCTGATTTTATCATCAATTTCCAAAAACGAAACTTCACCTTTATCATAAATCCCGATAAGCTCAGTTCCGAGTTTAAAGTTAGCGATTATATCAGCTGTTTTTTCGACCATCGGAACTATTACTTTTCGATTTATAGAATCCAGAAGCATATTCAATCTTGCTTCCTGACCGTTTGCAGAATAATTTAATTCTGTCGCAGTTCTTGCCGTCGATTGAGTGTTGCCTGCCATATTTTTGAAAATTCCCGTTGCACTTTCTATCGTTGATTTAAAGTAATTTAAGAAATCCCATCCGACCATGGCTTTGTCAAAATTCAAAGGTATCGGCTGATTTGGCATTAAGGCTGAATCATATTCGATAATTTTGCCGGGTTTTACAACCTGTTCGCCGCTAAATGATCCTTTAGGAGCCAAATACGGCGGATTCATGGTCAGGGCAAGCGCATCTATCTGCTTGTTTAAAATCGTCGATGATATGTTGTTCAATATAAGTGCTACCCTTAAAGGCGAAACACCTCTGCCTGTTGACGGGGATTCGATTATGTTTGCGTATATAAATGGATTTATAACAAACGGGTTCGGCTCAAATCTTATTATTTCCTGTCTTGCGGCTATCGTCACAAGCCAATTTTTCAGCAACTTCCCGCTTGGAAGCTCTATATCTCCCCAATACTCCAGTATTTCCAATTTGTTTTCAGATATCGCTTTATCGTATGTTCTTGATTTCTTTCCTGCCACCACTCCTTTCAGTTTTTCTAATTTTTCTTCCGTCAGCATATTATTCGATTTGTCAGAACATATTTCGTCAAACGTCGAATACGTCCTGTAAATCTTTGCGCATCTGTCCCAATTGTCACGGTCGGTTGTGTCAAATACAAAATCTTCCGGCTTTATGTATTTCACTTTTGCATTGTCATAAATAATTTTTTCGTCTACCGTAAAAGGTCTGTTAAGAGGATCTGCCAACTGCTCCTCTAAACTTAAAACCCTTCTGATACGCTTAATTTTCGTTTCCCAACCTACAAAAAGCGTGCATTCGCCGGTTTCTACTATTCCGTTAATGATTTTTTCAATTTCATCCTCAAGCTTCATGTTTTCAAAAGTGTTTACAAGCATTGATTTCTGCTTGTTTGCAAACTTCTGGCTCTCAGGGGTTGCGCCCGTTACATCAAACATCGCCTCCGGATGTGAATATAAATTTTCACTTATATGCGCCTTTAAGGTTTGCGCTAATTCATATATATCTGGCAGCGTAACTTTATCATCCCAGCCGTTTATTCTCGGGATATCATTGTTATAAATCGCATCACGCATTATCCTGTTGTCGGCTATTTGCGCACTTCGTAAATCGTCATATTCGTCATATTTTTTCGTTATTTCTGCCGTTAAATAGTTCTCTTCCTCCGGCATTATCTGTGCTGTTAAATCTTCGGTTTCTATTTTCATACATTTACCTTTCATCCTGTTAATCGCACAAATTTCCTGTCTTCTGCCAGAAGTGAGTAAACCTCAACATCCGACAACTTGCCGTTTTTCATCGTCTCCCCGCGCAAAACCCCGTCCTGCTTAAAGCCTGAATACTTTAATATCGCTCTGACTCGTGAATTAAACGGATAAATTTGTGCTTTTATCTTTTTTAACTTCAAAGTGTTAAAACAATAATCGAAAAATTGGTCTGCTACGGTTTTTGTAAATCTTCCCCAGTATTTCTTTTCAAAACAAGCCGTAATTTCGCCCCCGTGAATTTCTTGTGTATTTCCTATCAAATTGTCTATATAAATAAATCCCGCAAAATCATCGTCCGTTGAATTCAAAACTATATAAAACAAACCTCCGCAGCTTTCTATTTTCGATATTATATTTGAGTAGTTTGCCTCCGGCGCATAATCATCGTTTAAAAATTTCGAATATCTTAAATATAAGAAAATTACATTCGATAAATATTCCGTATTCTCAAACCTTGAATGCGCCCTGTCTATTACTAAACTTAAGAATTTACACATACTTTTTCAAACTTCACATAAGCATCGTCTGTCGAAAATGTACTCAGTTCACCGTTTAGGATTTTTACTCTGGTATTGTTCTGAAGCCCCAAAAGTGCATCCGCCTGGATTCCGTTTATGTAGGTTTCAAGTTTGTTATGCCTGTTGTAATACTTGAAAACCGCATCCTTTGAAAAAATATAATCCTTAGGAACTTCTGAAATTTTTGTGTAAATCTTCCTTTCTCTGTTTAATTTCTTTTCCTGAGCCTTCTTCATTTCGTCCTGAAATTCACTTTCTATCTTCATTCGTATCAAATCGTCCAGAGAAGCAGAGCCTAATAGCATTTCTTCAATATCTTCGTCTTTGTTTTTCATTTCGTTTCTACTCCTTAATTAAATTTTGTCATCGTCCAGATTTGAAATCGTAATAATTTTTGCCTGCTTATACTCTGAATCTTCGTTATCGGAATTAAAGCCAAGATATTTGCAAAGGCTCTCCAGCGCCTTTAGGCCTGCCGAGGTATCACGCAGCTTTTTCTTGCCGGTCAAGTTTCCCTCTTTATCCAAAACTTCCTCCTCCTCGAGCGAAAACTCCGCTATCTGCAAAAGTTTCTGTATTACATAACCTTTGTTTACTCTCAATGACGATATCTGATTCTTTAACTGCTCTTTTATTTCATTTATTACAAGCTTGTTTGAAAGAAGTGTATTCGAAATTGATTTAAAATCTTTGGATTTATATCCCGCCTTTTGCGCCGACAATTCGCCGTCAAGCGACTTTATATATTCGATTACAAATCGTTTTTGTTGTTGTGTTAGTCTGTTCATAATTTACATTTCTTAGTAAAGTTTGTACTTTTTGAAAAAAAATTGTATAATAATATTGCTATTTATATTTCGGCTAGTGTAAATCTTAACAGGGGGGAATGAAAACTTCCTGTTTTTTTTATGCGTTTTTTTGCCGTAACCTAATATCTGCGCATATTTACATAGGGTGTAGAATCGGCGTCAAGTTGAATTTTTGCACGCATGGTCGCCAGCGCACTATTAAACATGCTCATCCAATATCCGAATTTTACATGCTGCGGATTTGCTTTTAAACGCATGCAGGTACCATAAACAAGTATGGATTCTGCAAAAATTTCAGGTATCATTGACTTGTCGCTTTCATTTTCCAAATATTTCTTTTCATTCCCTTCTGCATCTATCGCTGAATTCGCCGTATAATAAACAATATTTACAATTTTGTCTTCATCAAATTCCGGAAGTAACAGTTTGTCATTAAATCTTCCCCAAGTTTTGGTTGGAGCTTCTCCGTTTATGTAAACATCAGGTTTGTCAAAATATTTATATACATGCCCGTCTATTACTAATGACGCAATCCTTCCGTCTATCGGATTGTCAATTTCCGTTGTTTGGGCTGGAAGATTAAGTGTTGTTTTTCTTAATTTGAAGTCCCAATTGTCATAATTACAAACTTCCGTATTCACAAGATTAATTATGTTTTTTATTTTTTTGTGATCATTTTTGGTTAGTTCGGAAAATGCGTTTACTTGTTTGTAATTAAGTTCTACCAAACATTTGTTTACCAAATCAAAATAATTCATATTTTTCTCCTTGAGTCTTTTTATAAATCTTACAGACGGGGCTAAACCCGCCCGTAAGATTTTTTAAATTTGCCGTAATTATCGAATTAAGCCGTTTCTTAACTGTTCCATTATTGCTTTTTCGTTTTTGGCAAATTCCGCTCCGCTCATTCTGCCGATTTGCTCACGAGTAAATACCCTCGCATTTGCATCTGCCGCATTTGAATTTTGCGCATTCGCTCTCAACTTCGCTTTGGCGGCCTTGTTTTCGTCATTTATTGATTTCTCGTGTGCCTGATTTTGCAAATAACCATCCACTGCACTTTGTTCCAAAGCTTCTACAAGCTCGGCTATCTGCATAATTTCATCCTTGTCAACTACAGAATTTGATTTCTTTAAATATTCCAATACCCGATTTCGGCCGTTCTTGTTAAAAAATTCCGGATTTTCTTTCAAGAACGCTTCTATCCCGTAAACAATCCCGCCTGAAGGAACTGTTATTTGAGGCATCTGAGGTGCTTGCGGTAGTGCTGATGTCTGCGGCTGCCTTGTTGTTTCTGTGTTCGCCTTATTTATGATGTAGTTCATCAAATGTTGTCCTTGTACCGAGTTGATTATTCCTGATTGCATTAGACTTTTTATGATGCTTATATCTCGCATCAAAGTTTGTCGTATTGCATCGGAATTACCCGTTGTGTTATAAGGCATTGCAGACATTGCACCAGGCATCTGACCTGATATCGGATTATTATTCATCAAGCCCTGCGGTTGAACTGCGGCAGTTGATGAAATTTGATTCGCTGCATTGTTATTTATCATTTAATTTTCTCCTTTTATTTTTCAGGGGGAAAGCAATCAAAGTTAATATCTCACTTTGATGTGCTTCTATCACATTAGCTTCCTATGCTGAAGCAGCTGCATTCGGATCTTTTACTACCATTTTTGCTAAGGCTTTAGGCTGAACTGTTTTTGCACCGTACAAGTAAAGTCCTCTTACTAAATCGGAGAAGCTGTCTTTATCTCGTAAACTTTCAATTCTTGCAAGCTGGGATGCAAAGGTTATTGCATCGTTGGTTCCTGCCATAATATAGTAGTTATTAGATACTGGGGTTAAGTTTGTGCTTACAAGAACATCCATGCCTGCAATTCTGCCGATTGCACCTTCTCTTAATGTCTCATCAGCAACATTGTTTGCTCCGATAAATTCCGTACTCTGTAGAAGATATGATTCTACAAGCGGGTTAATTACTACCCAAGGACGCTTTCCGGCTTTTACCGCATTTGAATCTTTAAGTTTCATCGCAAGATTTACAAAGTTTTCGTAAATCGTTGTTTTGCTTAATGTTACAGGAACGGAATCTGAGCCTACTATGTTATTTTCATCAACATTTGCGTGCATTGAAAGAAGGTATGCATCCTGAACTTCTTCAATCGCATTTTTCGCATTCTGTAAATGAGCTTCCATAATGTCGGTATTTGCCTGAACCTGCGCTACATCATTAATTTTGAATGCAAAAAATTTCTTCTGATCAATTACTAAATCCGTTGAAGTCGGCTCAAGTTCATTGTATGTAATTGAGCTTGTCGTAAGTGTTGAAATTGTTACAGGAGCCGGAGTTATGATTTTTACCTTGTCGCCCTGATTTTTAATTTCACCTTCATAATTTCTGTTAACACACTGAAGCATTACACACTCTTTTTCAAGCATGCTGTTCAATTTTGCACTCCATATTTCAGGAATAAAAACCGAATAAGAATTTGTTTCTGCCATAATTTCATTTCCCTTTCTTGGCTTAATAGTGTAAATACTGTTATAAAAAATAAGCGGAGCTAATCATCGTTATATATTTCGCGGAATTGTAATCCTATAATTGCAATATCTTCACTTTGTTCTGAGCCTTCTACGCACAATTGAATTGCATAATTAGATTCTGAGATTTCGGCTTTTTCAAGAACATCTTTATTTACAGGCCAAACCGGAACATCAGCATCATCCAAAGTCCAGTGGCAAGGAAGATTATCCGAAGTATCATCGTCTGCCCAGATTAACTGATCATAGTGAACAGAATAAATTTTTTCCGAATCATCACTAAACTGACTGTCATAATCCTTGTACACAGAAAAGTTAAAATTATTGTCACAAGCATCATCAAGAATAAAATAAAATTCATCAATAACTTTTCTATGATGAGGCGAACCTATTGATAAAAACGGAGATTTCCACATAAAATCTATCGATGTACCGTTAAAAGTCGAGCCGTAATTTTCTCTGTAAATATTTCCTTCTGAATCCGCCGACACAACATAATCTTCAAAAATTGCTGCCGTTGTAATATTTTGAGGCACAACTCTTTTATACCAAGCCTTGTTCACATAATCGTTAATCCAAATTGTTTGATAATAATCTTGAGCTGCATACGGAATAAAAAACCACATCTGATTTTTATTTTCGTAGTGAACACAAATCGCTTCTGATAATTTGCTTTTGTCAAAACTGTCAAATTCCGGTCTGATTTTAAGTGAAATTTCCGAACCTAGTTGAATTTGATTAAGCTCCCCAACCTGTTCAAGCGCAAAAATACCTGAAGATAAAAAATACTGTTTGTTATCAACATTTGCAACACATCTCGGTGCAACAGTTCCTCTATCAGCAAACGGCACAATCGCAAAATCCGAAGGACTTGTTCCGGTCAAAAGATATACTTTATCCTTTTTGTAAATTGCAAGGTAATCCTTATAAGACTTTAATGCCGTAATTTCAGAAGTATCAGTATGAAAATCACTTATATAACCGGCATCGTCATCACTTGTAAAATCATTATAAGTTCCTAATGCAGAATAATAAATCGTAGACTGGCTTGCAACCCAAACTCTGCTTTTGTAAACCGTCAAAACATCTCCCGTCACAGTTAATCCTGATGCGTTTTTTAAATTACAATCTTCAATACTGAAGCTTGAATTGTTGTTTATATAAAACAACCCGTCCTTTTCCGTTATACAAAGCACACCGTTTAAAAATGACGCAAAACGAGGTTTCTTTCCTTGTAAAGTTTTCCCGCTTAATAAAGTCATTGAATTGTTCAACGGATTAAAAACATAAATTTTCCCTGTATCTGTTGTTATAACCAGTTTGGAATCATCCCTGTAAAACATTTCATGAAGTCCGGTTATTGCCTCTCCTTCCGGGACAGAACAGATAAGAGTATTTCCTAATTGTTTTGAAATCCCTCGGTTTTTATATATTTCGACATTTTTACTGTCAGACCAATACATTTTCTTTGTATCAATACCGAGTTCCGTTTTGGTGAGAGATAGATTAATCCCGCCTGATAAATTGTAATAATCTGTTTCCATAACTAAACCTCTTTCATTTTTGCTTTGTACCACCTAATTTTCGAGCGGATAAAATCTCCGGCTTCATTTTTACTTACCCAAGGGTACGGAGGAATAAAATTTATATCGGGCTTGCCGTAACTTGAAGTCGCAGGATGCTTAATCCCAAACTCGTAATGAGTCATAACGGTTGATCTGTCAACCACAAGCTTGTATTTACAAGCAATGTATGCTGCAAGTTTCATCGCACTTTCAAATTCAGAAAGTGTAATCGGATACTTCCCGACAACTCTGCGATCCTTATACCCCTGCATTCCGCACAGCGCAATCCCGACAGAACCTGTATTTCCGCCTCCCGTATGCGCTGCATAACTGTGAGGCTTGCAAACAAGATTGTCCTCAGGCTTAAATTTCCCTTTATAAACTTTTCCTTCCGCATCTACCAAAAAATGGTAATACTCTTTCTCAACAGCCGTCGGATAGTAACCTCCGGCCGTCCAATGAAGTATAATTCTTTTCATAATTCTATCCTCTAATACTAGTGAATTTTAAAAAGTTTTGTATTTTTTACAAAAAATAAAACTGCTGCATTGACTCGGTTTTTTGCATTTAACTTCAATATAATCCGCGTTAAATGCGTTTGAACAGTACGTTCGGAAATCTTTAATTTAGCCCCAATTTCCTTATCTGAATAACCCTGCGCAACCAAAGTCAAAACATTCAGTTCCTTTGGTGATATAATCATTACTTAATTCCTTAAAATTTTTAGTTTTTTTCATATTATCTTAACCACACCCCTTTAAATTAATAATATTTCAGTCTAACAAAAAGGGAGGAAAAATCCTCCCGATAGAGTAAGATAATTTAAGAATATTTCCGTATTAAACGGATTTAGGGTGTTAAGAGATGGATTTTAAATAACAAAAACATCATAAATTTAACCTCTGTTTAGCAAAGGATTTTCAATGTGCATTTTCGGAAAGCCACGTCTAATCTAACTGTTTAAAATTGTTTTAATTTTAACAATTATAATATCCCGTTATTTCTCCTGCCCCGGCCTAAAAGCTTCTTCCCTTCCGATTTTATTCCGGTTCTGTTTTTTATATTCTGATTATAATATTTTTTTGAAATAAAAAAAGTCCGCAGTTTTACTTAAGTAAAAATACGTACGTATTTTTACGGACAAAGCTGACGCAAAAAGAACTGCAACAGCAGGCTTTTAAAGGCAATTTACACATGACCCAAAACTATTAAACCAATCCAGATAAATAAAATTCCTGTCACAATTCCAATTATGGAAAGGTGCCAATTTCCGTATTCTTTAGCGAGCGGAAGCAGGGTATCAAATGAAAGATAAATCATAATTCCTGCGACAGCCGCAAGCAGGATTCCGACAAGAATTTGAGGCAGAAACAGACTGAATAAAAACATTCCGATAACAGCCCCTATGGGCTCAGTAATCCCTGATAATGCTGCATAAAGCATCGCATAACGCTTTTTGCCTGTCACATGATAAATAGGAAGCGCAACGGCAATTCCCTCCGGAATATTATGAATTGCAATCGCTAACCCGACTGAAATCCCCAAAGTTACGTTCTGCGTTGTAGTCAAAAACGTTGCCATTCCTTCAGGGAAATTGTGAACACAAATTGCAATAGCCGTTAAAAGCCCCGCCCTTTTTATTTTGTGACGTTTATTGCAAGGCGCTTCCGGATTTTCCAATTCTTCAGGATCAACGTGATCAGGAAGAAAATAATCTATCAATACTGCAACGACAATCCCTGCAATAAATCCGAATAAAACCATCCATTCATAAGCATTCGGATAATTCACAGCCAAAAGCTCGCCGGCTTCAGGTATAATATCGTTGAACGAAAGGAAAATCATAACCCCGGCTGAAAATCCAAGCCCGATAGACAAAGCTTTAAGATTATCTTTTTTTACCATAAAAGCAACAGCACCGCCTATTGCCGTCGTCAATCCGGCAAAAAGTGTCATCAACATTGCTATTCCAAAATTTTGCGGTAATGTCATAATTTTCACTCCCAAAAAATTCTACCACAAAATCAAATGTAAACAAATTGTTTTTTAAATAAATTCTAATTATAATCTTAATATGCAGAATATTGATGACAGCAGACTTACGGATTTAAAACAGCGGGTAAAGTCAAAGCTTGATGAAACAACCCTTTTCAAGTTCAAAGGAACAGTATCAAAACTTCTGGGCTTAACGGTAGAAGTAAAGCTTCCGGGGCTTAAAATCGGGGACTTGTGTTATATTGAAACTGAATCAGGCGAAAAGAAACCCGCAGAAGTTGTTGCTTTCAAGGGTGAAGCCGCACAGCTTTTGCTTTTGCTTGACGGAAACGGAATAGGACAGGGCAGCCTTGTAACATCAATGGGAAAACCGATTATAATTCCGGTCGGAGATTTTCTTCTTGGGAGACTCATAAACCCGATGGGAGAACCGATAGACGGCAAACCTCTTGACACAACAGGAGCCACCTGGCGTCCGATTGAAGGGCCGCCGCCGGGGCCTTTTGAAAGACCGATTATCACAGAAGTTTTCTCAACAGGTGTACGAGCGATTGACAGTTGTATGACAATGGGCTGCGGACAGCGTTTGGGATTGTTTGCAGGCTCAGGTGTCGGTAAAAGTACCCTTCTCGGTATGATTGCCAGAAACTCCGATGCTGATGTCAACGTCGTTGCGCTAATCGGTGAACGAGGCAGAGAAGTTAAAGAATTTGTAGAAGATGCACTTGGCGAAGCAGGTATGAAAAAGTCTGTTCTTGTCTGCTCAACAGGCGACCAACCGCCGTTAATCCGTCAAAAAGCACTTCAAGCCGCAACTGCTGTTTGTGAATATTTCAGAGATCAGGGCAAGAAGGTTTTCCTTATGACCGATACCGTAACCCGCTGCGCTATGGCAGGCAGAGAAGTTGGGCTTTCTATCGGCGAACCCCCGACGATGAAAGGTTATCCGCCATCCATTTTCTCCTGGCTTCAAAAAGTTCTTGAACGTGCCGGAAACAGCCCGAAAGGTTCAATCACAGCGCTTTATACGGTTTTGATGGAAGGTGACGACATCTCTGACCCTATCGTCGATATCGTAAGAGGTATCGTTGACGGTCACATTTTCCTATCCCGTAAGGTTGCCGAAATGAACCACTACCCCGCAATCGACGTTCTTGGAAGTATCTCAAGGCTTATGTCCTCTATCGTTGCGCCCGAACACAAGGCAGCAGCAGGCAAAATGCGTACGATTATGGCACTTTACAGAGAAAACAAAGACCTTATTGACGTCGGTATGTACCAGCCCGGAACGAACCCCAGACTTGATATCGCAATTGAAATGATGCCAAAAATTAATGCATTTCTTCAACAACGAACTTCAGATATCGTAAGCATGGACACTACCATAAACACCCTTGTCGATATGATGAAAGATATCGAAATTTAAACACTTAAACGCCCCAAAGAAGCTTTTAATTTTTCAACCACAAAAAGAGAATTGACCGCCTTATCATGAAGCGTTTGGCTTATGGAATTGATATCCTTGATATCAAACGAAAAATCCGCTCCAATCCCGACGGTCGCGTTGGATAATAGTTTTATATGAGATAATAAATCTCCGAGTTTATATTCAAGTTCTGCTATTAAGTCTTCGGAATAACCGAATTGTTGGTTGTTTGAATCCATAAGCCCCTATTAAATATTAAGTAATGTTTCTATAATCTAATTGTAATTTAATTTTATTTAATTGTCGATAGTTTTATGCCAATTACAAACGAAGAAAATAAAATGCTAATATGGTTATCGTAAATTTATACAGGGTAAAATGGAACAAGCGCTATACTGGCAAAGAAATTGCTAAAATTTCTGGTCTTAGTACTGCAACAATCACAAAGCTTTTAAAAGGTGAGCATGTTGACCTTAAGCTTAGCACGCTTGAAAAAATCGCAAAGTTCTTTAATTGCAACGTTAAGGATATTTTAGAAGAAATTCCGGATTAATTTTTTTTTGGTGCGTCAAACGACGCACCGCAAATAATCGACATCCAATGACTCACTATAAAAATGTTTGCCAGATTTTTTGATCTAAAAAAGGACTTGATTTAAATAAATCAAGTCCTTTTTATCTGTTAAAAATTTATCAAAGCAATTAAGCTTCAGCTTCGGCAGGAGCTTCTGCTGCTGCAGCAGCCGCTGCTTTAGCTTCTTCTTCGGCTTTGGCTTTAGCTTCAGCCTCAGCTTGAGCTTTAGCTTGTGCTTTTTTAGAAAGTTTTACAACTTCTTTTTTCTGATAATTTAAAGTGCCGTCGTCGTTGCAGTTTTTAATCAAATATGCAACAGTTTCGGTCGGTTGAGCACCTTTCTTAACCCAGTCAAGAGCAGCTGTTTTATCTAACTGCATAACTTTAGTTTTCGGATTGTAGTAGCCGAGTTCTTGAACCGGTCTGCCTTCACGTTTTGTTGTTGAGTTGATTACGATAACTCTGTATGAAGGGTTTTTCTTTGCGCCCATTCTTTTTAATCTGATTTTTAACATTTTGTTTTTCCTTCTTAATTTTCGAGTAACTTTGATTTCCGAACATTGGAAACCTTTAACCGACGGATGTGTCAAACACTGCAGCCGCGCCGTATTTGGCAATCCTTGAACAAGGCTTAAGAGGAATTGCCCGTTCCGATTTAATTATAACCACAAAATTTGCCGATAATCAAGGCTTTAGTTAAGAAAATTAAATAAAAACCTACAAAAAAGACGGCTTTAAAACCGCCTTTTTAATATTATATTTATTTTTAAACTTCTTTATATTTGCTTATCTCTTCAAAGTAATGCTCTAATGCAACGTAACCCTTGTAAATTTCATTTGAAATATTCGCATAACGATTTGAATCAATATATTTAAGCTCTTTCGCTCTTATTTCAAGAATAGAATCGGCGTCATTCTTAAGCTTTACATCCTGAGAAGCCGACCACTTTTGAAGAAGCGCAAGCTCTTCATACATTTGCTTTACGGTTGTATATTCAAGAACATTAAAATCATATTTAGCAAGCAAAGTTTTATCAGCATTTGAAATACGGCTGTTGACTGCCTGAAATTTAAAAATACGTTTAACAATCGTATAATTATCCGCAACTTTTCTGTGTGAATAAGGAATTGCATTCTTCGCAAGCAATGCTGCATAAGAACGTGATGTAAAAGAATCATCATCTTTTGAAAATGCGCTTTTTGATGTTAAGTCAAAATTAGATTTTTTATCCAGAATTTCTTCAATCATTGAATCCCCCGAATATTCTAAAATCCACACCGTTAAGTGTTACTTCCTCTTAAGCGAATAATAGAATAAACATATTCTATTTTTAACACATGATGTCAAATTTTTTACATAAATTAAAAAAGGAGCAAACAAAAACTTGTTCACTCCTTCAAATCTATTACTGATTTAATCCTAATTAACCAACTGCTCCATAATTTCGAACGGTTTTTCAGCAACTCTCATTGTTTCTTCGTCAATGATGCCGCGTTTTAGTTCTGTGAACGAAGCTTTTTTAGAATTAAATTTTTCTTTCAAAAATTCATAAGAAATTTTCGGATCACACTTGTCACCGCAGGTGAAAAGATCAACTGCCGCATAACCGAGTTCCGGCCAAGTGTGGATTGCAAGGTGGCTTTCTGAAATAATTACTACACCCGACACTCCGTATGGGGTAAACATATGGAAACATTTTTGGACAATAGTCGCACCACATTCAAGGGCGGCATCCACCATATATTGTTCTACTTTATCAATACTGTTCAATGTATTTGGGTCACATTCAAAAAATTCTGCTAAAACGTGTTGTCCTAAGTGGATTTCTTTCTTGCCGTTTTCCTTAAACGCTGTAAATGGTGATGTTATTGCCAATTCATGTGCCTCCTTTGTATAAATGTATACTTACTACTACACTGCAATATTTGCGTAATGCAAATTTGCAATCAACATATTACTACAAAAAATAAAAAATTTGTATTTTTTACACTTTAAATTTATTTTTTTACAAAACTTCAAATTATCAACCCCTAAAATGCACTGATATTAATTATCTTTTCGGATAATATTTATTAAGTTTTATTAATCATATATTTAGGATATTTTTATTATAGAATTAACTTATGAATAACAAGATTTTAGTAATAGATGACGACAGTGCAATTAATGAGCTTATCAAGGTAAATCTGGAGCTTTGCGGATACAAAGTAGTGCAGGCTTTTGACGGCACAAAAGGATTTGCGCTTTGCAAGCAGGAAAAACCGAGTTTGGTGGTTTTAGACGTTATGATGCCTGAAGTGGACGGGTTTACGGTTGCGCAGAGAATACGCAAAAACGAAGATACAAAAAACATTCCGATTTTGATGCTTACGGCACTTTCGCAAATCAATGACAAGGTCAAAGGTTTTAATATAGGAGTTGACGATTACCTTGTAAAGCCTTTTGAAATGGAGGAGCTTCAGGTTAGAGTACGTGCGCTTTTGAAACGCACAGATCAAATCCCTGAAAGTATTGCGACAAGAGAGCTTCTGACTTTAGGCGAAATTACGCTTCTGCCTGAAACTTACAGCGTCAAGATTAACGACAAAATCGCAAAATTAACCCCGATTGAATTTGACATTTTTAACCTACTTTTCCAAAATCAGGGAAATATGGTTTCATCATCAAAAATTTTAAAAGAAATTTGGGGATATGCTCCTGATGATGATGTTGAAACCATTAGAGTTCATATTCGACATCTTCGCTCAAAACTTGATAAAATTTCCGGCGGAAAGAAGTATATTGAAACCATCTACGGCGGCGGATACAAGTTAACAGTTGATGAATAATCTTTTTAATTTGACATTAAAAAACCCGTCTTTATACGGGCTTTTTAAAAGTTTTTTTAAATTTATGATTAATTAAAACATGCAGCCTTTTTCAAAAAAGTTTTGCAAACCTTCTGCAAAAGTTTTAAACACGTTAGTTTTCGGTTCCGCTATACTTGAAGACTTTTTAGTCAAGCATAAATAATCTTTATCCGATTGACCGAATAAACCTTCTAAATTTTTATTATATGCCATTTTCATTCTTTGTTGTCTTACCAGCTTGCCGACTCTTTTTAAACCGGTTCTGCTTGCTTGTAAATTTAATTCTAAACTCATGTGTTCTCCTTTCTAAAACTATACGAACAAGATAAAAGCCCTGAAAAATATTTTTTGCTATTTTTCTTGTTCATATCCAAAGTTTTTTAAAGAATTTTCTTTTTTCCGCCAATCCTTTTCAACCTTGACTTCCAAGCCCAAAAAAACTTTTTTATCGACAATTTTTTCAAGCTCTAAACGTGCTTCCGTTCCGATTTTTTTGAGCATTGAACCGCTCTTACCGATTAGAATCCCTTTCTGGCTTTTAGTTTCACAATAAATTACGGCTCTTATTCGGTCAATATCTTCTTCCTCTTGATACTGTTCAACTTTAACCGCAACAGAATGAGGAATTTCATCGGACGTATTCAGAAGAATTTTTTCTCTGACAATTTCTTCCGTAACAGATCTCATTGTTTCTTCCGTTACAACATCCTCAGGATAAAGAAGTTCGCCTTGAGGAAGTTTTTTATAAATTTCACTTAACAATGTGTCAATATTTCGTCCGGTTTTCGCCGAAACCCTGACAACAGGCAAATTTTTATTAAAAAGCGTTTTATATGAAAGAAGATTTTCTTCAACTTTTTCGGGCTTTTTCAGTTTATCCACTTTATTAAGAACAACAATAATCGGGATTTCTGTTTCAAGAAGATTTTCAGCAATCCACCTATCGCCTTTTCCAGCAGGCTCGGAACCGTCAACAAGAAATAAAATTACGTCAGCATCAGGAATTGCAATTTTGGCTTCATCCAAAAGAAATTCGCCCAATTTATTTAAAGGCTTGTGAACCCCCGGGGTGTCAACAAAAACAATCTGACCTTTTTCGGTTGTGTAAATTCCCTTTATTCTTTTTCTTGTAGTCTGCGCCTTGTCGGTTGCTATCACAATTTTCTGCCCCAAAATACAATTTAAAAGGGTTGATTTGCCGACGTTCGGGCGTCCTATTATTGCTGTAAATCCGCTTTTCATGTTTACAATCTTAACACAAAAGTATCAATTTTTTAATATACTAGCAATTTTTTTCATGTCAATGTATTATATAATATATAGTGGTAGGTAATGTAACGGGAAAAATATGATTAAAAACTCCGAAAAACTCGGTCTTATTTTATTATTGTGCCTTAGCTTAACCAATATATCAAGCGGACCGGCATTAGCAGATAATACACTTAATCAAGTAGACATCAGAAAAAATTCAACAGACGGACTTGAATTTACATTGTATACCTCAAGCCCCTATGCTGATAACGTCGTTGTCACAAAGAAATCAGACAACAAATACGTAATTTTGATGCCAAATGTAAACAATGCATCAACTTCAAAGCCTGATTTTGGTTCTGCAAAAGATTTAATAACAGATGTCGACGTAAGAGCAATTAACGACGGCGCAGGCGGATACACCAAAGTAACTGTTATCACCAACCGTCCTGTCGATATCAAAACCAACACCGCAAAAACATCTCCCGTAACTCAGGAGCAAAAAGAATATCGTGCGCTTATAGCACAGAAAAAGACAACCGCTCAAGCTGCTGCACCTTCAGCAACACAACAGAAATCTTCAGGAGTTAAATTACCGGAAATTCAACCTACTAAAACAGCTAAAGATATAGCTGCATCCAAAACCACAGCAAAACCTGTAGAAAAGAAGGTTCAAACAGCTCAAAAACCAGCCGTGCAACCGGCGGTATCAAAACAAACAACAGCTCAAACAACAGCCTCAGCCCCAAAACAGGATTCAAATATAAAGAAAGTTTCAACTACCAAAACAGAATCCGCAAAACCGCAAACACAACAGAAACCAACCGTAAATACAGAGCAAACGGCAAACAAAATTTCGGAAAACACAACTGCAAAAATTTCCGAAAATAACCAGAAAGCATTATCTGAAAACGCAGAAAACATCGGAAAATCACTAGAAGTTGCGATTCAAATACCACCGCAAAAAGCAGAAACTGAGGGAAATGCTTTAACCTTAGGGCAGTCAGCAAGTGTTTTCATTTCTAAATTAACTCACAAAATGCCCAAAAACCTGCCCGTTACATTGGTATTAATTTTGGTGCCTTTATTCTGCCTGATATCATTGTTCAATCTGATAAGGAATTCTTTAATCCGCTCACAAGCATTAAAGACCTCCTTTCTTAACAACATTTCAAAAGGCAGAAAGCCGATACAGAATTATGACAACATTATAAACAATGAAAATCTGAGCTGGCAGGAAAAATATCAGCAATATATGGACGCATCAGGCGAAAAGATAGAAGCTATGAACAAAGCAAAAGAAACACAAAACGAAAAATATACTTTTATTACAACACCAAAAGTACAAGAAGAGATTCAACAGAAACCGGAACCCATCCAAGCAGCAGAACAGCCTGCCCCGCAGCCAAAAGTTCAGCCTAAAGCCCCTGCTGCAAAGCAAACGGAACCGGCAAAACCGGCAAAATCAGCACCGAGAGCTGCTCAATCCAAATTTGTTACAGAATCACGTCTTGAAAAATTGGAAAGACTGCTTCACATATCTCCTGCAACGGAAAAAACTCAAATTGAAAATGATATAAAAGAAACCGAAAATATTCCGCTTACACTTGATAATAACAACGATATTCAACTTATGCAGCCGACGGTTTCCGAAGATAACGCAATAAACGAAAGCATTAAACCGATAAAATTGAAGGCTTTTGCAGAAAAGAATACCCTTGAAGAAACTCGCAGAAACAAACGAATCAAACACAGACGTGTACAAATTGAGCTTCCTCAGGAAGGGCCTCACGTAAATCTTGGATATTCAAATCTTCACACAAATCCGAGAATATTCAAAAATGCAAATCTCAGCGTTTCGGATTTGATAGCAACAAACAACAAATTTTTAAACAAACCTGAATTTCAAGATGATAAAAATGATTATGAAGTAATATCAGTGGATGAATACTTCAACTTAATGGATAATGACAAATCGAAAGTAACAAGTTCACTATCGGATGTAGTTGCAAACAGTCTTGCAAGCATGAAACCCCTCCAAACACCAAATATGAAATCAAAAAATATTACC
Organism: Candidatus Gastranaerophilales bacterium; assembly: GCA_944323655.1. GTDB lineage: Bacteria > Cyanobacteriota > Vampirovibrionia > Gastranaerophilales > Gastranaerophilaceae > Scatenecus. Next base: position 20,819 of record CALUTL010000007.1, on the reverse strand, counting down.
AATCCGATAACCAAAAATCAAAACGAAACAAAAGCAGATTATTTAAGCGGATTGATAGTAAAATCAGGCTTCAACATTGATGCAAACCGCGGATTTTATCTTGTGTCGTTGGACGGCAAATCAGCAGTTGTCGGCAGGATAGATGAAGAAGTATTTATCTTGAAAAAATTTGACAGAAACATAGATAAGCCGCTTCAGGTAAGAATGGACAACCCGAATGTTTACATGGTAAAAGCAGATGATTTCAAATCGCTTGTAGAAGTAAGCAAAGACAATATGGGTGTTTTAATAGAATTATAAAAATGAATTAAAGCGGGCAAAAATTAAAACACCCGCTTTTTTAACGGAAAGAAGAAATGAGAAGAGCGATTAAAACATTATTATCCGGAGTGTTTTTAATTATTTTATCCTGCGGATGTGTTCAAAAGGATTCCCGCACGCATTTGCAATTTTCAAGCTGGGGATCAAAATCGGAAATTGAGATTATAGAACCGATTCTGGACGAGTTTGAAAAAGAAAATCCTGATATAAAAATAGATTTTATGCATATTCCGCAAAATTATTTTCAGAAATTACATCTTTTATTCGCCTCAAACACAGCACCTGACGTAATTTTCATCAACAATCTTTATCTGCCTATATACGCAGATGCGGGAAAACTTGAAGATTTAACGAATTACGGACTGGTTGATGATGATTTTTACCCAAAATCTGTTCAAGCCTTAAGCCGTAACGGCAAAATTTACGGAATTCCAAGGGACATATCAAACCTTGTAATTTTTTACAACAAAGATATTTTTGATAAAAACCGCCTGCCCTATCCAGACAATAAAACAACCTTTGCAGCTTTTCTTGAACTTGCTCAAAAAACAACTGATAAAGAAAACGGAATTTTCGGAATAAGTTTTGAAGAAGATCCCCTGTTTTATCTTCCGTATTTAATGAGCGAAGGCGGCGGGCTACTGTCGGACGACTGGAAAACCGAAATTCTTGAAACAGAAGAAAGTCAAAAAGGCATAAATTTTTATTCAGACTTAAGAAACAAATACCACGTTTCCCCGCAAAAAAGCGACAACGCAAGCCTTACAATGGCGCAGATGTTTTTGCAAGGGAAATTAGCGATGCACTTATCAGGCAGATGGCTTGTTCCCAAATACAGGGAAAGTGCGGACTTTGACTGGGATATAGCACAGTTTCCAAAGGAAACTAAAGGAAGTATCGTGCCGCTTGACGCATCTGGCTGGGCGATATCAAAGGATTCAAAACACAAACAAGAAGCTGCAAAATTAATTAAATTTCTTTCATCAAAAGAAAGTCTTGATAAATTTTCAAAAAGCGGTTTGATAGTTCCTGCAAGAAAATCCTCAGCAAATTCGACAAGTTTTTTGGACGGACAAAAACCTGAAAATGCAAAAGTTTTTCTTGAAGTTATAAATACCTCAAAACCAACCCCCGTAAGCAGAAATTACAACGAAATTCTTGATAAAACAAAACAAAAATTAGAGAAAAAATTTAACGAAAATCTTTAATTTATGCTAAAATCGAGTTATGAAAGAATATGATTTATACATAGTGCCGACACCAATCGGAAACTTAAGCGACATAACCTTAAGAGCGATAGAAGTTCTAAAAGCGGTTGATATAATAGCCTGCGAAGACATTCGTGTTACCCAAAAGCTTCTAAATCACTACGAAATAAAAACCAAGTGTATTTCATATCACAAATTTAATGAAAAAGAGCGTCTGAATTTTTTCAAAGAACAACTGTCACAAGGGAAAAAAATTGCGCTTGTATCAGATGCGGGAACCCCGTTATTTTGTGATCCCGGAGCCGTTTTGGTTGAGGAATTACGGAAAGAAAAATATACAATAACAGCGCTTGCAGGAGCGAATGCTGTTGCGACATTTCTGTCACAAAACGCAAAAGAGGGTGAAGATTTTTATTTTGCAGGATTTTTCCCGAAATCAGAAGCGCAAATTGAAAATATTTTGCAAAAATACAAAGAAACCAACATTGTATTTTACGAAAGCCCAAACCGATTAAATAACACCCTTGAAATAATAAAAAATGCAAGAAACAATCCTCAAGTTTCAATCGGCCGAGAGCTTACGAAAATATTTGAGGAAATTACAAAAGGCAGTGCAGAAGAAGTAATAAACCATTTTAAAACCAACCCTTTAAAAGGAGAAATTGTCGGCATGATATTTGCGCAAAAGCAAAAACATGACATAGAAATTTTTGATGAAAAAATAAAAAAATTAAAAACCAAAAACTTTAGCGCAAAAGATATTTCAATAATTATTTCAGAATTATACGGGATAGGCAAAAACGAAATATACAAAAGGGTTTTAGACATATAAACAAATGTTTCGGAACTTAATATTAAAATTTCCACTTTTAGAAGTTTATGCTATAATGTGATTAATATAAGAGAAGATTTGAGGATTCTGATTTTTTGAAATCAAAGAATATCATATATTCAATAATAATATCATTATCAATAATGACATTATATCCGTTAACAAGTGTTGGGGCTGACAGTCTTTGGGATTACAACTCAATGGACACAACGGGGAGTGAGATGGCTGAAAGATATGTGTATGAAGGACAGCCGGAAGTTTCTGATGCAGCGAATACAACACAAAAAGAAACCCGCCGAGAAAAAAGGATTCGCTTAAAAAAAGAAAAACAAGCAAGAGAAGCCGCCTTAAACTCGGAAGAAAATCAAACAATAAAAGAAACCACAGAAACCGTCGCTCCTGGGGAAAAACAAGGCAATTGGTTTACGAATCTTTTTCACAGAAACAAAAAGACTGACGAGCTTCAGCAGGAAGAAGAAATAGAATTACAGCCATCCTCGACGTCAGGCACCACAGATACTTCAAACGAATATACAGAAGAACAGACCGAGCCGAATTTGAATTACGGCTTCAGTCAATATGAAGAGAATGAAACGCCTGCGGTATCAAGAAGTACAACACGAGGCGACAAATATATAAAAGACATTGAAATCCACGGAGCAAATGTTATATCTCCTGATCTTATATTGCAGCAGGTAAAACAGAAAAAAGGACAAATATACAGCAGAGAGACCGTACAGGAAGATTTAAGAAGCATTTACCAGATGGGATATTTCAGTGAAAAAATGAGAGCAATTCCGGTGAACAATCCCGACGGCACAATTACTCTTAAAATCATTTTGGAAGAAAATGCTCCCGTCACAGATTTCACAATAGAAGGCAACACTGTTGTTTCGAATGAAGAAATACTTTCATACCTGATAGATATGAAAGGTAAACCGCAAAATATAGCAAAACTAAATGAAGCAATAGAAAAGATTCAAATGTGCTATGCGTCAAAGGGGTACATTCTGGCACGTATAGATTCCGTAACGGACGATCCTGACGGCACAATAAACATAAGCATAAAAGAAGGTACAATTAACAGAATTTTAATCGCGGGCAACGAAAAGACAAAAGACTTTGTAATAGAGCGAAACGTACTTTCAGAGCCGGGCATGGTTTATAATGAAAACCTGTTAAAGGAAGATATAGTAAGACTTTATGCCTCACAAGCTTTCAAGGATGTAACAAGAGAAATAACACCTTGTGAAGAGCCGGACACTTATGATATTACGATTAACGTTCAGGAACAAAGAACAGCGAACATTTCAATCGGCGGCGGCTTGGATACCGTAACAGGTGTATTCGGATCACTTGGAATAGCAGATAACAACTTCAGAGGCCGCAACCAGAGAGTGTCCTTAAACGGACTTGTCGGTTCGGGTGTAATCTTAAACGATGCATCAATAATGAGAAGAATGAATCTTCAAGTTGAATTAAGTTTCTTTGAACCGTATTTCTTTAACGCAGACACTTCATTAATGAGCAAACTGTTTTACAGAGATTTCGGCAGCTATCAGGTACCGCTTGCGATTGAACGCCGAGTCGGTGGTGAAATTACGGTTGCTCACAGGGTAAAACGAAACAGACATTTAACCTCTACATTTTCACTTGGAGTTGAAAACATCGACGTAAGTGAAGGTGACTTTAATAAAATTGCAAGTTTGTACCAAAAATATAATATACCGATATCAGAACGTGCAAAACAACTTGACGGCGGCCTGTTTATGTCATTAAGCCCGGCGCTTATATTTGACACAAGAGAAGGCGGAACGGTCACAAGAAAAGGCACCATTGCAAGCTTAAGATTTGATGAAGAAATCGGGCTTTTGGACTTTGGTCAAACCCACGGGAAGTTAACCGGATCAATCAAGCATTACATTCCGATGGGTAAAAAGTCATCTTTATCCTTCACGGTTAAAGGCGGCGGAAAAATTCACGGGGACGATATGCCTGAAGTTATGATGTACAGATTAGGCGGCCCGTACACAATCAGAGGCTTCAAGATGAGCGGTGTCGGTACAGGTGAAGCATTCATAATGGGTTCGGCAGAATTTGCAACTCCTATTCCGTTTTTGGACAGAACAAGACTTGCAAGAAAAATTAATTTCTTAAACAACATCAGATTCACAGTATGGGCTGATGCAGGTAAAATATTCAATCCGACAATTACAAATACACTTTACGACAGACCGCTTGAAGCGATATCAGCCGGTGTCGGTTTAAAATTGTATATACCGGGCATGGGACCGTTATCAATTGATTACGGTATTCCGTTCACCAACCCCGGCGACAACGGGAATCCGAACGGATACTTTACTTTTGGTGTAGGTGATTTAATATATTAGAAAGGAAATAAGGAGGTAATATGAAAAAAAATCTTGCAATAATTGCAGCAGCTTTAATTATTTGCGGAATGGGCAGCAAAGCAATGGCAGGCGGTGTTGGCTATATAAATTATACAAAAGTACAGGAGAATTATGCTTTTGCACAGTCAGCAGTAAAAGAATTAGATGCAAAACGACTTGAACTTCAACAATATATGGTTGACAAAGAAAAACAATACAAAGCTTTGGATACGCCGTTAAAAAAACAGAACTTTGAAGATGCAACAGCAAGAGAATTTAATGCAAAACAGGAAGCCTTAATGAAGCTTCAAGCGCAAAAAGGCGAACAGGTTTACAACAAAATTCAGGCAGCCGCAAAGCAGGTGCTTGTGGAACAAAAGCTTGATGCAATACTTGATTACAATGCGGTATTTATCGGCGGAGTAGATATAACAGATCAAGTTATACAAAAACTAAAAACTATGCCTTAAGAGATAAAATATTGAAAGGATAAGAAATGAAATATTCACAAAACGGCGAGCAGTATCACATCGGATTAAGAGAAGGGGATGCAGGGAAATATGTAATCTTACCCGGAGATCCGAAAAGATGTCAAAAGATTGCCGAATATTTCGATGATGCGAAGTTAATAGCAGACAGACGCGAATACACAACATATACAGGCTACTTAGAGGGCGAAAAAGTAACCGTAACTTCAACCGGAATAGGCGGGCCTTCAGCATCAATAGCGTTAGAGGAGCTTGTAAAAATCGGAGCGGAGAAATTCATCAGAGTCGGCACCTGCGGCGGGATAGATATTGACGTAAAAGGCGGCGATATAGTTGTTGCAACAGGAGCCGTAAGGATGGAAGGTACTTCAAAAGAATATGCGCCGATAGAATTTCCAGCAGTAGCTGATCTTGATATTACAAATTCACTTGTGGAAGCCTGCAAAAAATTAAACAACGATTTTCACACAGGAATTGTACAATGCAAGGATTCATTTTACGGGCAGCACAGCCCCGAAAAATCACCGGTAAGTTATGAGCTTATCAACAAATGGGAAGCATGGAAACGCTTGGGCTGCAAAGCTTCTGAAATGGAATCCGCAGCACTTTTTGTAGTCGGAAGCGCACTAAAGGTTAAGGTAGGTTCTGTATTTTTAACAGTAGCAAATCAGGAAAGAGAAAAAGCAGGTTTAGAAAATCCGGTTTTCCACGACACAGATAAAGCAATCAAGACAGCAATCGAAGCCTTAAGAATTTTAATCAAAAAAGACAGAAATCAGGAGTAAGAAATGTTCAATAAAAAAATGCAATATATAATAAAAACCTGTTCAGGGGATAACATGCAAGAGCTTCAAAACCTTCTGAATGAAATGTCCATGAACGGTTGGGAGCTATACAGTATGAACGAAGCGGAAACCGACGACGGCATAAAATTCAATTGCATTTTTATGAGTGAATCAAATCAGGATGAAGAAAATTTAACGTCTGATGTCATAAACATTTCGACCTTTAAAAGCCAGATGGAGAAAATGTTATCACCAAAGCTTTCGCCTTATGAAGCATGCCTTGATATTCAGTCAAAGATTAAAAATCAGCAGAATAAGATTTCTAAAATAAAAACCGAATTGGAAAAAGAAGCTCCGGCTTCTGTCAACCGCAAAAAATTGAATGACAAAATTTCGGCGAACTTAAAAGAACTTGACGAGTTAAAAATAAAACTTGCCAAGACGACTTCGCCGGATGTTATGTATGAGAAATTAACAGAAGAAAAGCTTGCTATATATTTAAGTGAAGAACTTATCGAATATGTAGAAAACGAATCGGAAAATACGCAGGAAACCCTTCTGGCCGAAACCGTCAAAGTAAGATTAAATTTAACGGAAGAACTAGGTTATATAATTCCGAAAGTTGTATTTCAGGATGATGAAAACTTAAATCCATATGAATTTGCGATAAAAATCAGAGGGATGGAGGTATATAGAGCGTGTGTATATCCTAATTACACAATGTATTATGCAGACGATTTGCATTTAGAAAGCAAGATTAAAAATTCCATTTACGACACAGATTTAATCACAGGCAGAAAAGTAATCTGGATAGAAAAAAGTAAAACGAAGGATTTTTGGGAAAAAGGTATTAACGGAGCGGAATATATATCCCGAGCGTTAGAGTATGTAGCAGTTAAGTATGTGGAAGAACTTCTTGATTACGCAGACATTGAAAAGTATATTGAAGTCGTAAGCCGTCATAACGAATTTTTGGTAGCGAATTTGATTCCTGATTTTATGACGCTGTCGGATTTAAAATTTATTTTAACAAGCCTTATAAAAGAGCGAGTATCAATAAAAGATATCAATTATCTTTTTGAGAAGATGAACGACTACGCAGAACAGGGGGCAAAATCAGATTTATTAAAAAAGGTTCGTCTGTCCCTTGCAAGAAGGATTTGTGCAAACTATGCAAACGAAAACGGAGTAATAAGTCTGATAGAAATTTCAGACAAAACACTTGACGCATTTATGCCCGGCTTTGAGGAAGATGATGATTTTATAATAAAAATAGACGGGGATTACGCAGAAAAACTGGCAAATAAAATAGCAAAAAAAGCGGATCAATTAGGTTTGGATGAGATAAAAATACTTGTCCCGATGGAATTGAGGCATTTATTTTTCACGCTCTTATCAAATTATTTGAATAATATAGTAGTTCTGAGCCGCGAAGAAATCGGATGCAATTTCGGAATAGAAATTGTTGCAAATATTTAATATTTTTTTTATACATTAGCAAAAAAAAATATTCACGGATTTTAGAAGAGTATGCGCATAACAGGAATAAACAGTCAAATAAACAGCAATTACACTTCATTCGGCAGACGTCCGAGAAAAGATGAGGAAGCAGACCTTCAGAAAACAATGGAGGAAGGTTTTAAAGCCGCCGGAGTAAGGGAAAGATTAGCGATCACACACGGATCGGTATTTCCGGCAGTAGGCAGAGATTCTTTTATCGGTTCGCCCTATGGCGAAGGCGCAACAGAATGGATAAATTTTTTGAAATTATACGGTTTTAACGGCAATCAATTAGGCCCGACCGGTATGATTTTGTATGATGACAAAAATTATTCACCCTACAATGCCTCAGCCTTGAACGAAAACATATTGTTCATAGACCTTAAGCCGCTCACGACAGAAAAATACGGTAAGATTTTATCCGAAAAAAGTTATAAAGATTTAACCGTTCCGACAGAAGCGAATGACAAAGATTACCGATTCACCGATTTTTCAGAAGCAAAAATAGTTTATTACAGAGCATTAACAGAAAGTTATAAAACCTTCAAATCAAACCTTGCAAAAGGCCAGCCCGAAGCAATCGGGTTAAACAAAGAATTTGAAGCTTTTTTGGAGAAAAAAGGCAAACAAACAGAAGAAGAAGGAATTTATCGTGTTTTGGCGACATTGTACGGAGACGAAGACTGCGATAATTGGGAGAAAGCAGATTCAGATCTTATGGTAAACGTAAGAGCAGAAAATCCGGCTGCAATAAAACAATATGCGACATTGAAAAAAAGATTTAAAAATCAGATAGAACAATATCAATTTGAACAATTTTTAGTAACAAAACAGATAAAAGAAAATAAAGCCTTCAGGAAGAACATAGGCTTCAAATACTATTCAGACTTGCTTGTCGGAAACTCCAAGATGGATTATTGGAGATACAAAGAAGCCTTTTTAGAAGGATATTACATGGGCGCTCCGGAATGGAATCCGGACACGCCTCACCAAACTTGGGGAGTAAACGTATTAAATCCCAGAAAACTATTTAAAAATGATCACGAATTAAATATAGGCGGAGAATTTTTACAAGAAAAAATAAAGCACGCACTTGAGAATTGTGAAAACACCAGAATAGACCATGCAATGGGTTTAATTGAACCATTTGTATATAGGGGAGATTCGGTAGAATACGACGACAACGGAAAACAGATTAAAGATAAACTCTATGGCAGATTTATGTCAAGACTATTTGACGAAACCGGCACTCCAATGGATACACATTTTGATTATCCGAGAATTTTGGAAAGAATAGTATTTCCGACATTAAAACAAGAAAGAGGTTTAAATCAAAATGATCCGGTTTGGGAGCATATATGTTGTGAGCCTGCATTATTCAAAGAAATATACTATGGAAAACATCATTTGCCAGAATTAATCATGTTTGATTACAAAAGAGCAAAAGACTACATCGGCAACGACAGCAACTGGTATCTTTTAGGCTCACACGATTCAATACCGATTTTGAGTTTATTAAAGGATAAGGGCGATGCTTTAAGAAACGAGCCAGCTTGGAATCCTCTATATCTTGCAGGCTACTTAAACCAAGATCCAGAAAGAGCCAGAGAAAGTTCGGCATTCTGTGATAAAATTTCGGATATAAAAGACGGAAAACCCAAAACCGGCGATGAATTTGAAAAAGCAGATAAAGCGATAGTTAATGCAAAATTTGCCGAGCTTATGACAAAAGAGAAAATTCAAATATCCTTTGCGGACATTTTGGGTTTAACAGAAAGAGGTCTTTCCTACAACATAGGCGGAACCGCAAACAAGATAAACTGGCGGGAAAGAATAGCACCAGATTTTCTTGATAAATATTATGAAAATCTTTCAAGTGATAATCCGACAGCCTTAAACATGCCGGAAGTTTTAAAAATAGCTGTTCAAGCCTCAATAGACGGCAAACTTGTCGGATATTCGGAATCTGTAAAGAATGATGCAGATAAAGAACAAAAAATCAAACAAAAACGAGAAGAACTATACAATCAATACGGATATTTACTTGATAAACTTCAGCACTATGCCGACATACTAAAAGAGAAAGAATAATTAAAGATAAATAAAACGCGAGGGGCGGATGTTACAAACACATTCGCCTCTTGCTAATTTAAAGTTCTTAAACACAATTTTTTATAATTAATCCCTGTGGGTACCGATTTGATAACCCGGAACACAAAGAAATGCCGGGACAGTTCTTGTAATAGCGGTAGACAAAGGCGATTTTTTAGCCATCAGCGTAACCGCCATACTCAAATCGTCAACGTGCGGAGCGAAATCAGTTTTCTTAATTTTTCTATCGACATGTTTATGATAAACTTTTTCGTTAATAAAATTAGAAAGCTTGTTACCTCCGATGATACCGGCGACTAAAGCAGCCGCTGTCATAGAAGCGGAAGGGATAACTTTTAAAAACTTATTAAAGATTTTAGCAGGCTTAGCAGTTGCATTTGCAATTTGCGGCACCTTACTCAAAATTTGTTTTTGATATTTTTTGTATAAAAGCGAAACCCCGCCGACACAAATAACAGGGACAAGTACATTTCCTAAAAGCTGGTTTACGGTTTCACGAAGTTTGCTTTTAAAATGTTTTTTATCATCAAAAACGGCACCGCCAGCAAGCCCGCCTGCGGCAGATCCTGTCGCAAGCATTAAAATCTGCGGCCCTTCAATTTCCATCAACTTAGCATTCGGTTGTTTTTTGCTGAATATTTTCAGCATAGCCCAATCCTTAGGACTTTGTGAAAAAATAACTTTAGGATTTAAAGAGAAGCCCTGTTTTTTAGCAATTGCAGCGGACATAACCCCAACTCCTGCAACAGATGAAAGCAAAACACCAGTTTTATTAAGCGGCTGCTCCTTTTTTCCATTGTAATCGTTTTGTCTTCCTCGTTTTGAGGTAAAAGATGTATTAAAATTATTATATTTAGATTCCGTATTAATATTTAAAATTTGATTAACGGTCATTACAAACCACCTTCTTACATTGTGTAGAAAACTCGTAAAAAAATTTTCTTGTCATTTATATTATAAAAATTAACAAAACTTTAAATCAATAGTGTAACAAAGTATTAAATAATATACCTTATTTGGCAAAAAAAAAAATTCAGGGATATTATAAACTTTGACAGGAAACGAACAAAAATGGTTACAACAATAACCCCTACACCGGTAAAAACCCAATATACACCACGTCACTTTGTAAAAGGTATGGCAAGCCGAGGTCTTGCGCCCTTAATTTTACTTGAAGCCTGTGTGGAAATAGGCAGAACATATCAAGCTTACCAAAGAGGTGGATTTGATGAAGGCAGAGAGCGTATTACCGAAGAAATAATCGGAGCATTATTTTGGTTTAGCGGAGTTAAAAGTTTCAACAAGCTTATCGACCATTTTGTCGGCAAAAAGATTTTAAAACTACCCGATACAAACTTTGATGTCGGTAAAGATTCAATGCACAATCCGTTAAAAAATTATCTTAAAAAATACAAGATTTCAGAGAATAAAATTGCGAACTTCAAATTTGCCAAAGTTGCAAGCAGCATAATCTTAGCGAACTGTCTTGTCGGATTTCTTGTTCCAAAATTAAATCAATCAATAACCAACTATTATAGACGGAACAGAAAAAACCCACAGCCTGCGCAGCCGCAAAGTGATTTTCTTTCAATCCAAACAAATACCCCTCGTCCGACAATGAGTGAATTTATAAATAAAAATAAGGAAAACCAAGAAAAGCAATCCGCAGCATTTAAGGGCTTAAACGGCACTCAAACACTTCTGACGCTTGCGAACCATTTTGAAAACGATGCAAAATACCAGCTTCTGTCAACCGATGTTGGGATTGCCGGCGGACGTACAATTATGGCAAGAAATAATAACGAAAGAAGAGAAATTCTTATAAGAGATTTAAGTTCGATTTATTTCTATATGTTTAACATGCCAAACATGAACAGATGGCTGAATATGATAGAAGACGGCAGAAAGACAAGACTTGATCCTGTATCAGCGAAATACGCAACAGAGGAAATGTCCAAACTTCTAAAAGCCAACAACGGAAAAATGAGTGTTGAAGAGTTCAAAAAACAAGTATTTGGAACAGGCAGCACCGATTTTCTTAACAACACAGAACTCAAAGGAAAATTCTTCGGCAAAAACAAAGACGCAATTAAATTGGATGATTTTCTATCCGAACTTAAAAAGAATGTATCGAGTGAAGATTACACAAGATTGTCAAATGTCGCAAAAGAGATGTCGAAACTCCAGCCTGAAATCGAAGGTGTCGGATATCTTTCAAAAAGTCAGGTTGAAAGTGTTCTTAAAGGCGGAAGATTTAACTCCCCGGAATTTCTCGATAACTTACTTGAGATTGCGACAAGAGAGGATATTCCTTTTGCCAAAACCGCCGCATCCAACAGAAAAAATCCGCTCAAATTTATTGCACAGGCAGAACTTGACGGAATTAAAGATGATGCAGTTGCCTATATTAACGATATTATCAAGCGAGCAAAAGGCGGCATGATAACAGAAGATGTCCTCAAAAAAGCAAGCAGAATGAACTTTATTAAAAATTCAATAAACTGGGGTACCGGTTTTGTAATTTCAGCAGCATTCCTGTCAACATTTATCCCGAAAATCCAATACTGGGTAACGAAAAAAGTCACCGGCGAAAACTCGTTCCCCGGCACAACAGATTATTCTCAAAACAAAACACAACCTCAAACAAAAGCTTAAAAATAACGGCTGATTTTTCCGATTATGCTCTTGTAAATAAACTTTGAGCATGCGATAATTTTGTTGGAAAGGCAAGAAATGTCAAACGTTTTAGTATATACATTAGACGGAAAAATTTATATTAACCTAACCAACCGCTGCACAAATGAATGTATTTTTTGTTTAAGGAATGACAAAAGCGATGTTAAAGGCCAAGAGCTTTGGTTGGATAATGAAAATTCAACGGCCCAAGATGTAATAGATCAATTTGAAAAGATTTACCCTGCAACTCCGTCCGAAGAAATTATCTTCTGCGGATACGGAGAACCGATGTTGAAGTTTGACGAATTGAAGGAAGTTGCAAAATATATTAAAAATAAACGTCCCGAATCTAAAATAAGAGTAAACACAAACGGACATGCGAATTTTGTGTATAAAAGAAATGTTGTACCTGAACTTAAAGGGCTTGTGGATGAATTTTCTGTAAGCCTGAATGGTGCCACAAAAGAAGAATATAACGAACTTTCGCAGCCAAAATTTGAAGAAGCTTATGAAGAAGTTAGAAAATTCATAAAATCTTGCGCCGATGAAAACATTTCGGTTGTCGCAAGCGTAGTTGAAGGCTACAAAGGCAGACATCTTGATCTTGAAAAATGCGAACAAATAGCAAAAGATCTTGGTGCAAAATTCAGAGTGAGAGAGTGGATTGTAAACGGATATTAGTAATTGAAAGGGAAAAATAATGCAAGTACAAAACATCACAAACTCACAATTAAATTCACAAAATTTCCAAGGCAGAATTGACATAATACCGGGGGATTTAAGTTATGAACCTGCGAAATATGTAAGAAAAGCTTACAATGCAATGGAAAACTTGATTAAAGACAAACCCTACAACATATATATCAGACAAAATCATAAACAGAATAACGTATCTCTTATAGTTCAACGAGAAGACCATTTTATAAAAAACAAAGGGATTAAAGCTGAAGGTACCGTTTCAAAAAATGCTGATTTATATGAAAGTTTAGCAGAACATTTAATAGGTGTATATGACCAGAAAGTAAAAAATCAGCCGATGACTTTAGGACAAAAGATTAAAAACGGCCTAAAAAAAATCGGACACAAACTTTTAAAAACATTCGAAATAGAAGAATAACTAAATTAAAAATAAACATGAGAACAAAAAACTTACGAAGAAAGGACGTAAAAAGATGAGCATTTTAGACAAAATCATGAAACCGAAATCAATAGCGGTAATCGGTGCGTCAACAAAAGAACACACAATCGGATCAGATATTATGAAAAGATTGCAAGAATACAAGTTCAACGGGAAGATATATCCTGTAAACCCGAAAGGCGGCATAATTGAAGGATTACAAGCATATCCGACAATATTGGATGTACCTGGAGAAGTTGACCTTGCACTTATCGTTGTAAATTCAAAATTTGTTCTTGCAACAATAGACCAGTGCCACGAAAAGGGCATCAAAGGTTTGTGCATAATCACAGCCGGCTTTAAAGAAACAGGCAAAGAAGGTGCCGAACTTGAAAAACAATTAGTAGAAAAAATAAAAGAATATGGCATGAGATGTGTTGGCCCGAACTGCTTGGGCGTTGTGAACACAAATCCTGAAATCAGAATGGACGGATGCTTTGCAGAAAGCCTTCCTGAAAGAGGAAACATCGGTTTCGTATCACAATCAGGCGCATTAGGCGGCGGTATTTTGAACATATTGAAAGACCTTAACCTTGGTTTTGCGCAGTTTATATCAATCGGCAACCAGGCTGATGTAAACGCTGAAACAGCAATTGAATACTGGGAAAATGATGATGATGTTAAACAGATTCTGCTTTATATGGAATCAATTCAAAACCCGGCAAACTTCAGAAAATTAGCATCAAGAGTTTCTAAAAAGAAACCTATCTTGGCATTAAAATCAGGACGTTCAGCAGCAGGCGCATCAGCAGCATCTTCTCACACTGGTTCATTAGCAGGAGCAGACAAAGCAGCAGCAGCATTACTTAATCAATCAGGTGTTATAAGAGAATTTTCACTTCAAAACCTGTTTGAAACAGCAAAAGTTTTTGCAAACTGCCCGATTCCGAAAGGCGACAGAGTAGCAATTATCACAAACTCAGGCGGCCCGGGAATTATGGCAACAGACGCAGTTTGCGAATACGGTATGCAAATGGCAAAAATTTCTGATGAAACAAAAGAAAAATTAAGAAGCTTCCTCCCTGCAGCAGCATCAGTTAAAAACCCGATAGATATGATAGCTTCAGCACCTATCGAACACTACAAACAAACTCTTGAAACAGTTATAGCCGATGAAAATGTAGATATGATTATAACAATTTATCTTCCGTTCCTTGGCTTGAAAGATATTGATGTAGCAGAAGCATTGATGGAAATTAAGGCTAAAAATCCGCAAAAACCAGTTATCGGCGTATTTATGACTAAAAACGAATTTTTCACAAAACTTTCAGATATGAATGTTAATATGCCGTTCTTTATGTACGCAGAACAAGCAGCAGACGGATTAAACAGATTAAACCAACAAAGACTCTGGATGGAAAGACCGGAAGGCAAAATTCCATGCTACGACGTAGACAGAGCTAAAGTTGAAAAAATCATTAAAAACGCACTTTCTGAAGACAGAGCACAACTTACAACATTAGAATCAATCGACGTACTTCAGGCATACGGAATCCGAGCTTGCAAATACGGTCTTGCAACAAATGAAGAAGAAGTTGTAGAACTTGGAAATTCAATCGGCTACCCTGTTGTAATGAAGATGACTTCAAAAACAACTTCCCACAAAACAGACGTTGGCGGTGTTGTTGTAAACATTAAATCAGAAGAACAGTTAAGAAAAGAATACAAAGGCCTGTTAGAAAGACTTGAAGCAAAAGGACTTCTTGACGGTTTGGAAGGCGTAATTATTCAGGAAATGGTAAAAGGCAACCGTGAAATGGTATGCGGTATCGCAACAGATCCTCAATACGGTCCGATGATGATGTTCGGTTTAGGCGGTGTCTTTGTAGAAGTTATGAAAGACGTAACCTTTAGAATTGCACCATTAACAGATGTTGATGCTGAAGAAATGATTAAATCTGTAAAAGCATACAAGTTATTAGAAGGTGCAAGAGGCACAAAACCCGCACAAATCGACCAAATCCAAGAGACATTATTGAGATTGTCACAGCTTGTAAGCGACTTCAAATTCATCGACGAACTCGATATCAACCCACTTTTGATTTCTGAAACAACTGGCGAAGGAATTGCGGTTGACGGACGTATCAAAGTCAGAATGGAAGAAGCTAAAGAAGCTCTTGGCTGCAAATGCGGCTGCGGCTCCGTAACTTGCTCCTGCGGTAAATAAGAAGTATAAATAACTTCAAAAACTAAAACAGACATTTCTTAAATTTTTAAGAGATGTCTGTTTTTTTTATTTTTTTTAATTGTTAATTTTTAAGCTTGCACATCAGGTTTTTTATCAGATTTTTGCTCTGTTCCTTGCATTTTTTGATTTATTGAAGCTTCAAGTTGATCAACTTTTGCGGCTGCGGTCTGAAGATTTGCAACTTTTTCTTCATAAACTTTAAGCTGATTTATAATACCTTCTTGTGACTGAAGTTCTGTATTAAATTTTTCATAATTTTCATTTGCATTATCAAAAGTTTCAAGTGAAGAATCGTAATTTTTCTGATTTTGTTGAACACTTTTTTGCATTTGGTCGCATCGTTTTGCAGTTTCCTTGTATTTGGAATCTGTTTCTTGAAGTTTTTGTAAAGTTTGGTTTTTAGCGTCCTGAGCATTTTGCAAATTTTGTTCAGCCGTATTAAGCTTGCCTTCAGCATCGTTAAGAGATTGTTTTGCATCTGCTAACGCTTTATCAGCCTGTTCTTTTTGTTGTTCTGCGGCTTTAACGGCAGCTTGAGCAGCTGTATACTGGGGATTTGGTTTTCCATCCGGAAGTGTTGGAGATGTACTTTCAAGCGTTGCCTGCGCTGAACTTAACTGCTGTTGGGCCATTGTCACTCCGGTTTCTGCCTGCGCTACTGATGTTTTAGCATTAGAAACCTCAGTTTGAGCAGAAGATTTTTCTTTTTCACAATTTTTTACCGCATCACATTTACCTTTATATTCTTCATTGACCGAACTCAACATTTCATCAAGCTGATCTCTTGATTTTACAGATTGGTTTAATTTGCTTGTATTATCATCTAAAGTCTTTTTAGCATCATTTTTGGTAGTTTCTGCATTACTAACTTCGCCTTCAAGCCTTGTTACATTTGATTCTGCCGTTTGCTGCTGGCTCTGAATATTACTTAAATCAACTTGTGCAGCAGAAAGTTTAGCCGTAACATCAGCTTTAGAGGTTCCAAGTTCTGCTTTTAAAGAGTTTAAATCTTCCGTTGAAATATCAGGACTAGAAAGTTTTGTTGAAATATTATCCAGCGAAGTTGTATCATAAACCGCTGATGAACTGCTTGTATCAACACCGGTTGCTTTACCTGATGGGGTTTCACTGCCAGTTGTTCCACCAGTAGCGGTTGATTTATGTGTATTTCCTGTTTGTTGTGTTTGCGTTCCAGTAGATGTAGATTTTTCAGATTTTATATTTTTAATATTTTTATATAAATCAACCCCAGTAGTAACAGCATTTTTAACAAAACCTTCAACACCGCTACCACCTTGACTTTGCCCATTAGCATTTTGTTGTTGCATTTGCTGAAGCCTTGCTTGCATAATAGATTGTTGCATCGACATCATAGCCTTGTTGCGTATCAACTGAAGTGAATACTGCTTTAATTGTTCAAGTTCACCTCTGGTATATCTACCGACTTTTTGATCCGGATTATATCCACCTATCGGGAAATCACCCATAGCTAAAGCTCCTCTTTATACTTAATTATATATATAAAATATATACAACCCTGCTATTTTCAGTTTTTAATTTTATTGCAATAAAACTTTACAAAACATTTTATATAAACCACGAAAAATGTAACAAAAATTTTACAATCTGGCAAAAAAAATCTTCAGCAATTTAATATAAACATGTGGTCAAAAAATGGGGGTTAATGAATGAAAGTTTCGGCAATAAAATACCAAACAAATCCGCATAGTTTTAGAGGTGATGGAACAAAAAACAAACTTAAAAATGCGGCAGGAGCTGCAGCGATAGCTATTGCAGCCTCAGCACCGATGGCAGAAGCAGATGCACAGATTTATTATTATCCTGTAACTCCGCAATATTACACCTATGTTCCGACAAAAACAGTAACATCCGTTCCAAATTGTTTTGTCGTGGGTGACATAACGAAATCAGATCCTGACGAAAACGACAAATCAATGCGTCAGGTATTTGATGAGATTGATGCAAACGGGAATGGCAACGGAGTAATTTCAGCCAAAGAGGTTATGCGAACAGAGAGAAAGAACTGGAATGAAACTCAATTATACCCATATACAGATGAACAAATGAGCGAAGATGCGGCACAATTTACAACACTTTCGAAAATGTATAACGAAGACGGTTCAGACCCGAATACAATGAATTACAGAGAATACAAAAACGTAATGAATACGTATATGAACAACAAAAATGTAGACAAATTTGTTGATTTTATGAGGATTTTGACAATCCCTTATTATACACTTCCTCCGCTTCCATACTATTATTATCCGCGTCCGCATTATCATAGACCCTACGGTCCCCCGCCGCCGCATAATCATAGACCGGCGCCGCCGCACAGACCAAAATACAACGAATATCACAGACATTGGTAAATTTCTTAAAATAAAATTTTTTGAGGCGCCGAATTTTTCAAATTCGGTGCCTCTTCAATTTTAGCTTCAAATTTATATTAATTGACCTAACCTTTTATTAATGGTTTAATACTTTTATGAATTACATTTTTTATTTTCTTATTGTAATTTCAATTATAGCAGGTGCTGTAAACGGCAGACTGAATGAGGTTGTTAATTCAATTCTGACAGGCGCAGAACTCAGTGTTAAGGTAGCGTTTTCCTTAATCGGGATTATGGCATTCTGGCTTGGGATGATGGAAATAGCCAAAAAATCGGGATTAGTTGAACTTATCTCAAAAATCATAAAACCGATTACGAAAAGACTTTTTAAAGAGATTCCAGAGGATTCACCGGCTGTTGGAGATATTGCTATGAGTTTTACTGCGAATGCTTTTGGGCTGACAAATGCCGCAACACCAATCGGTATAAAAGCAATGGAAGAACTTCAAAAACACAACACCGACAAAAAATCGGCATCAAATGCTATGTGTATGTTTCTTGCAATGAACACAGCTGGATTTCAGCTTATACCGGCAACTGTAATTGCTGTTTTAATCGGAATCGGATACAAAAATCCGACAGAAATTATAGCACCGACACTTCTTGTAACAACTATTGCTTTTTTAAGCGCAATTTTTATTGCCAAATTATTTGAAAAATTTTGGGCCCCACAAATTGATAATAAGGTTTCACACGACCAATTTGACGGAGGACGCTTACAATGATGCAATCCGCAATGAACATAATTTCAATATGGGCGCTTCCTGCAATTATCATTATAATCCTAACCTTCGGACTTATACGAAAAGTTCCGTTGTATGAAGTGTTCACAACCGGCGCAAAAGAGGGGTTTAAAGTTTCCGTAAACATAATTCCTTATCTTGTTGCAATTATGGTCGGGATTTCAATGCTTAGAGCCTCAGGAATAATTGAAGGTATAGGTACACTGCTTTCGCCAATTTTATCACATTTTAATATTTCAGCCGACGTAATTCCGCTTATGATAGTCCGTCCGCTTTCCGGCTCTGCGGCTCTCGGTATATTTTCGGACATTGCACATAATGCAGGCCCTGACGCATTCACTACAAAACTTGCAGCAATTATGGTAGGCTCAAGCGAAACAACTTTTTATGTACTAGCCGTTTATTTCGGAGCTGTCGGAATTTCTAAAATCCGCTACGCACTTGCAGTCGGGCTTCTTGCCGATATTATAGGAATTGTGTCAGCAATTCTGGTGTGTAATTGGATGTTTTAAGATCAATCCAGGTCTGAACTTTTGACGAAACTGCCGGCTTTACAATGTCCTTAACCAAAACTGCATAATCAATATTTATAAAGTTTATTTTTTCAAGTCGTTCAACTTTATACTCTTTACCGCCGCAATTTTTACAATAATGACTTTCCGGCACCACCTCACCGTTTTTTTTGGTAGCCTTTAGCTTTACACCGCAACAAGCACATCTGGTGATAAACCATTTATTTTCAATTAATTCGCCGCAATCCGGACAGTACGAAAAATCACTGTCAATTTTTACTCTGTCATGAGTGCATATTCTGTTTTTCTTAAATAACTCCAGTAAAATCATACCATTTGTATAATTATTTTTTATTAAAAGTCAAAATTTTACTTCGTAAAAATGATGAAACAAATTTGATAACTTGATAATATCAGACAATGCCGGTATCAGAAAATATTGATTTATACATAAAAAATTCCTTAATCCGCGGGAAACTTTGCCGCTGGGATAAAAATATTGTCACCGTTTACATTACCCCTATTACAGCGCAAATTAATAACAAAGAATTTTTTTATTCACAAGTTAAAAAATCAATGCTTGAATGGAATAAAATTCTAAAATCAGAAAATATATACGTGTTTTTTCAAGAAACTTTAAATCCGCAAAATGCAGACATAGTAATACACTGGGTAAAAGTCGGACGAGTTTACGAAGGTATGTGCAAATATTTAAGCGTAATCAACCAAACAATAAATAAAATTTCCATAGATATAGGTCTTCCTAATGAACATTCAGGAAAAAATACGACCGATTTAAGTATATACTGCGCTATAATGCACGAATTCGGTCACGCCTTGGGGCTCGGACACGGAATTGAAATAGATGATATAATGTATGTTCCGCACAAAAAGAATATTTCAACTCTAAGTGAAAATGACCTTTACGTATTAAGAAGAATATATAAAAGTAATTAAAAGAAATTTTCAACATTGAATATAAAAGGAATTGCAGAAATTAAAACAATAAAAAAGGAAATTCGATTAAACAAAAAATCAAATTTCCTTTTTAAAAATAGGACTTGGCAACGAGCTATTTTCCCAGGCGGTGGCCCGCCAAGTATCTTCGCCGATGTGAGTCTTTACGACCGTGTTCGGGATGGGAACGGGTGGTTTCCTCACTCTTTGTCACCAAGAAACTTGTGACATGCGCGGCTTGCACGCTGAAAGTTGCATAATGATTATAAGCAAACGCAATCATCATATCCTAAAGTAACCATAAATCTGATTACCTAATTAGGAAAAGCCCTCGTCCGATTAGTATCAGTCGACTGAATATGTTGCCATACTTACATCTCTGACCTATCAACCTGGTATTCTGCCAGGAGACTTACTAGCTTGTGCTATGAGAGATCTTATCTTACGGTGGGCTTCGTACTTATATGCTTTCAGCACTTATCCGCTTGGAACACAGCTACCGGGCGTTTACCCTTG
>CALUTL010000006.1 GCA_944323655.1 Candidatus Gastranaerophilales bacterium | reverse complement strand
TTTTGGACTACTTATAAAAAGTAACAAATAAATAAACAAGAAAAGATAAGTCTTACCCTTTTTAAATTCTTCTTCAACTTCAGTTTTTATCTCAAGCATTGTTTTAAGAGAATTATTTATTCTATCCAAACAAGTTTGGTAATTACTGATTACTACCTCATCATTCGGATTTATTCGCAGTGAATTTTGCAATAAATCAAGTGCTTTTTTTTCACCATCCTTTATATTATTATCAAGTATTGCAACAGCATAATTATTCAATGTATATCCATCATTCGGATTCAATTTCAAGGCTTCAAGATATTCTTTTTCTGCCAAATCAAATCTATCCGTCTCTGAATATATATTTGCTAATGTACAATGATAGAGTTCTGCATTTGGTCTTATTGAGAGCAAATATGTAGTCAATTCCTCCGCTCTTTTATATTCCTTTAGTTTATATAATGAAAAGGTTCGACAATACAAGGCAAGCTCATTTTTATGGTTTTTCATAAGAACTTCATCTGATAGCTTTATTGCACCATTGTAATCTTTTTTAAGCATTAATATATTGCAGTAAATGGCAAGAGGTGTTTCTGAATTCGGACAAAGAGCAAGTGATTTTTTAATAAAAGTTTCAGCTTTATCATATTTTTTCAAGTCAATATATGCCTTTGCAATTGTGGAATACGCCTCATAATCATTTGGACTATGTGCCAAGATTTTTTTCGATAAATCTATTGCAAGCTGACACTTGCCCAAATCTAGGGCAGCATCAGCTCTTTTATACATTAATGTTATATTCAAAATTAATCCTTTTTATTTAAATAATTTAACACTGAATCATACAATCCGCTTTGATTACTGTATTTTACATAATTTTCAGCAGTTTGCAGCCATTCTGTTGTAGATGGATTTACTGAATTAATTGCTGCCAGCAAATCCTTTGTTCCTATAAGTTCCTTTTTGCCGCTTTGCATTGCAATTCTTATCTTTTTATCAATTGCAAGATTACATACAGCGACGATATCGGCAGCTGAATATCTGTGAGAATATTTTGCAAGCTGTTTATAATCAATTTCTTCAATAGGCTTTCCGGTTAAGAAAAGTTTAAATATTTGAGCTCGCTCATCTGCACTTGGTGGGGGAACAAAAATTGTTTTATCAAATCTACCGGGTCTTTTAAGTGCTGTATCCACAAACCAAGGTACATTTGTAGCTCCTAAAATCATTATAGAAGTATTATCTGATGCAAGCCCGTCTAATTCGTTTAAAAATTGATTTACAAGAGTTCTTGCATAAACATTTTCACCCGTTTTCATTCTATCATTTCCCAACGCATCAATTTCATCTATAAAAATAACAGCCGGAGATTTTCTTCTTGCTAACTGAAAAGTTTCATGCAGTTTTCTTTCTGATACACCTATATGCATATCAAGAATATCAACAATAGATAAATTTAAAAAGGTAGCTCCACATTCATTTGCTGTAGCTTTTGCAATGTAAGTTTTACCACATCCCGGAGGTCCATATAACAAAATTCCACCACCTGCTTTTTTACCATATTGGATAAATAATTCTTGATTCTTAAACGGGTAAATAATATTTAGTTTAATTTCTTCCTTTAAATCGTTCATACCTCCGACATCATTAAACGTAACATTACTTGTTTCTATTAATGACTCCAAATCATAATTCATCATCCCAAATCTCCTTATATTCTGTAAATCCTTAAATCAACTTTTATATTGTAAAAACACCTTATGACAAAAATGGTCGCACTTTATTTTACATTTCGGATAATTCTTTTAGAATTTTTTTGTGTTTTGCTGAATTTTCTTTATCACCAAGCTTTTCATAACATTTTGCCATATATTCATTTAGCTTGTATTCAGCATCTTCTGCATTTAAATTAATTTCTTTTAAAAATCTTTCATAATATTCAATTGCTTTTTTATAATTCTTTTTATTCATATAATATTCACCTAGTTTAAAAAAAGTACAAGATTGAAATCTTTCTATTTTATCAGACTTAATATCATTTAGAGCTAAATCCAACATTTCATAACTTATTTTTGAAGACTGACATATAGGATTATTGTAAAAAGTTTCGATAGAAGAAATATTCTAAACTGAATTTATTACAGTATAGTTATTAAAATAATTATTATTGGATAAAATACGTTTAATTTTACATTGCGTAATTGATAAAACAGTTGATTTGTAATTGTGACACTGAGTTTTATCTATATTTGCAGATTTTGCAAAATTTAAAGCCTCTTTATATTTCCCAAAATATTTTAAATCACTTATATATGACAGGATCGTTTCTTCAGTTAGTGGTATTTTATCTGCCACAGCCATTCTTATGAAAAAAAGTCTTTTTTGAGGATTTAAAACAAATTTTGACATACTTACATTTTCCAAAATTTCTTTTCTTACATAAGTATCTTTATTTCGTATGTATAAATCCTTATATTCAATAAGAGCATCAACATTAGAAGTAAAAATTTGATTTTGTAAAATTATATTTTTACCTTCAAAATCATTAGTAGTTCTATGTAAAGGTAAATTAATTGAATAAATACATAACAATAAACAAAATCCCCCAATAAGATATTTTAATTTTCTATCCATATTATTCCTTTCTTATAAACATACAATTTTTATCCTAATATACACAAACGACAAAAACGGTCACATTCATCTTAAAATTACACGACCGTTTTTGACAGATACATATTGTACTGTTATAATGTACAAACTAGGAGTAAAATTCATGAAAATTTTAAAATTATTTATGGCGTTATCTTTAGCCTTTTTTACACTTTCAGCATACGCCGGATCAATTGATTACGGATATAATGCCCACGGAGATTATGTCCCTACTTATGTAAACGGAAACAGGGTAGAATATGGTTATAATGCACATGGCGATTATGTTCCAAAATCTATCGGCGGACAACAAATTCAATACGGTTACAATGCTCATGGGGATTATGTTCCAAAATATATTGGCGGTAAACAAATTGAATATGGCTACAATGCCCATGGGGATTATGTTCAAAAATCTATTGGCGGGCAACAAATTCAGTATGGTTACAACGCCCATGGAGATTATGTACCGAAATCTATTGGCGGAAGCCAAATTCAATACGGCTACAACGCTCATGGTGATTACGTTCCAAAATATATTGGATATTAACTTATTAGATTAGATCTAACTTACATAGATGTTTATATGCACAATTTTTACACGCTCCATTTTTATCTTCTTTTATCGGATCAAATTGAAGGGTGTTTATTTTTTCATAGACTGATTTGATAAGGTTTTCAATATAATCCATATCTTCTTTTATCAAACTTTTATAAACATTTTTGCTATGGTTTTCTACATAGATTAAACCCACTTTTGATACAGGTTTGCCGGTTGCTTTTTCAAAGGCATATTTATAAAAACATAATTGATTATAATAATTTTCTTTATCTTCACCAATCGCAACTTTTCTTTCACTTACAGGAGTTCCTGTTTTATAATCATATAATTCATAAGTACCGTCAGAATTTTTTTCAATCCTGTCAATTTTCCCGGTTATTGTATATTTATCAACCCCAACTCCATTGAAAGTATATTCTACATCATCTATTCTCGAAACCGGTATTGATATAAAATGCGGATAATAGTTCTCTATTAAAGTATTGCCTTGCTTTTCAAATTTTTCTTTCATTTCAGGCGAGGTAAATCTGGAATTATCAAGACCTAATTGAAATTCTTTTTTGATTTCTTCTATTTCTGGGTATTTGCCTGTCTGTTTTGCAGTTTTTACAGCATTTTCTAACAATTTATGTATTGTAGAACCGTAGTTTGCATAATCCCAATCCCCCTCTTCAACATCTATTTCTAAGACTTTTAAATAAAAGAATTTTCTGGGGCAAACAAGATAATCATTCAATCTGCTTGGGGAAAGCACTATATTTTTTACTCTTTCTTCAATTTCAGATTTGAATGCATTTTTATTATCATAGACTTCTCTTGAAATACTTCTTACAAATTCTTTTGTAAAATCATCTTCTTTATACTCAAATTGTTGGCTATCAAAATCATAATCCGTAAAATCTGCAAGATATTTTGTAATCTGCTGAGGTTTATTGTCACACATATCAGCAAATGACAGACAAAGTGAATGTTTTGCTCTGGTAATTCCAACAAATAGTAATTTTGTTAATTCACTGTCTTTTTTCTCTTGTGCAGTAACTTTATCATACACAGGCTCCGTAATTAATTTGTATTCTCCCGGCATTCTAAAGTCTTCCCAATTTTTTGAAATCAAATTGGGAAGATAAACATATTCAAATTCTCTCCCTTTAGAACCGTGATAGGTTGTTAGTTGCACTGCGTTTTGGATTAATGCGTCTTTATCTAGACAAATATCAATATCATTTTGCAAACATTCATCTAAATAGTCAACAAAATCAGAAATACCTGTTGCTAAATTAAGGTTTGCAAAATCAGTAGCTTCTTCAAGAAGTTTTTTTATTCCTAACAAATTCTCGCTGCGGTTTAATTCTGTTTTATAATAATATTCTAAAATTCCTGTTCTGTTTAGAATTTCGATTATTGTATTTCTTAAATCGTTCGTTGCCGCATATTCTTGTAAATAGAAAAATGTATCTAGGAAGCTTTGAATTTTTTCAGGATTTTTCCAATTACTTAAAGTTTTCATCAATGAAATAAAATCATTTGGCGTATCTTTTTTCAATAATCTTTTTTCATGCAAAATCTTATTGTAATCTTCCAAGTCAATTTTAAAAGGCTCAGATAAAATTAGCCCGAATAATTTGTCACTTGATAAAAGGTAGTTATTTAAAGCTTTTAGATAAAAATATACAACGATTGATGATTTTATTGCAAAAATACTTTTGCCTTCATCTATTTGGAATGGAATGTTTTTTGATTTTAATAATTCTCCAAAAGTTTGTAATTCTTCACGTTTTTTCGCAATAATCGCAATTTGAGATAATTCTTCAGGGCAATTTTCCGATTTAACTAAATTTTCAATGTCTTCTGCGATATAGTTAAATTCTTGCAAAGTATCACCAAATTGCAATCTTTTTATTTTCTTATCTTTTTTTATGATTTGTTCTGATTTTGCAGTAAGTTTTTTATTAATATTTTTGGATTTGAATTTATCGTTATTTTCTAGTCTTGATTTATCTTGTTGGATAACTTCATAACTAAAATTAAGAATTGATTGAGTTGAACGGTTATTTTCTTCAAGGCAAATAACTTTTGTATCGGGATATTTGGTTAGGAAGTTTTCGATATTATCTGATTTAGCTCCCTGAAAACCGTATATAATTTGATCATCATCCCCCACTACTAAAATATTTTTTTTGTCATTTCCCTCTATTAAATGAAACAAAATTTCATTTTGCAAATCGTTTGTGTCCTGGTATTCATCGACAAGGAAATATTTGTATTTATTTGAAACTTCTCGTAAAAAAGTAATATCTTCTTCAAAAGCAGAAAGCACAAACGTAATCATATCTGAAAAATCAATAAGACTTAGTGAATGCATTTTTTCAGAATATAATTCGTATAATGTCCACAATTCTTTTGCTTTTTCAATATTAGTTTTTATTCTTTCTATTTCATCGTATTTAGTTTTGTTTCTTTTTTCTCCTCTTGATTCTCGCTCATAAATCTCAGCTTCAAGCTCTTTTATTCTCGGCATAAGAGTCGGATTGGTCTCAATTTGTTCAAAGTAATCTTTTCGTGTAATTCTTTGACCTTTAAGTTTTTCAATACATGATATAAATTTTCCGGCAAAATGATATCTATCAGCTCGAGTAGGAACAAAATACTCTAAAGTCGCACTATCAATACAGTCTTTCATTAGTTTAATTTTTTCTGTCTCCGTAATCAGTCTGACTCCAACTCCAAGAGAAAACTGTGACGGATATATTTTAATAATATCATTACAAAATGAGTGATAGGTGTAGATATCGACAGAAGATGCAAGAACTCCCATTTTTTTTATAAGTCTTTGTTTCATTTCATTAGCAGCTGCATCAGAAAATGTTAGACATAATATGGAACTTGGCTCAATCCCTTCAGATAACATTTTTTCAATTCTATGAATTATCGTAAAAGTTTTCCCTGTCCCTGGTCCTGCAAGGAGCATAATTTGTCCGTTTAAATTATCTATCGCTTCTTGTTGTTTTGTATTTGGTCTAATTTCTGTCATTTATCTTCCTCATTTCTGTAAGAAAATTATATATAAACCATATGACAAAAATGGTCGTAATCTTAATATTTTTCTAAATTTTCTTTCAAATAATTTTTGTATGCTTCCCTCAATTTTTTAGGTGCTAAAATCTCACAGTTTTTACCCCATTTGAATACGTGCCACATAATTTCTCTATCACCACTTGCTTTAAAATTTACTATCAAGTTTCCATTTTCATCTTTTTTCATTTTCTGTGTAGGATGAAATTTATACAACTCAGCATCACCTGCAACTTCTTTTGAAAATTTCAGTTTAACATCCAAAATTTCACCTTGATATACTCCAAATGATTTGTTTGCATAATCTTCTAAATTAAAATTCCCTCTATCAAATCTATTATTTGTTAATTCTAAATTTTCGAACTTATGTAAAAGATAGTTGTAAATTCCATCTCCTTTAGCCTTTTCCTTTGCAATAAGATGAATTTTTTCACCGTAAATTATTCCAAGAGGTTCAATTAACCGCTCTTTATTATGATAAATTCCCTTTAAAACGGTTGATTCTTTTATAGATTTTCTAACTAAATCAAAAACATCTAAACTTATTTTATATTGAGGAGTTTGACGTACTGCTAACCCTTCTGTCTGCAAAATCATTTCAATATTATTTTCTAAATAAGTCCTCTTTCTTTCAATATTTTTGTTCAAAAGCAGACCTTTTCTACCTGCCAAGCTTGCTCTCACAAGTCTGCATTTTAGTTCGACACCCTTAAGTCTTACTTACTTACCTCATCGCAAGACTTTCTTAGACCAATTATACCATTTTTTCATAAATAATTCTAATAATTAAAATTTCCCATTAAAAAGAAGGGCTTTAAATAATTAAAGCCCTTTAAATTACTGTTTTTAGTCAAAAACGGTGGTTGCGTTACATCTTTCACTCTTTTTCAAATTTTGCATGTTTTTAAGTATATAATTCCGAATTTCATGGTAATAATCGCTTACTCTGTTAAACGCAATTTTTTCATGACAATCAAGACAATAAAATTTGATAACGTGGCATCCTGAAAGAATAGAAGCCCCGCAAAAATATGGAATTAATTTTGTTTTCCCGCATATTGGACATTTCATTTTCGGAAAAATTGAACTATTGATTTCAAAAGTTCCTAACCAAATAATTGCAACATCTAAAGCCATTCCCTCTTTAAATTCTATTTCATCATCACTTAAAAAAATGTGAGGATATAATTCTCCAACGTTATAGGAGTCTTTTACCTCTGTAGTTTTGCACAATTCATCAGCTTCGGTTTTGGTTAAGTAATTTTTCATTTTTACCTCTTTCTTTTTTGAGTACTAACATACCCACAAAGAGATACTTTACTCATCATACAAGCTTTAGCACCTGATTTAACAGGTTGCTGTACGATCATCGGGCTTGTCCCTAGCGTACTCTTTATGAGTATTGATAGTATATCAAGCTCATACGACAAATCCGGACACTAGCCTTGAATATTTATAAAATAATAAAATTGTAATTGTTAAATATGTAGAGTTATACTACTTTAAATAGAATAATTGGATTAGAAAAGGACCTTTTTTATTTGCAGAAAGAGAATTTGAGCTTAAAAAAGTGAAATTCTCTTAAAATCAAATATCGAAAATTCTCTAAAAATCCTGAAAGCCTGCACTGTGAGGGAATTTTTGCGCTAAAAAAGAGGCCTCTTATGCCCCTTATTTATAAATACTGGGGCGGAGTTATCTTCAGGCGAACCTTCAATATCTTTTAATAAGTCATCTGTGATTTCAACAGGGCGGTTTTGAGTATTGAAGATAATTGTTACCTTATCATCATATAAATAGATTTTATTTATAAGAACTGTAATTAACGCACGTCTATATTTGACATCGTTAATATCACCATTTTTCAGATCATTCAAAAAGAATTTAACTTGCGGAACTTCTACTCTTACATGTTGTAATTCTTCCCTTTTAATCTGCAGCTCAATTTCGTCTTTCTGATTTGCCAGTTTTTCCAGTTCGTCAAATATTATGTCTTTAACTTTTTGATTTGTGCCAGATTTTAATGTTTTTAACAGGTTTTCTTTTTCTTTGTTTAAAGTTTTTAAATTTTTCTTTAAATCTTTAACAATTAAACTGTCTAAATCTTTTTTGCACATAGCAACAACGGTTCTTGCAATTTTATCAATGTTTTTAGGAGTTAAAATATCTCTGCAAGCATTAACAACAATATCTTCCAAAAGTTGTTTTCTAACTTTAGCCCAGAAGCACAGTTGGTTTTTGATAATTTTGTTAAGGATATCGCAAAACAAAAATTGGACAACAGACATAGCGATTTGGTTAAAAATTATCTCCAAAAACAGACTGACTATGTTGCCCGATTTGCTCTGATTCTACATTGTATCAAGAATCTTGAAAGAACAGAAATTACAGCCACAACAGTTGAAAACGCAATCAAATTAAGCAAGTATTTTATTGACAGCTTTAAAAAAGTTCTGCAGGAGAGCTTAGAGTTAAATTCTAACGAAGAATACACTTTAAACCTGCTAAAAACAAAGGGAATAGACAAAATTTCACCCTCAAAATTGTTTAAGAAGAATACAACAAAATACCGAAACAGAGAACAGGCATTAATAGCACTTGAAAACCTTGCAAGTAAAGGCTACGGAAGAATGATAAAAACAAATAATGGTGGTCTTAACTTTAGATTTTATAACGTATAACAATACTTTTTATACCTTATATATTCAAAATCAAATAATGACGATCATTTTAAGAGAGGGTTTATTTTAACCCTCTTTTTATATCTTTATACTCTGCGGTATAAAAGGGTTTATAAGATATTAAAGCCTACACTTATTGAAAAGTTAATCAAGACAAGGGCTTAAACCTAACAAAGGGTACAGGATACCAAACGGAAAATATTTTTCTTGTCAAAGAGTGTACTTTTTGAGATAAAGACACCATTCAGTAGCTAAGAAACTATCAATAGCCCTTTCTAAGTTAGAAAAATGCCTTTCTTGCACCAAAAATAAATAATCTCTCACAGAATATCTTGAAGCCCTCAAATAAAACATCTTTGCATTTTTAGTTTCTTCCATATCCTTAAACCGATAAAATCTTTTCAAATAGTCTTCTTCCGGCTTTCTATCCCTGTGGTTATAAATTATTACTGTCGCACCTTTTGCGTAATAGTCTGCAGCTTCTTGATAGGTTGTGTATTTGTTGCCATTTTTTGAATAAGGTTTTGTGCTTTTAACTTCAAGCCCATTATCAGGATCTAAAAATATAACGTTTTGATTTCCTAATTTCTTTAATGCTTCCAAATGCCATTCATCACGAGTTTTGGCTTCTAATATTTTGTTCCAAAAGAGAGCTTTTTTAAATAACTTTGCACGCTCAATTTTCGCAACAGAACGCTTTTCACTTTTTGCTATTGTTTTTAGGGTGGAATGTAAATCTTTATCAGGAGTGTCACATTCCTTATCCAAAAAACTAATGTGCTTGCCGTCAGTAAAAGTTTTTGAATGTTCGGGTTCATCAGGTGTCAAATACCAGTTCAAACCTATACTCAAACCTGCTTTTTCAATAGCCCTCATAACTCCTAATTTTGTATAATCCCCGACATCACCTGCATATTGATTTTTCATCTTCCGAACACCTCATCTAAAATTATCCATATTAAACAAGGATTATTCCAAAATAAATCCTTGTTATTTGTTATTAATCTATGATAAACAACGATTATTTTCAATCTGTATAACCTCAAAAAGTGTTTATAAGAGTCGTTGACCTCATAACATGAAAGTGGGGTTTATCATGAAGCTTAAAAAACTACTAGGAAAAAGAATACAGGAATTAAGAACTAAAAACGGCTTAAAGCAATCGGAACTAGCCGAAAAAGTTGGCATTGCAACTAAACACCAGAGTTGTATTGAAACAGGCAAAAACTATCCGTCAGCCGAACTGGTTGAAAATTATGCAAAAGTTTTCGGTGTTGATGTCGCGGAGATGCTGGACATAACGCATATTAAATCAACAGATGAACTATTATCCGACATTTACACAATGCTCAAATCCGCAAGCGAAGAAGAAATCCTTATGGCTCATAAAGTGTTAAAAGGGCTGTTGCATTAAAGTTAAGGGGAATAAGTATGTATATTTTCAGATATAAAACAGTTAGTCAAACTAATAACAAATCAGATAGCATGATTTATTCGTGTTATAATTAACATGTCAAGATAGGAGAGATATATGAAATTGATAACAATTTTTAATAATAAAGGTGGTGTTGGAAAAACAACTCTTCTATATCACTTAGCTTATGCTTTGTCAGAATTAAATAAAAAAGTATTGTTATTAGATTTAGACCCGCAATGCAATCTAACAATTAATGCATTATCTGAAGATAAAATTCAATCGATCTGGGAAGCAGAGGATAATTATATTGAAGATTATAAAACAGCAAAAGATTCTTCTGAAAACTATAAAGATTTTGTAATGCAAACGCATTCTATTCATTTTATATTAAAACCATTAGAAGATGGCTTAGATTTCGATTTTTTATCTAAGCCGTTGAGATTATCAAGAAATATTGATATAATACCAGGAAGGTTGTCTCTTCAATTTTTTGAAAGTTATGTTTCAAGGAGATGGTCAGAAGCATTTACAGGAAATCCACATGCAATTCGCACAATATCATCTATTAGAAATTTAGCAGAACGTTATGCTAAAAAGTATAAGTATGATTTTGTTTTAATTGATACTTCGCCTAGTTTGGGGGATTTAAATAAAATTAGTGTTGCGCTATCAGACTATTTTTTTATTCCTTGTTCTCCAGATATATTTTCTATTTATGGCATTAGAAATATTGGGGCTGCTCTAAAAAATTGGAGTAAAGAATTTAATGTACTCTTAAAATTATTACCAGAGAACCAACTCTCATTATTTCCAAAAGAATTGGTTAAATTATTGGGTTATAGTCTGTACCGTTGTCAAAAGAAAAGTGATGCAAAAAATAAATTGAAAATTCCGCAAGCTCATTATAATTATGTACAGTTAATACCAGATGAAATAATACAGAATATTTCAAAAGAATTTATTAATTCTGAGCAAAATATTAACGATAACATAGGAGGAACTTCTGTAATATATACGCATAATACATTAACTTCTATGGCGCAAAAATATCATCACCCAATTTGGTTATTACCAAATAAAAAAGAAGAAATCGACAAAAGTGATTTTGCAACAATTTCCGGTAATCGTAGCATATATCTTGACACAAGAGATAATTATAAAATATTTGCTCAAGATATTTTATCTAGGATTGGAGAATAATGGAAGAATTAGTAGAAAACCTTTTAAAAATTTATGATGAATATGAGGAGACATTAAATTCTTTACAACAAAGTATAGAGGGAGATTTTATGTCTTCTGAAATATATAAAAAAATCCATACAATGAAATTTCGAAAAAAAACAAGAAATCACTTGAAAGAAAAAATCATTAGAAAAATATCAGAAGGTAAAGAAATTTCTGAACTAAACTTTTTCAATGTAATAACAGATTTAATTGGATTTCGTATATTATTACTATTTCCTCAACAATTTAAAATGGTGCATGAATACATTTGTCATAATCCAAAATGGAAACTAAAAGAAAAACCCATTGCATATACTTGGGATCCTGAAACAAAAGATTTCTTTAAAAATGAACTAGGTATAAAAAATGTAAAGCAAAAAGATAGTTATTATACTAGTTTACATTACGTAATTAATACATACAACAAACAAAATACTCCATGTTGTGAAATTCAAGTGAGAACCCTTTTAGAAGAATCTTGGGGTGAGGTTGATCATTCTTTTAATTATCCACACCAAAATTCTAATAAGTATCTTCAAGATTCATTAAAAGCGCTAGCGAAGATCATAGTTTCTGCAACTAAACTGACTGAAATTATATATAACGTAGGAACACAAGAAGATAATTTATAACCTATTATATAAATAAACAACAACTGCGAACCCGCCTGCGAAGCAGTAAGGGTTCGTCTGATACTTAAATGGTGGAGACGAGGGGAGTCGAACCCCTGTCCAAAATGGATTGTAACCGACGTCTACGTGTGTAGGAATTTATTTTCTCGATTAGTTCAGGAAAATTCCAAAACCCTTAAACTAATCCTAGGTTTTTGATAGGGAAACTCTAAACCCTTGATGGTTAACTGGATGCACCTACCATCATCAATGCACTGCGCTTGCATAATGGACCCATAAAACCGGCAAGCTGGGCCTTATGAGTAGCTAGTTAGAAACTAAGCAGCTACTGCATATGCAGGAGCGAAGTTAGCTTCGATTACATTATTTTTAGCATTTAATTTAGTTTGCTCGTTGATAACCGTGAACAGCGCACGGACACGCAGCCTGCTCCAACCGAAACATCCTGTCAAATCCAAAACGTCCCCATAAATTCAATTTTTAATGTCCTGTTCTTTTATTATAACCGTACTTTTCTTTTTTTCAAGTGATTAGTCTAGATCTTTTATTTTTATTGCATTGTTTTTATATATTTAAATTTTTGGTAAAATTCAAATTCCAAAATAAAGTTAATCCCCAAAATTTTCCTTAACACAACTTATTTCATCCGCAAGCGTCATTTTAGGATTTTCAAGTTTTTTTGCTAATACAAAATCAAATATTTCTTTATACTTTGGAGAAGGCTTAAATCCAATATTTTCCAAATCCTTGCCTGTAATTTCAATTTTAATTTCCCGTAAATTCTCTAGATAATGCCTTGCGATTTTCTCCTCCTTTAAAACCGCATACAAAATTACGCTTTCAATTTCTTTATCTTCAAAAGCCCTGTAAATTTCAAAATCATTTCTAAATTCAAAATCCTCAAGCTCTGAAAAATCATCAAGAATTTTCTGCTCTTTTCTAGTTAATTCAAGCCTTGACAAATCCCTCAAAACACCAACATAAATAAGCCAAATATTTTCGCTGATTTTTGCGTATTTATTCACTAATGGCTCAATTTTAACTGACAGCAATTTAACGTCTTTTGGAGTTACGAGCTTGTATATTTTTTCATTTATAAACTTTTGAAAAACCTCATCACTATTCAATCCAAGCGTTTCAATAAGCTCTTTTTTAATGCGTTTATAGCACATATCATAATTAATATTTTTCAAATACTCACGCTGAAGTCTAAAAGTATTTTCCTCCAACGCAAACCCGAAACGATGAGAAAATTTTAAAGCACGAATAATCCTTGTCGGATCATCAACAAAACTTTTATCGTGCAAAACCCGAAGTTTTTTATTTTTCAAATCTTCTAACCCGCCTGTAAAATCCAAAATTTCACCCGTTGCAACCGATTTATAAAGCGAATTTACGGTAAAATCCCGTCTTAAGACATCTTCTTTTAAAGAACAGCCGATTTTTTCGACCTGCGGAAGATGACCTTTATGGTCATACCGTTCGGTTCTGGTTGACGCAATATCGACTTCCCGCCCTTGAATTTTGACTCTAATTGTCCCGAAATCCGGATTAATCCGAACAACTTCCCCGAGAGAAGTGCAATCCTCAATCGCATTTCCTTCATAGACAATATCGACATCCAAAGATTCCCGTCCGAGCAATTCATCTCGCACAACCCCTCCTACATAGTACAATTTCGGATTATCCTTTAAATTAATGATGTCCATGACGCTGATTTTATCGTAAAATAAAGACTAAAACAAGAGGTATAAGGACATGTTACAGGAAGCAACAAAAGCATTAAATTCAGCGTTTAACAACAGTTTTATCAAGAAATTAAGCCAATATCTTCACGATTGCGTAAGAGAAGAGGTAAAAAGCTCAACTTTCAGAAACCTTAAAGGCGACAAAGATAACAAATGGATTTTCCTAAAAGGCGAGGAAGAACTTTTCACTCAAAACAGAGATTATATTTCACTTGACGGCAAAGACAGCAAGCTGACTGAATTAATGCTGCAAAGCGAATTAGGTTCAAAAGATAAATACCTGATTTACGGCTATCTGTTTTTGGTTGGCAAAAGCAACAAATCAAAACGCCAGAACGAATTTTTAACTCCGCTTCTATATATGCCCTGCAAACTTGAAAGGAACGGCGTAAATATCAATTGCCTGCCTCTTGATGAAGTTTTATCGCTTAACACAGGCGCACTAGCTGCGTTAATGAAAAAATCCGACGATGAAGATGAAACAGATATTATGCTTGAAGGGCTTCTTGATGTTGTGCCGGAACTTCCGATAACAGAAGAAAAATTGAACATATTTTTGACAACCTTAAAATCTCTTGTGCCTGAAGTTGAAATTTCTTATAACAAATCGGATTACGAAACCGAAGATAATATTTCAAAAACGGAAGAACAGGATTTTTATAAAGAAAAAATCGACGGCGAAAATATTGAAGACGTAATTGAACACGAAGAACAGCAGCAGAAGGCTCGGGTTAAACTTGAAAAAATATCGGTTACATACCAGAGCGCAATCATTTTAACCAAACGTCCGTCAATGACCGCAGGCGTATTGCATGAATTAACAAGAATTGCCGAGCAGCCAAGCGGAATTTACAGAGAAACAGCACTTGGCATAATCAACGAAGAATTTGCGCAAAGCAAAGAAAAATCTGTTCCGATTAAAGATATCAATTCAATTAAGGAATTTTACCCGATAACCCCGCTATCGCTTTCAGACACTCAGCAGCAGGTGATTAAAAACATTGATAATACAAAGTTTGTCGCCGTCCAAGGCCCTCCTGGAACAGGAAAATCCCAGACAATAGTAAACCTTGTCGCCCACCTTGTTGCAAATGGCAAAACCGTACTTGTCGCATCAAGAATGGATAAAGCCGTTGATGTTGTCGCCGAAAGGTTAAATCAACTTGGTGCAAGCCATATGGCGCTTCGAGCAGGCAGATTGAATTACCAAAGATCACTGAGTAACGAATTGAATGCCCTTATTGCAGAACATTCTTCACTTGATGAGGGTTTTGAAGACGCGCTTTTTGCAGATATTGACGATATGAAAACCCACCTTAATATCCTCAGAGATACCGAAAACAAGTGCGAACAGATTATAAAACTTGAAAAACTCTGGCACGACAAAGCACTTGACACTGAAGAAGAACGCTCAATTCATCCCTCACCTGTGTTTATCAGACGGAATTTGAAAAAGAACGAAGTTGAAACAATCAGAAATACGATTAAAACCCTTCGTGAAAACATTCAAAAAACAGGAATTTTTAGCAAATTTACCAACTTTACAACCCTTTCACAGTTAAAGAAAATTCTTGAGATGAAAGATTTTGACGCAAACGCACAAAACCTTTCAAAACTTGCAGAAGAACTTCAGCTTGCGGCAAAAATCGCCGATATGAACAATGTTGAAGAACAAATTCAAACACTTGGCAATCTTCATATAATGTCGGAACAAATAAGACAAATGAAGAAAAAACAACCGAAACTTGCGGTAAACATACTGAAAAACAAACGCCGTGAAGCCTTAAAAGCACTTTTGCGGGATGAAAACAAATGCAGAAGGTTAAAAATCCATGCAAAATCACTAATCTCAAACCGCAAACGCCAACAAACAAATATTTTGGAAGAAGAAGACTTCAAGCCGCTATTAGAAGCCTTCCCCTGCTGGTGCGTCACAACTTACGCCGTATCGGATTCACTTCCCTTAAAGCCCGGAATGTTTGACGTTGCAATTATTGATGAAGCTTCACAATGCGATATTGCAAGCTGTTTCCCGATATTATTTAGAGCCAAACGTGCCGTAATCGTCGGGGACGACAAACAGCTGCCGCACCTGTCATTCTTAGAAAAAGCGAAAGAACAATCTTTCTTAAGCCAATACGGAATCCCTGACAAATACCAGCTTATCTGGCGTTTCAGAACAAACTCAATGTTTGACTTGGCAGACTACTACTCGATTAATTCCGTTATGCTCGACGAACATTTCAGAAGCCTTCCGCCTGTAATCAATTTCTCAAACCACGAATTTTATAACGACAGAATAAGAGTTATGAGAAAAGATAAATCAGACGATTTGGTCTTGGAACTTGAAGAAGTAAAAGACGGAAAAGTTGACGCCGATGCGACCAGAAACTTACCGGAAATCGAGGCTGTCGTAAAACGAGTTCACGAAATTGTAATAGAAGATGAGCGCAAAAATCCCGAAAATCCCGTTTCTATCGGTATAATTTCACCGTTTAGAGCGCAGGTTGAACAGTTGAAAGTTTCTTTATCAAAAGTTCTTTCCGATCACATGATTAAAAAACATCAGATTGAAATCGGTACAGCACACACCTTCCAAGGTGATGAAAGAGATATTATGCTTATCAGCTGGGCGATTGCAAACAACAGTTTCCCGCAAAGCTTGATATTCCTGCAAAAACCGAACCTATTTAACGTCGCAGTTACACGTGCAAGAAATAAAGTTATAAACTTCATCTCAAAAGACCCGACAGAACTCCCAGAAGGTCATTTCAGAAATTACATTAACTTCCTAAAACACTACCAAAATGTACGTCAAGCAACGCTTTCAGGCGACATTGAAGAAAACATTTACAAAAACGCACTTGAGAGTGAAATAGCCTCTAAAATTCGTGAAAGAGGTCATAAAGTTACAGCAGGAAGCGATGTTGCAGGATTAAGCGCAGATTTGCTTGTGGATGACAAGATTATCATTGAAATCGACGGGCTTGAAGACAAAATTACTACCCCGATGCCCGCAATGAAAAAACAAGCAATCCTTGAACGCTGCGGATTTAAGGTTAATCGTATAACCTACCGAGAATGGCAATATTCACCAAACGCCTGCCTTGACAGAGTTCTGAGAGATCTAAGTCAGGAATAATAATTGATAATTTAATAGGGACGCGCCCAAACCTCCAAACCGCATACGAACTATACAGCGACAATAGGGCGAGAGAGGAGGTAAAATGAGCAAAAGAGAGTTAATAAAAAAATCTCTAGCCGTACTAGAGATTTTAATTAAATTAGTTTATTTGTTCTTATAGGTGCGACAGAGTGGTTAACTTGTTCGAGAGCTTAACCGCTCTTCCCTATGATATTATTATAACTTATTTTTAATAAAATTCAAGTGCTTTAGAGATGAAAGTTCTGCCCAAGATAAGTTATCTTTTTTCAAACTTGATATCGTAACCCAGAATATCAGCCATTATATATGCCTCTTTTAACGTCAAACTTTCCCGATTTATCTTGTTTGCTAAGCTTCCGCGGGTATAAGTTTTTTCTGATTTTTCATTCATTAACTCTGCCATTTTGGTTATTGTAACGGCATTCAGCTGAAGCAATGATTTAATATAATTTTTAATATTTACCATTTCAGTATTATATTAAATATTGACTAAATAAGAAATATATTATAATATTATCACATATATGTGTTATTAGATACGTATATGTGATAATTATTACACATAAGGCTTAACTATGCTAAACGAAAAAATTTACGACTGCTACCTTGACTCAAACGAAATCATTGAACTTATGAAGATTTTAAACAGCTATCTTGCCGGTTACGCAGACGAAATCCCCGAAATGTACACGACCTCTGTTCTTGCCAAAACTATTCAAACAAGATGCGAAATTCTAACAGATAATATTGACGAAATTTGTACAAACTTGCACTAAAAAACCACCTGAAATTATTCAAGCGGTTTTTTAAATTTATTTTCAATTGATTTTTACTTAACTTCTTTAATAACGATAGAAGCGTTTTGTCCGCCAAACCCGAAAGAGTTTGAAAGTGCTGCATGAATGTCAGCTTTTCTTGCTTTGTGCGGAACATAATCAAGGTTTCCGACTTTTTCGTCCTGATTATCAAGGTTGATTGTCGGCGGAACGATATGCTCGTTAATTGCCTTAACACAAGCGATACATTCAACCGCACCTGTTGCACCAAGAAGGTGTCCGTGCATTGATTTTGTCGAAGAAACAAGCAAGTTCGGATTCTTTTCTTTATCGCCAAACAAGCCTTCAATAGCCTTGCTTTCAGCAATATCGCCTAAGCCTGTGCTTGTTCCGTGTGCGTTAATGTATTGAATATCTTCAGGCTTCAAACCTGCATCTTCAAGCGCAAACTTCATTGAGTGAGTAGCACCCTGGCCTTCCGGATCCGGTGCAACTACATCATAAGCATCAGCAGTCTGACCGTATCCGACAACTTCTGCATAAATTTTTGCTCCACGCTTTTTAGCATGTTCGTATTCTTCTAAAACAAGAATTCCTGCGCCTTCACTCATTACAAAACCGTCACGGTCAACATCCCAAGGACGTGAAGCCTTTTGAGGTTCTTCATTGCGTCTTGAAAGAGTTCTTGCAGATGAAAATGCGCCAACGCCTACATCACAAATAGTTGATTCGCAACCGCCTGCTAAAACTATATCAGCATCACCGTATTGAATTGATCTGAAACCGTCACCTATTGAATGTGTGCCTGTTGCACAAGCTGATACTACTACTTTGTTTAAACCTTTAAATCCATATTTCATGGAAATTCTGCCTGATGCCATATTTACAATCATCATAGGAATTGTAAAAGGAGAGCATTTGTTAGGTCCTTTTTCCAAAATTCTTACGTGGTTATCTTCGAAAGTTCTAAAACCGCCTGCGGCTGAACTTACTATTACACCGATTTTGTAAGGATCTACATCTTTTACTTCTTCCAATTTGGCATCTTTTACCGCTTCGTCAGCCGCAATAAGCGCAAATTGAATAAATCTGTCCATCTTTTTGGATTCTTTAGGGTCAATATAATCTTCAGCATTGAAATTCTTTACTTCACCCGAAATTTTTACTACATGCTTTGAAATATCAATTAATTCGGATGTTGAAATTCCGCTTTTACCTTCTACAAGACTATTCCAAAATTTATCTACACCGATACCAAACGGTGTTACCGCTCCCAGCCCTGTAATTACTACTCTTCTTTTAGACATCTTTTTACCTTTATTATTTCTAACTAATCAGCAGACGGGGTTAATCAACAAATGCCCTCAACTGCAAAAACGAAAACGTCTTTAAACAAATTTTTAAATATACGAGGGAGAAAATCTTTATTCAATTTTCGCCCCCGTAAACTTATCAAATATCCTACTCTTACAGGATAACAGTATCTGCTGTTTTAAAACACTGTTCTCTATACCAAAAAGCTCTAGCTCTCCGGTAAATCAACAATTATTTGTGAGAATCAATATAAGTTACAGCATCCTGAACTGTTTGAATTTTTTCAGCTTCTTCATCAGGAATTTCGCATCCGAATTCTTCTTCAAAAGCCATTACCAATTCAACTGTATCTAATGAATCTGCACCTAAATCTGCTGTGAAGCTTGCTTCAGGAGTAACTAATGCTTCATCTACGCTCAATTGATCTACAACAACTTTTTTTACTTTTTCAAATGTACTCATCTTTTTTTCCTCATAAATTATTGTATAACTACATGTTTTTTGAAATTCGCTCTCGCGTCTATAATATTATAGTCGGCACAAAATTTTTTTGCAAGAAATTTACATTCTAAGCCCCAGATTGTTAAAAATCTTTACTTTTATATTTGAAAACAAAATCTTTATATGAAAAATTCTCTCATCCGCTTGGGATAAGGGAATTTTACAATTTTGTCGTCTTTGAATTTTTAAATTTATATAATCAATCCGCCGTCTACTTCCAAAACCTGACCTGTTACATATTCTGCATCTACCGCCAAAAACTTAACCGCTTTTGCGATATCTTCAGGTTCGCCAAGACGTTTCAGCGGAATAAAATCTGTGAATTTTGAAGTATCAAGGTCTTTTGTCATATCTGTATTGATAAACCCCGGTGCTATTGCGTTAACTCTGATTCCGCGAGAGCCAAGTTCTTTTGCAAGTGTTTTAGTTAAGCCGATTAGACCTGCCTTAGCTGCGGAATAGTTTGCCTGCCCTGCGTTCCCTGAAACTCCGACTACACTTGACATATTTACAATTGCACCGCTTCTTTGCTTCATCATAACCTTAACAACAGGCTGTGATACATAAAATGCGCTTGATAGGTTTGTATTAATTACCGCATCCCAGTTTTCAGCACTCATTCGCATAAATAATCCGTCACGAGTGATACCTGCATTGTTTACCAATACGTCAATTCTGCCAAATTTTGCAAGAACTTCTTCTACACCTTTTGCTGCTGCTTCTTGGTTTGATACGTCAAACTTAAATGCTTCGGCCTGTACGCCGAGTGCCTTTAATTCTTCCACTGTTTTAGTCGCAGCTTCCACATTTCCTGCATAATTTACGGCTATATCGTAACCAGCTTTTGCAAGTTCTATTGCACAAGCTTTTCCGATTCCTCGTGAAGCTCCAGTTACTAATGCTAATTTTTCAGACATCTATTTTCTCCTTATTTTTAACTGTTAATTTTTTTAATCATTATTAGCAGGCACAAACATTCAAATCTTCTTTTAATGCCGCAACCGTTGCTTCTAATGATGTTTTGTCGTATACATTATAAACTTTTGATTCCGGTGCTATCTTTTTATTTAACCCTGCCAATACTTTACCCGGACCGATTTCTATGAAAATTTCAACACCTTCTGATATCATTTTCTGTATTGTTTGTGTCCAATATACTGATGAATGAATTTGTTCAGGCATTTTGCTTCTAAAATCTTCTGCCTCTGTTGTCGGGTTTGCGTCAACATTTGTAATCACAGGAATTGATGCATTATTCAACTCCAATTCCGATACAAATTTCTTGAATTCCGCACTTGCGCTATCCATAAATTTTGAATGAAATGCACCTGAAACAGCCAAAGGCACAACTCTTCTTGCACCTTTTTCCAGTAAAATTTCGCCTGCTTTTTGAACAGCCTTCTCATCTCCTGTAATTACAACCTGAACAGGTGAATTGTAATTTGCAACATCTACATAACCTATTGATGATGCTTCTTTTAATGCTTCTTCAACAGAACCCTCAGGTGCATTCAAAACAGCCGCCATCGCTCCGCCTTTTGCTTCGCTCATCAAGTCTGCTCTTTTTTGAATTGCTTTCAGTGCAGTTTCAAGTGTCATTACTCCTGATGCGTACATCGCACAATATTCCCCTAAAGAATGTCCCGCTGTATAATTCGCATTTATCCCGCATTCTGACTTTAATGCCTCAAGCGCTGCTATCGACATTGTAACTATGCAAGGCTGGGTATTTACCGTTTGTTTCAAATTTTCTTCAGGCCCCTCAAAACATAAACCCGAAACACTTTTGCCTAAAACTCTGTCAGCAGTATCAAAAACTTTTTTTGCCGACTCAAAATTTTCATACAAATCTTTTCCCATACCGACTGCTTGTGAGCCTTGACCAGGAAATAGAAACGCAACTTTCTTTGTCATATAATATCCCTCTCTATAATGTATCTGTGGAAATTATACTATAAAAAAGGTAATTGTAAATATAAAATAAACAGGGGCTTTTACACTCCTGTTTATATTTTTTTATTTAAATTTATAACTAATTTTTCTAGCAAATACCTTCTCTCAAGCGGACAATCGCTCCACCCCAGGTCATTCCGGCGCCAAATCCGCATAATACAGCGGTTGTGCCAAGTTTTATCTTACCTTTTTCTACACTTTCCGCCAACGCTATCGGAATCGATGCCGCTGATGTGTTGCCGTAATATTTGATATTAGTTACAACTTTTTCATCAGGATAACCTAGTCTTTCCTGAACGGCTTGTATAATTCTGATATTTGCCTGATGAGGTATTAAATAATCTATATCTTCAGCTTTCATTCCGGCATTTGTTATTAATTCTTCTACGTAATGAGGAAGAATTTTAGCTACAAACGTATAAACGCCGCGACCATTCATTCTTATACCTTTTGGCTTTTCCTGATATTGTTCAACAAGTGGACAATTCTTTCCGTCAAATGCAAGTTCAATTAAATGACCGTAATTTCCGTCTGCTTTAATATCTATCGCTATAATATCATCAATTCCGTCTTCAGCCTGAGTTACCACAACAGCTCCCGCGCCGTCTCCAAATAAAATTGAAGTTCCTCTGTCTGTCCAGTCTACAAGTCTTGAGTTGTTATCAGTTGCTACTATTAATATATTTTTGTACATGCCTGATGCTATATAAGCTTTTGCGATACTCAAACCGTAAATAAGACCTGAACATGCCGCTGTTATATCAAATGCTGGGATAGCTTTTGAAATCCCCAATCTTGCCTGTATATGACAAGCTATTGCCGGATACAAATCCGGAGGCGCTGATGATGCCGCTAATATTAAATCTATCTCATCAGCTGCAATTCCTGACTTTTCTATCGCTTTCTTCGCAGCGTCAAAGCCTAAATCTATTGCATTTTCTTCCCCCGATACAACTCGTCTTTCCTTTATACCTGTTCTTGTATAAATCCACTCATCTGATGTATCGTATAACTTTGTCAAATCATCGTTTGTTATTACTGTTTCGGGTAAACTGTATCCTACACCCGCAATTTTTAGCGGTATCAATTTGTCCGTCATTAACTATTCCTCATAAAACTTTGCGATTTTTTCGTTGACGCCAGTTTCTACAGCGTGTTTTGCTACTCTTACGGCGTTCTTGATTGCATAAGCCTTGCTTCTGCCGTGTGAAATTACCGTAATGCCTTTAACACCCAATAAAAGTGCGCCGCCAAATTCTTCGTAGTTAATCTTTCTGTATATTCTTTTCATAAACGGTTTTGCAAGAAGTCCGATTATTTTACCAAGCAAATCTGCCTTAAATTCTTGTTTCAGCATTCTGAATAACATTTGAGAGGTGCCTTCGGTAACTTTTAACGCTACGTTTCCTACAAATCCGTCACATACAACTACATCACATACGCTTAAGAAAATTTCTTTGCCTTCAATGTTGCCGACAAAATTCAATTTTCCATGCTGTTCTTCTAAAAGTTTGTAAGTTGCTTGAGCCAGCTCATTCCCTTTTCCGGCTTCTTCACCGATATTTAAAACTCCGATTCTGGGATGTTCAATTCCTAGAACATTCTTAGAGAATGTCGCTCCCATAATTGCAAATTGATGCAACATTTCAGGTGTACAATTGCTGTTTGCACCACCGTCTATTATTACT
Organism: Candidatus Gastranaerophilales bacterium; assembly: GCA_944323655.1. Classification (GTDB taxonomy): domain Bacteria; phylum Cyanobacteriota; class Vampirovibrionia; order Gastranaerophilales; family Gastranaerophilaceae; genus Scatenecus. The sequence goes on along the minus strand of CALUTL010000006.1, from coordinate 88,030 downwards.
ATAGGTTTTTTAACCGTCGGCAATGTTACTGCAATAGCCGGTCTGTCAATCCCGGGAATTCTGCCTAATCCAAACAAGCTTGAGGCCATTGCTGCCCCTGTTGAACCCGCTGCTACCAATGCTGCTGAACTTCCTTGAGCTACTGCATCTACCGCTAAAACGATAGAAGATTTTTTCTTCTTTCTTATCGCTTGTCCGGGAGCTTCACCCATTTCTATGACTTCGGAGGCATGAGTTATTTTTATATCTAACTTTGAGGTATCTATCTTTATTCTATACTGTTTGCCGGCTTTTCCGCAATCCGAATAAAAACCTTCATGCGAAATTTTATCCAATTCCTGCTCTATTCGGTCCTGCTTGCCGACAAGCTCTAAGGCTACTCCATACTCCTGAGCTGCCCATACTGCACCTGCTACTATTTCATGAGGAGCGTGATCTCCGCCCATTGCATCAATTGCTATTCTTGTCATATTTCCCTCTCAAAGTCTTATCAATTTAACGGTTTTATGACCGGATGGCTGAAATCATCCAGCCATCCGTAATCTTTTTTACTTTTCTTCTGTTTCTGCAGTTGTTTCTGAAGCTTCTTCTTTTGCTTCTTCTGCTTTTGCTTCGGCAGGAGTTTCTTTTACTTCTTCAACTACAACAGTTTCTGCCTTTTCTTCTACTGCGGCTTTTTCTGTTTTAGCTTTCTTTGAAGCTTTCGGAGCTGCTGCTTTTGTTTCTGCAGCTTTTGCTTCTTCTGCCTTGTCTTTCAATCTTACTGCTTTGCCTTTGTAAGTTCCGCATGCTGTGCATACTGTGTGTGTTAATACTGTTGCACCGCAGTTAGGGCATGTTGTAACTTCAGGTCTTGTTGCCTTCCAGTTGCTTCTTCTTTTCCCTTGTGCGGAATGTCCTGTTCTTTTCTTAGGTACTGCCATTTTTCTGTTTCCTTTTTATTTTTACTACTACTTATATTTCTTTGACTTTTACTTTTTACCGATTCTTCTGTCGGTTTAAGCCGGTAAGAGCCTCAGCCCTTGTCAATCTGAATGGTTTTAAATACATCCAGCCTCGGATCAGATAAATTTTCTTCTTTTAAAAACTTATCTCTATTACAATTTATACCACAAACTTTTTTATTTGGTATATTTAATATTACAGATTGATACAATAAGTCATAAATGTCTATTTTATCTTCTCCGTTTAAATCTGTTATGAATTGACCTTCTTTTAACTCCGTTTCCTGCCCGTAATCTTCCATCAGTGCATATTTCGCAAACATTTCTTCTATGTCAAAATCCAAATCGTATTCAAATTCTTTCAGGCATAAATCACATTCTAAAATCACTGTCCCGCTAACTTTTCCTTCAACTTCTATAAAATCGCCAAGAGATTTTAAAGTTAAATCCGCAGTAATCGGGCCTTTTGAATTTATTCCCTCTATTTCGTTTTCAAATTTGCAATTCAGGGTTTTGTCTTTTGAATTTTCAATGTCGTCTATCGAAACTGTTAAATGCATTGTTTAACCTATTTAAATTTACATATACTGTTCTTCTTGCAGGGCAAGAGCTGCTATCTGATTTGAGATAAAGCAAACTTTTTTCAAAGGACCGCTTGTTTCTTTTTCTATAAAACTCGGTGTCGGGTTTTTCATTGCTTGTTTTAATTCTTCATACAATGCTTCCGGACTGTCCACATAAAGAACTAACGGGGCTGTTGAGCCTTTTAAAAATACCAGAAGCGATGTTCTTTTCTTAATATTTTGCGCATTAAACTGTTGAGCCATTTTTACTCCTTTTTTATTCTCAAACCTCCTGAAATTAAGGAAAGTCTTTTTAGTGTCTAAATTATAGAATAAAAAAAGAATTTGTGCAACACAAAGCCAAATCAAACCTTATATTACACAAATCCTTTAAACATTTTTATTTTATGCTTTTATGATTTACAAAAGCTCCTTCAAATAATTCGGAAGCGCAAACCTTGCCATGTGATAATCCTTATTATAAATTTTGCAGGTTTTGGTAATTTCCGCGCATCTTTCTTCATCAAGGTATGAAAGCGGTTTTACACTTTCTGAACAAAATGCCCATGCCCAGTATCCGCCGGGGTATGTCGGAATGTTTGAGGTGTAAGTTGAGCATATCGGAAATACTTTTTTAAGCAAATCGTACATCTTTTTGATTTCCTGCTTGTTTACAAACGGGCTTTCCGATTGCGCTGCAACAATTCCGCCTTCTTTAAGAGAATTTTTGACATTTGTATAGAATTCTTCTGTAAACAAGCCTTCTCCGGGGCCCATCGGATCTGTTGAATCTATTAAAACTATGTCGTATTCGTTCTTTTTATCTTTTATAAATTCGATTGCATCTTCAACTTTTATCTCAACTCTCGGGTCTGTTAAACCGCAGGAAATTCTCGGAAGAAATTCTTTGCAAGCATCAATTACCATTCCGTCAATCTCACAAAGAACAACTTTTTTTACGGTTTTGTGCTTTAAAACTTCTCTGACTGTTCCGCCGTCACCGCCGCCAATTACAAGGACAGATTCCGGTTTTTTGTGGTGCATCATTGGAATGTGAGAAATCATTTCGTGGTAATGATATTCATCACCCTCAGTTGTCATCATTAAATCATCCAGTGTAAGAACTCTGCCTAGTGCTGAGTCTGTTTCAAATACCTCAACCTTTTGAAAATCCGATTGCTTTGAAAATAAAACCTTGCCGGCCTTAATCGCAATCCCAAACCCTGAAGGGGTAATTTCATGATAATATCCGTTTTCTATTCCGTTTTTCATTATTTTTCTCCTTATTTATTTGTGAAAAATTCTAACATAAAAGGCAATTTTTTTAAATAAAAAGTTTTTATTAAATTAACTGGGGAAAATTGAGATGTTTAAATTGGGAAAAATTATATTTGAAGCTGCTAAAAAAGCTTATCCTATCCTATTAAACGGCAAAAGCTCCATAGGAAAAAAGGCTCTATTTAGCTTGAAAAATCCTTATATTTTGGAAGCAATTCCAGAATCAAAGCTTGCCGAAATGTCGATGTTTGAAGGTAAAAAGCTAAATACGGTTTGTCGTATTTTAGATGACAAAGATGGTTATAAAGTTATTGAAAGATACAACAAAATTAAATCTAAACAGACAAAAGGTTTTAGTGATGGGGAATTGGCTGCATTATATAAAAAAGCGTGCAAATACGACAAACAGCCATCTCCATTTTCGAATAATGATGATGCAAAGGTATACTTGAGTTTTCTACCGGAAAGTATCGGATCAAAATTTGATGCTCATGGAATTACTAAAAATCCTATAGAGGATCATTTGAGTCAGTTGAATAATTTGCTTACCAAAGGTATTGATAAGAGCCGTAACTTTCATTCCGCACCATTAGTAGGAAATCCAGGGCTCGGGCCTGGATTAGGCACTGCAGGTGGTTCTGCCTATCGCGACGGTTCTTTTATTATTGTATCAGACAAGTCAAAAACACTTCTGGATGATGGCATTAAACACGTTATCGTAAATGATGTCTACTACGATATTATTAAAGATTTACAGGCAAAATTCCTGAACGTAAATTTTGTAAGAGCTGATCAAGCAGTTGAGTATTTTTCCAAACTCTAATTTCTAATTATTCACCAAGAATATGAATGTGAAGATGGAATACTTCTTGACCGGCTTCTTTGCCTGTGTTGATTAGTGTTTTGTAAGATTTTAGTCCGATTTTTTTAGTTGTTTCCTTTACCGCTGACAACAATTCCGCCATCAAATTTTTGTCTTCCAATTCGTTCAAAGACGCCACATGAACCCTTGGCACTACAAGAAGATGAACAGGTGCTTTCGGATTAATATCCTTGAATACAACCACATACTCGTTTTCATAAACAAATTCAGTATTAAAATCGCCGTTAATTATTTTACAAAAAATACAATCGTTTTCCATTTTCATCTCCTATGTCAGCTTAGTTTACAATATAGATTTTAAAATATCAACCAAATAAATCAATGCCGTCATAAAACGCAAATTTCATAATAAAAAGCGGTTGTTGAAACCGCTGATAGTTATATATTAACATCAAGTAAATGTATATTGTTAATGAAGATATTAAGTTAAAATATTTCAAATTTACGGATTTTTGGGATACAACCGAGGCGAGAGGCAATAAAATGTCTTTCAACCTGCATTCTTAATAAAAATTAATGATGTATCACCTTTAAATATTGAATTAAGAAACCATTACTTTCTGCATTATAAAAGGACAAATTTCCTGCGAAAGTATTTTGATACTATCATAAGTCTTTAAAAATTACAATACTAATTTTTATAACATGTTGACAAAGCTTAATAATTAATGTATACTACTAATGTAGTAGAAGATATTTTGTGATTTTGGTTTTGGTAGTTAAGAAAGGATTTTCATTATCATTTAGATTTGGATAATTATAATTAATCCGACATATATTGTTTTGCTTTGCCCTCTGAATGGGGTATTGTTTTTGAAGAGATATAAAGTAAAATAATTTTAAGGAATGTTAATTTAATATCCACATCAGGCAATAATTTAAAATCACAGGTTTTAAAAAAGACAACAAATTGTAGAAGGTCATGGAAAAAAGTAAGCAAGCAAATAAAAATAATACGGAAGCGGTGAAATCAGCGGCTTCGAATCCTCTGAAAAGCAGGGTTTCAAATCCTATTGCCGACAGCGGAATTATTGCACGTATTAATAATATTAACGCTCAAAAAACAAATAACAGGCTTTACAGCGGTTATGCAAGCAATACAATTTCTAAAAAATCTTCTGATATTGCGGGTATAATAAACGAACTTAATACTGCTTTAAAAAATAAACATACCGCATCAGATTTATTTACAGTATTGCATGATTTGTTTACCGACAAATTAAACTGTCTTTTTACGGCTTACGGGCTTTTCCACGAAAAATCCAACTGTATTAATCTTAAACTTCAAAATAAATTCGGAAGCACTTATTCGTCAAAGATTTTCATGTCTGACGAAAGCAATCCTGTTGTTGAAAGTTTTAAAAAAGCTTCCGTAATAACAAGAGAAGATGACAAATTTTTAAATATTCCTTATCTTCAGGATTCGCCTTCATACATAGTGCCTTTAATTTCAATTGATCATTGCATTGGCGTTTTGATTGCGGGAATGGAAGTAACAGAAGCTGAATCTTCAATGTTTTCATTTATAGCGAATTACGCTGCGATGTTCATTGATAATATAAATTTAAAAGAAAAAGCAAGCAAATACGACAATACTGATAATCTGACTTCTCTATATAATCACAGGGGATTTCAGGAGGTATTGTCAAAAGAACTTCAGCGTGCAAAAGATAACAAAACCAATCTTTCCATAATAATGATGGATGTGAACAACATTTCAAAAATTAACCGAGAACTCGGGCATGCTAAAGGCGACGAAGTTATAAGACTTCTTGCGGACAAGATTAAACAAAACATAAGAAGCAACGATAAAGCAGGACGATACGGCGGGGATGAAATTGCGATAATCTTGCCTGACACAAACACTGCGGATGCCAAATACTTGGCAGAATACATAACATACACGCTTTCGTGCTGTTTTGTGGATGATGTCGGGCCGGTAAAGGTTTCCGTCGGAATTTCGACATATCCGGAATGCACTGAAAATCAGGAAAAACTTCTTGTGCTGGCAGAACAAGCGATGTACATTTCGCAAGCAAAAGGCTACAAAGAAGGAATGTCAGCAATTATAAGCAGCAGCGACTACAATTTCTGGAGCAACGACAGCTTAAATTCGTTTGCGGAGGTTCTTGCCAAAAGACATTCTCAAGTCGGAATAAACTTTGAAGAAGAACTTGTTCACAAATTCAACAACGAACAAATCAGTTCTCAAAATCACTTAATGGAAATGGTAACCTCACTTGCAGGCGCAATAGATGCGAAAGATCCTTATACAAAAGGTCATTCGACATCAGTTTCAAGGTACTCTGAAGCCCTTGCCCGTGCGATTAACCTTCCGGAAGAAGAAGTTGAACGCATAAAACTTGGCGCATTATTACACGATGTCGGCAAAATCGGTATACCCGAAAACGTACTTAAAAAGCCTTCTCACCTGTCGGATGATGAGTGGGAGATTATGAAACAGCACCCTGTCATAGGTGCAGAAAAAGTGCTTGCGCCAAACGAAGCTTTAAGAGATTTAATCCCGATGGTTAAATATCACCACGAACATTTTGACGGAAGCGGTTATCCCGAAAAGCTTAAAGGGGAAGAAATTCCGCTGTCTGCAAGAATCGTATCGGTTGCAGATGCTTTCCACGCACTTATTTCAGACAGACCTTACAGAAAAGGGTTAGGTGTTGAAAAGGCTTGCGAAATCCTTAAAATGGGTGCAGGCACTCAATGGGACAGCGATTTAGTCAGACAATTTATAACTATTGCACCATCGCTTTCGACAAGTATTTAGGTATTGTTCAGCGCCTTTTTAGTGCTTTTTTGTTAAAAATAGTTTTTTATAAAGACAGAAGAATTAAACTAATTAACCCAGGAATTTTGGCGGCTTTTTACGAAAATGTAACCGAGTTGCCAATATAAAAATTTATGTTTAGAATATTATAATCATAGGATAGTGGGAGGAATAAATGCCGAAGTTAGCCGGAGAACGAAATTATCGTGGATATTACGAGAGGAACCGTCTTGATGCAAGGCAAATGCCGCAAAGAGAATACCACCCGTATAAAGTTGTAAAACCCGCAGAACCTCGTTATATAAAAGCCCATTCATCTAAAAAACAACGCTATAACGTTATCCACAGCATTATATCCGTTGCGATTTTAAGCCTTATTATGGCTTTTGTTTACCCAACTTGCTACAACAGAATTATTAAGTCATTCTTCCACAAATCACCGTACCCTGCGATAAAAGCAGATTCTTATAAACTTTTAAACCCGACAATCGGATATCTTAACAACAATTTATTTTTAGGAAGATATTTTCTATCAGGCGCAGAAACCAAACACCCGCAAATGCTTGAATTAAACTTAAATGAAAGAATGACGGGACTTGAAAATCAGCTTGAAAATCTTGGCACACTATACCCTACGATAGAACCTTCTGTATTTGTCTGGGATTACGAAACAGGGAATTACGCAGGGATAAATTCCGACAAGCTTTATTCCGCTGCAAGTATAATCAAAATTCCTGTATTAATCCAGCTTTTCCGCTCGATTGAAGCAGGCCAGCTAACAATTTATGACACAATGATTTTGAAAGATTACTACAGAGCGGAAGGTTCTGGAAGTTTGCAGTTTAAGGCGGAAAATTCCGTTTGGACAATTGACGATCTTGCGCGCCTAATGATAACCGAATCGGACAATTCCGCAACGAATATGATAATGGCAAAGTTAGGCTCCATGTACGATGTAAATTCAGGAATCCGTCAGTGGGGCTTGAGTCAAACACAGGTAAAGACATGGCTTCCTGATATGGGCGGAACAAACTTCACCACAACTGAAGACCTTGCAAGAATGCTCTACAACCTTGATAACCCGAATTTTTTGAGCGTAAGTTCAAGAGAAAAGATGTTTGACTATATGGGACACGTTCATAATGACAGACTACTTCCGGCAGGCTTAGGTGCAGGTGCAAGCATTGTCCACAAAACAGGCGATATCGGCAAAATGCTTGGAGATGCCGGAATTGTTTATGCTCCGAACGGCAAAAAATACATAGTAGCGATTATGGTAAACCGCCCTTATAATTCGATTCTCGGCAAAGAATATATTGTAAAAGCCTCCGAAATGGTTTACAATTATATGGTGAAGTAGTTTATGCTAAAGGATTTGCTGGAATCTGGAAAATGTTTTAAACTTGTCTGCGGAGCGGGAAATCAAGACTTGGCGGAAGTTGAAAAACTTACGGCACTTTATGCAAAAGCAGGATGCCGTTTTTTCGACATTAATGCCTCAAAAGAAGTTATAAATGCCGCAAAAAAAGGGCTTGAATTTGCGGAAGTCAATGATGCATACCTTTGCGTAAGCGTCGGAATTAAAGGGGATCCGCACGTAAATAAGGCCGTAATAGATTATGAAAAATGCATTTCCTGCGGACAATGCGACGAAATCTGCCCTCAAAAAGCGATTGTATACCACAAAGTCAAAAAAAATCGCTGTATCGGCTGCGGAAGATGCTTAAAAGCATGCCCGAAAGGTGCAATAAGCTATATTTCAGAAGCAAAAGAGCTTTCAGAAGTTCTTCCGCCCCTGCTTGATATGGGAATTGATTGTGTAGAATTTCACGCAGACGGGAAGGATTATAATGAAATTTTTAAAAATTGGGAATATATAAAAAGCAACTTCAAAGGGATGTTAAGCATTTGCACAAGCCGCGGGAATTTAAGCGATACAGAGCTTGTAGAATTTTTGAAAAAAATTACTTCGGAAATTGAACCCTACCGCACAATCATACAGGCCGACGGATTCCCGATGAGCGGCGGGCAGGACGACTATAAAACAACTCTGCAAGCCGTTGCGACCGCAGAAATTGTCCAAAATGCCAAATTACCTGTTTTTATAATGCTTTCTGGCGGGACAAACTCTAAAACTGCCGAACTTGCTAAAATGTGCGGAATTAACTTCAACGGAATTGCAATCGGCTCTTACGCAAGAAAAATTGTTTCAAAATACGTTTCCCGTGAGGATTTTCTGACAAACGAAAAAGTATTTAACGAAGCTCTTGAACTTGCCAAAAATCTTGTTTTAACTGTTTCAAAATCCTAAAAGTCAAAAAAAAAGAGTGAATTAATTTTTTCACTCTTTCAACAATCTTGTGTCTTTTTTGACACTTCACACAAATCCTAAATCAACAGCTATTGTTCCTCAATAGCGTTCTCTGCTCTCTTAATCTTTTTCACCAAATCTCCGAATTGATCTTTTATATATAAAAGAAACAATGCAATCTCGTCTTTAAAGCTGTACACACCGGGCCAAATTGTATATCTGTACATAAGAATTACTCCTTTTACTATCTAACCTTCACATGCCTTTTATCGGTTTTTGGAGTAAAAACTTTAGGAAAACAAATTAAATATTACAAAAATTTTACATTACAAAATAAAACATTTTATTAAAAATCAAATTCGCCTGTACTATGATTAAGAAAACAGAAGGGATAAAGCATGCCTGCAACAAGAGAAAAAAATAACCAAAATAACAACGATTTACATATGATTCCACAAAATACAGAGGCTGAAGAAGCGGTTCTCGGCGCAATTTTAGTAAATCCTGTGGTCATAACAAAGGTAGTAGAAGGGTTAAAACCGGAAAGTTTCTACAAACCCGCACACAGATACGTTTATGAAGCAATGATTCAGCTTTTCAATTCTAACGAAAGAATTGATATCGTATCGGTTTCAAACGTTCTTGATTATAATTCAAAACTTGAAACAGTCGGCGGACGTGCATTTATAAACGATTTGGCGCTTAATGCGATAAGTACGGCGAATATTGAATATTACGCAAAAATTATTCAGGAAAAAGCAATTAAAAGAGCCTTGATTAACGCCGGCAGCGAAATAGTATCTTTTGGATACGATATGAATCCTATTGACAGATCTCTCGATCAAGCAGAAAAGCTCATTTTTGATATAGCCTCTAAAAAGGCAACAACAGACCTTGTACACGTCAAAGACCTTGTCTTAAACACTTATGAAAAGATAGAATACCGCTATGAACACAAAGATGAATTAATCGGGGTTCCGACGAATTTTTACGAACTTGATACAATGACAAGCGGGCTTCAAAAATCGGATTTAATCATTCTTGCGGCACGTCCTTCAATGGGAAAAACCGCATTTGCCTTGAATATTGCGCAAAACGTTGCAATAAAAGCCAAAACCCCTGTTGCAATATTTTCTCTTGAAATGTCAAAGGAACAGCTTGTTCAGCGTATGTTGTGCTCAGAAGCAGAAGTTGATACCCAAAGGCTTAAAACAGGGCACATGCAAAGCAAAGATTGGGAAAAGCTTGCAGATGCAATGAACTCGTTTGCTCAAGCTCCGATTTATATTGATGATACTTCAGGCTGCACCTTAACGGATGTTCGCGCAAAGTGCAGACGGTTAAAAATGGAAGAGAAAAACCTCGGGCTTGTCGTAATAGACTATCTTCAGCTTATGGAAAGCTCAGGCAAAGAAGACCGTATGCAGCAGATTTCAGCGATTTCAAGAGGCTTAAAAACACTTGCAAGAGAGCTTGATGTACCGGTAATTGCGCTTTCACAGCTATCCCGTGCGGTAGAATCAAGAACAGACAAGCGTCCAATGCTTTCAGACCTTCGTGAATCAGGCGCAATCGAGCAGGATGCCGATATTGTTATGTTTATTTATCGTGACGAATATTACAGAAAAGCCGACGGCGAGGAAGACGAATCAATTAAAGCCGCAAACAAAGGCGAATCGGAAATTATTATCGCAAAACACAGAAACGGCCCTGTCGGAACCGTTAAACTGCTGTTCCAAGGTAATATCACTAAATTTAAAAACCCGATTAAAACCGATGTTTTCTAAAAATAAAAATGCAGGGAAAATTGATGTTTAACAGTGATTTAAAAAAGCTTGCAAAACTTTTAAAAGAGAAACACTTAACGATTTCGACCGCCGAAAGCTGCACAGGAGGGCTTGTTGCTTCAATGCTGACCGATATTTCGGGAAGCTCCGACTACCTACTTGAAAGCCACGTAACATACGCAAATTCAGCCAAACATAAGTACCTTAACGTAAGCAGCGAAATCCTTGAAAACTATGGTGCAGTAAGCCCTGAATGCGCACAATCAATGGCCGAAGGGCTTCAAAAACTTTCAAACTGCGACATTGCCCTATGCACAACCGGAATTGCAGGCCCAACAGGCGGTTCAAAAGAAAAACCCGTCGGCTTAATCTATATTTCAACCGGATTTCAAGGGATAACAACAGTTAAAAAATACACCTTCAACCCGTTCTTACCAAGAAAAATAATGAAATCAGCATTTGCAAAAGCCGCAATCAGAATGGCTCTTGACACTATAAAACAAGCTTAAAACTTATCCTGCAATAATTTCAGCCAGAACTTCAGGGAATTTATTGATTAAGCTATCTGCAAAATCTCTTGCATCAATCTGCGTAATAACCATAGAAAGCAAGTCGTTCGGAAGTTCTTCAACCATTTTAATTTTTTCTTCCGGTTCAATAACATGCATAGCTTTGACAAGTTCAGGTTTTTGCTTTTGGGCATGAATCATATTCGTATAAGCTTCAGGACTAAAAAGCTGGTAAAGCTCAGGATGCTGATTTGCCAAATTAAGAGTCAATTGTTGCTTTTGAGTAGATTGCATTGAATACAAAGCATCCTTAAATTCTAGAGGATTAAATTTGTCAATCTGTTTAACCATATCAAAATTACTTTTATCTTGGCATTCCTGACCAGTAACTCCTTCAATCATTTGTGCAAGATATTCAGGCGGAATAGATTGAAGATGTTTTAAAATATTACCTTTATCTACATCAGTGCTGGTTAAAAAGTTATCAAGCTCGCTATTTGGCATAAGTCTTATAACTTCTTCTTCAGAGAACATCTCCATAACGGTATTTACAAGCTGTTCCGGCGGAAGCTCCTTTAACATTGCAAGAAGTTTATCTTCGGTAAAGAAATACAAACCTTGCTGTAAATCTTCTTCCTCCATCAGCGGAAGAAATTTCTGAAGTTTGTCAGAAGTCATTGTGCTAAGGATTAAAAACTTGTTATTAGGATCTGCAAGATTAAAAATTTCAACAAGCTTGTCGGGATTGCTGAATAATTCCGTCGCATATTCAACAGCCGCCTGATTGCCTTGCGCAGCTTCAGCCTCTACGATATCTTCGACAGACATCATAGAATACATTTCAACCATTTTGGTGTAAGAAACGTTTAATTTACTTAAAAGTGTTGTTAAATCTGTATCAAGTACAATCATCAGAACATCCTTGCAGAGTAAATATCCAAATACGATAACGGCATAGTTGTAAAAAAAATTAAATAATATCGGGATTTGTAACAAATTATTAACATATTTTGCCATAATTGGCGATGAAAGTGTGTTTTAACGCTTATACAACGGGATTTATGACTTTTTTAAGTATAACCGGATAATACAATTTGAGAATTGAGAAATTAAATTCAACAATAGCAATAAAAACATAAGCAAAAGAAAAGACTTGATTTTAAAAAATGTTTATAGTAGATTAGATTTTGCGAGCGGGCAAAAATGTTTGCCAAGTGCCTAAAACACTTTCCGAAAAGCAAAAGACAGAGGGTGTTTTGGATTGACAATAAGAATATGCAGAAAACCGATGCAAAATTTCGATAGATTGATAATGTTTATGGATAGTTTGCAAAGGGAGCAGAGGTTCCGGATAAAAGAAAGCTGCTAGCTCAGGTGTTTAGAGCACTCTGCCGAGAAAAACAATTGAGTATTGTTTTTCGAGAGGCCTGATAAGGGTCAAATGTTCTGAATTTTGAAAATAGTAAAAGTAGTTTATGGGCTGCTAGCTCAGGTGGTTAGAGCGCACCCCTGATAAGGGTGAGGTCGGTGGTTCGAGTCCACTGCGGCCCAGATTAAAGAAGACTCCTAGTTTAAGGGGTCTTTTTTATTGTGAAAATTTGGGTAATTTTTAGAGTTTTGTGTATAATAGGTTTCTGGGTAATAGGTTTCTGGGACATTGAGACGAAGAAAATTTAATAAAAAATCAGACAGACAGCACGATTGAGGCTGTTTTTTAGTATTGAGATGTATGGGACATTTTTTGCACTCAAGTACTCATTTCTTGCACTCTTTTGCACTCCATTTACAAATTTTTTAAACCACATTAGGCTAAAATCGCCTCGGTGTTTGAAGTTAAGTCAAGTGCAAGAAAGTGCAAAAAGTGCAATTTTATTTTTGCTTGTAAATTGAGATACCACAAATTATTAACGAGATTGAAATAATTCCAAAAATTATATATACTGTAAAAATAGTAGAAATTTATAAGACTTAAAGTAATTATGATTGAAATTACGTTAGATTTATTAATAAAATATTTAGGTCCACCAGAAAGAAAAAAGGGATCCCAATATGTATGGCAATGCCCGTACTGTTTAGATAGTCATAAAGACAATTTGACATATAATGCTCAAAAAGGTATTGTGTATTGTTTTGCTAGCGAAGGGGAACATTCTAGACAACTAATTAAGAATATTATAAGCAATGAATCAAAAAATAATCCGAATGCTTGGAAAGAATTTTTAGAAAACAAATATCAGAATATAAAAAAAATATCAAAAGAAAAAGAAGAAAAAGCTTCAATTATATATGAAGATGAAAAACAATTAGAATTTGTTAATTATGCCGCAATAAATATGATAAGTTTAATGGGAAACCTAGAAGCTTTAACTGTATTATTAGAAAAAAGAGGAATAACCAAAGAAACTGCTATGAATGTTGTTCTAGGTTATGACACACAAAAAAGGCGGTGGGTAATACCTACAATAAAATATTCAACTGAATATACAGCATATTTAATTGGTTTTGAATATCGTCCTCTTGATTTTAGCAAAGATGGTATATCTAGAGAGAAAGGAACGCCAACTGGTCTTGCTCAAATTAATGCTTTCAATGATCAAAAAAATTTGATTATTGTAGAAGGTTACTTTGACGGTTATGTTCTTTACCAACACTTAACTGAGCAAAATAAAATAAATGAATATCACATTGTTACATGTAGTAATGGTGTTAGTGGGCTTTTAAATCAACTATCTGTTATAAATTTTGATAAATATGAAAAGTGCTATTTACTAATAGATAATGATGAAACTTCCATCCCAATAGCAACAAAAATATGTAATAAATATCCTAAAATAATAAACTTATCTACAAAAATGTTTAAAAATTGCGGATGTAAAGATTTTAATGAACATTATTTAAAATGTATTTATAATAAAAGAATTTTATCTCGTTATAACTTAGATGATATAAAGAAAATTAAAAACATAAATGAATTAATAAATTATGTAAAAGATAAAGAAGCTACAATATACCCAGAAAAAATAAATAAAGGATATAGTTTAGAAAAAGCTGGTAATATGGAAAAAATAATCATTGAATGTATACGTAGTTTTAATGGAGAATTTAATAAATCTGTAATAGCTAAAATATTATCTGGTGAATTAGGTGTATCTCGAATTGCAAGGTATGGTAAAAAAGTAACTGATTCAAAATTTTATGGAGTGTATAGCCCTGAAGAATATTATAATATTAGAAAAGAAATTGACAAGCTATTACATGCTCAAGTTATCTTTTCAGAAAATAACCGAAAATGGGGTAAAATATATATTAGAAAATAATTAAATTTTTAACACTTGACTTCTGTCTCAAAACGAGTGATGAATGTGTTGCACAAAGCATTACAAGGATTTTGAGACAATGGAAAACCAAGTTGAGACAATCAAATACACCCCTGAGAAGGCAAAACAAAATGCTCTTGCAAAACTTGATTTAATCCGCAAATGGCAAGAGTTTCGCCGTAAAGCTGTCAACAAACTTCAAGCAGACTATGATTTTGTCAAACTGCATAATAGTTCAAATTCCTACCTTTTCAATGTTTTAGGTAAAATCTCACGAGGAAGCCTGCATCGTTGGAAAGCAAGTTTAGACGGAACAGAGGATTATACAAGGCTAATCCCTAATTACAAATACGTTTCTGTGAATGAATACAGAACCTGCCTGACGGATGAAGAAATCAAAATATTTATGGGCTTACTTTTGCACCCCAACAGAATTTGTATCGGCAAAGCAATCGCACTTACAAAATACAAACTCAAAGAGCAAGGTCAAAGTTTTATCCCTGCAGATATTACATTTAGACGTTATGCAAAATGGTTTAAGGACAATAATTACGACAAATGGGTGCTTGCCAGAGACGGTGAAAAGGCACTTTCTGACAAAGTCGAACCGTATATTAAAAGGGACGCGAGCCTGCTTGATGTCGGGGATATTTTAGTCGCAGACGGTCATAAACTGGCGTTTCAAGTGATTAATCCGTTTACTGGCAAGCCTTGTCGAGCGACTTTGGTCGGGTTTTTGGACTGGAAATCCACAGCACTGGTCGGTTATGAAATTATGCTTGAAGAAAACACCCAATGTATTGCAAGTGCCCTAAGAAACGTAATAATAAACCTCGATATGATACCTAAAATTGTCTATCAAGATAACGGCAGAGCTTTCAGAGCAAAGTATTTTACAGATGACAAAGGATTTGGAGAATTAGGCTTTTATGGGCTCTATGCAAAACTCGGGATTGAAACGGTATTTGCAAGACCATATAACGCAAGGTCAAAAGTTATTGAGAGGTTCTTTAAAGAATTTCAAGAAGGCTTTGAAAAACTAATGCCAAGTTATGTCGGCTCATCAATTATCAACAAACCTGCATACTTGAAACGAAACGAAATTTTTCATAAAAACTTACACCAAGATTATATCCCAACTATAGAAGAAACAATCAAAATGATTGATATGTGGCTTAAGTTCAAGAACTCTCAGCCCTGCACAAATGCACCGAATATGACAATCGCAGAGGTTTTAGAAAATCGAAAGAAACAGAATATTGATAAAAGCTTGCTTGATGACTTGATGCTGGCGACTGAAGTCAAAACAATTCAGCGAAATGGTGTAAGGTTCTTGAACTGCGACTATTTTGACGAAAGACTATACGGACTGAGAGGAAAAGTTCTGGTAAAATACAACCTGTTTGATCTAACTAATGTGAAAGTTTTTACCCCGAAAGGCGAATACTTATGCACCGCAGAGCGAGTAACCGAAACTCACCCGATGGCAAAGATTTTAGGAACGGTCGAGGATTTAGAGGATTACAAACAAAAAATTCAAAAACAACAAAAACTGAAACGGAAAACGATAAACTCGGTTAAAAAGTTATTGACTAATGATGAAATAAAATTTTTAGAATGTCATTCTGAATTTATTTCAGAATCTGCAACACCAGAGACCCTGAAACAAGTTCAGGGTGACAATAAGTTCAAGCCTCGTTCAAATGGTGTTCAAAAAATAAACAACGGAGAAAAGTCACTCCCGATTTTCAAAAACAATTCAGAAAAATACGAATATTTGATAAAACATAACCCAAGCGACACTTGGATTGCAGAATTTAAACAAACAAAGGAGTACAAACTGTTATATGAATAGCGGATTGCAAGCAGTGGGTCTAAGGCGAAGCCATACCCGTTTATTGCGAGCAACCAAGAAAGGATAAAATGAAAAAAATCTTTATAAAAACTCGAAATGTAAGGAATTTTATAGGCTTAGTTGAAGCCCTGAAAAGCAAACCCAAAAACATTCCTAAAATGGGACTTATATATGGCGAGCCGGGGCTTGGAAAATCTCAAACGGCACTTTGGCTAGCCTGCAAATATGACGGGATTTATATTCGAGCCTCAAACCTTATGACAAGCAGGTGGCTTGTTGAAGAAATTGTTAGAGAAATGGACGAACTTCCTCGGTATTTGACCTCGGACAACTTTAATGTAGTGATTAGCAAACTTATTCAAAAGCCAAAAATTATTTTTGTAGATGAAATCGACTACTTGATGAACAATTACAAAAGTGTCGAGACCCTAAGAGATATCCACGATAAAACAGATTGCCCGATAATCTTTGTCGGAATGGGCTTGGCTCTTAGAAAACTTGAAAGATACAAGCACCTGTATGACAGATTTAGTGAGATTGTAAAGTTTGAAACCTTTGAAATAGAAGATTTAAGCCAAATTTTTAGCCAACTATCTGAAATACCGTTTACCCCTGATTCGATAGAATATATACACAAAAAATACAATAGGTTCAGACAAATTGTACAGCTTATAAGCAAACTTGAAAGTTTTGCAAAAGAAAATAATTTAGAAGAAATTACAAAAGAAGTTATGGAGCAAATTATATGAACATTGAAAAATTAGCTAAGAGATTAAAAGAATTTACCCTTGATGATATTGAATTGATAGCAGAATGCGATTGCAAAACAAAGCTTGAACAGCTTTTGAACAGCAATAAAATACTTTTTGAAAACGGGATTTACAAATACAATGAAGAAACAAAGACAGGTGAAAATTATGAAATATTCAGCCCGCTAAAGAATAAACACATAAAAATTAGTATAGAAGATGCAAAAGAATATTTTATGAAAAATTATGTCGAAAAATACTGCAAATTCGAGACTTATAGGAACTATAACGCTATTTTTAACTTCAATATTATACCTTTTATAAACTGCTATTACCTGCATGAAATTGATATTGAGTCGATAAAAGAACTTTTTAAAGTCTGCGAATTAAGACGCCTTAAGCCCCGCAGAATTAAAAACACAATGGCACTTCTAAACCAACTGATAAAATATTTCCAACACCTTGGAGTGATTGATAGAAGTTGCGTTTATCAGGTTAAAAAAGTACAAGACAAAAACCATTTTGGAATAGAAAACTTAATTTTTGAGGGATTTTAATGAGCAAAATGAAATTATTTAAACAAGCAGAGCAAATGTATTTAAAAGGCTCGACCGTTAGTGAAATCTCTTTAGAACTTGGGATTGCAAAAAGAACTTTGTTTTACTGGAAAAAGCAATATGATTGGGATAAAAAGCGAAAAGAATCCATGTATGATAAATCCCAGTTCAAAGAGGATTTGCAAAAGTTTGCCCAAAAGCTTATGGAGAAAATCGCAAATAGCAAACAACAAGAAATCCAAATAAGCCAGGCTGAATATTATTCACTGGTGAATATCTTGAAATTGTTCCCAGAATTGAAAGAACTTGAAACACAAAACAAAACTCCACAAGTCAAAAAAGAACTCTCTCCGGACTTCATCCGCCAAATCGAGCGTGAAATTTTAGGTATAGAATAACTCCTGCAAATTTTTATGCTATGCTTAAGAAAAAGGAGTTTATGAATGGCAATACCTAAATATGATGAATTAATGATACCAGTTTTAGAAGTTTTATCTGATAAAAAGGAACATCGAATTACGGAAATTGTTGATATTTTAGCAAAGAAACTAAAATTAACAAATGAAGAATTGGAGGAAAAAATTTCTAGTGGTAGTAATAAATTCGCAGGTAGAGTAGGTTGGGCTAGAACATATTTAAAAGCTGCTAAATTGATAGATTCACCTAGAAGAGCCTATTTTGTTATTAATGAAAGAGGCGAAAAAGCCCTTCAAGATAAACCTAAAGATATACTAAACTATCTAAAGCAATATAATGAATTTTTAGAATTTGTAAAACCTAATAAAGATGAAAAAACTTCTGATAAAAACATACAAGAAAGTAAAACTGATACTCCAGACGAAATGTTAGCACATGCTCAAGATATGTATAAAGAAAATCTACAAACAGAATTGCTAACAAGATTAAAACAAATAGACCCTGTAAGATTTGAACAAATCGTTCTTCAACTTATGGAAAAAATGAATTATGGTGTCGGATCTATGACTAAAATGAGTCATGATGGCGGAGTAGATGGCATAATTGATGAAGATGAATTGGGATTAGAAAAAATATACCTGCAAGCTAAAAGATACTCAGACAATAAAGTCAATGAAAAAGAAATGCAAAATTTCGCAGGAGCTCTAGGCTGTTCTCCGGTAAGAAAGGGAGTATTTATAACAACCAGCTTTTTTGATGAAAGAGCTAAAAAGAAAGCAGCATCCATACAGGGAAAAGTCATACGCTTAGTTGATGGTGAAGAATTGACTGAATTAATGATTAAGCATAACTTAGGCGTCCAAGTCAAAACTAAAATCGAAATCAAAAAGATTGATGAAGATTTCTTTAGTGAAGAATAATAAAAATCAGGTTTGATATGTTAGATTCAATTTACATAGAAAATTATAGAGGATTTAAAAAACATACATTAAAATTTAAAGATTTAACTTTAATGGTAGGGAAAAATAATGCAGGAAAATCTACCATAATTGAGATATTAAGGATTGTTGCTTTAATAACAAAAAAGTATAAATATTTAACTTTTAAAGATGTCCCCTCTTGGATTAGTAATTTACATACAGAAGAAAGTCGATTTCGAATAAAAGGAATTTCTCCAGAAATAAAAAGAATTATCAGACAATATAATTCAATTCCTCATAGATACGATGGTATACCATATGCCAAAATTACATTTACAGATAAATCTTCGATTGAAATATTTTACGGAGAAAATGAAACCATATTTGCATTGTTAAGAAACTCTAATAATGAAATAATAAAAAGTAAAAGTAATGCAATGCGATATAATTTCCCTGAAGTAGCAACTTTACCTCAAATAGGCCCTTTAAACTTAGAAGAGAAAGTCCTTCAAGATGAAACAATTAAAAGAGCCGAAATGTTATCTACAACGTCATTACATTTTAGAAATAAGTTATATAATAATCAGAATCTTTTACCAAAATATAAAACTATCGTACAACAAAGTTGGCCAGGTTTAACAATCTCTGATGTTGACAACAATAATGGAATATTAACATTGTTATTGCGAGAAAATGATTTTATAGCTGAAATTGGAGCTATGGGGCATGGATTACAAATGTGGATGCAAATTCTATGGTTTATATTTACTGAACAAACAGCAAACACATTGATTATTGATGAACCAGATGTATATCTGCATGCAGATTTACAAAACAAATTATATGAGATTCTTTTAAATACAAATAAGCAAATTATATTATCTAGTCATTCTTTCGAGTTTATATCAAAAACTGATCCTAAAAATGTATTAATTGTACAAAAAAATAAATATAGATCAAAGTATGCTAATGATAACCCTACAGTTCAAAATATTATTGATGATATAGGGTATTCTTCGAATTTAGAATTTATTAAATTTTCTCATTGTAAAAAATGCTTATATGTAGAAGGTGATGACGATAAAATTTTGTCTTACTTTGCAAATATTTTACATTATGAAAATTTTAATGAAATTCCAATTATAAAAATTGGTGGCAAATCTCAATGGAAAAAAGTTCTTGGCGCAAACGAAATAACAAAAATAAGTTCTGGTAATACTATACAAACATATTGTATTTTAGATAAGGATTATTCTAAAGAAGAAAATAATATAAAAATGACTCAAGAAGCTAATGAACATGGGATCAATTTAATCATTTGGGATAGCAAAGAAATTGAAAATTATCTTATAAATCCAAATGTAATATATAGAATTATTAGGCAAGAAAAAGAAATTTCTCTTGATGAAATTATTAAATTGATTGAAAGTATATTAAATAAAAATAAAGATAACATAATTTGTCAATTTGGACAAAAAATACAAGAAGAAGATAAAAGTTTGGGATATACCGCAATAACAAAAAAAGCAATTGAAATTGTAGAAAGCCATTGGAATTCATTAGATGAAAAAATAAAAATTTGTTCAGGAAAAGAAATCTTAAAATCAATAAAAGCGGAAATCCAACATAAATATAAGATTTCTTTTTCAAATAATAAAATCGCCAAAAGTTTTAAAAGTAATGAAATAAATCAAGATATTATTAAATTTTTTCACATTTTATATAAAGATTAATTGCAATTGAATGTTATTTTGCTAAATGTGTTATTAAAATATTCTTTGTATTATTTTTTCTCAAATGGGATAATATCAATTAGCTCTATGTTGTATTTTTTGCCTTGCTTATCAACACAAGTTGCGTAATCTATCTCTGCATCTGCAAACTTATTTTTCCATATACAAATCAGTAATCCGATTTCTTGTGTTTTTAAATTCAAAACCTTTGTTCCATAAAGTGCATAGTCTTTTTCTGTCATCATTCTTTCCTTTCAAGTATCAAATCTGAATAGATATCATCAGGCTTTTGTGGGTCTATTAAAAACTCTTTCATAAATACAAATCTTTCTCCGCAAGTGTTTTCACAAATTACAGTGTCGAAATTGTAGAAGCCAATTACTTTGTAATACTCATTATCAGAGCTCTTAAAACCTTTAATCTTTTTAAGCTTGTATTTTTTGCCTAATTCAATCATTGCTACCTCTTATCAGCAATGATATATATCACTCTCAATGGGTCAAATATCAAGTAAATAAACACAAAACGTATCATTCAGACACAATCCATTTTTGAACACTTTTTGAACAGTATTAAAACAAGTTTTAAATACCATCTAAAAATTTTTGTTGTCAGGATAATTTATAAAAAATGCGTTTACAGTATCAGAATCTCGCCTTAAATTTTCTACAATTTGGGCAAGATTATATAGCTCTTCAATTTCTTGTTGCGTCCTGCAAAAATAATCAATCACAGTAGTTGTGTTATAAATCCGCTCTGCTAGTTTTTCCAACTTCCTAAAATCTTTTTGCTTAATGCGATATTTCTTATTTTTACTCATACGACCTCCTTTTTAGGTATCGTATTCATCACTTAAAATCAAGATAAAAGCAAGTTTATATATTAAAATCTGTATTTAATTTGTTTTTTCGTTCTTGCCAATCTGGCATATGAATACTTATAAAATCAAAAAATTGTTTATCATGATTTGTGTATAAAAAATGAGTTAATTCATGCAGCACAACATATTCAATACAATAAGGAGATGCTGAATATAAATATTCATTTAAAGTAATTGCATTTTGTTCAGGATTACTAGTTCCCCAGCAGGCTTTCATTTTTCTAATTTTTAATATTGGTTTAGGTTTATTATATTTTCTTATTATTGGATAAAATTTTTCTATTACCTTTTCAAAATATTCTTGCATATTTTTTCTTGCAAAATTTCGATATTTTTTATCAATATTATCAACTTCATTTGTATAAAAAATGATATTCCTATCATTTAAAATGATTTTAAAACTTTGTGATGATTCGATTTTTACATTATAAAAATGTCCTAAAATTTTAACAAAACCACCATTTTTCAGAATATCTTTATTTTGTAATGGTTGAAGTTTTTCTTGTCTGACATTGTGTTTATAGATCCAGCATTCTTTAGATTTTAAAAACTTGGAAATCTCTTCATCTGTAGTCTGCATTGGGACTGAACACTTTATGTTATTGTCAGGCAAAATCCTTATATTATAGTTTTTAATATTCTTACGTTCTATATCAATTAAGAACCCTTTTTTATCTTTTAATAAATAATATTTTTTCATCAAAATATACTCTTTGCAGTCATTAAAATATCTTCTTCTATTTTATCTAGTTGGTCCATATCCAATGTAATACCATTATTATCTACAAAATCAAAAATAGCATCTTCAATTTCTTGTTTTATGTTATTTATAAGTACTGTATTATATTGCCACCCTGGTTTTTGGGAATTTCTAAATGTATTTTTTATTAATATTGCCAAAATACCCAGTTGATTATCTATATCATCATTTTCTGAGATTTTGATATTTTTTTCTAATTCTAATTTTATATTTCCATAAAAACCTTTAGCGTCATCATCATCAGAAATAACCGTTGGATATTTATTCCCAACAAATCCCTTTTCGTAATCATTTTCAAGATCTTTCATTTGTGCTAAATAAGCTTCTTCATTTCTTGTTTTATTATACTCTGCAATAGTTTCGTCTAATCTTTGTCTAAATGTTTTATAAAAAATCGGGTCTTTTTCTCTTGTCTCAGAGAGCCTTGTTGCTATATTATATACCATAGCTTCTGCTTTAGCCCTTAAAGAGGGTAGCTTTTCTAATTCTTTTTCCATAGTTGCTTTATCTGATAGATAAAGCGGATTTATTACAATTTCATCAGCTTCGGCTGAAACGAATTGATTTAGTAAATTTTTAATGGAAGATTCATAAACAGAAAAATCAACAGTCTCACCATATCGAAGTTTTATGCCACTTCTTAATTTTTGCAAATAGACATAATCTTTTTGCAATCTTTTAATTTCATCAATACCAATTCCTTCATATACATTATAATTACTTATTGCCGTATCAAGTGAGTTTGAAAAATTCAATAGTTTTTCATAAAAATCTTTTCTTATATCTTCATCTTTAAATAATAATTGTATTTCTTCTGTGTCATCAGTGTTATGTCCTGCAATAAATTGCATAACTTGATCATAGTTGTTATACAGTTCTTTTTTTACATCTTCCGGACCATATATAGTTTTTTTAATATCGTCTTTATCAAACTGATTCATTCCGGATTCTTTATCTGAATACAAGTCCATAGCAGAAGTTAAATTCTCAAAAATACCATAAAAATCAACAATTCGCCCATTCTTTTTGCCAGGAAAAACTCTATTTACTCTAGCAATAGCTTGTAATAAATTATGCGTTTTCATTGATTTATCTACATACAAAACTTGTGCAATAGGAGCATCAAATCCAGTTAATAATTTATCTTTTACTATTAAAATATCAATATCTTCACCATCGGTAAAGCTATTTTTTGCCCAATCTTCATAAGCTTCATAATTCATTCCATATAAAGGCTCAATTTCGGTTTTAAAAAATTGCGCAATTTTATCTTTATCACTATTGTTTAATTCTTCACCTTCAGCTCTTGCTTCTGGGGAAATTACTACAGCTGTTTTTAAACCAAGGCTTTTTAGCAGTTTATGTAATTCAATAGCACTTACTCTTGAGGATTCTGCAATCATAGCTTTAAATCCATTTGGTTTAATGTATCTTTCATAATGTTGTTTTATTGCATATGCAAGACAAGTCAACCTAGGCATTGTTGGAGCAATACTTGTAAATCTACTATATTTACGTTTTAAATCTTCCTGTTGTTGCTCGGTTAATCCAATTAGACTTTGTTCCAGATATTGATCAATTGCATCGCTTGTAGTTTTTTGCGGAATTTTACGACCTTCATAAACAAGAGGAACAATAACCTTATCTTCTTCAGCCTTATTAATCGGATAACTATCTATTAACGGACCAATCCTGTCATACGTACTTTGTTTTTCTGTTTTTAATAATGGAGTACCGGTAAATCCAATTTTTACAGCATTTGGTAAAACATCCGTCATGAAATTATGAAAATTGCCACTCTGTGTTCTATGGCATTCATCTATTAAAATAAATATGTTGTTGTCATTTAATTTAGTCTTTTGTTTTGCTGCTTTTTCAAATTTATGAATAACAGTAGTAATAAGAGTTTCACCCTCATCTTTTAATAATTCAATTAAACCTTTGCCTGTTTTTGCTCTTGCAGGATTCATCTGGGTATTAGAGAAGTTATCTCTTAACTGTTTGTCTAAATTAATTCTGTCATTTACAAGAACAAACCTAGGATTTTTTATATCAGAATTTTCTTCTTGAGAAACTGCAATAATTTTTTTTACAAGCATAACCATGGTTAATGATTTTCCACTGCCTTGAGTATGCCAAATCACACCATTTCTTGTTCCTTTGCCATCTTTTAGTGTAATACGGTTAATAGCTTTTCGAATTCCAAAAAATTGTTGATATCTGGCAACTTTTTTTACATTATTATCGTATAACGTATAATATTGTATTATTTCAAACAATCTTTCAGGTGAAAGCATTGCAATTATATTTTTATCTTGTTCTTTTGGAAGCCTTCCTTGAATTAATTCTTCTAACTGTTTATTCATCCAATCAGTATCTTTTTCCTTCCAAGGTACAAAAAACTCAAATTTTGTTCCACAGGTTCCATATTTAAAACTATGTGAATTCATTGCAACTACCAGTTGAATAAATTTAAATAAATGTGGAATTTCATCAGCTTTCCAATTTTTAATATTTTGTCTTATACCTTCATCAATACTAACTGAAGACTTCTTGCATTCGATTACAACTAGAGGAATTCCATTAACTGTTAAAACAATATCAGGACGCCTTTTGGAGCGGTCCAACTTTTGAACAGAAAACTCCTCTGTAACTCTTAAAATATTCTTTTCAGGATGTTTCCAATCAATAAATTTTAAATCAAAAGAGGATTTTCCGCCATCATACAAATCTTCTTCGTAGCTTTTTCCATAAATCAAAAGATCATATATTTCTTTTGAAGTCTTCATCAAACCTGACTGCAAAGGAATATCAATATCAGAAATAGCATGAGCAATATTGCTTGAAGAAAATTGGAATTTTTCACCTTTGTAATCATATCTTTGCTCTTTTAAAAAATTCATTAAATCGTCTTTTAAAATTACATTATATAAATTCCCACGTTGTTTTTCTGCGTCGGTGGGTGATAAATATTTCCAGCCCAATTTTTCAAGCAATTCGATTGCAGGTTCTTGGCTTTCAGGTCTTTCGTTATATTGGTAATGATTTAATGTCATAATTATTTCCTTATATTTTACAATTCTTTTTCTACAAAAGGAAGAAGATTTCCTATATCATAGCTATTTTCAACAACTTGTCCGTTATGAAATTTGTATGGCATCGTAAATGCTCCGGAATAACTTCTTTCGCCTTCATAAATTGGGATATAAAAATCCATACTATTTTCAATTCTATAATCCAAAGAACTTTTTATTAAATTAGAACAAACATCGTCTTTTCCATATATATACCGTACTGAATACCTGACAGCAAATAAAATAATATTTGCAGCTATTGCATTAATACAGTTTTCAAGAGTTGCCATATGAAAGTTCTTATCAATATTATGTTTAATTTGGTTGTATGCATAATACCAGGGAATTGATTTTGACGGCTCTTTTTTATTCCAATTTTCAAAAGGACAACATTTATATGGATTTGAATACCCGACAAGAGATAATTTATATTTTGTTAAATCTATATAATCAATTAATTTAACATAATCTTTCATTCTGTCATTTTTTCCAAAACAATATTTTTTTAAACTGCATTCAAGATCTGAACAGGCTAAAAACAATAGTTCTCTTGCCTTATGACTATATGCTTTTAATCCTTCATTAGATGGTTCAATAAATAACAAAATTTCTTGCAGTTTTTGAATAAGTATTCCTAAATCTCTTTTGGCTCTATATGCTTCTTGTACAGAAAAATCTAGCTCTTTTTCTATATTATTTTGCATTAAAGGCTTCCAAATATGTTTATATTTAACTCCGATTTCCATATTTTCTTTTTTTATAATCGGATATTCATAAGCATTAGTGATAATTTTTTCAATATTATAATTTTTGTCACATATAAGTTGTGCTCGTATTTGAGGGGCAAAATCTGCATAATCAACCTGCAAAAAAACATTTTGTTGCTTATGGTTTTCATAAGCAATCAATAACATCCCGTCTTTTTTTGCAAAATAAACATCAGTTTTCACAATCTACCTCCACTATTCTTACAATGCCTGTCAAAAGCAGTTGTGAAAGGGCTTTTTTTAGCTGCTTATATTGATCAAGTTCTTGTTCTAAAAGTTTAATGTGCTTTTCTTTCATCGATAATATTCTAGCTATTTCATTCTGTTTTTTGTCTTCAGGATATGGTATTTTTATTTTTTTTAAATCTGCTTGATTTAATTTTGCACGACCTGCTCCATTTAATATAGATAAAATATTTTTATGAACTAGTGAAAAATACAAGTATAAATTTTCTTTATTTTTTGCTTTCAAAATATGAGCATGATTATTTATCCAAGATTTTCCTTTTACAAATTGTGCAATAGGTCTCTTATAATATTCATCAAAATGTCCACCATCTTCAGCCAATAAAACAAGCTCTTCATCAAATATATATTTATTGATAAAGTCTAAAACACCATTTGCACCATAATAAGGTATTGATCCTTTTATATTTAATCTTTCTTCGTCATTTAATGGAATTCTTTTATTATCTAATATTTCACAAACTTCTTCAATTTTTTTTATTGGATACTTCAGATTATTTTTATAAATTAATTTATTAATAGCAATAATAAATTCTTTATTTTTTTCTTCCAGCAATTTTTGTTTAAGTTCAATAACCTTATCACAGCAGTTCAAAATCTTCGCAATCTTCTCCTGCTCTTGTTTTGATGGTTGAGGAATAGGCATACGCATAAAATCTTCATCATTTATGTTTAGTCGATCATGTCGTGCACCTTGATTCGAAACACTTTTCATGTATCTATGCCAATAATTTGACTTAAAATATTTTTCTACAAATTCAATATTTTTAGTATCTTTAGCTCTGAATATAGTATACAAAGGTGACGCTATACCCTTTTGTCCGAGTGTATTCCTGTTAATTGGTCCTGCCGGTGCATTGGATGAAATCCGTGGATTATACATGAAATCTCCATTTTCAACAATATAATAATTATTGGTATTTTCATCATTTACAATTTCTCTATCAAAATATTCATCTTGCAAAATTACACCAAGTGTTGCAGAGTTGGTTAAAACAGGCAAACTCTCATTTGCTGCATTTTTTGTTTTAACTTTGTAGAACAGATCTTTTAAACTTTTAATATTCCAAGATTCAGGGTATATGTACCCCCAACAACATTTATAACCCTCGGGAACTTCCCCTCGATTAATTAAATCTATTCTATTTTTAATTTCTTCTTTTTTGTTTTTTAACACAGTTTCTATAGCCCTTTTATATATTTCCTGTAACAACATCTTGCATGAAATTCTTTTTATGCGCATTTAAAGATTTAATATCAATATTTTTTTTATCATATTTATGAATTTGTGTTTTTATATTAGACTTTTTATTAATTTTATATGCTTTAAAATTATATTTATTTTGTTTGGTTTCAATATCAAATGTATATTTAAATCTATTATCCTCTCCATACAAAATACCATTCGAATCAAGATTCCAGTCTCCAGATATAATTAATTGTTCTAAAGAATGCCTCATCTCTCTTGCTGTTTGATATCGTTTCTTAATATCAGGAGATATCGCTTTGTTAATAATCATTTTTATTTGTCTTGGAACAAAGTCTAAATAATCGTTTTTAGCAATTAATTTGCCACTTTTTACTAATTCAAAATATGATTCTTCACCTATTTGATAAAATTTTGTTGGCAAAACCTCAACGCCATTAATAATTCTGAATAAAGTAAGTCCAACTTGATATATATCTGTTGATATATTTATACAAGCTGTTTCGAAAGACTCTGGAGCATAATGTAATTTGTAAAATCCTTTTTGTGGATTTATTGGTTGTTTATCAGATGACATCATCGCAATTCCATAATCAGTTAACATCGCTCTATCATCACTACTTATAAGGATATTTTTAGGTTTAATATCATTATGAAAAATACTATTTCCATGTAATGCTTCTAATCCTCTTAATAACTCAATTGTATATTTAATAGCCTTTTTTAATGGCAAATAACCGTTTGCATTTAATTTACTTTCTATTGAACCTTTCTCACAATAATCCATTTCAATAATTAAATGTTGTAAATCTTGATTATATTCTGCACTATGAATTTTTACTAAATTTTTATGTGTAATAATATTTCCAATTTGAGCTTCCTGAAAAGTATCTGCATCTATAACCTGTACTATTTTTATTACTCTTTCTTTATTTAAAATCTTATTATGAACAAGGTAGACTTGGCCAAAATTTCCTTGCCCCAAAAGTTTTTTTATTTCATATTTTTCATTTATTTTATATGTTACTTTGTATGTCAATTATTTATCTCCTATGGCAACAATAATACAAGATGCAATCATTTTATTCCAATATTTATCTGTCTTTCCAACATGTTTTTCTGCTGTTACCAACATATCTTCTTCTTTTAAGTTTAGAGATTTTATTGTTGTTGGTATACAATTGTTTGCAAAAGCTAATACAACTATTGCATCAAGTCGATTAGACAGTCTTAATGCTTTTGAATCTCGACCATAATTATTTTCACAAATTACAACTTTATTTATAGGATATTGTTTTACTATTTCTTCAATTTCTTTATATAGCCACTGGAATTTTTCTGCATCATCAATATTTTTAGGAAATTTTACACAATGATCTTCTTTATTTAACATTATTCTTTTTTTTAAGTCTATAATGGCATATCTTAATTCTTTAGCTGTTATTCTAATTCCAATAGATATCATATTTATACCTCCACCCCTAATTCTTTAAGGGCATCTGCCAAGTCCTTTTCAACTACTTCAAGCTCAGATTTAATATTTTTGATATTTGTTTGCACTTGCGCAATATCTATAATTTCTTCTTCCTCAAATGTGTCAACATAGCGAGGAATGTTTAAATTAAACTCATTTTCTTTAATTTCTTCAAAAGTTGCCACATAAGAGAATTTATCTACTGTTTCTCGTTTATTATAAACATCTAAAATATCATCAATATTCTTTTGAGTTAGTTTGTTTTGTGTTTTATCTTTGACATATCTGCCTTCACCTGATGCGTCAATAAATAATACATCTTTGTCGGATCTGTTTTTCTTAATAACCAATAAGCAAGCAGGGATTGAAGTTCCAAAAAATAAGTTTTCCGGCAGTCCAATTACAGCATCCAAAAGATTTTCTTCTATAACTCTTTTTCTTATAATACCCTCTGAAGCTCCTCTAAATAAGACACCATGCGGAACTACTGCAACCATTCTTCCATCAGGTTGTAAACTGTTTATCATGTGTAGCAAAAATGCCCAATCACCTTTACTTGAAGGTGGTATACCCCAATCAAACCTATTGTAAGGATCATACTTTGCTTCCATTTTAAACTTTTTATCTTTGTTTTTTTCTTTACCATCACTCTCCCCTCCAGGGTTAAACCCTTCAGCCCACTTATCTTGAGAAAATGGCATATTAGCAACAACCACATTGAACTTCATCAGATTTCCATCACTATCAAGGTGAGCAGGATTTGCTAAAGTGTCTCCCCAAGCTATTTTAGAATCCATAATATCGTGAATAAACATATTCATTTTGCCCATTGACCAAGAAGAACCATTCATCTCTTGTCCATAAATTGATACTTGCTTAACTCCTGCATATTTTGCAGCCCTTATAAGTAATGAGCAAGAACCTGAGGTTGGGTCATAAATACTATCTCCTTGTTTAGGTTTTGCGATTTGTGCCATAAGTTCTGAGACCATCATTGGAGTAAAGAATGAGCCGGCCTTTTTGCCTGCTTGGCTTGCAAATTCACCAATCATATATTCAAATGCATCTCCAAGAACGTCAGACGCTACTTGATTTTCTTTAACTTCAATCATTGAAGGCCTTAAATCAAGAGATTTAAAATCTTCCAATAAATTTCTTAAAGTTGTAGCTTTTTGCTTTGGGTTTCCTAAATTAGGTTCACTATTAAAATCTACACTTCTGAAAACTCCTTGTAACTGTGGATTATTGTCTTCTATTGCTCTTAAAGCTGCATTTATTTTTTGACCGATTTCAGAGTTGAACCTATTCTCATATAAGTAATCAAAGGTTTGCTCTTCACTTAGTGCAAATGGCAGTCTTGATTTTGCTCTTTCAAATCTTTGTTCATCAGGATATTTTGATTTTAAATTTTCTACATTTTCTTTGAATGTATCACTCAAATATTTTACAAATAGCATTGATAATACATAATCTTTATAGTTTGCGGCATCAATAATACCCCTAAAAGTATTAGCCCCCCTCCATAACGCTGCTTCTATATCTGCTCTTGTAGTTTTCATTATATTTCTCCTTTGATTAATTTTTCTAAAATAGTTTCATTGTATAGTTTTTCTTGAATAATTAATTCTGACATCAGTTTTTCTTTTCTTCTTATTAAATTTGAAACATTAATAAGTTTTTCTTGCGTTGCAATGTCTGGAATATTTATTTTGATTTTAGCAATAGAAGACGTTTTTATCGATCGCAATTGAAAACCTTCTTCTAATTTTTGTACTTGCTTTGAAAAATCCTTATTTCGCATTACCAAATACAAATACTCAGGTAAAATAATATCTCTGAAAGAATCTTTTAACTTTAAAATACAAAACTGCGATGGAACAACAAGATTTTCTTCCTCGCTATTAATTAAACAGCATTTCAAAGGTGTAAACATTCTTACTAAAATATCATTATTATGTGTTAAATATCTATCAGAAATTTCTTCTTTGCTATCAAAATCATCACATTGAGACAAATCTAAAATTCCAACATCTGTTATTGAACGTAAAGTAATTGCTTTATATTTTCGAACTGTAATGTCTGAAACTTTTTCTGCAACATTTCTTTTTATTAATTCAAGTTGCTTAGCACCCGTTCTCGATAAAACAAGTCCGGCTTGAATTTCTACTATTTGATTTAATGTAAATTTTTTCATTTAATTTCCTTTATTGAGGCGAGCGGGGGAAATCCCCCCCTTACCTCACAGTTCAATTAACGCTTGTGCGCTTCTTTGCAACAGTAAAAACAGCCATCAGCACGTGAATAAAACTTCTTTGCATATGCTACAGCTTGAATGCCGTTTTCAAACCAACCGAGAAATTTAACATCAACAGCTAGTTTCAAGAACGTGCAATGTTCTTCATGAACTTCATGGTCGCCATTTGACTGCGCAGAGTTGTTTACGTAATATCTACGTAACATGATTTTATCCTTTCTAAAGGGTTACTACACAAAACTCTACACTTGATTTTTCTTCTTTAATAGTTTAAAATATAGTTGTCAGGCTAATATTAAACTATTAGTGTAAAGAATTCCTATCGAACAAACCCTTTATTATGTTCATAGGAATTTTTGTTCTACATATATATTAACATAAAAAACTTTTAATGTCAAGAGTTTTGTAAAGAAATATTTTGTCATACAGTAATATTAACATAATAAATAGTGTTATTTGTTCTATCAGCAACTTTAATCTGTAAATTAATTATTAACTTTTTATAAATAAAAATTCATATAACTTTCATCTATTGTGTCTTGTTCAATGCCGATGTAGCGGAGTGTTACTGATGGAGAGGAGTGGTTAAAGATTTTTTGCAGGAGTACTATATCATTATATTTTTTATAATGATGATATCCGAATGTCTTCCTTAGCGTATGTGTTCCGATTCTTTCCTTCACCCCAACAGCTTGTGCTGCCTTATTCAAAATTCTATACGCCTGTGCTCTATCAAGCCTGCAATGTTTTTGTGTATAAAAAAGCGGTTGCTCACTCGCCAAACCCTCTACAAATAAATTAATCTCCTCCTTCAAAAATCTATTAAGCGGAAATTTCTTATACTTATTCGTCTTTTTCTCCCTAATTTCAATATAATCTCTGCCTTTTACATCCCCAATATCAAGCGATAATATATCAGATATTCTAAGTCCTGTATTTATCCCGAAACTAAAAAGCAGTGCATCTCTTGGCTTTTTTGCAAGATATTTTTTAATCTTTTGGATGTCTTCTATCTTTTTTATAGGTTGTACTATGTTCATTTAAAATCCGCTTAATCACAGACAATGTTTGCTTCTTCCCTATAAAAAGTAAAGACGAATGACACAAAATTTAAACACTATTTAAACAATGTTTAAACGGCATTCAAGCGGGGTTTAGAAAATTTGGCTCCCGAATTCAAAAAATACAACACAACTTCATTTTGTTGTATTTTTTCTGTATATAATATTAGATAATATATTATCTAATTATTGACTTTTAAATAAAATTAGTATAATATATTATCTATGGGTAACTTTATATTTAATCCTAAGACTCCTAATGATATAGCAAAAGAACTGGTTGGGAAAATTAAGCAGCACAGGAAAAAGCTTAAGATTTCTCAAGCTCAGCTTGCAACTAAATCAGGTGTAAGTCTCGGTTCTATAAAAAGGTTTGAATCCAAGTATGAAATTTCTCTGAATTCTTTTATAAAAATCCTAATAGCTCTTAATCTAGAGCATGATTTAGAAAATTTATTTTTGCAAAAAAGCTACAACTCAATTGATGAGGTTATAAATGGATAACTATAAATATTTAAAAGTTTTTTATAACGATATTTTAGTTGGAACTCTTGCCAAAACACCTGAAAGAGTTGCTGCTTTTGAATATGACTCAGATTGGTTAAATAATGGATTTAGCATTTCACCTTTTAGTTTGCCGCTTATCAAGAAAGTTTTTATCCCAAAATACGACCCTTTTGGCGGTTTATTTGGAGTTTTTAACGACAGTTTGCCTGACGGTTGGGGAAGATTGCTTGTTGACAGGTTATTTTTGAAAAATAAAATTAACCCTAATGAAATAGATAACCTCAATAGACTTGCTGTTGTTCAAGAAAGTGGTATGGGGGCTTTAACTTATAAACCTGAACATAGGTTTGAATCTAAAAATAACATTGCGGATTATGATATTCTTGCACAAGAGTGTTCAAAAATATTAGAATCACAAAATTCGGATAATTTGGATGAACTTTTTCAATTAGGCGGGTCATCAGGTGGAGCAAGACCAAAGATTTTGACATCTATTGATAACGAGGATTGGATTATTAAGTTTCCATCATCCTCTGATTCTAAAAATATTGGTGAAAAAGAATATCAATATTCCCTATGTGCAAAAGATTGCGGAATAAATATGACTGAAACAAGGCTATTCCCATCTAAAGTTTGTTCAGGATATTTTGGAATAAAAAGGTTTGACCGCAAAAATGGTAAAAAAGTTCATATGGTATCCGCAAGCGGGCTGTTAGAAACAAGTCATAGGTTTCCTAACCTTGATTACAATACATTGATGAAACTTACGCTTGAGTTAACAAGAAATTATCAAGATATTGAACAATTATTCAGGTTAATGTGCTTTAATGTGTTTGCACATAACAGAGATGACCATTCAAAGAATTTTTCTTTTCTTTTTGATGATACAAAAAAAGAATGGCATTTATCTCCTGCGTATGATTTGACTTATAGTTTTTCATTTAATGGCGAACACGCAACTACGATTAATGGTGAGGGTAAAAATCCAACTTTAGATAATATTCTAGCCGTGGCAAAAAATATAGGACTAAAAGAAAAATTCGCAAAAGATATTGCATTAGACATTCAAGAAAAATGTTCAAAGTTATTTAATTAAGCTCATCTTTTTTGTCTATTTAATCTTTAAATAGAAGTTTCTTTAAACCAGTCTTTTCGTCTTGGATTATTCGGGGTGTCGGAAAGTTCTCAGCTTCCCGACACCTTACGGGCTTGCTAGTCAAGCCTCGCTTCGCCCTACCGAAAATCCGCTGCACTCAAGTACTCTTACTTGGTTGTCGGCGTTAAACGGGCACGCTTCGCTTTAGCCCTCTGCCGACAATCCGCTTTCTTGCACTCTTTTGCACTAAAATTCTGTCACCCTGAATTTATTTCAGGGTCTATCCTGCTCACAAAGCCTATTTTAGCCCAGTGCAATAAAGTGCAATTTTATTTTTACTTGCAATTTAAGATACCCTAAATTATCAATAAGATTTATTTTAATAATAAATATACTTCTGTTTCAAAATAATTGGCTAGCATTTCAATTTTATCTAAAGTAATATTTATTTTACCTTTTTCGAGTTTTGAAACATAAGAATTATCAACTCCTAAAATTAAAGATAATTCTTCTCTGCTTAATTTTTTCTGTGTTCGCAGATTTTTAATATTATTTGCTAATATTTGTCTTATATCTTGTCTCATTTTAAAAATTTAAAAATTCAGCTAATGTTAGATTAAAAGCTTTGGCTATTTTATTTAATTTGGAAAAGGTTACATCATTTTGAGCAGTTTCAATATTCCCTAAAGTAGAGCGTGCAATTTGGGCTAAATCCGCTAAATCATCTTGAGTGTACTTATGTAATTTCCTCAACTCTTTTATGCGATTTGCTAATTTTTGTAATAAAACCTTGTCCATAATTATTGATCTTTAAAATCAAATAAATCTTTTACTTCAACACCTAAATTGTCAGCTATAATTTTTAACTTAGTAACAGTAACATCTGTCTTGGCAAGTTCAAGCAAACTAATCATTGATCTTGATACACCATTTACTCCAAGATCATCCTGTGTTAAATTTCTTTCTTCTCTTAAATATTTTAGCCTCTTGGCTAATTTTTCTAAAAATGGCTTGTTCATTTTTAAATTGTTAGTTATACTAGCATTATGTACAACTAGTATAACTAGCAATAATAGGATAATATTTATGTTCACTAAAAAGATACTTATAGATTTAGACGGCGTTCTAAATGAGTACGGGAAAGAAAAATTCAATGAAAATTATATCCCTAAAATTAAGGTCGGGGCTTATGAGTTTTTAGAAAAGTTATCTCAAAGTGCTGAATTGTATCTTTTTACATCGAGAAATTTGATGCTTGCAACTAAATGGCTAATTAATAACAATTTAGATAAGTTTTTTAAAGATGTGACAAACGTAAAATTACCGTCTTATTTATACATTGACGATAGAACGATATGTTTCAAGGGGGATTATCACAAAACTCTTGAAGAAATTGAAAAATTCAAAGTTTACTGGAGATAAAAAACCTTTTTATATTAAAGATTTTCATACCATTCTTTTAAATCTTTTCTCTTAACCTTTCTTGTAGAAGTTTTTGGCAACTCATCACGATGAAGAACTACAACCGTGGGGGCTTTATAAGGTGCCAAATTCGCATCTGAAAGCCTTTTTACTTCTTTTTCCAATTCTTTTTGAATTTCCTCATCGGATTTTTGAAGTAATTCATCGGAAGGAGTTATAATTGCACCAACTTCTTCTGTTCCGGCTTTGTTTCCGGATTTTATCGTCAAAGACATCACACAAACTTCTTTTATTAACTCTGAAGTTTCCAAAACAGCTTCCACTTCTTCCGGGAAGATTTTTTTGCCGCCACCAAGAACTATCATATTCTTAATTCTGCCGGTAATTTTGATAAATCCTTGTTTGTCAATTTCGCCGATATCACCTGTATGGAACCAGCCGTCCTCATCAATTACCTCTGCTGTCATTTCCGGTTTACCGTAATATCCTTGCATAACATTCGGGCCTGTTGCAAGAATTTCTCCGTTATCTGCAATTTTTACAATGACAGAAGGCAGAGCCTGTCCGACTGTTCCGATTTTTGAATGTCCGTAACGGTTTGTTGAAATCGTCGGAGAAGTTTCGGTTAACCCGTAACCCTGAAATACAGGAATACCGATTCTGTCAAAAAATTCTGCAACTCCGTCCTCTAAAGGTGCTCCTCCGCAAATAAAACATTCTAATCTCCCGCCTAATCCGTCTATAATTGTTTTGAACATTAAACGACGAACTTTTCGAGGCATAAATTTCGCAAAATTATATAATACTTTAAATATATTTTGAGCAGTTTCGGATTGTTTTTTTATTTGTTTGTCAATGCTGTTTTTAAGCATTTTGGCTACAAGCGGAACGACAATCATATTGGTAATTCTTTTTTCTTTCATTACCGTTGTCAATTCTTTCGGATTAAGAGATTTTATATAAACAATTTTTGCCCCCATATAAAGCATCCCAAAAAATCCGCAATCCAATTCCAGCAAATGATTTAGAGGTAAAATTGAAAGCAGAGTATGTTCATGTGTAAGCTTAAACATTGATTCAAAATCTCTCAATTGCGAATAAATATTCCCGAAACTAATCATAACCCCTTTAGGGTTACCTGTTGTACCAGAAGTGTAAACGATTAGTGCCGTTTCATCCAAAGATCTCGGACGGCCTAAATCTTTTTCTATATCAGCTTCAAGTGATGAAACCGATAAAATTTCAGGATGTTCTTTTTCTTCATCATCAAGCACAAATATGTTCTCAATTGACGGGACATTATTTTTTACCTCAAGCGCATGCTCTAAATAATGGCTTGAACATAAAATAATACGAGGATTACAGTCATTTAAAATATGCGTATGTTCAGGCACAGTCAATTTAACATCCAACGGTACAGTGATAGCTCCTGTCTGAATTGATGCAAACATTCCTATTGCAAATTCCGGTCGAGATTCACAAATTATAGCAATTCTTTCGCCACGTTCTACTTTTACAGTTTCAATAAGATAATTTGCAAATTTTTTGGCTTTTCTGGAAATTTTAATATAACTTAATTCTTCATATCCGTCTTTTGTTTTTAAAGATAACGCCTTTACCTGACCGTAGATATCACTTTTTTCTTGCATAAGATCCAAAAAGTTTGAATGCAATTTATGATTTATTTTATAAAATGCGCGTCTTTCAAGAGATTTTTTCATAAAATTCACGCAAGTTTGCAGTTCATGTGCAATTTCCTTTTCATCACAGTCAAAATCAGTTATAGGCTGACCAAATTGAATCACGATTGTATTAAATAATTTAGGGAATTTTCTTGTTCTTCCCCAAGTTTCAAACCCACCCTGTATTGCAAAAGGAATAATCGGCGCATTGGTTGCTTTTGCCATCAATCCGACACCTCTGTTAAATTTGCAAATCTCGCCGTTTGGCGTAAACTTACCTTCAGGAAAGATTATTACGGCTTCGCCGGAAATAAGTTTTTTATTTGCACTTTCAATAGCTTCTAAACCCTTGCCAAATTTTAAAGGTAAAACATTGAAATATTTTAATAAATGTCTTACAACAGGAGTTTTAAAAGCTGCCGGACCTGTCACGAACCACAATTGACGATGAGTTGCCATCTGAACAATAAACGGATCGAGATGTCCTGTATGATTCCCCGCTAATATAATTTTGCCTTTGCGAGGAATATTTTCCGCACCTTCAACTCTATACCTAAACAAAAGTAAAAAAATATGCCCCAACGTAGCTTTAAGTAAAAAATACCTGAAAGATTTATCAAATATTAAAACTAAAGCCGCTAAAACAAAGGATAAAAATGCAATACCCCTAAAAACCTCTAAAGGATTAATAAATCCGATAACATTTGCAACAATCACAGTTCCGACAAGAAAACTCAAGGTGCTCGCCGTAAGCTGCAAACCAAAAACTTTACCGCGCACTCTGTCGGGAGTAATTTTCTGCAAAATAGTATCCAGCATAACAATAACGACAGCATCCGCCATTCCAATCGGAATTAACCAGCCCCAAGCTGTATCAATGCTTTTGCACAAAGGCGCCGTAACTAACGCTAAACACAAAACAATAAAACCGCTTGCAAACAAATGAGGAATCCTCATTATTCTTGCAAAATAAATTGCAGCGAACATGCCGGCTAAAATACCGATACCTAAAATAGTCCTTAAATAAGTTAAAGCCGAAAAACTTAACCCGTAATAATCCGTAATCAAAGCATTAAAACTGTTTGAAAAAACTGCAACGATAAATTGCAAACAAATGGTTAATCCGACAAGATAAAGAACTTTTTTATGTTTTTTGAGATAATTAAAAGCCAGAATAATATCATTTGATTTTTCTTTATGAATAAAATAATTCTGCGGGATTAAGAATTTAATAACAGCCGTAAAAATTGCACCAAATAAATACATGCCGGCAACAATTAAAAAAGCTTGCAAATCACCGATTTTCAAAAGATAATTTGCACCCAAAGCCCCAAACAGCAATGCAACAGCACCGACAGAAGAAGTTAGAGCATTTGCAAATTTTAATTGTTCGCTTCTGACAATATTTGTAACTGCAGACATTTTTGCAGGATAGAAAAAAGCAGCTCCAGTACCTAATAAAAATGCAAATATATAAATTAAATTTTGAGATAATTGAGGCAACAAAAGAGCAATCGCTAAAGTAATTAATGTTCTGAATATACAACTTACAGAAAGTATTGCTTTTCTTGAAAACCTGTCGCACAAAGCTCCGGAAAACAGGGTTAACATAAATTGAGGAAGCAAAAATACAAAAAACATTATTGCAATAGATTTTCCTGCACTGCCTGAAATCTGTATCAACATTGAAACAAGCAAAAATTGTATGATTGCATCAGCAAAATGTGAAAATAACTGTCCTAAAAATAACTTATCAAATTCCAAATTTGCTAAAGGACATAACTTATTTATACAATTCATTAATCTTCTCCCTTAAATTCCCCAAAATATCAAATATTATTTTATAATTTATAAAGCTCAAATGCAATTTGTAAAATCTTAAAAACTAACTGAAATTTATTTTTAACAATATTAAGGAATATTGCACCGAATTAAAAAAACATTTTACAAACTTATTTTACTATTTAGAATTAGAATGGTGATTTTTATATGAATACCCCTTTTCAAAAAAAGTTCAAAGATTTATGCATGTCGCTTGGGAAAAATAACAAAGCTTTATACGGAGCTTTAACTATTGCGGTGTCTAAAGGGATTTTACGCCCGACATTTACTATGATGGACAAAAAGCAGGAGAGGGATTCAAGAGTTTACACTGCATTTAGAGAAGGCTTAACCGGTGCTGTTGCATTCGTTTCTTATCTTGCAACAGATGCCGTTGTCGAAAAACTTGCCTATCATCTGGCAAAAAAAACTAACCATTTAAAAGAATTACCCAAAATGAAATCCACATTATCCTTGATTACGGTAAGTATAACGGCATTATTTATTATCCCCGGGATTTGCAATATGACAACAAAACCTTTATTGAACTTTTTTACGGGCAAAAAAAATAATCCATCCCAAAAACCGGCTTCGGCTGTAATTAAACCCTCTCAACCCGTCAAATCCGTAAATTTCGGAAATTATAAAACAATAAACCCTTACAATTTCAATAGTTTTTATAATTCCGGAATGAAAATAGGAGGTGTGTAATGCTTGATAAAATAGCTAACGTCCTTCTAAATCCGCAGTTTGTAAACTTTGCAAACAACACAAAATACACCGTCACAACAGAATCCTTCTTCAAAGCAACCGGAAGACCCGCTGCGATTATGATGGATAAAAAGGTCGATATAAACACTCGAAAATATGCCGCAACTAAAGAAGGTTTGTACCAAACTTTATGCGTAGCAATTTATCTTACAATGATTCCGTTTATTTTCCAAAAATACGGATTTAAATTAGCTCAAAAAATTCTGAAAGGTGATAAGGATTTTCCTAAATTTAAAGATGCAAATGAGTTTTTGAATTACGCAAAACTTTCCAAAATGGACATCAAAGAACGTAAAAATCATAAGCTTTTACCGAAAATTTCCGACACATTAAAAGCAAATGAAAATGACAAATTAACCTTAAAAGAACATCTCTTAAATGATGAAAAACCGCCCCAGTTTCCGCTTCCGAAGGGTGTTATTGAATTAAGCAATCTGACAGGAACAGTAATAGGCCTAGCCTGGATTGCATCGGAACTCAGCAATCATATTTTACATCCGATAATGAGAAGCCTCGGTTTTGAACAAAATTCAAAGGTTGATTTAAAAAAGAAAAACAATTCCGACAAATTGGAAGTTAAGAATAATAAATTGGAAAAAATAGCATAAACATATTTAAAATAAAGTAATTTTCTTATTTTTACGATTAAAATCTTTGTAACTTTTACATTAAAACATTAATTTTTATTAAAAATACTAATAATTAATGTAAAAAAATTTTTTTACGATTTTTCAAAATAAACATAAAACAAACACAAGGGATTTTTAAACAAATGATTATAAATAATACACAAACTAAAACACATAACTATCAAAGTTTCAACGGCAAAATTATAGACTCACACACTCATTGCGGGAAATGGATTAACGACAAATTTTTGACAAATGATGTTTTAGAAATTTTCCATAAAAGATACAACAACGGAAAAGATAAGCTCGAAAAAGTTATAATATCGAATTTGGACTGCATTATAAATAACCATAAAGCACAACCTTATAAAAATGAAATTCAAGGGAATCTTATTTTACTCAAAGAATGTTTAAAAAATGATAAACTTATTCCGCTGGTTGTATGCCAGCCTGGGTTTGGGTGTGTTGAGAATATAGAATTGTTATTAAAGACATATCCTGATTTAATAAAAGGCTTAAAATTTCATCCTGCCTGCTTAAACATACCGGCAGACGATATTCGTTATATTCCGTATATGAAGCTTGCAGAACAATATAATAAACCCTGCTTGTTTCACTGTGAAGTTGTAAGCAAAGATAACGGAAGTATTGTAAGAGGCGGGGTTTCTGATCCAAAACGGATTTACGCAACAGCAAGACAGTTTCCGAAAGTTCCTGTAATATTAGGTCACATGGGCTTAGGCGGAGAAAAATCTCATAAAGCGGGAATTAACACTCTTATCAATTCTATTGAAAACGGAGATGCAAAACTTTATGCCGATTTAGCCTGGGTAGACTGGGCAAATCCTGAAAAACCGCATGTTATAGAAGCAATCCGCAGACTTTTAAACACTTCAAAAGGCGATAAAACAGAACGCTTGTTATTTGGAACAGACGCACCTTTGGGAGTTTTCGGAGAAAAAGCTCTTAAACAGCCGAATGCTTATAATGAGAATATTCAAAACATAAAACAAGCTATCAAAAACAATTTCGGAAGCGATGCCGACAAATTGATAAGCAGAATTTTTTACAGAAACAGCAAAAATTTGTTCAAAATTCAATTAGATAAAAAAGTTTAGCGAAAAATTTTAGTATCTCAAAGGAATTTTAGACCGATTAATTGTTTTCTTGTCATACCCGAAATTCGACAACATACGGCAAGTGCTTGTGTAGAAAATATTTTCATCCAGAGTCGGCCCGATATTTATTGAATTTACTGTTTTTTTCAAGAATTTATATTCAATATAAGGAATAAAAAGCCCGTTTTTCTCAAAGATTTTCGTCTGCCTGTAAGAATTTGAACTGTAATTACTTATAAAAATAATACGATATTCTTTTTCATCTTTAAAATACGGATTTTTAAAGAACAAACTGACTATACTCAAAATATCTGCAAGTTCAAAAAGAATATCCTGTTGTTTTTCGAGGATTTTCGGCGTAATTTTAGCGCAAGCTATTTTTTCAAATTCCTTATTCCATTTTTCAAAAATAAGCTTCAAAATAGTCATCTGGGTTTCTTTAGAATAGATTACATTGCCGTAGACAGAATGAAATCCTTGTTTTTCCATATCGGCAATAAGATCTTTTTTGCAAAATCCGATATTGTAGCCTGTGTAAGTCTGTCCTTTAGAATAATTGTTCCAAAGTGTCAGGTTATCGCTTTCTGTCGAAAACGAAATTGTATAATATTCGGATTTGTTATTAAAATTGTCCTGACCGTCAATAATATTTTTGTATTTTTTATAAAAATGCTCTTTAATTTTGGAAAACAATTCTTTGTTAAGCTCAGGCATTTCGTCAATAAGATTTCCGATAAGCTTATACGAATACGTAACTTCCTCTTTGTCATTAAGATAAAGCGCATTAGAAAACCTTATTGTGCCTGATTCAAGAATACTCAAAAGCTTTTCGGGCTTTGTATAGTGGTAAAGAATATGATTTGAACCATCGTCAAGCAGTTTTTTGACTTTCGGAATTTTTTTAAGCAAACTGTCATAATCAAGCATTTTTCATAACTCCCAATAAATCTATGCCTATATTATAACATATTTTGAGCAAAAAAATAACTTCTAAAATAAAAACACCATTTTGCTATTTATTCACAAAACGGTGTTTTTTACATATTTCAAGCTATCAAATCTTGCTGTTAAAAAATTTTCAATCCGGCAAAATCGAAAAAGCTTATACTATTTTGAAACTCTGCCAGGAACAACAACTCCGCCTTTCAAATTCTTTTTGTAGAATTCAACGTGCGGCTGAAGAACGCTGTCAAGAACTTCAGGAAAAGCGATTCCTTTGGTAATTTTTTCAACGATTTCCTGATAAACGGTCGCATAAGCTCTTAGTTGAGTCATAGCGCCCGCAGCTTCAGGAGTTAAGCCCATTTTAAGAGTGTCGATATGTTCACAGAAAAATGCGCCTGATACTTCATAAGATTTGCAAAGTGCGCCGATGTAACTTTCAGCATTTTCTTTGCATTCGCCGTTATCATTCGGAACAGTAAGCGCAAAAACAAGCTTGTTTGCAGGATTAAAATGAGCTTCCGCACTGTGGTGCATTGCATCAGGAACTTTTGCAACTTGTTTTAAAGTATCTTTTACGGATTCATTCTGCATTTGAGCGTGCCAGTAAACTGTGTTTTCAAAAATTGAACCCATATATTGATGAACTGAAGCTTCAATTCCGCTCAATTTTGCATCTGCCCAGAAAATACCTTCTTTTAATGCGATATTGTTTTCAAAATCACTTGAAAGTGAAATTTTAGAAACTTCTTGCGCAGCAGAAAGCATTTTAACCATATCTTCTTTTTTCATGCCTGCATAAGCCAAAGTAAACAAAGCGTGATCATCAAAAGCAGAAAATCTTCCGCCGACATCATCGTGGATGTACAAATCACCAAGCCAGCCGTTTTCGTTAGAAGTTCTTCTCAATTCGCTTTTTTCTTTATTAGCATCGGTAACTGCGATAAAATGTTTAGCTGCCAATTTTTCAGCTTCTTCTTGTGATTGGCCTTGAGCTTTGTATTCATCAATCAACATTTGCTGTATTCTCAAAAATCCGTCTTTTGTTTCAAAAGTTGAACCTGATTTTGAAGCAATCATATAGTTTGATGAAGTAACCTTGTTGCCCATTCTGTATAAAAATCTTTCAAAACTTGCAGAATCAACGTCTGAATAAAAAGCAATTTTATCCTGGCAAATATTCAAGCCGTTAATGCTTAACATATGTTCAACAGTATGCTTTGAACCGCCGATACCCATAACGCTGAGTCTTTCGCAGCCTGTTTGTGCTTTTAATTTTTCTGCAAGTGTATAAATTTCATCAACTCTTTTAATCTGTTCTTGCGGAAGATTTACCCAATTAAGAAACTGACCTTTTTGGTTTGCTCTTTTTGAAAATTCTCCAACAAATTTTGATACATTACCTTCGTATTTTGAAAAATCAAAACCGAAGAAATCACAGGTTAAACCTGATTTACAAATACATGCCTGAGTCATTTTGTACTCTCCTTTTAATTTTTATTTAGCCAATAATATATTAACATAAAAAGATTTTACACTAAGTGTCTTATATATCTTTTAATTTTTGATTTTAAAGTCGAATTTTTTATTCCTTTTTTAACAGAAACCATCTGACAGTTTTCGGGCTGTGTTGCACGAGGATAATTCACATCCTTCGGCCCAAAAAGCATCACATATCCGACTTTGTAATTTTCAGGAATTTCAAGATGATCACAAAGTTCAGGAAAAATTCTTAAAACAGCATAAGCTAATCCGCACCAGCAAGTTCCGATCCCCATACTCTGTGCATAAAGTTCAAAATAAGATAATGCAATAATCGGATCTATTGCAGCACAAGGCGCATCGGCAGGAGTTGACACCACAACCATGTGAGGTGCGCCTCTAAAGATTATATCTTCTCCCTTC
The DNA here is from genome assembly GCA_944323655.1 of Candidatus Gastranaerophilales bacterium. Taxonomy (GTDB): domain Bacteria; phylum Cyanobacteriota; class Vampirovibrionia; order Gastranaerophilales; family Gastranaerophilaceae; genus Scatenecus. The sequence continues at coordinate 43,806 of CALUTL010000006.1, read as the reverse complement.
AAAAAAGCTTCTTTATATCGCTCAAATTTTTTAGTCGCAAAATTGATTACAGGTGATGTAATTCCGTTCAAAATAATATTCCTTTTGTCACAGCAGGAAAGCATTCTTAAAAGTTTTCCGTTTGTGTAATCCCTCACCTCATCCATAACCTCAACATCATCAATAAACGAAAAATGAAGTCTGTGATCGTTTACGCCCGTCGGAACCCAATTAAGCATATTTTTTAATTTTTCAATAGTTTCTTTATCAAGATTTTCATGTTTGTAATGTCTGTCACTTCTTCTGTTTTTAATCAAATTTAAAACCTGTTCACCGTCCGGCAAATTATTCGGCAAATCGGAATCTTCAGGGTTTTTGCCCATAATTGATAATGCCCCGACCGGACAAACCGCCATACAATGCTGACATTTTTTGCATTTGCTTTCATCCAAAACCGGAATTTTATTTTCATCAAATTTTAAAGCTTTACTAAGACAATCCTTCACACATTTTCCGCAGTGAATACATTTTTCATTTACACTAAATTCCATATTTACCACCTTAAAATTACATTGCTACACAACCATTTTGACCGTAAAAACAAAATAAAATCAATACTTGCCGCAAAAATATTTTTACGTGATAATAATTTTCGGAGATTGAGGATGGCAACAAATTTTGATTTTCTAAAAAGTACCGATAAAAACCTTTTTGATATAATCACGGAAGCCGAAAAGCTTTATCGTGACGAATATTTTGAACAGTGCATGACACAGACAAGAAGGTTTGCCGAAAATGTCTGCAAAGATGTTCTCGGAAACAGAAGAACTTCTGAAGAAACTTTCGACGATATGCTTGCCACACTCAAAGATAAAGCCGAAGGGAATCCGCAAGAAAAAGAATTTCTGGATGATTTGTATTTTTTAAAAAGAAAAGGCAACAAATCTACCCATTCCTCAACAGTTAAAAAAGACGGTATCACAGCCTTAGAATGTCTTCAAAGAGCTTTTGAAGTTGCAATCAGTTATTCTGTCTACAAAAACGGCCCGAGCGACAAATTATTAAGAATGCAATACGATACAGAGCTTCTTGTCACAGGCAAAAAAAATAAATCGCTTGCCGAAAGATACAACGAGAAAAAAATTCAATATAAAAAAACAAAACCCAAAGAACTTCCTCAAAAAAAAGTTCAAACAACTAAAAAAAATCAAAAACAAAAATCAAAACCCGCAAAATCCAAAACCAAATCAAAAATTCCCGTATTCGGTATTGTAATGCTGATAACATTTACGATATCTTTAACAATTATCGGATTTTTATTTTTAACTTCACTAAGACCATACTAAAACAAAGAGGAAAACATGGACGATTACAAAACTTATCTTGATGAAGGAATTTCAGATATAAATAATAACAAATTTTCAGATGCAATAAAAAAAATTAACAAATCAATAGAACTTAAAAACGATTGGGATATTTCATATTTTTACAGAGCAGTTGCAAATCAGGCTTTAGAAAAATATAACGACGCAATGCTTGATTACACAAAAACAATTCAACTTAATGACAAGATGACAGATGCTTATTACAACCGCGCAAATATAATCCTCAGCCGTAAAGATATCGAAAATCCAAACATCAAAAATGCCGTCAAAGATTTGGAAAAAGCACTTGAACTTGATCCGAAATTCGTTGATGCCCTATTTGCCATGGCCGCCGCTCAAAAAAAACTCGGTGAATATCACAAAGCTCTTGAATATCTTGAAAAATTACTCGAAATCGAACCGAATGCAATTTACGCAAAAGCATTAAAAAAACTTCTCCTTCAAAAATATATTGTAAAAAATTAAGATAATCTTTATATTAAAGACTTGAAATTTTTTTTTGTTTTTTAAAGAATATATCTGGAAAAAACCATAAGGATTTATAGAATATGCATTTAACCCGAATTGAAGCGTGCGTGCGCTATAGTCGTATGAATTTGAAAAAATTCACCCCGCAAAAAATAATTAAAGAAAAAGTAAATAAGACGACAATTAAAAAAGTTGTTCCTGTAACAATGGTAGTAGCAGAATCTATTGCCCCAATTTCAGGACGTGCTCAAAGTCTTTTAAAAGCAGAACCGGAAATATTTAGTTTATCCCGTTTTGAACTTCCGAAATTCGCAGGAGTTCCTATTAAAATTGAAGAAAATACTTATCCCTATCCTTTAAGCAAATTATCTCTGGATCCGAAAAATAAATTTAACAAAAATTCCGAATTTTTACGCTCAGAATACCCCGGCACAGCAGAAGAACTTGATTATTTTATCGAAAAACTTATTCCTAAAAAAAACGGAACTAAAAAAAATAATCCCTTCTATGGGAAAGGACAAGCTTTCATTGATGCCGGCAAAAAATATAACGTTAACCCAACATTTCTTGTCGCTATCGCTATGCAGGAATCAGGCAGAGGAACTTCTAAAGCCGCCGTTAAGAAAAACAATATCGGCGGAATTATGCTAAGCAGCGGACTTAAAGATTTTGACAGCGTCGAAAAATGTATTGATGATATGGCTAGAATAATTAACAGAAGAATTAATGAACATCTGACAACAGTTGATGCCATTGCTCAATCAGGCAAGTATTGCGCTAAATCTGCAAGTAGTCAATGGGCTAAAAATGTTATGTTCTATGTGAATCAAATGTAATTTTATTATTCAACCAAAACTCTGTTCAATTTTGCATACTGCTCATTTTCAGCCGGATCATTTTCAAAATATTTTGTGAATTTCGGATTGTCGTTGTCTTTCGAAACAGCTTTGATTATGTCTTTGACAAGCTCAAATTTTTCGTCCGGATTCATCTGTGAATATTCCCCTGCCAAAGCTTCTCTTAATTGTAACTTTGCTTTAATAGGTTCTTGTCCCGTAGATATAAGTCTGTTATGAGCACTTATTCTTGAAACATTCGTGTATTTACCAAATTCCGACAACCTGATTGCATAATATAACGTATTATAATAACTTTTGTTATTTATCAGATTTTTACCGTCACGAACTGATTCTATAAAATATGCAAAATTCTTTGCAAATTCTTTTGTAACACCGTTTCCGGGCAAAACTCTGGTTAAATTTATGTTGAAATAACCGCCTCTTAATGGATCAGTTTCATATTCAAGCATGTCCTTCATGTAAGTTTTAACCCCATCTGCAAACCACAACTCTTTTGCTCTTTCATCCATTTTATCAAGACAATGATGAACCTGCTCCATTGTGTATACTTCTGGGAAATTATCCGCCTTATTTAAACTCAAAATCCTCTGATCTGTATTGAACCAAAGATTTCCTTTAAAATGATTTACAACTTCCGTATCGGAAAGAGAAGATGCATTACGCAAAACTACAAAGGATTTATTCAAACCGCTTCCGGGAAATGCCCTTCTTAAAGCAACAGAACAAGTCGGATCATATCCTGCAGCTATTATCTTTACGCCACCCGCAACTCTTTCCGCCGCTTCGTAAACTCGATTAACAAACTCATTTTCAATTCTTTCCGATACCGTAACAAGATTCGGAAATCCCGTTACCTGTTCAAAATGATTTACAAAACCTTTTTTCATCTCAGGCGTTAATTTATCTAAAAACTCAAAGTTCTGCGCACGTATTATCTTGTTTTCAGGATACTTAAAATCATCCAATGCTTCATAATATGGTGCATATCTCAATTTTTCCCATTGTTTTATCGCATCATCCAATGATCTTATCTTAACTTGACTAAGCGCACGAGTTACGCCGGTAAATGATATATTTTGTTTATTTTCAATATTTGATTGTTTTTCAAATGTGTCTTTTTTTATTAAATTTTTATTGTTAATATATAAATTTGAATTTGGTTTTGTTGTATTATTTATATTTCCGTATTTGTTAAAGTAAATGTTATTAGTTAATGTAATATTCATTCTTCCACCTTATATTGTAATTTCAAATAATTTTCCTTTGTGATTGTCCTGCCCGCCAAGGTTCAAAAGTCCAAGCTTTTCGGTCTGTTTTTGGAGTGATTCCGCAACATCGGGTTTAATTCGTGTATCATAAGCCTGATGGAAAGATTCACTTGCTTTTATTAATCCTTTTGAATTTTCTATAAAATATTTCAAAGTTTCTTTAGGATTTTCAACCCTTTCTGCAAAATAAGCCGGATGGGCAAATGCCATAAATATCCCTTTTTCATCTTTAAATGCTTCTATTACTTCTTCAAAAGTATTTTCACTTGGAGCTATAAGTTTACCGTTTTCAAAGTGCGGAGCATATTTTTTGAATATGGCCTGAAAATCCTCTGATTCTCCTATATCCATCGGCAATTTACCCTTGTCATGCAACATTCCGACCGATGCCCCTTTGGAGTCTTCCATTATTTGTCTGTACAAAGCTTCCGGATCCTGATGAGTATTATGTGCATATTTTGTTACGGCATGCTTCGTTTGGACATAATGATAAGCCCTCCAGTGAAGATTCATCATATTTCCGTATTTTTCATATTCATAGTATTTAGAAAACTCCTCAACGGAAAATTTTGCTAGTGAATTTATATTTTTTGCTTCATTTATAAAATTATTTAACATATTTGATCTTTTTTGATGAATTTTACCTAAAAATTCATTTATTTTAGGAGAATACGGATTAATACCGTAAACCAAAAGTTCGGATACTTCGCATTCATTACCTGATTTCGGGGCGCTATGGGCAAAACTTACCTCTATTGCCGGTACAAAATCAAGATTTTTATATCTTACAGGATTACCGGATATTATCGTCATTGCTTCTTGTAAGCCATTTACGGTATCATGGTCTGTTAGGGCATATATAAATTTGTTTTTTGTTTTTGAATAAAGAAAATCCGCATAATCTGTTGCATCATCAAGAAGATTTTTTACTAATCCGACACCGTCAGAATAGTTTGAATGGCTGTGCAAGTCAGCTCTATACACACCTTTTTTCATATTATCCGCCGTCGCTTCATAACTTGCCTTTTTTAATCTCGGCAGCATTTTTAACAGTTCTTCCCCGCTCATAATACAGGATAAACGATTGGGATTAACCTGAGTGTCAGAAAGTTTGCCCATTGATGACGCTATGGACTTTGCAAGTTTTGAAACCGGACGACCTTTAGATGCATAAATTACTCCTAATCCTGCCGCTAGTACTGCCGAAGAATAAGTTATTGCTTTGTGTTCACTATAAAAAATTTCTGCTTTGCTCGGCGGTGCTATTACCATGTGTTGCTTCATTGAAATGTTACTTTTACTGTTGTTGTTTAAATTAACTCCTAAGACCTTCATTTTTTACCCTAATGCTTATTTCCACACTCTATTTTATTTAAAACAAATATTTTGTTTTTAGCTATTCTACAACAAGACCTGTTTTGATTATATTTTTTTTCCAACAAAAAAACGCTTAAAATTTTAATTAATTTTAATATAAAAAAAATAAAAAATAAAGTTATTTACATAAATTTATATTTAATTTTTTATCCTTTTTAAATTATTTTTTCTTTTTTATTTTTTTTACTTAAATTCAAATTTAAAAATTTAAAATAATTTTATAAAAAAATTGCAAAAAAAAATTAAAAAATTTTCATTTTTTTAATTTAATAAAATTCAAGTAAATCAAGAATTAACACCAATATTATATTTAAAATTTTTATTAACTTTTTTTAAAAAATTTTCTTTTTAAAAACTTGATGTTAAATTATCAATATAAAATTCAAAAAAGATAAAAAATTTTAATGAAAATAAAAAAACATTTATATAGAGGATGTCATTAAAAAAAAACTAAACTATATTTAAATCACTTACTTAACAAGGAGGTTAATTATGAAAAAAGACTACGAACAAATTCTCAGCAACTATAACGGCGGTGATTTAGACTTGTCAGGTTGCACAATCAAACATTTGGAACTTGGAAACATTGAAGGTAACTTAAACCTTTCAAAATGCGTTATTGACAAATTGACTATCGGCTGGGTTAGCCAAGAAATCAATATGACAGGCGCTGAAATCAAAAATTTTGCAACTCCTATTGATGCAGACCGCGTTAATATGGCTGGTGCAAAAGTTAAAAAATTGCCTGAACACATTTACACAGGCTGGTTAAACATGGAAAAATCAACTGTTGAAAAATTAAACACTGAAATCAGAACTAACGTATTCAACATTTCAGGAACTAAAATTGAACAGTTGCCGAAAAACTTCCACGTAAATACGCTTATTGTAGACTCTAAAGTTGCTAAAAACCTTTCATTAACAACTTTAAATCAGTGCAACGAACTTGTTATTGACGGTCGCAGATATTATGAACAAAATGGTTCTGATTACAATTTCTGCAGCGTAAATTCTGAAAACAAAGAATTTGCTTGCGTATAGTTAATAACTTACATTGATATTTATAAAATTAAAGACTTTGCATATTTTTGCAAGGTCTTTTTTTTAAGTTATTTTCTTTTTTTAATATGTTTTTCATACAAATGATACGCCAAAAGATATAAAAACATTGGAATACTTGTTACGCAGACAACACCCGCCGCTTCAAAAAAATCTTTTGTGTTAGATTGAAGTTTTTTTGTCGTAAAATTTTTACCTTTAAATGTGTTTTTGTGTACTTGATTTACGGGATAAATTTTCATTTTTTTCTCTCTCTTAAATTACTTATAATATTTATCTGTAAAAAAAACATTACACACACAGGTTATTAAAAGATTATTTTTTGAAATTTGACAAAATCTGTTTTGATTATTAAAATTAATTGTAATGAAAAGATTTTTGGTTATTTTATTTTTAACTTTATTAACAGTACTTCCTGCAAATGCTGAAAAAGTTTTGACAGGCGGAGTTCAATATACAACGGAGGAAGCAAGAGGAGCTCTTTTAAAAGAAGAACTTCCTGAGCCTGACGGGTTAACAATTCTGACACACATTGCCGATGAAAATTACAAAGAAAATCGGACAGCACTTTTAAAAGCAAACATAACTTTAACGGATAGAGTTTTAGCGTTATTTTCAGACAATTCCTATGCGGTTATGTATAAAGACAACCCTTTAAACGTCTGGTATTATTCAGAAGAAGGAATCCTAACTCATATTGAGGTTAAAGATCGGGCAGAATATCCGTTTAAGGCTTACAAATACGACACTGAAGGAAAGCTTGTTAATATGAGTCTTAGAGTTTCGAAAGCAGAAACTTTTATATTTAATCCGGCAGGAAAACTTATTGCACACTGGGTTAGAGAAAACGGCTATGACGAAAACGGCAAAGTTATTATGAAAAGAAAATACAAAGAATAAATTTTTTATTCACTTATTGAGTTTTATATTTTATAATAATTTTGTTATGGAAAAGGGTGCAATTTTTGATTTAGACGGAACACTTTTATACACGCTTGAAGATTTGAAAGACAGTGTAAATTTTGCACTTGAAAAATTCGGATACCCCAAAAGAACTTTAGAAGAAATTCGGGTTTTTGTTGGTAACGGCGTTCGGCTTTTGATGGAACGCGCCTTGCCCGATGGTGATAAAAACAAGGATTTTGACAGTTGTTTAAATTGTTTTAAAGAGCATTATGCATTAAACATGTACAATAAAACAAAACCTTTTGACGGGATTTTAGAAATGCTTGAAGATTTGAAACTTCGGGGATATAAAATCGGAGTTGTTTCAAACAAATTTGATTTGGCAGTAAAAGAATTGTGCAAAAATTATTTTAACGATAAAGTTGAACTTGCGATTGGAGAATCGGAAGCCGAAGGGATTAGAAAAAAACCTTACCCTGACAGTGTTTTAAAGGCTATGAAAGTTTTAGATTGTGACAAAAATAAAACTTTTTACATAGGAGATTCCGAAGTTGATATCGAAACCGCAAAAAACAGCGGTTTAGATTGTATAAGCGTTGTCTGGGGATATAAAGACGAAAAATTCCTCAAAGCCAACGGTGCAAAATTAATAGCTCACAAACCTTCTGATATCCTTGAATTTTTGAAATAACAAAACCCGACAAGGGCTAAGGATTTAAGCATTCAATTTTTGAATAAGCATAAGGATATTTTCACCAAGATTTTTCATATTAGCCATAGCCTCGGCATCTTCGCTGACTTCACCTTTATTGCGCCCAAAACCGAAGTTCCAATAGGTAGAACCCGGGATTATCATTTCATTCATAAGCATCATTTCGTGAATGCTTGCCTGAATAAAACTTCCGCCCCCTCTTCTTTCGGCAATAACGGCAGCCCCGACTTTATGTCTGAATAATTTGCCGTTTGCAGAAGCTACAATTCCAGCTCTGTCAATCAGGGCTTTTAATTCGGGAGTCATATTGCCGTAATATGAAGGGGTTCCGAAAATTATTGCGTCTGCACTGAACAAGTCCTCTAAAATATCATTCACTATATCATCATTAAAAACACATTTTCTGTTTGCAGTTTTACCGCAAGCCCAGCAGCCGCGGCAGCCATGAATGTTTTTCCCGCCTACCTGTATAATTTTTGTTTCAACTCCAGCTTCTTTTAAAGGTTCTAATGCCGCATTTAGCATTATTTCCGTATTCCCGCCCTCTCTGGGACTTCCGTTTATTGCAACTACTTTAAACATTAATCTTCTTCCTCTTTTATTTCATATTCCATCAAATAATCATCCATTTGATAACCGTTTCCGATATTTGTAACTAAAGAATGTAATGTTTTAAATCCCCATTTTTCATATATTTGAATTGTCTTTATGTTTTGCTTGTTAACGGTAAGATGAATTTTATTTAAATCGTTATTTAGAGCAATTTTTTTAATTATTTCAAAAGCTATATGCCCAAAACCTTTATAACGAGAGTTTTTCGATATATAAATTTTTGATAAAAACAAATAATCTTCCTGCGGCGCTACTCCAAAATATCCTATTTTAACACCGTTTTCCAATATAAAATAATATGAATAATTTTCGTGTTCAATTTGTTCATTAATCGCAATTTCAGATTGAAATTTATTAACCATATAATATATCTGACCAAGCGTCAGAAGAGAATCCCAATACTCAAACCATATTTCTTTTGCAAGTGCTGCAAGCTCTTTTATATCTTTTTTTTCAACTTTTACTATCGTTATCATTTATTTTTAACTCCAAATTATATTAATTAAGCACAATTCTTCACCTGTATCGGCATTTTTCAATATATGCAAAGTATTGGTTTCATTAATTATTTCTACTTGTGACAGAACTTTACTGCCATATTTAATCTCTTTTTTAAATATTATATCCATTGTCTTTATACAATGCGAGCTTCTAAAATCAAACCCCAAAGGCTCTAATGCCCAAATTATATAATTGCAGTTATTTGCATGACAATTAACATCTATATCGTCGTATCTAATCTCAAAAACCGATTCAACATCAATTTTCTGTGGTATTGAAATTTTTTCAAAATCCAAATCTTCATTTTGTTTTTGATATGGCGGCATACCGGGGTTAAATTCAAGTGCTTCACCGATATTTGCCATTTTGCCGGTTGCGGTATTCACTAAAGCCCAGCAGCTGGAAGCTCTTGCAAGTAATTCCTGCCCGTTGCATATTTCAAAATTACGAAATGCAAAAATCTTATTATATCCTCTCGGTTGTGTTTTTAAAGTCAGATTACAAACCTCTGCGGGATATTTCACAAATTCTATTCTGTATTTAAGTAAAAACCAGGCAAGATTTTTCTTTGTAATAAAAGAATATCCAAACCCTAAATTTTCAGCGTTTTTGCTTGCCATATCCTGAAAAAAGTTTAATATTGCCGAAGGCTTTACAGCCTGTTTATAATCCATTTCAGAATATTTAACTTGAATTCTTTCTTCAAACATGTACTTATTTTATCATAAACCAAAGTTTACAGCTTTTGTTTACAAAAAATTAAAACTTTAAATAAAACTAAATTTTCTCAAAAAATTCTTTACCTTTTTTGCAAATCGGACAAACATAAGTATCAGGTTCTTTTGTAATATCGCCTTCATAAATATATCCGCAGATTTTACAGCGGTAAGCAAGTTTATTTTGAGGTTTTTCTTCCCTGTAAGTCGGGGCATTTTTAGGGCTTAAACCTTTTTTGACGGCATGATAGTATGCATAAGTCATCGGAATATCCTCTTTAAGCATTTTAGTATCAATTATTTTACCTAAAAATATCGTATGGGTATCGGTTTCCAATTTTCCGATTACCTGACAAACGATGTATCCGATTGTATCTTCAAGAATCGGAAGCCCGTTAACTATTTTATACTTAAAATTTTGAAATTTATCGACATTTTTTCCGGACTGAAACCCGAAAACAGGAATAACATTTTCATCCGTATCAACTCCGAGAATTGATAAAGCAAATTTTCCGGACTCATCTATACATTTGTGGGTAAAATTTGAATGATGAACACTTACGGCAATCGTATCATAAGTAACCTGAATTGCACTATTTACGATACATCCTTCAGGTTTATCCCCGCACACGGACGAAACTACATAAACCCCGTATGACATTTTGCTTAAAATTTGCGTATCCATGTAAAATCTCCCTAAAATATTTTCTGTCTGATTAAATAATACTTTTCTTTTTACAAACTTTCAAATATGTAAATTGCCCGCCAAACCAAATCTTGACTGAGAGCTGCTATCAGATGTTAAAATTTTAATAAATTAAAGGAGAAACTTATGAATTTAAGAAGAATTTTAAGCGTAACATTATTATTACTGGCAATAAATTTATGTACAGGAGGATTTTGTATGTCGAAAGAAGCATTAAATAAAAAAGAAGCAAGCATTGCAAAAATTTCATCTTACACGGCAGCCGGAGATATTAAAAGCCTTGAAAGAGAGTTAAATACAGGCTTAGACAACGGTTTAACGGTAAATGAAATAAAAGAAATTCTGGTTCAACTTTATGCATACTGCGGCTTTCCAAGAAGCTTGAACGGGCTTTCAGCCTTTATGAAGGTTACGGAAGAACGCAAAGACAAAAACGACAAAACAGGAGAAGAAGGAAAAGTTTTGCCTTCCGGCACAGACAAATTTGCATACGGTGACAAAATTCAAGTTGAATTAACAGGAGATCACGTGACAGGCAAGTTATTTGAATTTGCGCCTGCAATTGATCAGTATTTAAAGGAACATCTTTTTGCAGACATATTTGCAAGGGGAGTTCTAACCCATAAGGAGAGAGAAATTGCGACTATTTCAGCTCTTGCCTCAATGAAAGGTACGGAATCTCAGCTTAATTCTCATATACAAATGGGCAAAAACACAGGGCTTAAAGACGACCAAATCGCTGAAATTCTTGAAATAGCAAGCGCACCGAAAAATGAAATGTTTGCAACAGGAGAAGCGAATACGGCTTATGCAAAATATTTTGTCGGGCAAAGCTATCTAAATCCGCTGACAACAGAGGGTGTAAAAATTGCAAACGTAACCTTTGAACCCGGATGCCGCAACGACTGGCATATACATCATAAAGGCGGTCAAATTTTAATTGTAGTACAAGGAAGAGGCTACTATCAGGAATGGGGAAAACCTGCACAAGAACTTAAAGCAGGAGATGTTGTAAACATTAGCCCTGAAGTTAAACACTGGCATGGTGCCGCACCAAATAGCTGGTTTAGTCATCTTGCAGTGGAAGTTCCTTCGGAAGGCGGCACGACAGAATGGCTTGAAAAGGTTTCCGATAAAGAATACAATCAGTTAAAATAATAGTAAAATCATTTTTTTATCAAAGAGCTGCGCGGATTTGTAAACAAATCCGCGCCTTTATTGTTATTTCTTCACTATTTCATTAACAATCTCTTGTTTTTCAGACAAAATCTTAAAAATTTCCTCAGGTTTTTTACTCAAAAGTCCCATATTTGCCATATTTTCGTATTGCTGTTTTAATCCTGCGAAAAACTCCTTTCCGACAAGCACAATCTTTTTAACCCCGCTTTCTAATGAGTGAACATTAAGCCGAATCAAAGTTGCAGCCTCCTGAAAAGTAGTTGTCCCGCCCGGAAAAATAACAAAATTATCCGCAACTTTTGTAAATTTAACTATCCTTTCGGATTCCGAACCCGCTTTTCCGATAAGCAGACAATCCTTAAGGTTTTCATCACCCCAAAGCGGGTTTACAACTATACTAAGGTTTTGAACAGGTTTTCCTTTTAAATTCAAAGCCGAACTTTCCCTTGCCGCATTATATGCAGCCCCCATAATTCCTCTTGTGCCGCAGCCTGTTACAATATTATAACCCTGATTCACCAAATCTTTTGTGGTTTTAGAGCATAAATCCATATATTTCATCAACGGTTCGGTTGTTTTTGAACTTCCAAGCACAACCACTGCTTTTGCTCTCATTTCGGGATGTGTATAATATTTGTTTAATAAAGGTACATTCCTCAATGCATCAACTGCCAAATTCTTCATAATCTTATTAAATCACTCAAACTGTCTGTCTTACAATACAATTTTATTCTAATAAACCTTAAATGTAAACAAATATTAAATTCAATCAAAAAAAATATCAATCTTTATTAAATTAAATACTTTATATATACACAGGGGATATTAAATATTTGGGAGTTAAATATGTTAACCATAACCATATCAAATAATACATTATTGGGATTAGAAGAAACAGATAAAGATAAAAAAGTTACATCGACAAAAACGAAAAAAACAAAACCCGTCGTTTTTGCAACAACTCTCAAAGCCCAGAAAACACAATCAACCCCGACATTTTGGGATGAAAACACGAGAGCAATTTTATATAATATAACCCAAAACACAGGGATTGCGCCGTATAAACCGACAGTATTAAAAGATGATAATACTGCCATTCAGCACGCACAAACCCATCTTATAGACCTTTTGAAATACTATGAAGGTGACAACTACTATTATTATGAAGCAGTAACAACACCTTATAAAGATACTTATAACAATTATACCTGCGGATTTGGCGAGCTGACAAACAAACCCCGCACACAAGAAACAGCATACAAACATCTTGGTGAAACCATTGAACAATACGCAGGAGAAGTAAAAAGACTTCTTAACGCAAGAATTGGCAAAAAAACTTACGAAAATCTTCCTAATTCAATCAAAGAAGGTTTAATTGACCTTTGCTACAACAAAGGACTTTCAAAAATCAGCCAAAACAAAACTCTTATGAATGCCTTAAAAAACAAGGATTATTCAACCGTAATCGACAACCTTGATTATGTATACTCAGGAAAAACAAACGCTGAAAAAGAAGAAAATGCGGGTTTATACAGACGCAGCTTCAACAGAATGATTCTTGCAACAAGAGATTTGAAAGGCAAAGAACTTGAAGAAGCCAAAAAAGTTATAGATAAATTTTACATAAAAGCATTAAACTGTCATAAAAACAACCATATTCCGACAGTTGAACTTGACAAAATCTATGAAAACTATAAAACAGGTAAAATTTCGATAAAACCCAGAAGTGCGGAATCCACAAAAATAAAAGTAACGGATAAATACAAAGGAAAAGGCTTATATGCAGTTGCACAGGATGCTTATAACAGTATAGAAGACAAAGGAAACATTACCTTCAAAGAATTTTACGAAGAATTCAAAAAAGCAAACCGCAACCCTGACAGCATAATTCTCGGAACAGAATTAAACGTTCCGCCGCTCAGCAATTTAAAAGCACAAAAAGAAATTACGGAAAAAATAGGAAAAGGAGAAGATATTATACCGTTAATATTGACGGATACTGCTTTGGCAAATGGAGCAAAAACACAATCTTCAGCAGCAGTTGATACACAAACAAACACAACAGCTAAAACTAATGAAACAAAAATGATAACAGTCGGAACAAAATTGAAAAGCTCTGAAGAAGCTTCTGTTGAAACAAAAGAAACAAAAGAAAAAACAGAAACCACAAAAGAGGGATTTTGGCAAAAATTAGGTAAAGCTTTCCCCGGACTTTTATTATCATTCGGAGCCTTCATCTTAGGCTTCTTAAACTTATTTTCAGGATGCAGCAGAACTGAAAATAAAGACTTGTTATCTAATATGAGTGATGAAGATCAATCAAAATTACAGAAAATGCTGGACAGTAAAAATGTTAAGATTACCCAAGACGGAGATCTTTATACGATAACCGGAGAACACACCGTACAAAAAGGTGAAACCATTTGGAAAATATCAAGACAATACGACATTGACGATAATATTTTATGCGCAAACAACAACATCAAAGACAAAAATCAAATTTCCGAAGGACAGGTTCTTAACATCCAGAAACTTGGTTATAAAGTTAAAAAAGGTGAAAATTTATTCAGAATAGCTAAAAAATTCGGTTTGACAGTTGAAATTTTAAAAGACGTCAACAACATTGTAGACGCAGACAAAATCAATGAAGGTCAAATGCTTGAAATTCCGGGTTTTATATACACAGTAAAACCGAAAGACACCTTATATGCAATCTCAAAACGTGTCGGAGTAAAGCTTGAAGACTTAATCAAGCTCAACAATCTTGATAAAAACGGTGTAATTTCGCCCGGACAAAAGATAAAAGTCATCTACAACGACAGTGACTTTGCGATTTCACCTGACAAAAAGAAGATTACCGTAGATAAAACAACCAACACAACCACTGAAATTGTTAATATGAGCGGAGTAGTAAAACTTGATAACAGAAATCTTCTAAAACAAAAACGCAAAATAAATGGCAAAGTAGTTGCTACAAGAGCCGAATTTAACCCGACAAAATCAGGCCCTCTCAGCGGAAAAACGATTATCATCAACGCAGGCCACGGGTACTCTCAAGGCGGTATTGATGTAGGAACTATCGGTTTAAAAGGACTTGAAGATGAATGGTTAATAAACTATGACAATGGAATGAGATTAAAAGATGAATTATGCGCAAAAGGTGCAAAAGTTATATTTTTACAAGGTCACAGACGTTTGATTATGTCAGAACTTAAAAAATCAAGCAATAAAGCAGACATGTTCATCTCCGTACACGTAAATTCACACGACAAAGCGACACAAGACAGAACTCAAATATACTATGCAAAACAAACTCAAAGTAAAAAATTAGCTCAAATTATGGAGAATAAATTTGACAAATGGATTCCTCAAAATGAAACAATAGCTGAGAAAGACAAATTCATCTTTAAGGGAAAACCCGATTACGCACAATCAAAACAAGCGAATTATGATGTTTTAAGAACAATGGAAAAAATACAAAACAAACCGAGCATTTTATGGGAAGTTGCCTTTATGGTATCCCCCAAAGGAAGAGAAAGAATGAAAAATCCAGAATTAATGGAAGATTATGCAGAATGTATGACCGATGCGGTTGTAGAATACTTTAAAAACAATAAAGCATAAATATTTGGATTTACAAATTAAAATAAAAAAGAGTTTCATTAACCTGAAACTCTTTTTTATAATAGCTGGGGAGAGATTCGAACTCTCGACCTCACGGGTATGAGCCGTGCGCTCTCACCAACTGAGCTACCCAGCCTTATTCAATTTTTACCTGCCAGTATAAATAGATTTTAACTGACAGGTTTCATTTTTGCATAAAGGATTTTTATTTTCAAGTGTTTTTATTTATTACTTTTACTTACACTTTTTCTTTCCACTCCAAGACAAATCATTACAATGCAAATAGTCCATATTTTCATTAAATAAAACCCAGGCTGTGCAAGCATATCCGTTTAATCTATTCGACACAGACTTATTGCACAAGGATTCAAAGGTATTGTTTGTTTTTGTTATCTCAGACATACCAGCAGGTACAACACCATATTTTGTGTAATAAAAAATAAATACATCTTCACCTGTCTTATTCGGAAGTTTTGACCCGTTTAAGTCAACAAAAAATTCACCACACACATTTTTTAAAGCTTTGGATGTTCCATATTCTAATTCACAAGTTGGAGATAAGACTGTTACAGAATTAATCATTGTTCCATCTACAAGAACCAATCTTTCCGAAAATTTACTAAATTCAGTGCCATCAAGGGATTTTCGTGCATAAGATGGGCATTCCTTTTCTAATTCATTACACCTGTATAATACATTTAAATATGGTGTTATAATATCAAAAAATCTTTCTCTTATTATTTTATCATTTTCAAGTTTTTCTTCAGATGGATCTGCTGAATTGCCTGATAATTCTAACCCCCAATTTTCTATACTTCCATTATCTTCTATCGCCATCATCATTGTTTGGTTAATTATTGTATAAAATTTTTTTAATTTTGTTATGTATTCTCTTTCTTTATATCCATTAATTACTTGTGGTATTGTCATTGCTGCAACAATACCGATTATTCCTAAAGTTATTAAAACTTCCGCTACTGTAAAACCTGACTTTTTATTTTTATTATCTTTTACCATCTCTTATATCCTTAAATTTATTTAAAACAATTTATTACATCATATAATACAATTTTTTATATACTTTGTCAATTTACAAAGTATGTTTTATATCGTTAATTTAAAAATCAATTTTTACTATATTTTGTTTTAAGTAATATTATGGATGATATAAAAACTTTATTTGGTAAAAAAATAAAAGAATTACGAATAAAAAAAAGACTTTCTCAGGAAGAACTTGCTGAAAAAATTGACATTGCAGAACGAAATTTAAGTAAAATCGAGTGTGGAAAAAGTTTTATAAGAGCTGAAAAAATCGGTCGGCTTGCAGATGTATTAGGTGTTTCACCAAAGGATTTATTTGATTTTGAACATCAAAAAAATATTTCTGCTATCCGAGAAGAATTAATTGATGAAATAAAATCCAATGACAAAAATTTAAGATTGTTATATCAACTTTATAAAATAATCAAATAAAAATTTTTGATTTATAATATTAGAAAATATCCGTGTAAATATTATGATTAAAGATTTAACAAAAGGACCTGCAATTAAACTTATACTGTTGTTTTCAATTCCGCTATTAATTGGCAACGTTTTTCAACAGTTGTATAATCTGGCAGATATCGTAATTGTCGGAAGACTTTTGGGAGTTAAGGCTTTAGCTTCTGTCGGGGCTGTTGCGCCTTTATTTTTCCTGATTATGTTTGCTATTGCAGGCATGACAAACGGTTTTGCAGTGATTACGGGGCAAAAATTCGGAGCCGGTGACGTTTGCGGCGTCAGAAGATCCGTTGCGGTTTCTACGATCTTAAGCACGGTATTTACGGTGTTTTTCTCTATTTTGTTTATTGTGCTTATGAAGCCGATACTTTTTATGATGAATGTACCTGAGGAAATTTTTACTGATGCTTACTGGTACATTCAAATTTGTGTCGGCGGGCTTTTGACTGCAAACTATTATAACCTTTTGGCAAGTATTTTAAGAGCGCTGGGTGACAGCAAAACTCCTTTGTATTTTCTGATTGTTGCATCGGTTTTAAATGTTTTATTGGCACTTTTATTTATTATGAAATTTAATATGGGAGTTCCGGGATCTGCAATTGCCGTAGTCATATCACAAGCTTTTTCCGTTATTTTATGCTTGTTATATATTAAAAAACGTTTTCCTATATTGCATTTAGCGAAAAATGACTGGCTGTTTAAAAAAGAAAACAGAAAAGAAGATATGGATTTTATTTTGGAACATTTAAATGTCGGACTTCCAATGGCATTACAGTTTTCTGTACTCGGGATAAGCATTTTGATAATCCAAAGTGTCTGCAATACTTTCGGAGCTGATGTAATAGCGGCATTTACGGCAGCTTTAAGAATTGAACAGATTGCAACTCTTCCGATGATATCATTTGGAGTAGCTGTTTCTGCTTTTGTTGCGCAGAATTTCGGTGCCGGAAATATTAACCGTATCAGATATGGGGTTTTAAAAACTTCTATGATTAATCTTATCTTAAGTCTTTTAATGGCAGTTGTTATGAGATATTGGGGTACAGATATCGTCGGAATATTTATCGGAAGCGACAAAACCTCCGTAATCAAAATTGCACACGATTATCTTTTAATAAGTACTATATTTTATTTCTTCTTGGCGCAAATTTTCGTATTCAGAAATGCACTTCAGGGAATGGGAAGACCTTTAATCCCTTTAATTTCGTCATTTACGGAATTAATGATAAGAGCTTTTGCAGCGGTTTATCTGGCGGTTAAGTTCAATTATTTCGGAATTTTTTATGCCGGACCTATCGCTTGGGTTACGGCAGCGGTTGTAGTATTTATCGGATACTCTATCAATATAAAAAAACTTATTTTTGCAGAAAAATTCAAATTAACGGAAAAGTCACTTGAAGAATAACGGATTTTATGTCAAAATACAAGCAGGTCAAAAGTGTAAAAGGAGAGAAATATGTCAACATTTATTGAAGATATTGTAGCACGTCAGATTTTGGATTCACGCGGAAACCCGACGGTAGAAGTCGATGTTAAATTATCAGGAGGAGTTATAGGACGAGCAGCTGTTCCGTCAGGAGCTTCAACCGGAATTTTTGAGGCATTGGAACTTCGTGACGGAGACAAGCACATTTACGGCGGAAAGAGCGTAATGAAGGCCGTAAACAATATCAACAACATAATCGCTCCTGAGTTAATCGGTGAAAAAGCCACTCATCAAAAGGAAATTGACACCTTTATGATTGACATGGACGGAACGGAAAACAAATCAAAACTTGGTGCTAATGCTATTTTAGGAGTATCTCTTGCCTGTGCGAAAGCGGCATCAATGGCTTATGAAATGTCATTATACAGATACTTGGGCGGAATTAATGCTTTGACTTTGCCAGTTCCTATGATGAACATAATTAACGGCGGAGCGCATGCCGATAACAATATAGATTTTCAGGAATTTATGATAGCACCTGTCGGCGCTGAAAGCTTTAAACATGCCGTTCAGATGGGTGCGGAAGTTTTCCATACTTTAAAATCTATTCTCAAATCAAAAGGGCTTGCGACATCTGTCGGAGATGAGGGCGGATTTGCACCTAACTTGAATTCAAACGCAGAAGGTGTTGAAGTTATTATCGAAGCTATTCAAAAAGCAGGCTACACAACCGATCAGGTTAAAATTTGTCTTGACGTTGCTTCAAGCGAATTTTACGAAAACGGAATTTACAAACTGAAAGGCGAGAATAAAGAATTAAACAACTCTGAAATGGCGGGATTTTTGAAAGAATGGGTTGACAAATATCCGATTATATCAATAGAAGACGGCATGGCAGAGCAGGACTGGGACGGTTGGGAAATGCTTACAAGAGAACTCGGAAGCAGATGCCAGCTTGTAGGTGACGACCTATTTGTCACAAACACCCGCCGCCTTGCAGAAGGTATCAGAAGACATGTTGCAAACTCAATTTTGATAAAAGTTAACCAAATCGGAACTTTATCAGAAACCTTAGATGCAATTTCAATGGCGCATGCTGCCGGCTACACGTCAATCATTTCGCACAGATCAGGTGAAACAGAAGATTCATTTATCGCAGATCTTTCTGTTGCCGTAAACAGCGGACAGATTAAAACAGGCTCAATGTCACGTTCTGACAGAATTGCAAAATACAACCAGTTATTAAGAATTGAAGAAAAACTCGGTTCTGCCGCAAAATTCCTTGGCTTAAAAGCCTTTAACGGTCAGAAAAAATAGTTGAAAAGCACAATTCAGTACAAACTTAAAAATACAACTTCCGACATTTTTGCAGAAGTTGTATTTTTTTAATTAAACAAGTATAAACCTGACTTTAAAGAAATTAAAGCGCACGAATAATAGATTTAATATTTTCGTCGGTAATCTTCAACAACGCAACCTGACGGGAAGTATCATCCAATTCGTTATTAGCTTTAAGAATTTCAGCGGTTTTTACGATAATCGTTTGGTTGTTGCATTTTAAAAGTTGTCTGACCGCATACATATCCTGCGCAAAATCAAGTGCCGTATAAACAAACGGACTATTTTCGTTAAGCTCTTGATTTACAAAACATAAAAGCTCTTTTTTATTTATATGACTCAAAAGCTTGTTAATATCAAGAATTTCTTTTTTGGTATCTTTATCTTCATCGTAAAGATATTCATCATTTTCAGTCAGAGTATCGAATTTTTCATTTGCATTCAAAAGCACAACAGCGGTTTTGCTGTCGTCTGCATGCACCATTAATCGTTCAAAAATCTCGTACATCTCATAATCAAATACGGAAGAAAGCGGAATAATTTCGCCAAAACCGTTAATAATATTGTTTAAAATTAAAAGCCCGTTTTCAAGATCATTTTCAATTATTGCGAAAATATCTGTCAAATAAGGAATTTCAGCGGCAATATTTTCAGACATTGTAGAATTTTTCATCGCCTCAATAATCGGATAAAGCGCATTTTGGTTTCCGTAAGCCGTCAAAAACTTAACTGCTTTAAGCTGTTCAAACTCATCCTCAGATTTTAAATTTGAAATAGCATTGTTATAAGAAGTTTCCTCCTTCATTGCCCCAAGAGCTGCTGCACAGTTGGCATTCAAAAATTCATCATCTGTTTTGGCATTTTCTCTTAAAAGATCTATCGACAAAGGATCTTGAATATAAGTAAAAAACTTGGCGCAATAAGTTTTTTCGGAATTTGTACCGTTTTCAAAAATCTCAAGCATTCTGTCCGTCAAATCTTCATCAGCAAATTTGACAAGGGTTGAGATAATAACATCCTCATAAGACGGCGAATAATACTTTAAAAACGACAAAAGATTCTTGTAATTATTTTCATTTAAAACATTTGCAATTCTTTCAGCGACATTTTGCTTAACAAAATCGAACAAAAAATCGTCTTTTTCAACAAGAGCCTTAAACATTTCCTCATCGGCTTCGTTAACCAAATGAGCTGCAGCGGCTTCATATTCCTGTTTATTTTTGCCCGTAAGTTGTTTGATTAAGTCATCGACCATAAAATAAATTATACCACAGAAAAAAAATTTGTCATTCCCGAATATTGGTGTAATATATAAATACAGGTATTAAATTAATGAATATTACGTTTAAACAGTTTCCAGCCTTCGGCGGTCAGATTCTTAACAACGACAACACAAAATATGTCCTGAATATCAGAGAAAAACTTTCCGGTATCCAGCGAAACGGGATTGCATTAAATGAGGATTGTATCTGCAAATTTCCGCCGGATACCACTCCTGTTTTGCAGACTAAAGATAAAAGATATAAAATCAGCATAAGCAGTGAAGGCAACAATTTGCTTATTTCAGAAGAGGCAAACCGAGAAATTATAAAAAAAATTATTATCACTCCTGAAAATGACGTATTAGAATACAACAATACAATAGACGATATTATCGACATAAAACAGAATTCTGCTGAAGCTGACATGATAAATCAATTTACAACCAGAGTTTTGAGAGTATTTTTAAAATAATTTCTATTGACTAAACCCGCCCGTGAAATTTAATAATATTTCCGAAATATTTGACCTTGAGATTAAATTTCTGTATAATAACACCGTAGGGCAAGCCCTGATTCACATTAACTTTTCCGGAAAGCGCAAACTATAAATTTGTCAAACTTTTCAGGAAAGGAGGTGATAAGAGTGACTTTCGCGATAAGCGAAAAAGCGCTAATAATAATATTACTTATTATATTAGCGCTTAAACTACTCTGACAGGGCTTTAAAAGGGGCAAGGTGGAACTTGCTCCGCCCTTATTTTTTATTATAACTTATTTTTCTTAAATTTCAACCCCGCCGGAGATGCGCAGAAACGTCATATATTTCTATTATCAACGCAGCCTTATACCGACAAACTACATACCTTTTTCAATTAATCCGCTTATGTTGTCAAGAGCAATGTTTATTTTGTTTATGTGCGAAGTTACCTGCCGCATGTTTTTGAGGAAATTTTTCAGGTCATTTCTATCCTGACGTGAGTATTTATCGAAAATTTCAGGAGAATATTTGATAAACAGCGCGACTTCAGCCGCAAGCTGAAACATAAGAACAGACACAACATACTGCGGACCGAAATCTGTAAAAATCCTCTTCTGAACATAACTGAAAGATCTTAATTTAAGATAATTTACGTCAAAAAACCGTTTGTATCTTTTTTTAATTTCTTCGTAGGCGGTTCCTGTAATACTTTCTGTCATAAATTTCTCCAAAATAATTTATTTAATTTTCATTGAGAAATCTCAATGATTTTATATTTATTGTATTGCATAATAACAATAATGCAATATGATAACCTTGGAAAATTTATAAAACTTAAAAGAGAAAAAGCAGGTTTATCTTTAAATAAACTTGCAAATACTGCAGGGATTGATCCTGCAATTCTTTCAAGAATTGAAAACCAGAAACAGGGGATTAAAATTAACATTATTAAAGATATTGCATCTGTCTTTGAGCAGACACCGGCTGAGTTTTTACTTGAATTTGAAAAGATATAAAACTGATTAAAAGCAAGGTTCCAATTCAACATTCAACGAAATACAACAGCTGGCAGGCCGGATTTACCAATCCGCCAACAAACAGACAAGCCTGGTTGAACTTTAACCCTGCTGAAAACTTGTCCTTATATACAAACAGAACCGTAAAACTCTGTCTAGTCTAAATAGAAAACCGTAATAACTTTATGACCTTCTTCAGCGTACTGAACTGCATTATGAAGGGTTTTACTTGTATGAGAGAGGAAGCATATCAACTGGTTGCAATCGTCGATAATCTCTCTGTTGCATACTCTTGAAGCATCAGCCAAAGTCATCATAGCTCGATCAGCGTGTTCAATGATATTCGGAACCCCGATAAGCTGATCTTGCACGTCGCTGGGCTGTTGTCCGATAGTTTGGGGAAGAATAACCTTTAATTTATCGGGGTTAGCCTTCATAGCGCCTCTAATAGCAGCGGCGTTAGTACCTGAGGAACCTCCGGAAGTAATAATTGTATTACCCTGACGAACAAGAGCGGTTGCAAGGGTTTCAATCATTTGCTGATGTGTAATCGGAAGGTTACGGCTGCCGATAATAGCAATTTTTTTAGCAGACTGTCTTATTGTCGCAAGTTCTTGAGCTAATTCATCAACTGTATTAGGAGAATCAACTTTCACGGTATCCATATCATCAATCGGCACCATAATCGAGGGTTGTTCATCATTGCTTTTTTCGCCTGCGTCCAATAAAATTTCTTCTACATCTGCCATTTTTCCTACCTTCTGTATAAAATCACAATTGCAATAAATATTTTTTTCAAGTATGCTGATTATAACACAAAAATTTAATTTTGGGAATAGGGGAGTATGGAAAATCTACTTGAGAATCTTAACAAGGAGCAGAAAGAGGCTGTTCAAACGGTCAAAGGTCCGCTATTGATACTGGCAGGAGCCGGCAGCGGCAAGACAAAAGTTCTGACAACAAGGATTGCGTATCTTGTGCGTCAGGGAGTGCGTCCTAAGGACATTTTAGCCGTAACATTTACCAACAAAGCCGCAAAAGAAATGAAAGAACGACTCGGAAATATTTTAGGTGAAAACACCGTTAAATATATGTGGGTTGGGACATTTCACGGGATTTGCGGAAGAATTTTGAGAGAAAACATAGATAATTACAACTTCCAATCCGGCAAAAGATTAGACAAAAACTTCTCTATTTACGACGAAACCGACAGCACTGCGGTAATTAAGCAGGCAATAAAAAAGCTTAACCTTGACGATAAAGTTTATGCGCCAAAGCTTGTAAAAACAATTATTTCAAACGCAAAGAACAAAATGCAGGATGCTTATACTTACGCAACCTTTGCAAGAGATTTCAAATCCCAAAAAATCGCATCAATTTACGAAGAATATGAAAATACCCTAAACAACAATAATGCAATAGATTTTGACGATATGCTAATGCTGACGGTAAAACTTCTTGAGCAAAACGCACAGGTAAGGGAATATTACTTCAACAGATTTAAGCATATTCTTGTAGACGAGTATCAGGACACCAACCTTGCGCAGTATAGATTAGTCAAAATGCTTTACACAAACAATCAAACAGAAGTTCCTGAAGAACGTTCATTATGTGTTGTAGGCGATGTTGACCAGTCAATTTACAGCTGGCGAGGAGCGGATTACACGATTATTTTGAATTTCCAGAAGGACTTCAAAAACACAAAAGTAATCAAGCTTGAACAAAACTACCGCTCAACCGCAAATATTCTGAACGTTGCAAACGCAATAATCGAAAATAATACGGAACGAGTTGATAAAGTTCTGTATTCAAACAAAGGTGAAGGCGAAAAAATAGACTATTACGAAGCGCAAGACGAAGCAGACGAGGCAAACTTTATTGTAAGCAGGATTAAACAAGATGCAGGCGGGGATTACAACCGATTTGCGATTTTATATAGGACAAACTCCCAATCTCGTGCCTTAGAAGAAGCCTGCATGGCAGCAGCCGTTCCTTACAGAATCTATGGCGGTTTAAAATTCTACGACAGAAAAGAAATCAAAGATATTATAGCTTACTTAAAACTTATCTATAACACAGACGACAGCCAAAGTTTCAGAAGAATCGTAAACGTTCCGAAACGTGCAATCGGCGAAACGACAGTAAAAAATCTTCAAGATTATGCCGACAAATTTGACATTTCTTTGTTTGAAGCAGGCGAAAGAATTGACGAAAACGAAGAAATTCCAACCCGAACCCGCACAAAAATAAAAGAATTTGCGGAATTGATTAAAAAATTCAAAGAAGTTCAAAAAGATTACACATTGCAGGAATTTGTAACTCTTGTAATAGAAAAAACAGGATATTTGGCAGAGCTTCAATCGCAAAACACTCCCGAAAGCGAAGCAGACATTGAGAACTTGCAGGAATTGGTAAACGTTGCCGGAGAATTTGTTCCCGAAGACAGCGAAAATATTTTAGGAGAATTTTTGCAGCAGGTAGCCCTTGTTTCGGATACAGATAACCTTGATAACATTTCAAATAATGTAACCTTGATGACATTACACTCCGCAAAAGGCTTGGAATTTCCGATAGTATTTCTTGCAGGGTGTGACGAAGGTGTATTTCCTCATCAAAGAACCTTTAATATTCCGTCCGAAATGGAAGAAGAAAGACGGCTTATGTATGTAGGTGTCACCAGAGCGGAAGAAAAACTTTATCTGACATCCGCCAAACGCCGTCAAATGTGGGGAGAATATAAATACTACAACCCTTCAAGATTTATCGAAGAAATTCCGCGTCAACTGCTTGAAACAACCTCTTTTGAAGGATCTTCAAGCGGCTCATCAACCTTCCAAAATGCAGTATCAAAAGCAAAAACCGGAAAATCGGATTTCAATTATTCAGCCGCCCAATCTGACAGCTACGGTTACGTAAAACCCTCAAGCGGATTTGGCAAAGGCTTTGTAGCACCGACAAAAGGGCTTGCCTCTGGCGGCAGAACTCACAACAATAATCAACAAAATTCAAATTATTCGCAAAAACAATCTTACGGTTCATATAGCCAGCCTCAAAGAACTCCATCACGCACGATTCTTGTAAAAAATAAAGTTAACAAAGAGCGTGACGAAGAAAAAGTAAAAGAGTTTTTCAAAGATAATGCAATAAAAAGAATGCTTGAAGAACGTAATAAACAAATAGCGGAACAACAACAAAAAGAGCAGGAAAAAATAGAAAAAGAACAAAATACCCCTGTTGTAGAATATGTATTCAGCGAAGGAGAGAGAGTATTCCACGACAAACTCGGAATCGGACATATAAAGGAAGTTATACAAGTCGGAGATAGCATGATGTATACGATAGATTTTGGCAAACAAGGCGTCAAAGCAATGGATGCGGCTTACGCCAAGTTAAAGAAATTTTAAAAATAAAAACAATTTATTTTAGATAAAAACAGTCTTAAAAAAAGGCTGTTTTTTTGTGTTTAATCTCACATCTTTTTTTAAGCAAAAAGAAATTACCTTCCCGAATCACCGCAAACGGTAATGTTAGTTATAGAAAGTAAAGTACATAATCAGGTATAAGTTTGTTTTTTAAAGAAACTTTTCGAGGTTTTTCTTTGAAAAACCTCATAAACACAAGGAGGTAAAAATGACTATTAAAAAACTTACTGTGGCAGCTGCAATTGCCGTTGGAATAGCAACGTGTTCCTTGAATCAAGCAATGGCGGCCTGCCCATGCGAACAGCCGATGCCAACAGTAACAGGTCCGGCTTGTCCGTGTGAAGAAGCTTTACCTGTCGTAACAGGTCCAGCTTGCCCATGCGAAGCACCAAAAACTTGCCCGAAGTGTAAAAAAGCGCTTCCTGACTGTGAATGCCAGAAACAAGATCCGTGTGTCGATCCGTGTGATCCTTGCGAAAAGAAAAAATCAGACTGCGACTGTCCTGACGAAATCAGCTGTGATGATCCGCCGGAACCGGCTTGCGCAGTTTGCCCCGGAACAGGCAAACCCGACAGAAAAGATATGAAACAGGTTTACGGTTATCCGAATGCAATTTACGGTACTAACAACTACGTAGGTCAACCTGCTAATTCAATCTTCTCAACAGACACTCCGCTTGCCGGAACCCCAAGAACACTTTCATCAAATGTTAGCGGTGTAACAGTTGCAACAGACGGACAAATTACAGGTGCAGCATCTCAGCTTCCGTGCCTGAACGAAGATCCGACAAGACACAACGGAATCCCGATTGACAGAAATGAACAACTTATGGACGGAAACAATTGCCCGATTGATATTCAAACAGAAAACTCAATTGATGCAATAAGAAAAAGTTTTGTTCCTTACGAAATTAAAAGTGAAGGAATAACAG
Organism: Candidatus Gastranaerophilales bacterium; assembly: GCA_944323655.1. Classification (GTDB taxonomy): domain Bacteria; phylum Cyanobacteriota; class Vampirovibrionia; order Gastranaerophilales; family Gastranaerophilaceae; genus Scatenecus. Next base: position 17,080 of record CALUTL010000006.1, on the reverse strand, counting down.
GTGCTGCAGCTCCATCTTCAAGCACTTGTATGTTTCCGGATGTTCCAAACAATTACTGGGCATCATGCGATATCGACAAATTAGCTATTAACGATGTCGTTGTCGGTTATCCTGACGGTTTATTCAAACCTAACAGAAATATTTCACGTGCAGAATTTGCAACAATGCTTGTTAAAGGCTTCAACCTTGACAGCTGCGGATTATCTCACGAAAAATTATTTACGGATGTTCCGACAAACAACTGGGCAAATGCTGCCATAGCTAAAGCCGTTAACGAAGATTTGCTCGCCGGCTACCCGAACGGAAAATTTGAACCTAACCACCCCGTCACAAGAGCTGAAGCTTTAACTTCAATTTCAAAAGGTATGACTTGCGATATAGATCAGTGCAAGGCTGATGAAATCTTAAGCCAATACGCAGACGGTGCAAGCGTTCCGAATTGGGCAAGAATTCCTATCGCTAAATCACTTCAAAACGGCGCTTTAAAAGATATGCCTAATCCGAATATGATTATGCCGAACAAAGACGCAACCCGTGCCGAAATCGCTTCTATGATGCAAACTGTTCGTGTTGCATTAGGCTACGACACAAACCCGAAAACCGCAAACAACGTTTGTCCTGCTTGCCCTGTAAACAAAAACGCTTTTGTTGAACAGGAAGAAATCGTTAAAATCCCGACTTTGAAAATCAAAATGAGAGATCAATTAACCGCAAAATCTTCTCATGTCGGTCAGTACTTCAGAGCTAATACCCTTGAAGATATTACAATCAACGGTGTAACCTATCCTTGCGGCTCAACAGTAACCGGTCAGGTTGTAGAAGTTATAAGACCATCAGGATGCGATAAAGGTGCTCTTAAACTTGCCTTCACATCAATTAAAAACGGCGATTGCAAAACAAACTTGCCAAAACAAATCCTGAAAGCTCAAGTCAACAAATCTAAACAGGTTAACCCTGTCGCAAGATTGGTTGAAATGCCGTTCACTCTTGCAGGTTCACTTGTCGGTATAACAGGCCGTACAGTCGGCGGTGTTGTGACAAACCTCGGTAACGCTGTTGAAAACGTTTCTAATGACGCAGGTTACATGTTAGGACACGCATTCCAAGGTCAATTCGGTGCTGCTGCACGTAACTTGGGTGATGGTCTTTGGGAAACTGTTAAAGCTCCTATTGATATCACAAGAACTGCTTTATCAGGAACTATGGGCTTGTTCCAAACTACAGGCGACGAATTTGCTTACCTTGTTGACCCCCGCGGATATAAAATATCTGCCGTTAACCCGAGAGAACACGTTACTATCGCTTTTGGTTGCAGTGAATAAGCAGGTTTAACCGTTTTATAAGCTGCAATACAAATTATAGCCAAACAGTAATTTTATTCGTTTGCCTTTGGAAAGCAGGTGGTTTTTAATCATCTGCTTTCTTTTTGTAGTTTTTTTATTGTTTTTACTAAATACGTAATATTTTTTATAACTTTAATTTTTTTATGATAATATTAACTTATGGAAAGAAAACCAACAGTTGCAATAGTCGGAAGACCTAACGTCGGCAAATCCACCTTTGTTAATCGTCTTTTGGGTTCAAGAAACTCTATCGTTGACGATCAACCGGGGGTTACTCGTGACAGAATTTACTTCGATGTCGAATGGCAAAATAAACCCTTTACTGTTATCGACACCGGCGGTATCGTTCCGGGGGATGAAGATGAAATTATGATTTCTATTTTTGATCAGGCTAGAATCGCTTGTGATGAAGCCGACAAAATAGTTTTTCTTGTCGACGGCAAAGATGGCGTTAATCCTGTTGATTACGACATTGCAAATATCTTAAGACAATCCGGAAAACCTGTTATTCTTGCCGTTAACAAGCTTGATAACCCTGAATCTCTTTATATGATTAATGATTTTTACTCTCTTGCTCTCGGTGATCCTGTCGGAATTTCGGCTCTCCACGGAAGCGGAGGTGTCGGTGATCTTCTTGATTTAATTACGGAAGATTTTTCTGATGATATTATTGAGCAAGAAGACGATACTATTAGAATTGCAATTGTCGGAAGACCGAATGCAGGCAAATCTTCTATCGTAAACAGTTTATTAAACGAAAACAGAGTAATCGTTTCGGATGTTTCAGGCACAACCCGTGACAGCATTGACAGCCGTATTACATACAAAGACAACGACTTTATTATTGTTGACACTGCAGGTATCAGAAAAAAAGCTAAAGTTGAATACGGAGTTGAAAAATTCGCCGTTGACCGCGCAATCCGCTCTATAAAAGATTGCAATGTAGCACTTCTTGTAATTGATGCTAAAGAAGGGATTTCCGATCAGGATAAAAAAATTGCCTCTATTATACTTGAAGCAGGAAAAGGTATTATTATCGCTGTTAACAAATGGGACTTAATCGAGGACAAAAAATCAAATACTATGAATCAGTTCGATAAAAAATTGTCCGCTGAAATTCCCTTCCTTGAATTTGCACCTAAAATTTATATCTCGGCTCTTACACGCCAAAGATTACCGCAAATTTTTGAAAAAGCTCAAGAGGTTTATTCTCAATGTACAAAACGTGTTTCAACAGGGCTTTTAAATAAAGTTATGAAGGAGCTTTATGCTCTTAATCCGCCGGCGACAGTTAAAGGCAAACGTTTGAAAATCTTATACACTACTCAATCCGGTGTTTGCCCGCCGACTTTTGTAATTTTTGCTAACAATGCCGATTTACTGAAAGATCATTACAAAAGATATATTGAAAACAAACTTAGAGAAGCTTTCGGCTTTTTCGGCTCTCCTATCAGGCTTGCGGTAAGAGAAAGAAGCGAAAAATAACCGATTTATTAAAAAAGCCCCGAATGTCGGGGCCTTTAACTATTTGAAGTGTGAAAATTTTTCTATTCATCTTCCTGACGCTTAATCAATCCTGCTGTTACAGCATACATTGCGGCTGAAATTTCTGCTGTTGAATTAAACGGGCCGTATGATTTAATAAACTTTGCTACATCAAAGGTATTCAAATATTGCTGTAATTGTGCTTTTGATGCTTCTGTTAAATTTGACGTATACAAAATGTTTTGAATATAATTCTTAACCTTTTCTTCTACTTCAGATTCTGAATATTCATCATCTTTTGAAGACAATTCGACTTTATCGCCTTCTTGCTTTTCTGTCTTTTTAGATTCTTCGGAAGCTTGTTCTTCTTTTGTTTTTTGCAATTTTTCTTCATCTTCGACTGAGGCTGCGGCTGATGTGTAGGCGCTGCCTGATACTCCTGAAATTTCCATATCTTACCATCCTTTCTAAAATATAGTACATGTCGTTTGACGGATTTTCAGGCTAAAACTTTAGAATTTATTAAAATTTGTAAACTTTATTTTATTATTCCTTCGGTTTCGTTGTACATTACCATATAAAAATCTGGACTTGTCAAATTTGGATTTCTTTTCATAAATTTCTCCAAATCAAACTTTTCCAAATATTTGTCCAATTTTTCGACAACTTTCGGTCTGTCTTCATTCTCTGATTTTAATTTTGAAATGTAAGAGTTTACCATCGATTTTATTTCATCTTCCGTCAAAATCGGCATGCCGCCTAATCTTACTTCATCCGGTTCATCTTCTTCAAGATATTTCTTTAACTCCTTTTTCGGATCTTCTTTTTGACGCTTTCCACCGCTGTCTGAGGATGTAGACGAAGATATAGCCCTGTTAAACGGGTTATTCACTGAGTTAAACATATATTTTCTCCTGTTTTTTGCTATTTTACGGCATTTTTTAAGAAAAACTTTAATTTTCTCATTCTTTTACAGGATGTTTATTTGTTATTTTTTAGTAAACCCCGTATATTATGCGGTCTATTCCGGCAAGGTCTTTTTGTATCTCTATTTTTGTAAATCCCGCTTCTTGCATTATTCTTTTTACGTCTTCCGCCTGACCTATTCCCAGCTCATACATTAAGTATCCGCCTTTATTTAAAACCTTTGGTGCTTCTTTTGTTATCTTTTCGTAAAACTCCAAGCCCTTTTCATCTTTTGTAAAAAGTGCTGTTTCCGGATCAAATTTTACTTCTTCCTGTATTTTTTCTTTTTCCGACGGAGGAATGTAAGGCGGATTAGAAACTATCATATCAAAGGTTTCACCCTCTTTTACGTTTGAAAATATATCTGATTTTCTAAATATCGCACGGTTATTCAAATTTAGCTTTGATGCGTTGTCCAGTGCTGTTCTTAGAGCATCGGATGATATATCAAGCCCGATTACCTGAGAAGATGTGTATTTCGCTATCATGCAGGCTATGCACCCTGAGCCTGTTCCTACATCTAAAACTAACTTTAAATCGTTTTTATTTATTATCTCTATTGCTTGTCTTACAAGAATTTCTGTTTCATCTCTCGGTATCAGCACTGACGGGTTTACGATGAATTTTTCTCCCATAAAATCCGCTAATCCTATTATTTGCTGAATAGGTTGATGTGTTCTTGCTCTTAATTCGGCCTTTTCTTTGACTATTTCTAGCTTTTCGGCTGTTAGTTTTTTTCCCATTATTATATCTTTGTAACCGTAATTTGCAAAATGTTCTATCAATAATTTAACTTCAACATTTGCCTCGTTCGGTTCTATTCCGCTGTCTGTGAGAATTTTAACTATTTCATTTATTGTTGTCATTTTACAACCCTATATTTTGGTTTAATTTCAATTCATCTACTATTTCAAGTATTGATACAAATTCATCTAACATTTTTGTAAATTGTTTTGTATCATTTACCGGTTTAGATATATTCCCTAACTTAAATAAATCCTTGGTTGTCGATATGGCTATTAATATTTTGTTATCTTTTATTGAGGCCTCCATTTGAGATGCATTAAATGCATTTTTTATATTCTTAAATCTTTCCATAAATGATGTTGTCAATATAAATCTTGATTCTATCTGGTCGCTTCCATCTACAAAATACATTTTACTGAATTCCGGATCTTCCAGTTTCACTTCTTCGTAAACTTTACTGTTTAACAATCCGCGTCTTCTGATTATGGTATGACCTTTAAAATTCTTACTGAAATCAATTTGAGCTATTACACCTTTAAATTCAGTATGTTTATGACTATGACCGTCTGAATCTCTTGTTATATAATACAGCTCGGTTTCATCTATGTTAATCGCTAATCCCTTATATGTTCCGTAAAAACAATCATCATCCTTTTTATGATCAAAACGGCCGAAAAGTCTGGTTGCTTGAAGGGTGTAACTATCTATTACACTTGCATTTACCCATACAAAGTTACCGAAGGCTTTCATGATTATCGGCATTACGGTTTGTTTCAATGTTTTTTCAAAATTTTTGCTTAACCACCCTTTCAATGAAATACAAGCCATTATTGTTAATACTATTAACGTCGTACATTCCTGCGTAAAATTAAAGTTAAATATAAACAAAATTATTGCTACTACTATTATTCCTACAATATAAATTATACTTATTTTCCTTCTAAGCTGATTTTTTGTTTGCTCAAATGCATCCAACTGAGGAACAACTGATGAATGATAAACTTGAGTAAAATTTCTCCTAAAATCTTGTATACTGTTAAATTCCATATAAATTCTCCTTTTCGTGTTCATTTATTATTTTATCTATTTCATCTCTTGCTTCAAGTTTTGAAGAAAGTTCTTTTTTTTCCAGATTATACTTCTTGCAAAGTCTGTCATAATAATATAACTGCTTTTTTGTAGGTTGTTCGTGACTCATTTTAACCTCTTTTAAAAACTCACGCTTTTTCTTTTCGTAAGCCTTTTGTGCTTGAATTAAAGGTTCTTGAGCTTTTTTATAATCATAATAACGGCGACATTCCCTCATAAAACTCAATGCTTCTCGCCTAAAATCCTCATCTTCCAAATAGTCTTCCATAAATTCAAAATGCGGATTGTTTATTTCTAAATAATATCTTTCATCCTCTAAAAAACTGTCCAAAAGTTTCTCTATATCTATATCTGGGGACTTTTTTACATAAGCACGCAGAAACCCACATAATGCAGATTTCTGAGTTTTTGTCATTTTTAAAAATATCTGATTTTTAATGTTATACATTACCTACTTTTTGAATAAGTCTTTCACTGAGAAAGTTTCGGGCTTTTCTAAATGAAATCTCGCTAACTTTTTTACTATAGGATTTGTTTGAAGTTTTACCTTCTTCTCCTCTTTTTCAGACTCAACTTCTGCACTTTGTGTATTTTCAATAACCGTCAACTCTCTTTTATCCATAAATATATTATACCTCTTTATATCTATATAAAAAAGATTGTAAAGATTTTATTGACAGAAAATTATATAAAAATTATATAATTTTACAAAACTTAACATGTTTTTACTTTTTCCTAGCATGCCCTATAATGAAAAACCCAGAATTATTTTTAATACCTAAAAATAGCCAAAAGGCTTGCTATATAGCGAAAAAGAAAGTCTCGTCGTATGACAAGACTTATAAATATACATTTACCCCACACTTTTTATAACATAAAATATTACAATTGTCAAGCAGATTAATATATACTAATCACTAGAATAACAAGTTCAAATTCTTGTAGAAAACTTTCATGTTTTTTGTAGAAAACTCATGAGTTTTCTACATTGTATCCTCCAAATGGAGGATTGCGGATTTTATTGACATTTTATTGTTTTGTTTTCTACAAAATTTTATACAAACCAAAAGCATTGTAAACAGATAGTTTCCGTTAGTTTTCTACAAATATTTACTGCTTACTACTACAATTATTTATATTTATTATTATTTATATAATTAATTATATATAATTTCTTTTGTATAAAACTTTGAAACGTGAATTTTTGTTTTATTTTTCTTTCCCCTTTTATTCTTTAAGTTCTGTTTATTATATAATTTTATCAAGGGAGTAAAGATAAGGAGTAAGGTATGAAATTCTATGTAAATAAAGAAGATTTATATAACGGGATTAAAATAGTTGAAAGAGCCACAAGCACAAAAGCTTTGCAGCCTGTGTTAATGAATATTTTAATCGAAACCATTGACAAAGGTACAATAAAACTTGTTGCAACTGATCTTGATTTAACGGTTGTAGCTTTGGTTGATGCTCAAGTGGAGGAAGAAGGAAAAATTACATTGCCTTCAAGAACGCTCAACGAGATAGTTTCCAAGCTTGGTGATAAGCTTATTACTTTTGAAATGATAGAGGGCGAAAGTTCAGTTACAATAACCTGTCAGAACTCAAAGTTTGAAATAATCGGAATTTCAGCCTTTGAATTTCCTCCGGAAGTTTATAATATTGAATTAAACGAAGAAAACAGCTTTGAAATAGCTGTTAAACCTTTAGCAAAAGCTGTCGGACAAGCAGGTTTTGCTGCTGCGGGGTATGAAACTTCCAATCTTCTTTCAGGTATTGTTTGTGATATTTCAGGTGAAGTTCTTGAAATTGCTTCTACCGACGGTAACAGGCTTGCAAGGGTTCGTGAGAAAATCGAAAATAAAGACGGCAAAACTTCTCAGCTTATTATTCCGTCAAAAACTCTTAACGAATTTATTAAGATGAGCTCTTACATTGAAGAAGATAATGTAAAACTTTATACAGAAAGAACAAAGTTGATAATAAAAAGCGACAGAACAATGACGGTTTCAAGACTTTTGGAGGGGCAATTCCCTAAATATAATCAGCTTATTCCGGATGAAAGCCCGAAAGAAGCTCTTGTTTCTGTTAATGATTTGAAATCTGCACTTGATAGGGTTTCTATTATGGTAAACGACAAAACAAGCATTGTTAAAATGTCGTTTACTCAAGGTAAACTCAAGCTTTCAGCTGACACTCCCGATAGCGGTAAATCTGAAGAAGAACTTGATATTGTCTACAACAGTGAAGATTTGGATATTGCTTTCAATTATAAATTCGTACTGGAAGCTTTGAAGAATATGGAATGCGATAATGTTAAGATAGGTTTAAATACAAGCCTTTCAGCGACTGTTTTAAGACCGGACAGCGAAGATGATTTTGTCTGCTTGATTATGCCTGTTCAGATAAGATAAAATATTAGTCGTGTGGTTTAAAACAAAGACCAAGTTATAAAGGGAGAAAACATGAAAGAAAAAGCATTAGATTATTATATGAATGGCGGGTATTCTTGCAGTGAAAGCGTTATAAAAGCGGCGATTGATGAAGGTTTGTGCGATGAATCTTTGTTAGCAGTTGCAACATCATTTTCAGGCGGAATGTCATCGGGGTGTGTATGTGGAGCGGTTGCAGCGGCTCAAATTTTGTCAGGAACATATTTTGGACGCGGTAATAAGCTTGGAAATGATAATACAGCAAGAGAAAAGGCTGCGTTTATTGTTGAAGAATTTAAAAAGAAACATAAAGTTACCTGCTGTCGTGTACTTTCAAAGGGTTTGCAGGGGGTAGAAAGAAAGCAAAATTGTTCAAAATATGTGGCTGATATATGTGATATAATTGAACAATTATTAAAGGTTAAGGTATAATGCAAAACGTAATCGCTGTTTTTTTAGGCGGAGGAATTGGTGCCGTTTTAAGATATTTAACCGGATTTTTTGCAGTTAGGTTTTTAAGCGTAAACTTGCCTGTTGCAACTTTTGCGGTAAATATTATAGGGTGTTTTATTTTAGGTTTGTTGTTTGCATTTTTTATTGACAAGCCTGAGATTAATACACCCTTGAAACTTGCTCTAACTGCGGGTTTTTGCGGGGGGCTTACGACATTCAGCACTTTTTCGCTTGAGTTGTTTGAAATGCTTAAAAATGCTCAGTATATGCAGGTTTTCGTCTATTTAATTTTGAGTTTAATAATCGGACTTTTGGCGGTCTGGGTGGGAGTTTGTTGTGCAAAACTTATTTAAATTTGAAAAGTTGAATTTTTTAACGGCTGGAATGCCTTTAATTACAGGAAAAGGCGGATATGGTAAGGCTTTTGACATTTTGGAAGAAATGAATCTTGACGGGATGGAATTGGAATTTGTACATGGTGTTAGAATGAGTGATGATACAAGAGTGCTTGTTAACAAAATGAGAGAGGATAAAAAGCTTATTTTGACAGCACATGCGCCGTTTTATGTGAATTTAAATGCAAGAGAGGCTGAAAAAGTTGACGCAAGTGTTGCAAGAATTTTTGAAACCGCCGTTGCGGGACGAGATACGGGGGCTTTTAGTATAACTTTTCATGCTGCTTTTTATTTGGGGCAAGAAAAAGATGTTGTTTTTAATCAGGTTAAAACACAGATTAAGCGAATTATTGACTTGATGGAAAACGAGAGTTTTAAAATTTGGATAAGACCTGAAACTACCGGAAAAGCTACCCAGTGGGGAGATTTAGAAGAAATTGTGAATTTGTCAAAAGAGTTTGAAGGGTTTGTATTGCCTTGTGTTGATTTTTCTCACCTTCATGCTAGAACAGGCGGGGAATACAATACTTACGATGAATTTTCTTCAATTCTTGACACAATCGGAAATAAAATCGGAAAATATGCACTGGAAAACTTTCACGGGCATCTTGCGGGGATTGAATACACTGCAAAAGGCGAAAGACAGCATCTTAATCTGAAAGAATCCGATATGAATTATGTGGATTTGCTAAAGGCATTGAAAGCGTTTGAAGTTAAAGGTGCTCTGGTTTGCGAAAGCCCGAATATCGAAGGGGACGCAAAGTTATTAAAAGAAACTTATCTTTCTTTGTAAAGATAAAGGATTTATGATAGAATTAACTTATGATTGACAGATATTCACGCGAAGAAATGAAAAAGATTTGGGATTTGAACACCAAATTCGACTATTATTTGAAGGTTGAATTGGCGGTTTGCGAGGCTTATACAAAGACAGGCAAAATTCCCAAAAAAGATTTTGAAGAAATTAAAAAGCGCGCAAAGTTTAATATAGAGCGGATTGACGAGATAGAAAGAGAAGTCAGACATGATGTGATTGCGTTTTTAACCTGTGTTAATGAAAGTTTAGGAGAAGATCTTTCACGTCACATGCATATCGGAATGACAAGTTCTGATGTAATAGATACGGCTTTTGCGCTTCAAATTCAAGACAGCGGAAAAATTATCAAAAAAGATCTTGATGAAACGATTAAATCTTTAAAAGAGCTTGCCAAAAAGCATAAGAAGACAATTTGTATAGGCCGCTCTCACGGAATAATCGCTGAAGTTATGACTTTCGGCGTAAAGCTTTGCAATTGGATAGATATTTTAGAGCGCCAGAGAGATAATTTTGAACATGCTCTGGAAGAAATTCGAGTCGGACAAATTTCAGGGCCTGTCGGAACTTACAGTAATATTTCTCCTGAAATTGAAAAAATAACCTGTAAATCTTTAGGGTTGAAGCCTGCAAAAATTTCTACTCAAATTATTGCAAGGGATTATCACGCATATTTTATGCAGTCATTGGCATTGATAGCAAGTGTTTTGGAGCAGTTTGCAACGGAAATCAGGCACTTACAAAGAACAGAAGTTTTAGAGGCGGAAGAAGGGTTTGCAAAGGGGCAAAAGGGGTCATCAGCTATGCCTCATAAGAAAAATCCCGTTTTATCCGAAAATCTTTGCGGGCTGGCTCGAGTTGTCAGATGTAATTCGCTTGCTGCAATGGAAAATATTACACTGTGGCATGAAAGAGATATTTCTCACAGTTCTGCGGAAAGAATTATTTTCCCTGACAGCTTAATTCTTGTTGATTTTATGCTTAACCGCTTTAACGGAATTGTTCAAAATCTTGTTGTCCACGAAAAGAATATGCTCAAAAACGCCAATCGTTTCGGAGGAATTGTTTTTTCTCAAAAAGTTTTGCTTGAATTAACCGAAAAAGGCTTAACCAGAGAAGAAGCATACAAGATTGTTCAAAGAAATGCGCTTGATGCTTTTGAAAAAGACGGCGATTTCAAGGCTAATCTTTTGAAGGATGAAGAAGTCTTAAAGCTTCTCTCAGTTGAAGAAATCGACCAAATTTTTGACAAAGAAGCTTATTTAAAAAACATAGAAGAAATTTACAAAAGAGTGTTATAATCATCAAAAAAGCCGACATTCAAGCCGGCTTTTTTTAGTTAAAATTTAAGATTTTTACCAAACAACTTTTTCAATAAGTTCAATTTCATAACCGTCAGGATCCTTGATAAAGGCAATTTTTGTACCTTTTCCGTTTAGGTCAAACGGTTCGTAAAGGTATTCGTAACCGAGGTTATGAAGTTTTTCTGTAAATTTGTCAAGAGAATCAACCGAAAAAGCAAAATGTCCAAAACCTGTTCCAAGTTGGTAACCGTCTGAGGGTGTTTCGTCATTGTAAGTAAGTTCAATTTGGCAAACACCTTCTTCGTCTGTTAAAAAGATAAGTTCACAATCATCTAATCTTTTCTTTTTGTCTATTTTCATATTTAAAAGTTCTGTGTAGAATTTGATTGATTTTTCGGCATCTTTTACTCTTATCATTGTGTGTAAAAATCTCATAGTACTCTCCTTTATTTTTGCACACTTATTTTAGCATAAAATTTACTTCATATCTTTTGCTATAACATCAGTTATATCTTCTCCGCCGTAAAATACCATGCTTTTAGGCAGAACAAGGTTGTAATTGAGGCTTTTGGCTTTTTCAATTACAGCGGCACGAATTTCAGTGTCAATTTGGGTTAGTTTGTCATTGTAGTCCTTATCCAGTGCAAGTTTTTGTTCATTTATTTGATTGCGGTATTTTTCTTCAAGAGCTGTTATTTTTGCAGGATCTTTTTCTTTGGAAATTTCATTTTGTGCCTGCTGAATAGTTTTTTGCATTTCTGCAAGCTTCTTTTCCTGATCGGCTTTAAGCTGTTTTACTTGAGAAGAGTTTGCAACAATTTGTTGAACATCTACAACCGCAATTTTTGGAGCAGTGTCTGAAATTGCAATGTTGTTTATTGAATAACCAAGTGCAAATGCCGTTAAACAAATAAATAAAAACCCGAATTTTTTTGTCATAATATAAATCCTTTCTTTTTTCTACAAAAAAATAGTATTTTAAAAAAGATTAGGATAAATTAGCAAAGCGGGTAATTTTAGTAAAAAACTATTTTTTTAAAGCGGTTGTAGAATCAGCATCAATCATTTGCTGAAGAATAGTTTTGGCTGTATCAAGCTGTTTATCTTTTTTATTGTTAATATCGTCGAGGGTTAATTTTACTTCTATATCGGGAGAAATTCCGATTTTATTAATATCAGAGCCGCTGGGTGTTAAGTATTTGGCAATTGTAAGGTTTAATCCTGTTTCGTTTGGAAGCGGCATAATCCTTTGCACCATGCCTTTGCCGAAGGTTGTAGTTCCTAAAAGTTTGGCTTTTTTGTAGTCTTTAAGCGCGCCTGATAGAATTTCGCTTGCGCTAGCACTTGCCCCGTCAATAAGTACAATTAGGGGTTTATCAATTAAAAATTCGGTGTTTTGTGCAAAAATATCGTATCTGTAATTGTTTCTGCCGACAATACTCACAATGTTTCCGTCAGAAATAAACAGGTTTGCTATAAATACGGCATTTGGCAGTAATCCGCCAGTGTTTCCTCTTAAGTCCAGAATAAGCCCGTCTGCATCTTTTGTTTTTTCAACTGCCTCCATAAATTCATTTGGAGTTGATGTTCCAAGAAAGCTTGAAATCTGGATGTAACCGATGTTTTTGTCCATTGAGCTTTTGACGGTTTTGATTTTAATTTCTTTTCGTGCAATTTTTTTCAAGAATTTATCTTTATTACGTAAAATAGTCATTTGTACAAACGTATTTTCAGGGCCTTTCACAAGAGAAGCAACATCAGACAAAGGAAGTCCGTTTACGGTTTTTCCGTCAATGTCAAGTATAATGTCGCCCGCTTGAAGATTTGCGGCTTGTGCAGGTGTACCTTCCATAACGTTTATGATGACAATTTTGCCTGAATTTGAAGCAATATTAACTCCGATACCTGTAATTTTTGAATCAATAGAAGAATTTTGGTCATTATATTCTCTCTTATCCATATATTTGGAATACGGATCATCAAGGCTTGCAAGCATTGTGTCTATTGCAACCTTAGCATCTTCATCGGTTTTTATTTTTCCGTGATAATGATCTTTCCACCTTGACCAGGATTGATGATTCATTGAAGGATCATAATAATTATTTTTAACCGTCTGCCAAACATTATCAAAAAGCTTTTGGCTTGAAACTTGTTCATGGTTTACAAGTTCACTCGTATCCATTGAATAAAGCATATTTTGGTTTACATTCATCACGAATTTGTTGAGTGCAAACAAAAAAGCAACGGTTATTAAAAATAAAATTATCTGCGATTTCTTCATACGATTATTTAACAACAACGCCTTTTTTTAATCAATATACTTTGTGATTAGTTAAAGAATACAAAAGAAGAATTAAAAACTATAAAAAAAACTTGAAAATGTTTAACAAATATCCGATGATAAGAGTTGCAGAATAAAAAGAAACAAAAATGGCAAAAGAAATCGGCGGATATTTTGAATTAGAATTAATCGAGCGGTATGACAATACCAGAGATGCAATTGCTCTAAATAGTGCAAGGAATTGTCTGCGATATATAATAAAAGCTTATGAAATAAAAGAAATATTTCTACCGTATTATACTTGTCCTGTTGTCTGGCAGGCTGTGAGAAAAGAAAATTGCAGGATTAATTTTTATCATATAGATGAACATTTTATGCCGGAAAATGAGTTTGAAAAAGAGGATTATATTCTTTATACAAACTATTTTGGCGTATGCGGAAAAAATGTTAAAAAATTATCAGCAAAATACAAAAACATAATTATAGATAATTCTCAAGCCTTTTATATGCCCAAATACGGTATAGCTTCGTTTAATTCAATACGAAAATTTTTCGGAGTTCCTGACGGTGCGCTTTTATATTGTGACAGAATTTTGGAAGAAGAATTTGAAAAAAGTACATCTTACCAAAAATGTGCTCATCTGCTGAAAAGGCTTGATGTATCAATGAATTTCGGTTATCAGGATTTTTGTTTTAATGAGGAAATCTTGCTTGATGAAGATATTAAAACAATTTCAAATCTAACAAAATCAATATTTAATACAATAGATATTCAAAAAGCAAAGGAAAAAAGATTGGAAAATTACCGAATTTTATCCTCTGAATTAGCAAAATCAAATAAATTGCAAATTAAACTCGATGAAGATGATGTTCCGATGTATTATCCTTATATGGTTGATAATTATGTTTTTTACAGAAACCTTTTTGCGAAAAATAATATAGAAATTCCGCTATATTGGAATAATTTGCCTAAAGATTTTCCGGAAAGTAATTTGAGAAATAAAATATTGCTTTTTCCTATTGATCAAAGGTATGCCAAAGAGGATATGAAAAGAATTTTAGAGATAATGAAAAAGGAGCAATAATAAATTATATTCAAAATAAAAAGAGTATTTTTTCTAACACCACGCAAAATAAAAACGGGTCTAACAAAAGTTAGCCCGTTTTTTAATAATAAGAAGGCGGGATTTGTTCTTACTCGCTCGCGTGTAACGGCAATTCCGCGTTTTGCTAATGAGATTACATCTCAAACGCAAAAGCGCTTTAGCTGTAAAGAACCACATAGTTTGATTTTTTGGGCAACTTATACCTGTAAATTAAAATAAATCAGAAATAATTAATCTATATTCCCTTTATATAAACACGGAATATTTTCTTCTTTCAGATAATTCAGGCCCCATTTATTTAATTCAATAATTGCAGGGATAAGACTTTCCCCTCTTTTTGTCAGAGAATATTCCGTTTTTGGCGGAACAACAGGGTAGAGTTTTCTTTTAATAATGCCATCAGTCTCAAGCTCTTTAAGTTGTTGAATTAGCATTTTAGGAGTTGCATGGGATATTAATTTTTGCAATTCATTATATCTTAAGGTTTTATTAATCAAATGACCGATAATAACTCCTTTATATTTGCCGCCTATAATTTCCATCGTAACTTCGAGAGGACATTTATATTCACTTTGTTTTCTTTTTGCCATAACATTCCTTATTTACTTTTTAGTAAGTATTATACTAAATAGTATGTACTTGTCAAAAAGAAAATAAATAATAAAATGTATATTAAAGGAGATATAATTATGAAAATTACTCAAGTAAGAAACGCAACAATTATAGTGGAATACAATAATACAAAGTTTTTAATTGACCCGTGGCTTATGCCTAAAGATTATATGCCGGGATTTGATACAGCGATAAATTCCGAAATTCGCCAGCCAAGAGTGGAGTTGCCTTTTGAAATTGAAAAAATTGTCGATGTTGATGCTGTTATCATTACTCATATTCACCCTGACCACTGGGATGAATTCGCTGAAAATGCATTAGATAAAAATATAAAAGTATTTGTACAGTCAATTATTGACAAAGATTACATCATTTTAAAAGGGTTTACAAATGTTGAAATTATACAGGAATCCGGAACAGAATATAATGGGATAACTCTATACAAGACAGGCACCCAGCATGGTAAAAGAGAAATCATAAAGCCTTTATGCGAGTCAATTGGCATGCCTTATGATGCTATGGGGGTTGTTTTTAAATCAAATAATGAAAAAACCTTATACATAGCAGGTGATACCATTTGGTGTAGTGAAGTGAGTGAAGCTGTTAAGAAATTCAATCCTGAAATAATAGTTATAAATGCTTGTGCTGCAACAGTTTTAAATGGCGAACGATTAATTATGAATATTGATGATGTAAAAGAAGTTTTGCAAAATGCTCCAAACGCAACAGTAATTGCAAGCCATATGGATACAGTCAGCCATCTTTCGGTTACAAGAAATGATTTAAAAGAATTTAGCAATAAAAACAATATTGATAATTTGTTAATTCCAGAGGATGGAGAGGTCATTGATTTTACAAGAAATAATTAAATTTTTATATTGATAAAGCTATTCTGAAAAATTACAAAAATTTTGATTTTTTGAATATTTGCACAATTGGACTATACCAAAATAATCAAACTATCCGTACAAATCATTTTGGTCGTTAAATTACATCAGTCTCAGTGTAAAAGAACACATGGTTTGATTTCAATTTACAGATGCTTTGATTATTTTGGGATGGTTTATTGTAAAAAAATATTGTTTGTGAATAAAAATCTTGTTGAATAATATAACAAATTTAACTAAAATAACTATGTTAATATGTAGAGGTAATATATGAAGATAAATTCTTGCAATAACACATCATTTTCCGGAATAAGAGTAGTTATGAATAATCGAGAACAAAAAAATCTCGCCAGAGCAATGGGGACAATTCGAGGTATAAATGCAATATTTAAACCACAGATTCTAGTTATCAACGATATGTATTATGGGATATTTTGTATGAAGCATATTGGTGACGAGTTTATTATTGAAAAAATGTTAAAGAAAAATGATGTGAAATATGATATATTCTTGCCGATTACAGAAGCAGCAGCGGAGAATAAGTATCATTGGATATTAACTGGAATCCCAATTAATAGCATTAAGCAAAAATTTAAATTCTTGCAATTATCAAACAAAGCAATACGCGAAGGTGTTAGGAAAGAAATATTTAGTAACAAATACAAAATAGAACGTTTTGAAGAAGAAAAAAATGAAATTAGATTATTAAAAGAAAAAATAAAAAATAGAAAAATTTTATAATTTCTTATCCATTTATAAATGGTTAAATCTTCAAATATTATTCTTATTTTTATTATTTTAATAAAAATAAATACAAGTTTCTATAGTTTTTAGATTGGTATTATAGCCTAACAATCAAGGGGATTAATCGGGTTTTAAAATACAATTGGACTTTCCCAAAATAATCATTTTATCCGTACACTTCAAAAATGGTGCGGAATTTAGCTATATTAAGAAAAATCAATCTATCCGTACAGTCCGAAAAAAGTCCATTTCGGCAGTTTGATTTTTTTGGTAAACGTAATTTTCCGACCCGAAAACGCCCTCACAGAGCGGACTACCAAAATAATCAAAGTATCCGTACAAATCAATCTGGTCGTTTAATTACACCGACACCACACAAAATAAAAACGGGTCTAACAAAAGTTAGCCCGTTTTTATTAGGAGGA
>CALUTL010000005.1 GCA_944323655.1 Candidatus Gastranaerophilales bacterium | reverse complement strand
TGGTGTGGTGTGGTGTGGTGTGGTGTGGTGTGGTGTGGTGTGGTGTGGTGTGGTGTGGTGTGGTGTGGTGTGGTGTGCGCAATTTCTGATTATCAAAATACTTTATATACATATATGTACAAATTAAAGGAGGATATATGGCAATAACTGTTGGAGATATTTATGGACAATTTCCGGGATTTAATCCAAAAGATATGATTGCTTTGATGAACGGTAGAACTGATTTTGACGGAAGTGATACGGTTTCGCTTTCCAATATAGCATCTTATAACGGTAGTTTTGCAAGTGAATTATCTATTTTTGTAGCTGAAAAAGAAGGTAAAAGTTTTACTAATATGCTGCCTAAAAACCAGAGAAATAGCGTAAATGCAGCAGCAGGAATTAGTGAAACTGATAATTCTAAAGACAAAAATACCGAAAAATTAGCATTAAACAATGAAATTCCAATGGATACAAGCATTTTTGATATTGCAGGTAATGAAACAAGAAAAATGGTATAATAAAACAAATAGAGAGGAAGTATAAACTATGACGGAAATTAATTCACTAAGCGGCAGTAATTCACAGACCAGTTCTGCCCGCCAGACAACAAATTCTGAATTAAAAAAGACAAATGAAAGTCTTTTTATGAAGCTTGACAAAGACAAGAACGGAAAAATTTCGTATGAAGAATTGCTTGCGGCAGGGTATAGCGGAGATGATTTGAATGCAATGAGCGAGGCTATTTTTAAAGCCGAACGTAATGTAAATAAATGGATGCGAATTGATGCTGATCGTAACGGGGTTAGAAATAATATTGAAGAAGCCATCTGGAAAAATCATAATGATAACGGAGGACATTTGGATGGTGATTTAACACCTGAACAATTCGCAAAGAAATATAATTTAAAAGAAATTCCTGATTATAAGAGCGATAATTTTGAAGATTGGTGTAAACACTGGATTGAAAATGAAGATCCGATGATCGGAATTAAGGCAGGAATTAAAAAACAATTTGGAAAAGAACTTAGTGATGAAGAAACACAGCTTCTTTATGAGTTGATGAAAGTTCAGGCAAACAGGTGGTTATTTAAGGATAATGCCTTATATGAAAGATTAAATCTTGATGCTTACACCCGTCTTGTAACTCCTGAGCAGGCAGATTCCTGCTGCGGCGGGGATATTTCAAAACCGCCTATGGCCCCTAAAAATGCCTGTGCTCTTATATTTAAATCCTTAATTCAAGAAGGTGATGAAAACAGTGCTTATGAAGTCAAAAACAGGCTTGCTTGGGCAGCATTTAAGGCGCTTCCAAAAGATGTGACAGATGCTATGTCTTCGGAAGATTATGCAAAATACCAGGCTGAGTGGCAAGCTGTTCGTGATATGAAAGCTTCGGACTTTAGAGAATTTTTGAAGCCTGAAAATGCGGATAAAAAAGAACAATTTGAAAAAACGGCTAATATGACTGTTCAGCAGATTGTGGATTATATTGATATTATTGAAAAAGCAACAGGCAAGAATTTTGATAGTGAGGACTGGTCAATTGATGTTACAACTTTCCACGATAAAATTATGGATGAAATAAACGGGGTTGAGGGTGATGAAACAATTCTGGATGGTAAAACCCGTGCTGATATTCCGCCTGAAAAACAAGCTTGGCTTAAATATCTTGAAGAACATAATATGCTTTTAGACCAGTTTAAGGAGTAAAATTAAAGGTTTAAACTTGTTATAATACGATTTCTGCCGTCTTGTTTGGCCTTGTATAATGCTTTATCTGCATTTGAAAACAAATCCGACGATACATAAATTTCAGGGTTTAAAGTTTCCACACCAATGCTTACGGTAACTTTAAATCCTTTGTTATCATAGAAGAACGGATAAGATTCTATTGCTTTTCTAAATCGTTCAAGCGGAATAATTGCTTTGTCAATCGGGGTTTCGGTTAAGATAACGACAAATTCTTCTCCGCCGTATCTGAAAATGATGTCGGTTTTTCTGAAGGTCTCAAGCGCAATATAAGCGATCTCTTTTAATACATAATCCCCGCAAAGGTGTCCGTACGTATCGTTTATTTTTTTAAAATAATCAATATCAAAAACCGCAAGGCTTAGGTCGCTTGAATATCTTTTGGCTCTCAAAAATTCTCTGTCCAGTGTTGTTTCAAAATGTCTTCTGTTAAAAATTCCTGTCAAGGCATCAGTTACAGACATATATCTGGTTTGAGAGTACATAAAGTTGATTTTTTTAAGGACGTCTTTTTTATTGCTTTCCGAAATCGGAAAACTTTTTATAATTTCCTCAATATTTCCTTGAATTTGATCCAGAAGTTCCGGTGATAAATCGAACCCCTGTCCCTGAAAATTGTCCATAAAAAATTCCTTCTCCTAAAATATTATATCATAAAATTTGAACGGTTGCCATGTTTTTGATAAAATTTATATATGAGGTTATCAGCGGAAGAATTACTGGAAAAGTTTTCAAATAGTACGGCTCATCCTTTTGAGGTCAGAAAGATTTCTATGATGATTTTTGATGAAGCTTCAAGCAAGATTTATGAAATGTCATCATCAGAGAGAAAGCTTCTTGAGGCGGCAGCGATTTTGCATGATATCGGTTATTATGTTGACTGCAAAAATCATAACAAACATAGTCAGAAGCTTGTTTT
This sequence comes from Candidatus Gastranaerophilales bacterium, assembly GCA_944323655.1. GTDB lineage: Bacteria > Cyanobacteriota > Vampirovibrionia > Gastranaerophilales > Gastranaerophilaceae > Scatenecus. The sequence goes on along the minus strand of CALUTL010000005.1, from coordinate 110,570 downwards.
GGAATACGGTTTGGACGGCTTTGGCAAAAGAGAAGCAGAACTTGTCGCATGTATTTGCAGATATCATAGGGGGAGTTTGCCTGATAAAGAAAAGCATGAAATCTATTCAGATTTTGATAAAAAAGAACGTAAAATCGTTAAGCGTCTTGGCGGAATTTTAAGACTTGCGGACGGATTAGACAGAGCGCACTTGTCGCTTATTAAAAAAGTTAAAATCAATTATGATGAAAAATATAATATTGCAGAATTTTTGATTACTCCGAATACCCCTGATTATTACCCTGATTTAACTTCAGCAATTCGCAAGCGTGATTTATTTGAGATAGGATTTAAAACCCAGTCGGTATTAAAGTTTGATGATTAAGTTCGCAAATTTAGTCAAAATCTTTTTCAAGCCAATCGAAACAAAGATTCAAAAATCTTTCGGGTTCGCTCAGGAATAAGTCTTCTGCATGAATTCCGTTTTCAAAAATTTCAAGTTTTTTAGGGCAGACAGCTTTTTCGTAAAGTTTTTTAGTATGCCACGGATAAACTGTCACGTCTTCGCTTCCCGCAACAAAAAGTGTCGGTGCTTTAATTTTATCCGCAATATCAAGAGGTTTAATTTTTTTTCTTATTACAGGTGAAGGTCTTACAGAAACCCATCTTTTAGGTTCAAATTTTTTAAATGTAGGAATCCAAGCGTTCGGATGCCACATTTTGTTTTCGATTTTATAAAAATCACTCGGTGCTGATACTGCAATAATCCTGTTAATGTCAGTGTTTTGAGCGCCATAAATGAGTACAACGGCACCTCCAAGTGAAAAACCTGCAAGGTTTATTTTTTCGTAATTCCCTCGTGCAAAATCTACAACGGCATCAAGATCCAGAAGCTCTTTAGAGGTAAATGTATACAGCCCTCCGCTTTTTCCGTGACCTCTGAAATCCATTGCGATAACATCATATTTTTCGGATAAATCTTCGGCAAGTGTTGAAAAAGCTTTGCTGTCTTTGGTCATAAACCAGCCCGGACAAATTATAACAACATTCTTGTGCCCTGTTTGGTACAAGTTAAATGCGATTTTTACATTATCCGCTGTTGTTGCAAAAAGTTGTTTCATAATATGATTATTTCATTTAAATATTATATGGCAAATTTTGAAGATAAATTTATATTGTAAAAATGGTTGCAAATGATTGTTTGACAATAGCATTGGTCCAATATAGAATTTTGAAAGATTATAAATATGAGGAATTAAAAAATGCCTAAGGTTAGTGTAATAGTACCGGTTTATAAAGTGGAGAGGTTTTTACCGAGATGCTTGGACAGCATAATTAATCAGACATTAAAAGATATAGAGATAATCTGCGTAAATGACGGATCTCCGGATAATAGTCTTCAGATTTTAGAAGATTACGCCAAAAAGGATTTAAGGATAAAAATTATCAATCAAGAAAATTCAGGCCCTTCCGTTTCACGAAATAAAGGAATTTTAATGGCGCAGGGTGAATATATCGGATTTGTGGATTCTGATGATTGGTTGGATATAGATTTTTATGAAAAACTTTATGCAGCAGCCCAAAAGTATGATGCGGATATTGCGGCTTGCGGAATAAAGGTATATCGTAAATATTCACGAGAAAATTACATGCTGAAATATACAAAAGAGTGTTGTGTGGACGATGCAGAAAGAAAATTCTACCTTTGTGATGTTCCAGAGACATGTAATGTATGGAATAAAATATATAGAACAGCATTTATAAAAAATAGAAAAATTGAATTTGAAGCGGGTATACACATGCAGGAAGATATAAGTTTTACGATGGAAACTCTATATTATTCAAAAAAGTTTGTGACGGTTCCGGGGACTTTATACAATTATGACAGGCGTAATGAAAATTCAATAGTTAAAACCAAATCTTTAAAGATGAAACAGGATGTAAAATATACACAAAATAAGATGTTTGAGTTTTTAAAATCTAATAATATAAATTTCCCAAAAACTTGGCATAAAGTTCGTAAGTATAAGTTTTTGGGAATTACGGTATTAAAAGTCAGATACCGTAGCACAAGAAGAGAGTGTAAGTTGTTCAATATAATAAAATTCAAACTGCCGCCGATATACAAATATGAAGAAGTGTAAAATTTTTCCAAAAATCGTAACATTTCTTCATGAAAAAATACTTTATATATATAAGGGAAAAACAAGAAAGGATTGCGAAAGTTCGGATTAAATCCTATAAGGAAATTCGAAAAATCGTAAACTTAGGTGGAAAAATGAGTTTCGATGCAAATGTACTGAGCGTCAAACCTGTAATCAGAGAAGCCGCCAACATGAATAACGACGGCGGAGGCGGTAATCTTGGTTATATGCAGCGCGAAAGACAGGAAGAAGAAAAAGAAAAGAAATTTTTGCAGGATGAAAGTATTTTTGGTAAAAAGCAGGAACCTGACATGTTTGTGAGCCGCAAAGAAATCGAAATTCCTGAAGAATATCGTTTTACTTTCAAAAAGTTTTTGCTGAAGATAATTGCGAAGATTAAACGTGCATTAGCACATTAGGTTTTTATTATTTTTGTGCTAGAATTTTCTTATGGAAAAGAAGAAAATTAAAATCGGGTTAATCGGATTAGGCACTGTCGGAACAGGTGTTTACAAGACTTTAGAGCCTTATGAAGATATAGAAATTACAAAAATCGGGGTAAAGAATATAAACAAACCTCGTAATATTGAGAATTTGGACAAATCAATTTTGACTGAAGACAGTTACGAAGTTGCGACTGATCCTGAAATTGATATTGTATGTGAACTTATAGGCGGAGTTCAGCCGGCATTTGATTTGATAAAGACGGCGATTAAGAATGGCAAACATATAGTGACAGCAAACAAGGAACTTCTTGCAAAACACGGCGAGGAACTTTTTAATTATGCCGAAAAATATAATAAAGTTGTTCTATATGAAGCAGCGATTGCAGGCGGAATTCCTTTGATAATGCCGATAAAGACTATTATGGCAGGTAATAAGATTAAAAAGATTGAAGCCATATTGAACGGCACAACGAATTACATTCTGACAAAAATGGATGTTCAGGGAGCGTCTTATGAGGATGTTTTAAAAGAAGCGCAAGAATTAGGATATGCAGAAACTGATCCGACAGGTGATGTTGAGGGCTTTGACGCTGCTTACAAGATTACAACCCTTGCAACAATAGCATTTAGAAAACGGATAAAGTTAGACAATGTCTATCGTGAAGGTATAACCAAAATCAGAGCGCAGGATATGCATGCGGCAAATGATTTAGGGTATAAAATAAAGCTTATAGCTTCAGCCACATTGAACGAGGACGGAAAAGCCGATGTAAGAGTTCATCCGATGTTAATTTCAAAAAAATCTACTTTAGCGCACATTGATTATGTAACAAATGCCGTAAGCCTTTCAGGACATCCGATAGGTGATATTACCCTGTCAGGCCCGGGGGCAGGAGAATTTCCGACGGCAAGCTCTGTTGTAGGCGATATTTTGGCGATAGTTGCCGAACTTGGCAAAACGGATTACCTGCTTCCGATGATGAGGTGCAGGCATGATGAAATGGCTGATTGTATAAATATTAAAGATACAATGAACAAATATTACCTTTCGATTAATGCAAAAAACAATAAAGGTGTAATCGGTACAATCGGAAGAATTTGCGCAGAAAATGACATCAGCTTACAAAGTATAGTCCAGCGCGGCGTTGATGAGGACAATACTGCAAATATTACCGTAATCACTGAATTGGCATTGGAAAAGAATATGCGAAGAGCCGTTGATGCTTTTGAAAAAGATAAGTTTATCAATAAAGTTAACAGCCTGATAAGAGTTCAGGTATAAGAGGATATTAAGTATGATGACTGAAAAAAAATACTATCAAGGGTTGATAAATACATTTAGAGAATACCTGCCTGTAAGCGATAAAACCCCTGTCGTTACATTGAATGAAGGTAATACTCCTTTAATTAAGGCAGAAAATTTGGCAAAAAAAATCGGACTTGATGCTGAAATTTATTTAAAATTTGAAGGTTGCAACCCGACAGGAAGCTTTAAAGATCGCGGTATGACAATGGCGGTTTCAAAAGCAAAAGAGGATGGCGCAAGCGCTATCATTTGCGCATCAACAGGAAACACCTCAGCGTCAGCCGCTGCATACGGTGCAAAGGCAGGCATGAGAACTTTTGTGCTTATACCTGACGGTTATATTGCACTTGGCAAATTATCTCAAGCCATGATGTACGGGGCAGAAATTATTGCAATTCAGGGGAATTTTGATGAAGCGCTTGAATTGGTAAGGAAAATTGCCGATGAATACCCGATTACTCTGGTAAATTCGGTTAACCCGTACAGAATAGAAGGACAAAAAACTGGTGCATTTGAGATTATAAATTCACTTGGTCAAGCGCCAGATTATCATTTTATCCCTGTCGGAAACGCAGGAAACATAACCGCTTACTGGAAAGGTTATAAAGAATGGTACAATTTGGGTAAAATCCCAGCTCTACCAAAGATGATGGGATTTGAAGCCGAGGGTGCCGCTGCAATAGTTAAGGGCGAAAGAATTTTGAAACCCGAAACTTTAGCAACAGCAATCAGAATCGGAAATCCTGCAAGCTGGAAGTTTGCAGAAGCTGCTCGTGATGAAAGTAACGGTATGATTAACTTTGTAACTGATGAAGAAATCGTAAAAGCTTACAAACTTATCGCCTCAGCTGAGGGAGTTTTGGCAGAACCGGCAAGTGCAGCTTCAGTTGCAGGATTAATCAAGGTTAAAGACCAGATTAAGGAAGGTTCTAAAATCGTTTGTATTCTGACAGGAAACGGTTTGAAAGATCCTGATAATGCGATTAAATATTCAAATGCCGACGTTAAAAAGACAACGTCAGATATGACGGATATTTTAAGAGCTATGAATATATAGTTTGGTTTTAAATTTTAATTATATAGCAGGGTGCGTCGTTTGACGCACCGAAAAATGTATTAATAAAGCCTCCGGCGGGTCTTGTGCAGACGGCAGTCGCTTTTGTGGAAAAGCGACGCAAACCACGCCCTGCACTACGTTCGCTAATCATTTGTAATTGTTTCACCTAAAGCAAGCAAACTCGCTTCGCTCAGACAAAGCTTGCTTATGAAGTTGTGAAACAAAACAATGTTTGCTCACTTCGTGAAGGGCGAGTATTTTAAATCGAAAATTTTAGAATAATTTGACATAAAAAAAGTTTAATGTAGGGTGCGTCGTTTGACGCACCGAAAAATGTATTAATAAAGCCTCCGGCGGGTCTTGTGCAGACGGCAGTCGCTTTTGTGGAAAAGCGACGCAAACCACGCCCTGCACTACGTTCGCTAATCATTTGTAATTGTTTCACCTAAAGCAAGCAAACTCGCTTCGCTCAGACAAAGCTTGCTTATGAAGTTGTGAAACAAAACAATGTTTGCTCACTTCGTGAAGGGCGAGTATTTTAAATCGAAAATTTTAGAATAATTTGACATAAAAAAAGTTTAATGTAGGGTGCGTCGTTTGACGCACCAAAATAAAAAATAAAGCAGCCCGTAAGCCGTGTTCTGTTTATAGATAATCATCTGTCTGGTATTACGGTTACCCGTAATCTCAAGCGATATTTCCGAAGTGGGCGGACAGCCTTTAAAACCTTCGAGTTAATCTTGCATCCTATCGGGGGTTGCCTGGCCGATGCCTCTCGACATCGCCGGTGAGCTCTTACCTCGCCGTTGCACCATCGCTCGTACTTGAAAAAGCCGTTAGCAGTATGTTTTCTGTGGTCCTAATCCACCGGCTTGCGCCGTCCGGAGTTTCTCCGGCGATCTGTCCTTGGATGCACGGACTTTCCTCACATTGTCGGCCGACTGTATAAACTTTTACAGTCACTTGTGCTTTGTGTTTCCACTTCACACTGCCGGCGCAATGCGCGATTATCCGGCTGCTTTATTAATCGTGATTATAAAATACTCTTATAGCTTTTTCAAGTCGTGCTTTTTGAAAATAAAAAAATGTAAATTTTTATTAATAATGTAGCAAAATAATTTATTTAGATGAGTTAATATAGCGTTGAATAAGCTATACTCTGGTAAACACGCAGAAAACGAATAACACATTTATAAAAGTGTGCGAGGGTAGAAAATATGGTCGATAACAGGTCAGCAGGATTTTTTGGGATTGGCGGCTCTTTCAATTTTAAGAGCGGTGATATCTCTGGCACTGCCGCAAGAACTCAGGATGATAAAATGGGGCAGGGCGGAGAGTATTTTGCACAGCAAAAAAGAGAGGAAGAAGAAGAACAAAATGAGTCCGAAAAATATATGGACAGAAGCGCTGTTCTTCGTGCAACTCTAAATTCTCTTGCTATGATGAATGTTGCAAATGTTATAAATGCCAAGAAAAAACAGCTTGTTCTTGACGAAAAAAATAAAAATAATCAACAAAATAAACAAAAAAAAGATGAACACGGGGACGATATTGAGAAATTAAGTTCTGCGCAGGAAACGGATAGTCCCGAATAAAATTAAGTTCCGTTTGCGCTGTTAAATCCGTTAATCAAAGATACTTTTTATTTCTTCGGTTTTTTCACCCTTTTCGGAATTTTGCATCAGCAATTCTCCGTGATAGAAAGGATTTGAACCGCTTTTGTCTTTGCTTGTTTTGTTGCTTATAATGCCTTTAAATGCATGAGCTGCTTGTGTTTGTTGTTGGGCAGGCGCTTCGTTTACAGAAATTGTCATTTTACCTTCGACATTTTTTGCAACAGTTTGTGCGGCTTGTGAGTTTAAGAATTGTATTGCTTTTTGTGCATTTTCACTCAATTGAATTTGTAAACCGCTGTTGTTAAGTGCAATTTGTTTCGCAACTTGTGTGTCAACATTACCTTTGTACAAATCAACGCCCATATCGGTCGCTCTTAAAACACTTCCGAATGAATTGTTTACTTGATATTGGCTATTCTTCGCTTCCGCTCTCTTTAAGATTTCTTGTGATACCTGCTTGAGAACGGAAGTGTCGATGCCAAGTTTGTAGTTTTGATTGTAAACATTTAGAGCCATTGCTTTGTTTCCCTTTTAAACATTTCCTCTCTTTTTATCGGCTATTTAGAGGGTAAACTTTAATTTCTAAAAACTTTTTCTTAATATTACTTTACAATTAATCAAAATCATGGCAATTTTTCGGGAATAATATTTTTAATATATATACGAGATATATAATAGAGAGATAAACTATGGGTTTACCGGAAACGAACTACATATTGAGTAATATTAATGCCATACTCGGGAGTACCGCGGGGTTACTTCGTGACAAAAACAATGGTGTTGATCCTGCGACTGCAACCATGAATTATTCTATGAATGTCATGAATGGCATATTTAGGAATAATGTTGCTTATGATATGCGAAGAGTAACAGGCAGCAATTTAGGCTTTATGGTTAACAACCTGACCGGTTACGGCAGTCAAGCAGCAAATCAGGCGGGAACTGTCGGTCTGATGAATGCATCAATGTTAAGCTCTATTGCAGGACCTTATGCCGGCTGGTATGGAGGCGGAGTATTCGGCCCTTCAATATTTGGCGGGTGTTTTGCAATGCCGATGCCGACTTTCGGATTTTTTACACCGGTGCCGACGGCTCATAGCTTTAGTTTTTGTACCCGCAGACATTTTGTTTGTTAGTCAATAAGAATTTTCCATTCTTTCGATACTTTATCCAGAATGCGGTCGGTGGCTGATTTATCCAGAAGAATTTCTTGAACGGAAGAATTAATCAGATTGTTAATATCTTTTTGGTTTCTGTTTGAGTGCATGACAGGTTCTACTTTGTTAAGCTGTTTTGCGCTTATTGTGCGGGCTTTTGACATCAAATCTGTATTGTCATAGGTTTTGTAAAAATTATCGTTTAAGGCTTGGTTGTTTACTGCGATTACATTTGTAAGCTTTGCAAGTTCAAGCTGGTTTTCTTTGTTTGTCAAAAAAAGTGCAAATTTAAGGGCTTCGTCTTTATGCTTTGCACGAAGCGGTATTACAAAATTCATCAGTGAAAAGTCGTTTTGTCCCAGTTCCCCCTTTAATTGCGGTGCAACATCAGTCACTGCATAAGTTGAGGGTGCATTTTCTTTTATCATATTTAAGAAGTTTGCGCCGGCTTGAAAGAGTACAATGTTGCCTGACATGTATTTTTCTAAAGCCTCTCGATGAGTTTGGGTTATACTTTCTTTCGGAATCAGATTTTCCTGGTAAAGGTATTTGAACATCTCAAATATTTCTTTTGATTTTTCTGAATTTATATTTTCGTAAGAATTTATTCCGTATTTATTGAGAATCCTTAGCATGGTGTCATTTTCGGTTATGTTTGGCAGAAAAATGTACGAGTTTGTTTTTTCTCTTACGGTTTTAGCCGAATTTTTAAGTTCTTCATAAGTTTCTGGAACTTTTATTCCTGATTTTTCGATTAAGTCTTTATTATAAATTGTGACAGCAGAAGTGGCATACCAAGGAATAGAGTAGAGTTTTCCTTTGTATTTAAGAGAGTTTAAGATTCCGTTGTTGAATTGTGAAAGATTTTCTTGAGGAATTTCGTAAAGAGTTCCTTTTTGGGCAAGAGTTGCGGAAAAGTCGGGGTTAAGGTTGATTAAATCCGGCGGCGTGTCGCTTAGGACTGAAGCAAGGGTTCGTTTTTCGCCTTCAGAAAACGGAACGTCTATCCATTTAATTTTAATATTGGAATTTTGGGCTTCAAATTCTTTGATGACGTTATTCATATAGTCCGCAAAGTCGCTCATCTGAAGCGTCCAGACAATAACTTCGTTTTCAGATTGGTTTTGATGTTTGAAATTGCTCAAGGGTGCCGTAAGCATCAGCAGAAAAACAATTATCAGAATAAGTAAAAATTTTCTCATTAACCGCCCTTTCATTTTGATGTTACAATTATACTATGAATAATCTTTTTACGGAACTCGAAAATCAAAATAAACAGATACCTTTGGCGGAAATTTTGCGCCCGAAAACTATTGAGGAGTTTTTGGGGCAGAGTAATGTTGTGTCGCCAAACAGTCCGATTTTGAATTTGTTAAAGACAAATAGATTATTTTCGATTATTTTGTGGGGAACTCCGGGGTGTGGGAAGACTACTCTTGCAAGGTTAATCGCAACAAAGACCAATGCAAATTTTATTGAAATTTCCGCTGTAACTTCGGGAGTTAAAGATATAAAAGATGCCGTTGAAAGCGCTAAAAATGCTTTGAGAAGCGGAGTTAAAACGATTTTGTTTATTGATGAAATTCACAGATACTCGAAAACCCAGCAGGATGCACTTCTTCCTCATCTTGAAAACGGCACATTGTTTTTGATAGGTTCAACTACGGAAAACCCTTCTTTTCAGGTGGTTCCGGCGCTTCTTTCAAGATTGCAGGTTATAAGGCTTAATTCTATTGACGATGAGAGCATGAAAACTATTATTAAAAAAGGGTTTGCGTATCTTGCCAAACACTATACCGCAATGGATTGTGAGAGCGGAGTTTTGGATTTTATTGTAAATCTTGCCAGAGGAGATGCAAGGTATGCACTGAATGTTGTTGAAAATGCTTATTTTGCCAGTGATTTGAAAGATAACAGAAGAAATTTGACTGTTTCAATAATAGAGGAAATTTGCCAGAAACGTAATACAAGGTATTCACAGCAGGAACATTATGATTGTGCTTCGGCTTTTCAGAAGAGTTTGAGAGGGTCTGACCCTGATGCGGCAATTTATTATCTTGCAAAAATGATTGCAGCAGGCGAAGATCCGAGGTTTATTGCAAGGCGTTTGATAGTTTGTGCGGCGGAAGATGTCGGGCTTGCTGATCCCAATGCTATGAATGTTGCTGTGAATGCTTACAGGGCAGTCGAACTTCTGGGATTGCCTGAAGGTCGTATTCCGTTAGCTCTGGCTGTAATTTATGTTGCAAAAGCCCCTAAAAATAACAAAGCAATATGCGCAATTGATGCGGCTTTAGCTGATATTGAAAGCGGTAAGGATTTCCCGCCTCCAATGCACTTGAGAGATGCTCATTACAAAGATGCTTCAAAATACGGTTTTGGGATCGGTTATGTTTACACTCATGATGCGCCTGATGTTTATCAGCAGTTCTTGCCGGATGAATTGAAAAATAAAAAATATATTGTTTAAATTAGTTGACCTAATTAAAAAAATATAATTATTTTTATTTAAAGGGGTATTTGTGAAAAAAATCAGTATATTAAAAGAAAGATGTTTGGTTTTACACTTGCGGAAGTATTGATTACGATAGGGGTTATAGGTCTTGTGGCAGCTTTAACTCTGCCGGCATTAATATCTAAACATCAAGATAAAGTTATTGAAGTACAGATTAAAAAAGCGGAAACAGTTTTAGCAAACGGATTTAAGATGTTTATGGCTTTGGAAGATAATTATTCGCTTGATACATCGAAACTGGCAAGTTGTGTTGACAATAAGGATTGTGCAAGGCGTGAACTTAGTAAAGTTTTTAGTATACTTCTAGAACCAAATGAAGAAATGACGAATGTTCCTGCTGAATACATATTTACAGACACAAATGCTCCGATATGGAATGAGGATGGCGATATTTTGTATTCGTGGATTTCGCCGGACGGGATGATTTTCGGGTTGAAAAATTTTACGGAAACTCCTTCGGCTTTTTTGATTGTTTCTGATGTAAACGGCGGGAAAAATCCAAATCAAGGCGGCAGAGATTTGTGCCTTTTTGCAATTCAGAAAAACGGTACATTAATCGAAAGCTGCGGTGCGATGAGTTCTTATAACCTTTCTTCAGACGATGAAGATGGGGGATTTTCAAGTATATGCGGAGAAAATTGTGATAATTGCGATGTGAAAAATAACAAGTGCAAAAAGTGTAAAAAAGGTTGGTATCCGGATGGGATAAGTTGTACACCTTGTACGGCAATTCCTAATTGCATCAGATGTAATCAGGTTAACGGACAATGTTTGGAATATTCTTCAAAACCTAACCAATCAAACGGTAACAAAGATAAAGACAAGAACAATAACAATAAGAATTAACTTGAAAAAAGTTTACATCTAAAAAAGACACCGATAATTAGTTGTCGGTGTCTTTTTAATAATTTTAGTAATTTTGTTTATTCCATCGGAATAGTTAATTTTTGTCCGATAGAAAGTTTATTCGGATTGGTCATGTTATTAGCCTGCATAACCGCAGTAGCTTTTGCAGGACTGTAACCGCCGTAAAATCTGATTAAAATGCTTTCTAAAGTGTCGCCGTTTTGTACGGTGTAAACTTCAGATGCTCCGGCAGCTGCTTCAGCTGTGGCTGTTTCAGTTGTTGCAGGAATTAAATTAAGCTTTTCAGTTTGTCCTTTTGCACGAGCCGGATTGAAAATTTCGTTTTGATCATTCGCAGCAATATGTCTGCTGGAAAGGTTTACAAGCCCGACAAGAAGAAGTGTTGCCACTACTCCTGCAATAAATCCGGTTGCCAGATATACACTCGGTGATTTTTCTGACTTTTGATTAATTTTGAAATTCTGCCATAAAACATCAAGTTCTTTTTCTTTGTTAGGTCTTACATAAACGTTTGGAGTATTATCGTAACTGTCTTGTCTGTACTTTGAAAGTGCTTCTAATACAGCCATTTTCTCCTTAGATAAGTTTGATCTTCTGATAGTTGAACTTTTCATATATACCTCACAACCCTAATAAATTGTTCTTACAGGTATGGTAGCATGAGAGTTATTATTAATCAAGTTAAATGTTAAGTTTGTTCATATTTTTGACAAAATGTTGCGCCCGATGGCTTAATAGGTTATAATTAATAATATGAAAATTCTTGGGATAGACCCCGGCATGGCAATTGTCGGATACAGTTTAATAGACTTTTGTGATAGTAATACAGAACTGATTGCGTCCGGCTCAATTCAAACTTTAAAAGGGGTAAGGGAATCCGCAAGACTTCTTGAAATATATAGTGATATGTCGACAGTAATCGAAACATATAAGCCTGATGTTTGTGCCATAGAAAAATTATTTTTCTTTAGAAACCAAACAACTGTAATGCCGGTAGCGCATGCCAGGGGAGTTATTCTAACCGTTTTGGAAAAGTTTAATATTCCGGTTTTTGAGTATACTCCAATGGAGGTAAAGCAGGTTTTGACCGGTTACGGAAGGGCTGATAAAAAGGAAGTTGAACAGATGGTTAAGCTTGCGCTTAGCGGTATTGAACTTCCGAAGTTAGATGATACAGTTGATAGTATAGCAATTGCAATTTGTCATACTCGTTCTTGTTCGGTGCAGACTGCAATGGTATAAGTTTAAGTGAGTAATAATTGGGAATATGAGGATAGATTATGTATAGAAATAAAATTATAGCAATTTTTACCGTAATGATAATTATACTTTTAGGTGTAATGATATGGAGTTCAAATGTCGTAGCTGATCACAATGCTGTGAACAAAAAGAATCCTGATACAGAGCAAAATGGTACGGTTATAGGTGTAGAAATTCCGGAAGAGCAAAGAGGCGACTTTATAACTGAAGAAGAAAACGAGGGTGATGAAACTTCCGAATCAGGTGATGAATTTATTGATGAAGCAAGCGGTAAAAGACTTGTTATAGTGACGGACAATTTAGTTCCGGATATTACACCAAGATCTTCTTCTACGATGAGTCTAAATGCAAATTATATTGATAAGTTTGATTTTTCTCAAAGTTTAGTTTTATGGAATTTATCTTCATTTCCATTGAAGGTTTATATAAAAGATGAAAACAATATTCCGAAAGAATTTACTGATGCTGTAAGAATAGCTTTTGGCAACTGGGAAAATGCCAGTGATAAATTTGCAACATTCGAATATGTCGATCAGGAATCTGTAGCGAATATAATTGTAGAAGTACCTGAAAATCCGTCAAATGAATGTGCAGACGGAAGTCCTAATGCTTATAAATTTAATATTTCAGGCGGGGTTTTAAAAAATGCGGAATTAATTGTTCCTCAAAAAGACTGTAATGGTGAAAATGTTGATACCGCAACGTTATATGCACCTTTGCAACACCAAATAGGTCATATTTTGGGTTTAAGCGCACATAGTGACAGACCTATTGATGTAATGTACGCAACTCCATCTTATGAAAATATTAATATTTCAAATGTAGATGTCAGCACTTTGAAATTGTTATATAATTTTGTGCCTACGATTACTGATAAATACTACACAAAGAAAGAAACTACAAATATGATTAAGTTATCTTCTTTAAGAGGTAAAGACATTTCAGAAATTAAGGATGCTTTGCTAGAGCATATAAACAGTAAGCGTACGGCTACAACTTATGAAATTGCAATGGATCAGGCTTATGAATTTTATAAGGCAGGTAAATATGATAAAGCTGAAACAAAATATTTAGAGGCATCGGATAATACGAAGGTGTCAATGGACAAGGCTTTAGCATTAAGATCACTTGCAATTTTATATTTAAAAATGAACAGAAGCCAAGATGCTATAAGATACGCAAATACGACATTGGATGTATCAAATACACCATATAATCAATATCTTCTTGCTTATATCAATTATGAAAGCGGAAATTATGATACATCAATTTTAAGATTGGAGGCATTAATAAAAGAATATCCGAAACTTATGGCAGCGTATCCGGTAATGGCTCAAATCTACAGAACAAAAGGCGATACAGAAAAAATTGATGAGCTTGTAAAATTATCAAAAGAACATTTCGGATCACAGTCTCCTGTTTATTACGAGGATGTGCCGAAGGCAGAATAAGATTATACTTCGGAGAGCTTTATGAGTAAGTCAATATTAAAAATAATAGTATTACTAAGCATATTTTTGGGAATAGTCAGCGGGCTGCTGACTATTGTCCCTTATGTGGGAGAAATTATTTTTTGGTTACTTCTTCTTATTGCGGCACCGATAGTTATTTTGTTTTTAACAAGGGCAGAAGTTTTAGAGATAGTTTCCGTAAGACAAAGTGCAGTAATAGGCGGGATTATAGGGTTTATATCGTTTTTGGCTTTTTGTGCGGTGTATGCTCCTGCGGTAATTGCACTTGCAAAGTTTTTCAATTACTCTGCTAATCTAGGTGTATCAATGTTTTTGTCAAATGCAACATTTGGTGTTATGATAATGCTTGCGATATTTATGGGAGTATTATCTGCTACTATGAATGCGTTTAGCGGATTTGTGACTTATTATTTAATAGAATTTGCAAAAACCCTTAACCCGCCGCAAAAAAACAGTTTTGATGAGTACGATATGAGGAATTACAAATAAAATGGCAGAATTTCATTCAAAGATAAAGACAATTGAGTGGGTAGATGATTATTCAAAAATGGTAGATCAGACGCTTTTACCCTATGAATTTAAGTATATAAAAATCACAAGCGGCGATATGATGTACGATGCGATAAAGACAATGATAGTAAGGGGTGCGCCGGCAATAGGAGTTGCTGGAGCTCACGGTATTAATTTATATGCTCAGGAACTAGAGAAAGAAGATTTTTCACGTGAGGAATTTATAGATAAATTGTTGGCAAAAGCTGATTATATGGCGACATCTCGCCCGACGGCGGTTAATTTGATGTGGGCATGCGAAAAGCAAAAAGAGGTTATAAGAAATTCAAAATCCGACATAAAAGGAATTGTAAAAGAATTAATTGCAAACGGCAAAAGGTTAGAAGATGAAGACATTGCAATAAACAAGAAAATCGGAGATTACGGAGCAGAAGTAGTTCCGAAAGGTGCGACGATTTTGACACACTGTAATGCCGGCGGGCTTGCGACTGTCGGGTACGGGACAGCGCTTGGTGTTGTCAGAAGCGCTTATGCAAAAGACAATACTATTCAAGTTTTTGCGGATGAAACCCGTCCCCGCCAGCAGGGTGCAAGGATTACGACATTTGAGCTTACGACGGACGGAATCCCGACAACTTTGATAACTGACGGGATGTGTTCTTATTTTATGAAAAAAGGGATGATAGATATGGTGTGCGTAGGTGCCGACAGAATTGCCGCAAACGGTGATGCTGCAAACAAAATTGGTACTTACACTCTTGCGATTGCCGCAAAATACCATAATGTTCCGTTTTATATAGCAGCACCCTTGTCGACGATTGATATTTCAATCAAGTCAGGAGATGAAATTCCGATTGAAGAACGCTCAAGAGAAGAAGTTACTCATATAAACGGCAAAATTATTTGTGCGCCTCAGGTTAACGTTATTAACCCCGGTTTTGATGTGACGCCGAATGAATTGATTACGGGAATTATTACAGAAGTCGGAATTTTAAGACCTTCTTATACTGAGTCAATTGCAAAAGCTTTCAAAACTGCTCATACTGCATAACTTTTTTTATATTATAATTTTCTTAAAGACAATATTAAGTAATTTAAGGGATTAGATAATGAAAAAAGTTTATATAGAAACTATGGGCTGCCAGATGAACAAATCGGATAGTGAAAGAATGTTTGGGATGCTTTCACATTTTGACTATGAGCAGACTGAGAACCCTAAAGAAGCGGATTTATTGATGGTTAATACCTGTTCAATAAGACAATTAAGCGAGGATAAAGCTTTCAGCCAAATAGGAGTTTGGGGGCAGTGGAAAAAAACTTCAAAACCCGATTTAAAAATAGGTTTTTGCGGATGTGTAGCCCAGCAAAAGATGAAAGAAGTTTTTCGTCGTGCGCCTTACGTGGATTTTGTTCTTGGTACACACAAAATTTATTCGCTTCCTGAAATTATAAAAAGGATAAACAACGGCGAAAGGGTTTTGGAATGCGAAGAAACAAATGCGACGGAAGATGACAAAGCTGCAAATTACGAAATTACAAGGGCAAAAAGCGTAAATGCATGGATTCCGATAACGGAGGGGTGTAACAACTTTTGCACATATTGTATCGTGCCTTATACAAGGGGGCGTGAGCGTTCAAGAACTCCTGAAATTATTATAAAAGAAGCAAAAGACGCTTTGAATGCCGGCTTTAAAGAGATTACGCTTTTAGGGCAGAATGTAGATAGTTACGGCAAGGATTTTAAAGACAGAAATTATCGTCTTGCAGACCTTTTAAAAGAATTGAATAATCTTGAAGGTCAGTTTAGGATTCGATTTGTGACCTCATACCCGACAGACATCACAGATGAACTTATTGATACGGTTGTTGAATTAGATAAGGTTTGCGAATATTTTCACATCCCGATGCAATCAGGTTCAAGTGAAGTTTTGAAAAAAATGAACAGACGTTATGACCGTAAAACTTACAAAAAAATAGTCGAAAAAGTAAGAAACAAAGTTCCTGATGTCACGATAACAAGTGACTTTATAGCAGGTTTTCCGGGTGAAACAGAGGAGCAATTTGAAGAAACCTTGTCAGCTATTGATGAATTTGAACTTGATTACTCAAATACAGCGGCGTATTCACCGAGAGAAAAAACAGTTGCCGCAAAATGGACGGATAAGTTTATAGATGAAGACACAAAGACCGAAAGGCTTGCTAGACTTAATGAGAAAGTTCGTGAAAACTGCCTTAAATCAAACAAAAAGTACGTCGGGCGTACGATGGAAGTTTTGATTGAGAATTTTGAAAATCACAAGGGTAAAAACGTAATAACAGGAAGAACAAGAAATAATAAAATAGTTCATATTCCTTGTGAAACTGACAGAACCGGCGAATTTTTGAACGCAAAGATTACCGGGACAAAGACCTGGTATTTGCAAGGCGAGCTTGTTTAATCAATACAATCAATTTTAGAACATAGTTTGTCGGAAAGATTAAATATACATTTAGAAATAAAATCAACACTTTCAGCATCATGCTGTGCAAAGGGTCTGTTTTCGCTTATGACACACAGAATATGAGCGCAAACCCTTATGTTTTGTGCAAGCATTTCAACGCTGTCAGATTGGTTTTGAATGAATGAAAGATTTGAGTTGTGCATAATATTATAAAAATGATAATTTAATTATACTTATATGCTAATTTGAATGACATAAAAAGTCAATAATATATATTATAATTTTGCCTAGAGGTAGTAATGCATAAAAAATTAAGATCACTAGGCACGAGTTGGGGAATAATAATCCCCAAGGCAATATTGGAATTGTTAAATGTAAATCCTGTACTTGATGAAGTGGAGCTTGTTGTGGAAAATGACGAGTTGAAAATCCGCAAGTACAAAGGGGAAAAATAGTCGCATAGAAAATAAAGAAATAAAACGCAGGTTTAAGAAAATAAAGCGCCGGCTTTATTTAAAAAGCCGGCGCCTCCTCTTAAAATGACTATTCCCCGACGCCTGCACCCGGATTAACCTCCGGCAGACAAACTCCGAATTGGCAGTTAGAATTGTAGTTATTCCCGCCTTGAATAGAATCTGCCGCCGCACTTGTTTCTGTATTTATCAATTCATCATAATACGGTTTTTTGTACTGTGGTCTGAAGGCATCCGGCTTTTGTATATCCTGAACATAATTAGGCAGATATTTTTCTTGAATCGGAGGAGCCATACCCGAATATGCACAGGAGCTTCCCGAAATTGCACAAGAAGCATTCGCAGAAATTCCAATAGTCATTATAAGAGTGATTAAGAATATTTTTTTCATATTTTACAGCCTTTCTACTATCCAACCATTTATATCTTAAATGTTTATGACAAGGTTTTCATTGCCCGAAAGTGGAATTTTTCTAAAACTCTTTTGCAACAAAAAAAAAGACCTCTTATTTTTATTTTATCAGAGGTCAAGGTTGGTTATTTTGGTTATGTTATAGTATGTTAATTTATTCAGGGGTACGTCTTATTAATTCCCCTGAATAAAAATATTTGCCAATTTAGCGTCAAAAAGTTTACAAAAGTTAATAATTTAAAATATTTTTAAATCTGCTATCATGTAGTTATGCTTTTGGAATTAAAAAAATGGTTTTTATCGAGGATACTTCGGCGTAAATATTATCGTACAGGAAAATGCAGGGCATGCGGCAAATGCTGCACCCAAATTTATGTCAAACATTTTAAACATGTCATTCAGGACGAAAAAGAATTTGAAAAATTACAGCTTTTGCACCGATTTTATACATACCTGAAAGTTATCGGCAAGGATGACATTGGGCTGATTTTTGAATGTACAAACCTTGATCCTGAAACTCATAAATGCAAAATTCATAAAACCCGCCCCGGAATTTGCAGACGCTATCCTCAGGAAGAACTTTTTTCAATGGGCGGAGCCTTGTCGGATGATTGCGGATATAAAATGGAGCCGATTATTCCATTTTCAGAGGTTTTAGAAAAAACAAGAAAGAAAAGCCATCGTTTACCTTTTTAAAAAGTGAGAATAATTACTACTTTACAAAAAATAATTTGTGTAGTATAGTAAAAATTGTAAAAGAGATAGATATAAAATTTCAGACGAAATTAAGAAAGGTGGTAAAAAATGGCAAAATTTGTATGTACAGTATGCGGTTGGTCAACCGAAGCGGATAAAGCACCCGAAAGATGCCCTCTTTGCGGAGCAACTACATTTAAAGAAATCGGCGGCGGCGAAAAAGTTTACGCTTGCGAACACAATGTAGGTGACGGTGTTGTAGAAGATAAAGAAGTTATGGAAGGTTTAAGAGCACACTTCAACGGAGAATGCACAGAAGTAGGTATGTATCTTGCAATGGCAAGAGTTGCCGAAAGAGAAGGCTATCCTGAAGTTGCAGAAGCTTACAAAAGATATGCTTTTGAAGAAGCAGAACACGCAGCAAAATTTGCTGAATTGTTGGGTGAAGTTGTTACAAATTCAACAAAGAAAAACCTTGAACTTCGCGCAGAAGCTGAACACGGTGCTTGCGAAGGCAAACTTGCTATCGCAAAACGTGCTAAAGAATTGGGTTATGATGCAATCCACGATACCGTTCACGAAATGGCAAAAGACGAAGCTCGTCACGGAAAAGGTTTTGACGGTTTGTTGAAAAGATATTTTTCATAAATAATTAAGATTTAATGAGATATAAAGTCGCCGAAAGCATTTGCTTTCGGCGACTTATTTTAATTATTGTTTTCTGCTGATATAGAAATTATGTCCAAGTCAGTAGTTAGGTTTGTCTATAACAATTCCTCTGTTTTTATAGTTAATTTGTTTGCGCTGCTGTTCGTACATTTCGTTGCGTTCAAGTTCTGATTTTCTGACACCTTCGTAACAATATGATTTTTCATCTTCACTAAGTGTTTTGCAATGGTTAATTGCTTTTTCAAAATTTTCACGTCTTTGCGCCCAATAATTGCTTTTTGTTTGTTCAGCATCAACAAAATTTATGATATTAAAGATGTTTTTATTCTCTCGGAGTCTTGCATTTTCATAACCTGACTCGCAAAATTCTTCCCATTTAGGTTCAGCAACAATCTGAACGGCAGGTCTTATTTCGTTTTGCTCTGTTTTTTGCTGCAATTCCAGCGTGTCCAGCTCGTCAAGCACCACTTCACCGGTTTCGTTGTTTTCATCTGCGATTGCAGGAAGTATGAGTAAGCTCATTAAAATTAGTAATATAAATCTCTTTTTAATCATAATTTCTCCTAGATTCTGTTATGCCAAACCCCGCCTTTTCTGTCAACAAAAGCATCATAGGCTGACCACAATCTGAAAACTACAGTCAAACCGAGAAGTGCGTGAGTGCAGTTTTTGTCATAAGGATTGTCTAAGATAACTTGTCCAAGCCCAGGCCAAATAATAAGCGAAAGCGCTGCTGCTCCGACGGAAAGTCCTGAAATTTTACCCGGATGTCCGACTGTTCTTTCTGCTTTGGCAGGTGTAAAAATTCCGATAAATGCAAATATAAAAAATACAATTAGAAATTTTTTCATCATAACTAGGCCTTTACAAGCTCCTTAACTTCTTTTCTTTTAACTTTTCTTGTTGCGGTTCTCGGCAGCGGAGATCTGCTAACAACAATATTAATCGGGCGTTTGTACGGTGTCAAGCGTTGAGAAAGTTTTTTAACTTCATCTCTGCAAAGTTTTTCGATGGTGCTGTCATCATATTTTGAAGTTAATTCGTCTGACGGAACAACTACAGCCGCAATATCTTCAGTACCGTCTTTAGAACCGAAGGTTCTGGAAACCCCGATTACGCAGACTTCCGCAAAATAAGGGCTTTTTTCAAGTACGGATTCGACTTCTTCAGGAAAAACTTTTTTGCCGCCTGATAGAACAATCATGTTTTTAATTCTGCCGGTAATATAAATGTGTCCGTCAGGTGTAATTTTAGCGATATCGCCGGTATGAAGCCAACCGTCAGGATCAACTGTTTGTGCGGTAAGTTCAGGCTGGTTGTGGTAACCTTTCATAATGCATAAACCTTTAAGTTGAAGTTCACCTGTTTCAGGATCAATTCGAGCTTCGAAACTCTTTAAAGGTCTGCCGACTGATGCTAAATCACGACATCTGTCAGTGTTAACCGACGCTACAGGGCTGGTTTCCGTTAATCCGTACCCTTGATAAACTTTGATACCGAGTCTTTCAAAAAATTCACCGACCGCAACGTCCAATGGCGCTCCGCCTGAAATACATCCCATAAAATGTCCGCCGAATTTTTCGTGAATTTTTTTGAATATAAATTTTTTCATTCTGTATGAAGGAATATATTTTGCAAGAGCATACATTATATTGAAAAATGCTTTCATTCTTTTTGAACCGGAATTAATTTCAGCTTCAATACTTGTTTTTAAAAGTTTTAAAAACGCAGGAACAACAATCATAAAATCAACTTTTTTTGCTCTCATAATTCCTAAAATATCTTTCGGCTTTAAACTTGGAGTGTAGTAAACCGTAAATCCGAAGTTTAAAAACGTACTGAAGCCGACAGACATTTCAAAAAGATGGTTCATTGGCAGAATTGAAAGTACTGTTCCTGATTCTTTACCCGGCAGAATTTTGTGTAAAACATCTTCCAAATCATCAAGCTGAGTCATCATGTTTTGGAAAGATATTTCAACACCTTTAGGAGAACCTGTTGTGCCTGAGGTATAAATTATGAAAACGGTGGATTTTGCAGAACGCGGTTTCCATTTAGCTTCGTAATTTTCAGGCAGGTTGTGCAGGCTTATAAATTCATCCCCAAATGCCGGCTCATCCATAAGAATAATATTTTTCAAAAACGGTAATTCTTTTTGAAGTTCAACTGCTTTATTTAAATAAGCTCTTGATACAAGCATAACAGAGGGTTCACAGTCAGATAAAATATTGTTAAGTTCATATTTAGTAAGTTTTATATCAAGAGGAACAATTGTCATACCTGACATAATTGATGCAAAAACGCATGCGCCGTATTCGGGCTTGGATTCTGATAAAATAGCAATTCTGTCACCTTTTTGAACGCCGATAGTATCAATGATATAGCAGGCAAGCTTTCTTGATAAAAGCCCGATACCTTTATAAGTAAATTCTTTCCAGCCTAAAGATGTTTTTGTCCCGAGTGCAATTCTTTCACCGTATTTTTTAGTTCTCTCATCAAGTAAGGAAAGGACATTTTTTCTTTTTAATACCATTGTTTCTTAATCCCTTTTTTCAAATATAAACCTTAATTTTAGAATATAATTTATATCCCTAAAAGTCAAGTATTTAAAGAAGAAGACGGGAAGATTCTTGATTAAAATTAATGAAAATAATAAGAGAATAAATATCAAAAATTGTCAATTAATTTATAAGTTAAAAAATATGAATTTTAACTTGTATTTATATAAAAATAAAATATTAATTTTTTGTTTATTTTTTAAGAATCTAAAAAAAATAGTGTTATAACGGAATTATGAAAGAGAAGTAATTTATTAGTAAAAGGAGATAATGAATTATGGCAAAAACAATTGGTATAGACTTAGGTACAACGAACTCAGTTGTAGCAGTCATGGAAGGCGGTAAGCCGACAGTTATTGCAAATGCCGAAGGTTCCCGTACAACCCCGTCAATCGTTGGTTTTTCTAAAACCGGCGAAAAATTGGTCGGTCAGCTTGCAAAACGTCAGGCTATTTTAAACCCTGATAAAACTATCGCATCTATTAAAAGACACATGGGTGACGATTACAAAGTAAATATAGACGGAAAAGATTATACTCCGCAAGAAATTTCAGCAATGATTTTGAGAAAATTGGCTGATGATGCTTCAAATTATCTCGGAGAAAAAGTTACATCTGCCGTAATTACCGTTCCTGCATACTTTAACGATGCTCAAAGACAGGCAACAAAAGACGCAGGTAAAATTGCAGGCTTGGATGTTCTTCGTATCGTAAACGAACCGACAGCTGCGGCTTTGGCTTACGGGCTTGAGAAAGACAGAAGTGAAAAAGTTCTTGTATTTGACTTAGGCGGTGGTACGTTTGATGTTTCAATCCTTGAAATCGGCGACGGTGTTCATGAAGTTCTTTCAACTTCCGGTGATACTCACTTAGGCGGCGACGATTTTGACCAAAAAGTTATGGATTGGATTTGCGAAGAATTCAAAAAACAGGAAGGTATTGACTTAAGAGGCGACAAACAAGCTATGCAGCGTGTTAAAGAAGCTGCTGAAAAAGCTAAATGCGAATTGTCGTCAGTTATGGAAACAAATATCAACCTTCCGTTCATCACAGCTGATGCAAATGGCCCTAAACACTTAGATTTGAATTTGACAAGAGCTAAGTTTGAAGACCTTTGCCGCGACTTGTTAAACAGATGCAAAACTCCGGTTGAAAACGCATTAAAAGATGCCGGAATTACTAAAAATGATATAAATGAAGTTGTCCTTGTCGGCGGTTCAACAAGAATTCCTGCCGTACAGCAGTTGGTTAAAGAGTACACCGGAAAAGATCCTAACCAGTCGGTAAACCCTGATGAAGTTGTTGCTGTTGGTGCTGCAATTCAGGCAGGTGTTTTGGCAGGTGAAGTTAAAGATATCGTATTGTTGGATGTAACTCCACTGACTTTGGGTATTGAAACTTTAGGCGGCGTTATGACACCTCTTGTTCCGAGAAACACAACAATTCCGGTATCAAAATCTCAAGTGTTTTCGACTGCGGAAAATAACCAAACAGCTGTTGATATCCACGTTTTGCAGGGTGAAAGACCGATGGCTAAAGATAACAAATCTTTAGGTATGTTCAGACTTGACGGTATTCCGCCGGCTATGAGAGGTTTGCCGCAAATTGAAGTTACTTTCGATATCGACGCTAACGGTATTGTTAACGTTTCAGCAAAAGATAAGGCTACTAACAAAGAACAAAAAATTACTATCACAAATTCTTCTAACCTTTCAGAAGCCGATATCGACAAGATGGTTAAAGAAGCTGAAGCTAACGCTGCTGAAGATAAGAAGAAAAAAGAAGAAGCTGAAGTTAAAAATAATGCTAAAAGCTTCATAGATTCTGCGGATAAAATCGTTAAAGATTTTGAAGGTAAAATTGATTCTGCTGACAGATCAAAACTGGATGAACAAAAAGCTGCTTTACAAAAAGCTTTGGATGAAAATAAGTCAACAGATGAAATTAAAAAATTGTCCGAAGAATTGCAGCAGACAATGTTCAGCATTTCACAAAAAGCATACGAGGCAGTTCAAAAAGAAGAACAATCAACTGCTTCAAGCGATAGTGCATCTTCTTCATCAAACGACAAAAAAGATGACGATGTTATTGATGCAGAATATGTGAAAGAATAATTTATAAATTCATACTTATTTGCTCAAAATTAAGGCGAAGCCAAAAGGCTTCGCCTTTTTTTATTACGTAATGTAACAAAATAACGGCATGCCGAAATTCCTTAATTTCAAAATTTTTATATTAATTATAAGAAAAATGGTTGCACAAATATATTTAAAAGAGAGGGTATGTCATGTCTAATATTAGCGCATTAAGAGCACTTGCAGAGTTTAATAAAGTTGAAGCTTCCGGAAATGAGAATGCAGAGGTTGCCTCTCCAGAAAAGAAAACAAAATTTTCATTATTTGGATTTGGTTTTATTTCCTCAAGGGTAGATGATATTCCGCCTGAAGAAAAAGGTTTTGATATCAAGTCTTAAAATTTAATTGTTATATTTTATTCGGACCGTGGCATATATAAATTAATTTCGCCCCAAATAGTTAAGGAGTATATTATGGCAGATTTGAAAAATGATGACAAAAGAGTTATTTTGTCTGAAAGATACGAAGAATATGAACCTAAAAGCGGTGAATATTGGTACAGTATAGTTTCTGCAAAGTATGGTGCTGACAGTGAAGAAGCTAAAGAGATTGTTAAAGATTTGAAAGAGTTTAACGGAATAAACGCTTTTTCTTTGATTGTTCAACCTGATATTATGAAGCTGCCGCAGACTATTAAACTCGGCAATAAAGAGTTTAATTTGGATTTTGAAAAGCAGGTTGATATCAGAAATTTCAGATTGAATGCGGTTTAGGTTTTTAGATTTTGAAGGCTCAATTTTATGATGGATTTTTTTCAAGTAATTATTGACTTTTTAGCCATATACATTTATTCTAATAATCATGGCTCGTTATGTGTTTTATACGCAGATTAAATCTTCGCTTTTATACAATGAACGATTAATGGATTGGATAATGTTCGCTTCCTTTGTATGGGCAGCTACTGCATTGTTTTCTTATCATACTAATACGTATGTTTTTATACCGTTTTTTGCATTTGTACTTTATAATATTTTTCTTTACAAGCCGACCTTAAGAGAATGGGATGTTGGCGGGTTTCAAAAAATGGTTATTGACACTGATAAAAAGGTTGTGACGTTTGATGACAATAAGACTTTGCCGCTTGACAGAATAGAGCGTGTAAGAATTGATGCCGATGAAAGACCGAGATTATTTTGGCTTTTAGGGTTGGGGGCTCAGTATACAAGTATTGTTAATTGCGAAATTATGTTTAAGTTGGATAATAAAACTAATGCGGTTTGCCCTATGCAATTCAGAAAAGATGTATTTAGGTTTATGGATGTTATGAAAAGTATCGGCAAACCTTGCAGAATTCAAAATGAAGAACTTTTAAATCAAGGTGTACCGGATTATATTTGGTATTTGCTTGTTATTATTTTAGTTATAGGGCTGATAGTTACGGGTATAATGAACTTTTTTAGGAATTTAATGTCTATATCAAATTAATTAAAAAAAGACGAGTTTTTAAACTCGCCTTTTTTGTTATTTGTAAGTTTTGAATTATATTTTTGCAAGCTGCAAATAGTAATCATTTGCACGTTCGAATTTGTGAGCTGCATTAAACAATTTCTTTTCCTGCAATTGAGGAGCAAGAATTTGAAGTCCGATTGGCATGCCGTCTTTATCAAATCCTGCCGGAACACTCATTCCCGGAATTCCTGCAAGGTTAGCGGAAATTGTTGCGATATCTGTCAAATACATTGCAAGCGGGTCACTTGATTTTGCACCGAGGTCAAATGCTGTGTTCGGGCAAGTGGGTGAAATTAAAATATCAACTTTTTTGAAGGCGTCAACAAAATCTTGAGTTACTAAAGCTCTCATCTGTTGAGCTTTTTTGTAGTAAGCATCATAATAACCTGATGATAAAGCGTAAGTTCCAAGCATTATACGACGCTTAACTTCGGGGCCGAAGCCTTCTGCTCTTGTTTTTGTGTACATTTCAAGAAGATTTTTAGCATCTGGCGTTCTGTAACCGTATTTTACACCGTCAAATCTTGCAAGGTTTGATGAGCATTCAGCAGTTGCCAAAATGTAGTAAATTCCGATTGAGTATTTAAGTTTTGGAAGTGAAATTTCCACAATCTCAGCGCCGAGTTTTTTATAATCTTCAATAGCTTTTTCCATTGCTTTTTGAACGTCGTCGGAAAGTCCTTCTGTCATAAGTTCTTTTATGACACCGACTTTCATACCTTTAATATCTTTATTAAGGTCTTCAGCGTAATGTTCTACCGGAAGATTTAAAGAAGTGCTGTCTTTCGGGTCGTGACCTGAAATTACTTCCAGTAAATTTGCCGCATCTTCAACAGTTCTTGCGAATGGCCCGATTTGATCAAGGGATGATGCAAATGCGATTAAACCGTACCTTGAAACTCTGCCATAAGTCGGTTTCATACCTACGATTCCGCAGAAAGATGCGGGAAGTCTGATTGAACCGCCTGTGTCAGATCCGAGTGCAAGAGTTGCTTCACAAGAGGAAACACTCGCTGCTGATCCGCCCGAAGAACCTCCCGGAACTTTGTTCAAATTCCAAGGGTTGTGAACTTTTTTGAATGCCGAGTTTTCGTTTGATGAACCCATTGCAAATTCATCCAAGTTCGCTTTTCCGACAATCGGAACAAGGTTGTTTAAAAGTTTTTCGCTTACTGTTGCGTTGAAAGGGGATACAAAATTCTCAAGAATTTTGCTTGAAGCTGTTGTTTTTGAACCTTTCAAATTCATATTGTCTTTTAGTGCCAAAGGAACACCTGCAAGCAGAGGAAGCTCTTCCCTGCGTGCAATTTTTTCGTCAACTTTTTGGGCTGTTTTAAGTGCTGTTTCTTTCGTTAATGAATTGAATGCACCAAGTTTTCCGTCAAGTTCTTCTATTCTTTCAAACGCAGCATTTGTAAGTTCTACCGCTGAAATTTCTTTATTCTTTAAAGCTTTGCTCTGTTCGGCCGCTGACTTTTTTAAAACCTCGTTCATATCTTCTCCTTAAAGCTGATTTATTTCGGATTTCTAATTTCTCTAAAAAGGCTTAATAAAACCTATTAAAATACTATGACAAAAATATTGCTTTATCAAGTAAATTTCTTTAAAGGTATATTAAGATGCCATACCTTTGGAAAAATTTTAAAAGCTTTTAGGGCGGCTAAAATTACTTTTTAACTTCAATCGGAATTTTGTTAAGATGGCAGAAGGTTTTAAGAACGGCTTTTGCTTTTTGAATATCCTGATGCACGCAGTTGTTTCTTGTTGTTTTAATAATTTCCGAAGCTTTTTCATACATTTTTGCCGCTGCTGCAAGGTAATCTTTTTGGCGGCTTGATTTTATTAAGCCTAATTCTTGGAAATATCTTCCGTATTGCAGATAAAGTCTTGATAAAAGATCATTTAAACCATACTGGCGGGCTGTAATAATTGCGTTTTCAATATGAATTTTAGTGCTTTCAAAATCCGATAATGCAAGGGTTGCTTTTGCCATAACAGATTGAAGCAGGCAGGCAAAGAAATGGTTATTAATTTTCGGATTCTGTGCAACTTCAAGGGCTTGAGATGCTATATCCAATGCCTGCTGAGGTCCTTCTGTTATTATTGTTGCATCTGCTATTAAATACCAGGTCAAAAGTGCGCCCAGTGCCATTTTTTCTTTCGAAAAATATGCTATCTGGTCATTATAAATTTCCATTGCCTGATTTGTCTGGTCATTGTGTCTGAATATTATTCCAAGCATGGCTTTTAGCATGTTTTTCGTAAAGTTATCGCCGTTGTTGTTTGCGAAAGTTACAATCTGGAATAAATCCTCCTGTAATCCGTTATATCTTTTGCGGAAGAAATTGTTTATTATATTAATGAAATTCCATCTTGTAACGCATTCGTTATCCATTGATTTTGACTGGTATTCTTTCTGAATTTCTTCAAGAATTTTTTCGGATTCGGGAATGTCGCCCTTCATCGTGTTTGCAAATGCAAGTGCTAACTGGCTTTTGCAAATAAGGTTTTCATCTTCAATACGGTTTCTTTCCAAAACATCAAATAGTATTGTCAAAATTTCAAATGAGCGGTTGTTGCCTTGAATTATAAGCGCATTTGCAAGTACCAGATAAGTTTTTATCCAGGTCTCAAAAATTATATCCATCGGAATTGTCGGATGGGGTTCATTTTTGCTTAAAAAGTCGTCAAATGCAGGCATTATGTCGTTATCTATAAGGTTAATTATCTGTCCGCAGTTGCCGATATTTAAAAGGGCATTTAATTTTGTTGATCTTACAAGCGCCATTTCAAGTTTGTCATCAGGATTCATTTTTTCTAATACCGCATCGGTGCATTCGACTTCTCCGAAATAATTACCTGTTTTGCGGCAGCAGCTTGCCATATACCCCAGAAGTTCTATTTCTCTTGGGGAATCGCCCATATTCTTGGCATTTGAAATAGCATCGGGAAGATAATCCATTGCCTCTTTCGGATTGAAGTCAGCAAGAAGTTTTCCGAGTCTTTCACAAATGTTGTATCTGATTTTTAATGTCTCGGTGTCGTCAAGTTCATTAATTAAAGCAAGACACTGTTTTTGCGAAATTGCATAAAGGTTTGTGTCGCCTATAAATGATGCAAGTCTTGTATTCTTTGTCCATATATCAAGCGCAAGCTTCGGATGTTTAAGGTTCTGTGCAATTATCCCGAGGATTGCTGTCGAATTCATTGTGAAATTTGTTATTGCAAGAAATATTTTCTTATTTATTTCTTCGTAACGATCGTCTGTTTTAACCGCTTTTACTATCGTTTCCCATAAATACAAACTCTTGAAACGATAATAAATATCGTTCATCGGTTCTATGAAATTCCTCTGCTGTAAATACGCTATTACATCACTGAAATCGTCATCTCTGTATTGGAATATCTGCTTGATAAGATTCAGGTTAATTTTGTCGCCTATCATTGCGCAGCCCATTAATGTCATATAGGCTCTTAAATTCCTGTCTTTTAATATCGCAAGGCGTCTTGAAACAACATCTGTGTATGTTTGCGGGATTACAAATGCATTATGGCGAATTTTGGAGGTTTCTTCTTTGAAAAGTTCCAGTGTCTGTTCTAAATACGCCGGATTCCCGTTGCTTTGAAGGAAAATCTTTCTTTTTGTCGTGTCGTCAAGTTTTGGAAAGTCATCTTCGCCTTCTTTTACATCTGCAAATGCAAACATCTGTTTTGCATCCAGTGGCGCAAGGTATACGTCTGTGAAAATCCCTTCTGCTTTGTTTTCGGGAAAATAGAAAAATCCCTTTGCAGGTTTATGTTCGTTATAAACTATTAAAAGTTTTAGCTCCCCGAATACGTCATCTTTTTTTATAAAATTGTTTAAAAATTCATACGAATATCCGTCTATGTATTCAAAATTGTTCACAACAATCACAAAACGGCTGTATTGAATTATTTTGTCAAATATCTTGGTTAAAAGTTCAAAATATCTTGTTTTGCCCGCAAGCATTGTTTCAAAAGTCCCGTTTTTCGTCGGGTATAAAAAGTTTAACAAGTCCCCGACTTCTTGCGCTTCAAGGTATGGAAATTCATTTTGAAAATATTTCGTGGCATCTTTTCGGAACTTGTTATTATTTATACAAAAATTCGGCAGGTTGAAAAGATTTAATATTATATCCTGCAAAAGTCCGCCCGGGGTAAGCTGTGTTATCGGGGTGCAGCTTCCGTAAAACCATACATAATTCTTTTCTCTTAGTTCGTTTATTATGTGTGAAATTACAAGAGTTTTACCTGTGCCTTTAGGGCCGCTTAGTGAAAAGATTTTTTTGTCTTCTGATAATATGTTCTTGACAAGAATGTTTTTCGCACTTTGCTGCGCTACAAGGTTTTGGGTCGCAAATTCAAATAAGTTCGGCTGTTTGTTTGCAGGCTTATTTTCCTTTGACTCAAACTTATAATTACATTTTCTGCAATTTGCTGCATTTGGAAAATTTACACTCTTACATTGCGGACAAATTTTTAATATTTCCTGTCCGCAATTCTTGCAAACTAAATCGAAAATAGTATTTACTGTATTACAATTTTTGCAAACCAATCCCGTTCTTGTTTTGCAATAAGGGCATTTTAGCGCATTGTCCGGAATAGTTTTTTTGCAAATGGGACATTTCATTTTGTTAAATCCTGATTAGTTAAACGCCTGCTTGACCTTTTCCATTAATTTGAACAAGCGTTTGGAGATTTCCGATTGAGAGAGATTCAAAACTTTCGCAATCTCCTTTTGCGTCATACCATTATCATAACGCAACTTAAAGATTTGTAAATAGTTTTTGTCAGGTTCCTCTTTATTTATTTTTTCCAACGAATTAATTACGTATTGCAGAATCTCTTTTCTTAAAAGTTCATCCTCAGGCGTAGTACTTAAATCTGCAGGTTCATATACAATTTTTGCATTGGCATAACTGTTTGATATTTCCTGCGCATCAAGAGATACTTCTCCTGTCGGTGTGAAGCCTGCTCTCGTTCTGCGTAATCTGCCCGAATCTTTTAATACGTTCAATATTGAGGTCGTTGCTATCTTCTTTAAATATGCTTCTAAAGTAGCATCGGATGTTATTGTTTTTACAATGTTGACGGATCTTTTGCAAGTCTCGTTGAAGAAGTCTTCATATAAATCTTCATTGTTTGCAAACTTTCGGTCAGTCTTTATTATGCGCTCTATTAAGTCTATCTTGTCCTGTGTAAATTCCACTAATTATAGTCCTTTATAACTTTCAGTATTATAACATATTTACAAATTAATTATAAGCCCTAACTTGAAATCAGGGGTAGGAATCTCTCCAGGTGCGGGTTTGACTACATTTAGTGTATCTTTAACAGTTCGTAACACAATGTCATTTATTTGATTTGATCCGCTCGATTTGGTTATTTGTGCGTCTTGTACACTTCCGTCATTTTTTAGTTTTATCTCAACTTTAACTTGGTTGGAGTATGCGTATTCTGTCGCAAGCAGCAAGTCGCTTGAAAGTGTTAATCGAATACTTTTGCCTGCTGTTTGCAGGTATTTTTTTACTTTGTCGCTGTATGACAGATAATCCGGTACTTCCCAAGTCAGACTTCTTACCGTTACATAAGGCAGAGGTGTATTTCCTGGCGCTTTTGACTGTGTTGATGCTGCTGCCGGAGTCGGCTTTGCTTGAGGTGCAGGTTGTTTTGTAGTCGGTTTTGCCTTTGGTGCAGGGGTTGAAGGCTTTTGTGCATCCGGTGCTTTTGGCGTCGGTATTTGAGCGTTTATATCCGGTGAATTTGTCATTAAATTCGTGTTGTCTGCTTCCGATGGGTTTTCGGTAGGTGCGGGAATATTTGTTCCATCTGATTCTATAGGATTCTGCGCTAAGATATCTGTCGAACTCTTGCTTTTTAGTAAAAAGAAGCCAGCTCCTCCTGCTATTGCAAGTACCGCAACTACGGCTGCTGCTAATATCGCTTGTTTGCCCTTGTCTTGTGTGGCTTTTGCGCCTGTATAATTCGGAGTATCATCATTGGTGTCGGTTTCAAACTCTTCGTTAAAATTATTCGTGGTACTATCTATATCATAATTTTGATTGTTGAATAGCATTTCAAGTTTATCATCTTTGTCGGAGGATTCTTCTTGCAATTCCTCTGAGGCTGAAGTTTCAGCATTTGATGTTTCTCCTTGCTCTTGAGTTCCAAGTAAATCATCAATTTGTGAAATTAGTTCATCTGCGGATAGATCGGTGGTGTTTTGAGTATCATCAAATCCTTCTACTCCTGCTATATCATCTGTTACTGTTGATTTCTCAATTTCGTCAGCATCAAGATTTAAGTCGGTTATTGTATCCTCTGAATTTTCAACGGATTGATCTTCTGATTCCATTAGAGGCGGAATTGTCGGTTGTAAAGTTGATTCAGGCTCTGCGGATTCTTCAGATTCAGCTGCAACTTCCGAAATTTCTTCATTTGACGTAGCTTCTGCTGTCGGAACTTCTTCTGTCGGTGTTAAATTATCGGCAGATTGTTCTTTTGTATCTGTATTTTCAAGTGCCGCTTCGTTTGATAACGGTTCTACAGCTGTGTCTGCAAGTTCGGTTAAGTTTTCTTCTGCAAGCATTTTGTCAAGCTCTATATCTTCAGGCAAAATCTCTGACGGCTCTGTTGAGAGAGAATTTTCAACTGTTTTTTCTTCTCTTTCTATACCGTGTGCTTTTTCGTCCTGTAATACAAGACTGTCAAAATCTTCCAGCTCAGATGTGTCTGTTTCTGTTGTTGACATTTTGGCGGGTTCTTCTGTTTGAACCGGCGTGTCTTTTTCTTCCTCCTCTGCTATATCAAGAAGAGGTTCCTCAAGTGTCAGTTCTGTATCATCAAATGATAATTCCTGCAACGGTTCCTCAAACAATAACTCCGGTTCCTCTGAAATATCTTCTGATGGTTGAATTGTCGCTGTATCTTCCGGTTTTGCAGAAGCTGTTTCTTCTTCTTCGGTATTTTCTGTTAATGGTGTTGAAAGATTTTCAAAATCTACAACTTCGTTTTCCGGGGGTGTTTGATTTTCAGGTTCAATTATTTCGGGAGCTATGTCCGTAAGTTCGGAATCTGTTGAAATATCATCAAAATCCATGGTATTTGGAGTTTGTGTTTCTGTTTCTAAATCTGTAATTTTGTCCTCCGGCTGAACTGCTGTCATATCTTCTAAAACACTGAAGTCAACAGTTTCGGCGGAAGTTTCCTCTTGCGAAACTGTATCAGCCGGTGTTTCTGTTTTTGAGGTTTCAAGAGGCATTATCTCGTCAAAATTTAGTGTTTCAGGTGTGTTTTGCTGTTCTATTATCCCTGAAACAGAGGCTTGTTCATTTATTTCTGCGATATTATCCTCAACAATGTCGTTAAAATCCATTGTCAAAGAATCAAAATCTTCTGTTGAGACGTCTTCGGCAGGCTGATTTTGGAATGTTTCCGTAGAGGGCGCAGCGGTAGTGTTTTCAACGGAAAAATCGTCTATTGAAATTTCATCATCAGAAGGTTTGGTTACGGTTTCTTGTCTGTTCATAACCTCATCTCCCGTTAATTCCGTTAAGTCGGAAAAATCTGTAAGTTCGCTTAGCATATCATCAACTGAAGTGTTTGCGGTTTCTGTGCTGCTTTCATCAGGGGTTAAATCCGGTATATTCCTTTCTAAATTTGTAAAACCGTTTATTATTTCATTTTCATCCGGTAAATTTTGCGTGTTGGCGCTTCCGGCAATGTCAAGCTGTTCCAATGCTTCAGCTGTTGCTGCTGCTGCAACTTCCAGAGATGGATAACCTGATTCAAATTCTGTTTTTTTGATTTCTGAAGATTGCTCTGCTCGGTATGAAAGCGCTTCAAAATTCTCAAATTCTATAAATCTGTCTCTTAATTTTGCGGATTTTACAAGATTTTTAAGAAGAGTTTTCTTTTCCTGTTCCGTTATGTCATGGTCTATCATTGACAGAATCAGCATGTCGGATGTGTCAATTTCTTCATCCGAAAGGGGTTGTTCCGTATTTCCTTTGAAATTTTCAATGTATTCTTTTAGATTTGAGGCAGGTGTTAATTTTTCTTTTTCTATAAAATAATAGTCTTCATTTTGATTGTTTTTGTTGATAAGTTTGGGTTCAAAAAATCCCATAAATTTTACATATTTTTTATCATTTGACATTAAAAGAACAAGATATATGTCAGGTAAAATTTCATATTGAAAATGGCTTTTCGGGATAAATATAAAATTCTCATTGAAAATAACTCGAACTTCGATGTGAATATTTCCTAGCATGATGTCTGAAATATCCAATTCTTCAAGAACTTTTTTTATCGTATGAATATTATAAGTGTTTGTTGCATCAACATTTTCGCTTGCTAAGAATTTCTTTATCAATTGCGCGCCTAAGGTATTGTAATAAGCGCGATTTTGAACATCCTCTTTTGCAAAATGTCTTGCGTTTATTC
Source organism: Candidatus Gastranaerophilales bacterium (assembly GCA_944323655.1). Taxonomy (GTDB): domain Bacteria; phylum Cyanobacteriota; class Vampirovibrionia; order Gastranaerophilales; family Gastranaerophilaceae; genus Scatenecus. Next base: position 76,943 of record CALUTL010000005.1, on the reverse strand, counting down.
CCGCTTCTTTTTTGTCATTTTCTTCAATGTAAATTAGTGTTTCCTGTCCTGCCATTATCTTATTTTCCTCCCTCTTGTTATATAAGATGACACGGGAATTTAAAATATTCCATTTTTTATGTAAAGTTTTGTAACAAATATTGAAAAAATAATTTTTTTAAGACAAAATTAATCTTGTTTAGGTTTTATTTTAGTGTTGATAAAAATAAAGCAAGTGTGTATATATAAGGAGGTTTTCTCATGATAAGTGCTGTTTCAAGTGTTAGTTTCCGCGGTGAGACTGGTGCTCAAAAAGATTTAAATTCGTTAATTAGTGATCCCGGTAAGTTTTCATCTGCTGCACCCGCTCAGACAGCTGCACAACAGCAGCCGAAGGCTGATGAAGCCATTCTTTCTAACAAACCTGAAAAGGAAAAAAATAATACAGGTAAGATTATTGCAGGTGTAATCGGTGCGCTTGCTCTTGTTTGGATCGGCTTAGGTTATGCTGTCGGACGTAAAGGTTCGCAGTGGACCAAAATTGAAGCTCCAGAAGGTATTACTCAAAAATGTAAAAACTTCTTCTATGCAATCGGTGAGTCTGCTGTTAAAACTTACGACAATACGCTTGGCAAATGGTTCGGCAAAAAAGCAGGCGAAGCCGCTGAAGAAGCTGCTGAAGGAGCTTCAAAATAATCATAACAAAGTTTTCTTAAATAATAAAAAATCCGCTTTTTTCAAGGCGGATTTTTTATTTAGAATTTGTCTTCTTGGATGAAAGTTTTATTCCAAAAAATCTGATAATATATAATTACTTACAAGAATTCCTTCAACGGTCAATTTGCAGCCGGAGAGCGTTTTTTCAAGGTGAGAGGTTTTATAATATTTTGAGAGAATTTTTGAATATTTTTCTTCAAAATTTATTCCGAATTTTTTGTTAATTTCTTTAAAATTTATCCCTGATTTTCGTCGGAAACCAAGAAAAATTTCTTCTTCCAGTTGTTCTTGTTTTGAAAGTGTGTGAGTTTTATTTTTTTCGAGCGGATTTAGAATATAATTTTTTAAATTTTCCTGATTTGAATATCTGGTATTTCCTTCATAACCGTGAGCTGCAACTCCAAAGCCGTAGTAGTTTTCATTGTTCCAGTAATTGAGGTTGTGGCGTGAAAAGTATCCTGATTTTGCAAAGTTGCTTATTTCATAATGTTCAAAATCTTTTAAAGTTTTAATTGCGCTAAGATACATTTCGGACTGAAGTTCCTCGTCGGCAATTTCAGTCGGAGGGTTTTTATAAAAGTAACACCCTTCTTCAATTTTTAGCCCGTACAGAGAAATATGGCTGACACCCAGATTTTTGGCGTGGATTAAGTCGTCCGTAAAACTTTTGAGCGTTTGTTTCGGCAAGCCGTATATAAAATCAAGATTTATATTTCTAAACCCCTCGTTTTTCGCAAAACTAACAGCGTTTTCAACATCTTTAGAGGAATGTTTGCGTCCGATGATTTTCAAAATTTCATCGTCAAAACTCTGGCAGCCGATACTCAATCTGTTTATTCCTGTTTTTTTAATTTCCGACAAATATTCTTCACTTATATGCTCCGGATTTAGCTCCATTGTGACTTCTGTATTTTCATTGAATTTAAATTGAGATAGGATTTTTTTTACTTGTACAGGAGTTAAAAGAGAGGGGGTTCCGCCGCCAAGATAAAGTGTGTCAAGATGTTCTTCTTTATAAAATTGATGAATTTCTTTTTCAAGTGCTTCAAGGTAATCTTCAATCAAATCCGGTTCGGCAAACGAGATAAAAGAACAATATCGGCACTTCTGCCTGCAAAAGGGTATATGAATGTAAGCACTTTTTGTCATACAAAAATTATATCACGGCTTAAAATTTTAATTAAAAAATGTTAGCATAAGTCAGGAAATAGTTTGAAATTACATCCAGAAGCATCGGCAAAATCCATACCATAATCGCTGCACCAAAAACAGGTTTAAATAGGAAGCTTAACTGAAATACGTTAACCTGCGGTGCTGTTTTTGAGATTACACCAAGAATTATGTCTTGCCCTAAAGTTGCAAGAAGAACGGGTGAGGCAATTTGAAGCCCCATAAAAAGAACGTTTGAACTCATTTTAATTAGATAATTCATATTCACAAGCTCTTTTAAAGGGACGCTTGTCGCAAAAAGCGGAAATATCTCAAAGCTTCTCAAAAACGCTCTTACAAGCCAATAAACGCCACCTATGTGCATAAAAATCAAAACTCCCAAAAGCGACATAACTCTTGTTAAAATAGAAACCTGACTTGAAGTTGTCGGGTCAAGAACCATAGCTGATGAAAGCCCCATCTGCATATTAATCATATCGGCACCTGCGTCAACCGCAAGCAAAATTAACTGTGCAAGATAACCTATCATGGCGCCTACCGCAAAGTTTAAAAGAATAGAAAGTATAAAAGAATCCGTTGTTCCGGCTAATGTATCCGGCCTTAAAAAAGGGCCGATTATAAAGGTGAAAAGAAGCGCCAGACAAATTTTGACCATTCCCGGAACTTCTTTTTTGTTAAAAATTGGAGCAAAACGGAAAAATCCGAGTAATCTTGCAAAAATATATATACCTGTTGCTAATGCCGCATTCAGGTGAGGAAACATTTTCATTAATTCAACATAAATTGTTTCCATTTAAAAAATTATCTCCCAATAATTGTTGTAGTTTCCGTAAAGTCAGGTTTCGGGTTAGGCATCATATTCGCAGGCGAATCCTTTAAGCGTTCTTGATTGTTGATAAACGGAATTTTGCCCGGATGACGCATAATGTAATCAATATTTGTGCTGTCTTTAAATCTGTCCTGCATTTCCCCCTTGAACGGAGATGTGTATTTGTAATAGTCGCTTGATAAAACATAATTGTCGTTTTTGGTAACTCCGTTAAAGGCAAGCGCCATGCCTTCGTAAAAAAGGTTTGTAAGCATTCTGATAAAGCCGAACCCGCCGATTATAATAATCAAAAATACCCCCAAAATTTTAGGTGCTGCGGCAATTGTCTGTTCCTGTACCTGCGTAACCGCTTGCAAAATACCGACTACAAGACCTATTCCTGCTGCTACAAGCACGCAGGGCATTGAGATCGCAAGCATCGTTATAAATCCTTTTGACAAATATTCAGCTAAAACTTCTATCATATTATTTCCTTTAAAATTCTTAGTTGTAACTTGTGACAAGCCCCTGAACAATTAGCGCCCAGCCGTCTACCGCAATAAATATAAGCAGCTTAAAAGGAAGCGAAATAATTGTCGGTGATAACATAAACATACCTAAGGCAAGAAGTATATTTGCAACAACCAAGTCTAATACAATGAACGGTACAAATATGATAAATCCGATTTCAAAAGCTGTTTTTAATTCGCTTATGATATATGCAGGTGCCACTTGCCAGATGGTAATTTCTTCCGGAGATTTCGGCGGAGTTTTTTGAGAAAGTTCTACAAAAAATGCAAGGTCACTTTCTCGGGTTTGTTTCATCATAAATTCTTTTAATGGTTTTGAGCCTTCGCTTACGGCCTCAATTATGTTGTGATTTTGCTGGTATGGTACATTTCCCATATCGTACATTTTCTGAAATGTTGAGCCCATTGTAAAAAAGGTTAATATAATGGAAAGTCCGATTATAACGATTGACGGAGGCACCTGCTGGGTTCCCATTGCGGTTTTTAGCATTGAAAAGACTACCACAAATCTTAAAAAACTTGTCATACAGCAAAATACAAACGGTAATAGTGAAAATAATGTCATCACTATCAGCATTTGTATTACGGGATTTATATCTTTTATTACGGAATCCATTTATTATACCTTCATTTCGTTACTTTTACTTTATTTTGTTTACCATGCTTTTCAGTACGTTATTTGGCTTTTTCTCATTTTTTGGAAATGCTTTAATCTCAGGCAAATCATCAATTCCGGATTGAGAATTAGCGTTTTCTGATTCGTGTGCGAATTGTTCTCTTGGAGATGCTTGATTTATATTGGCAACTTTTTTGTCAAGGTTTGACGGTCTGTAAACGGTGTTTGCTGCTGCTAGGAGTTCTTTATCAAAATTTGATGAAAAGTTGTTTGTTTGATTGTTATTATCTTCCAATTTTGAGATTAGAGAAGTTTTGTCTGCATCTGATGCTACTAAAAATCTTTCTTTGCCGGCTCTTATTACGTAAAGCATTTTCCTTGGCGCAAGTGCAAGCGTGTCTTCAATATTTAAAAAATTTGAGCTTCTGATACCGAAATTTCCGCTTGAGAATTTTTTATACACAAATAATGCGAAGAATATAAGTCCGCACATTGCCATTGTGTATACCCCGAAATTTAAAATGTAACTTCCCATAATCTATCCTCTATCTTGCTAAGTTGATTTTTAAATACCTTTTTGTGAAATCGAAATTAAATATCTTCATCTTCAAGTTCAAAATCACTGTAATCAAATTCTTCTTCTCCTCCCTCTTGCGGTTCAGGGGCAGGCATGGGTTCTGCCGGAGCTTCCGGTGCTTGTGCCTGCTGCATTTGAGGTGATGGCTGTTGAATCGGTGATGCTTGTTGGGCATTTTGCATATCTTCAACTTCCTGCTGACCTTTTTCTACAATATCGGAAATCTTTACTCCGTAGCGATCGTTTATTATTACAAGCTCGCCATGGCCGATAACTTTGTTTTCGACTCTTAGTGTTACTTTATTGTCGTAAAGTGCCGCAATATCTACCACAAGCCCTTCTTCTATCTTCTTTAAATTGCCGAGAGTTATCTTTACGGGATCAAATTCTGCGTACATATCGACTTCGATACTGTCCCATAAAGTATTTGTATTTTCGGTATTTTCGTCCATTTTATATCCTCCGTCCCCGTCAAGCGGATGTTCTAGTCCCATATTCGGGTTTATGTTAAAGTCTTTTTCGTAATCTTTTAATATGAATCTCATCATATCAAGCCTGCTGTTTTCAAGAAAAATAATATCTTCCGCTGCAAGCTCTTTCATCTCTTTTACCGTAAATCTTGTTGATCCTATTTGGATTTTTGCCTTTATCGGGCATTGGTAAAAGTCTGAATATTCAAATTTGTCTTCCGTCGAGATAACTTTATTTGCTTCGAGTCTTACTGAGGGAATTGATATGATAAATTTGCCGGCTTCTCCGTCCTCTTTATTTTTCACGATAAAAGTCAGGTGTATCATATCAAAATTCGTACGTTTAATGTTTACAACAGGGGTTGGGGTAAGGAATTTAGCCATTATTCTAAACATGTAATCATTAAACGCCGTTAAAACTTCGCCTTCCAAGTCGGTCATTCTGTTTATGTTAAAGGAACGATTGCCTCTGCCGAGTGCTTTTTCAAGCAGCATCCCGACTGTTTTTGAGGAAATTCTAAAGAACATATCATATAGTTTGTCTATCCTGATTTTTGTTACAAAATAGGGTTCTTTCGTCATTAAAAGGTTAATATTTTTGCTTACCGCAACAAGTTCAAATCTGAATCCGGGCAGGAAAAATCCGTCGCTCGATTTTTGAGCTGCGATTGGAAAAACTTTTTTAAACCAGTCGTATTCTGCGTATAAATTGTCGCTGACCGGTATTTTGGTATGCTCCAGTGCTTGTAAGATATTTTCCATTATTTTGGCTATCCCTTTAAACTAAGAAATGTATAATTTCCCTCTGATACAGTATAATATTTTTTTTCACACCGTTTCAACTTTGTAATGTATTTTAACGAAAAGTCAATTTTTTATAATCTAAAATTTTTTTACAAATTCAGCGATTTCACAAGCGTCAATCGTACCGATTACAATTTCAAAATCCAAGCCGGAGTTATTTATTTCTGTTTGCAATTCTTTTTTCATGTGCGCCAAAAGCCCCGGAATTATTATTTTTCTGGTTTTAACTTTTGATGCAAGATCGTAATTCTTTAAAGTTTTCACAACCATTTGGGCTGTAAATTTTTCTGCTGACCAGGCAGTTAAAACGCTCATGCCGTCTGCGGGCGTTACTATCAAATATGAAGGGCGCGGAAGTTTTTCCAATTCATTTGCAACTGCAAAAAATGTAAGAGCAAAATTTGTCGTTAAAAATATAAGCGCATTTTCGTCTCCGCCGTTAAACTCGTAAATTTTTGGCTCTACTTTTAGCGGTTTTCTCGGATCCGTAAAAATATTTTCTCTTAACAGCATAAGTGACGCCATAAAACTTTCATTCAAATCTTCAAATAATAGCATATTTGCATATTTGCAAATGTAAAACGAAGCTTTTGCGCTTAATTCATTGAAATTTTGTTGCAAAACTGCAGGAAAATATACGCAAACAGGGTTTGAATATTCTTCGGCTTTTTCCTTTACGGCTTTTTCTCTTGTTAATTTCAATTCCTGTGCTGTTTGAGTGAAATTTTTATCCTCAATTATTTTTATCGGCAGTTTTTTGAATTCTTCAAAAGTTATTATCTGATTTTTGGTAAATTGTTCCTGTAATTTTTTAACTTTTTCAGCAGTTGAATTTTTTAAAACTATCAAGTCAATTCTTTTGGATTTATTCAAAATATTTATTTCAAAATCAAAAATTTGTTTTAATTTTTTATCAAAATCTTTATCTTCGCAATTTACCAAAACACAAAGTGCTGTCGGGTTAAGAAAAGTTTTTTCATGACGAAAAAGAACATTTTCTCCTCCGATTTTTAACTCTTTAATTTCAATTGTTTTTTGTGCAATTTTGTTTGATTGTTCGACTAAATTTTTAAGTTCTTCAGGAAAAAACGGGCATTTTTCAGCTTCCGTTTCTCCTTTTGCAAGTTTTAAGGCATAAGCCATGCAAGTCGGAAATCCGCATTTTTTGCAGTTGGAATTTTCTGCCTTTCGGGCAGCAGGTAGATATTTGAAAATTTTTAATCCTGTTAATTCCATTTTATTTTAGTCCTTTTAGGGTTTCTAATGTTTTCGGAAGATTTACTGCGATAAGGTTTGCGCCTGCGGCTCTTACGGCACTTGCGGCTGTAATTTCAAGAAAAATTCTTCTGTCTTTTAAATCCCCCCAGCTTTTTGAAAAATCTTCCGATTTTGCTTCTTTCGTTTTTAAAGCTTCTTCACCTGCAAATGAGAGGATCGGCATATTCAGGTATTTGTCTTTTGAGGCTTCTTGTTTTATTTTTTCTATTATGCTGTAACCGTATTCAAATCCGTACCCTAGCCCTCCTATGTCTGTGTCTGTTATAATCTTCTCGAGAGGCTGTCCAAGTTCTGAAGATAAAATATTTAATTCTTTGGTCAAATTTATGTCTATCGGAGTTTTTAAAACTACGTAATGTTTATCTTTTGTATAGGGAATAATACTTTTATAAGTGTTTTCGTTTGCTGAAGAAATTATTGCTTCTCTGTCAAGGGTTTCGGCAAGTTTTGGAAGTAATTCCTGATCAATTTCGTCATCCCCGCAGCCTCTCAGCATTAGCGGTAAATTTATGTGCGGAAGAACTTCTTTTAAAGTGTTAACCGCATTTGGAATTTCATTTTTGCTTTTGATGTTAAATCTTAGTCCGATAATATCAGGGGATAATTTTTGTGCGTAATCAATGATATTTGCGGCGCCTGCGCCGTTTTTAGGTGCGTTAATCTGTGCAAAATTTTCTGCGCAGGCGCCTTCCTTTTCCTCTAAAATCCCTTCCAAAAAAGGAAATCCGTTTTCAGGATTGAAAACAGGAATTTCCATAATATATTTTGAATTTTGCGGAAAGCCTTCAAGTGATTCTTTTATTATGCTTCCCAATGATTTGTCAGGCATTTCTGTCACTTTTTACTTTTTCCATTAATTCGTTAAACTCTTTTTCATCCAAAGTTTCACGCTCAAGAAGATTTTTAGAGATATATTCAAGCATGTCACGGTTTTCTGTTAAAAGTTTTTTAGCGATTTCGTATCTTTCATCGACAATCTTTTTAACTTCCTTGTCAATTTCTGCTGCAATTTCGTCGGAATAATCTCTTTTCATTCCAAAATCACGGCCGAGGAAAATATTTTGTTCGTTTTTGCCGTAAGCCATATTGCCCATTTTTTCGCTCATCCCGTAAGCTGTTACCATATTGCGAGCCATATTGGAAACTTTTTCAAGGTCGTTGCTGGCACCTGTTGTGATAGAATCTTTGCCGTAAACTATTTCTTCCGCAACTCTGCCGCCTAAAGTCATTGTGATTGTGTCCAAAATTTGTGATTTTTTCATCGTTAGGTGGTCTTTTTCCGGTAAAACCATCGTGATACCAAGTGCCATACCTCTTGGGATTATTGAAACTTTATGCAATGGATCACAGTTTTTAAGAAGTTTTGCAAGAAGGGCATGACCGACTTCGTGGTAGGCTGTGTTTTCTTTTTCTTCATCAGTAATCATTCTGCTTTTCTTCTCGGGGCCTGCCATTACTTTATCAATTGCTTCTTCAAGATTTTCCATTGTGATAAGTTTTTGGTCGTGACGTGCTGCAAGAAGGGCTGCTTCATTCAACAAGTTCTGCAAATCTGCACCTGAAAATCCCGGTGTTCTTTTTGCAAGTGTTTTAAGTTCAACATCTTTATCAAGCGGTTTATTTTTTGCATGAACCTGCAAAATCTGCTCACGACCTAAGATGTCGGGTTTGTTAATTACAATCTGACGGTCAAAACGTCCCGGACGTAACAGTGCGTTATCTAAAATATCAGGTCTGTTTGTTGCCGCGATTACGATAATATTTGTGTTTTCGTCAAAACCGTCCATTTCTACAAGAAGCTGGTTTAAGGTTTGTTCTCTTTCGTCGTGGCCTCCGCCCATTCCGGCTCCTCTTTGGCGGCCGACGGCATCAATTTCATCAATAAATATTATGCAGGGCTGGTGTTTTTTCGCTTGATCGAACAAATCTCTTACACGGCTTGCTCCGACACCGACAAACATCTCGACAAAATCAGATCCGCTGATTGAGAAGAACGGAACTCCCGCTTCTCCTGCAACTGCTTTTGCCATTAAGGTTTTACCTGTTCCTGGTGCGCCTATTAAAAGTACGCCTTTCGGAATTTTTGCGCCTAACTTAATATATTTATCGCCGTTTTTCAAAAAGTCGACGATTTCTTCAAGTTCTTTTTTCTCCTCATCAATCCCCGCAACATCTTTAAAGGTTGTTTTTACTTTACTGTCAAGCAGTAATTTCGCTTTGCTTTTGCCAAACGACATCGCTTGAGAACCCCCTGCCTGAATGCTTTTGGCGGTTACAACAAGAAGGATTATAAACAATAACGGCAAAAGCAGAGAACCGATTAAACTCATTACCTGCGAGGATTCACTCGGTTTTTTAACCGCAATTTCCGCACCGGATTCTTCCAACTTTTTCATAATGTCAGGATCGTAAGGCGTTAATACTTTGTATTGCAAAATAGGGCCTTGCTTTTCTACTGCTGGCATGAACGGGTTCGGCGCAATATTCGGATCGCTTTTGGGGCTTTCCTGCTTTGGCTGATCTTTTGGTATCGCAATTAAAAAATTGTCTGCCTTTTCTATTCTGCTGAATTCTTTATTGCTGAGTTTTTCCAAAAAATTGGAGTACGAAAGTTCTTTTGTTTTTGTAACAGGGCCGCCCATAAATACTGATGCCGTAAATATTACTACGACTATTGCAAGTATTATGTAACCCGCAGATTGGCTTTTATTCATCAAGTTCTCCCTATAATAATTATCTGCAACTCAAGTAAGTTTATTATAACGCAAAAATTTAATATAGTATAGCCATTTGGTAAAAGACCTTAATAAAAATCTCTTTAAGGCGTCTTTTTCCCTCTATACAAATGATTGATTTTGATTTAAAAAACGTTAAAATATTTATATGAAAAAGTTATTAATTTTAATAATGATAATTTTTACAGGATTGGCAGCAGGTGCCAAAAATGTTGATTACGAAGAAGTTTATCGAAGTCTTGAGGTGCCGACACACAGATATATCCATGATGTTGACCCCGGTGAATATTATGATACCCAAACTTCCACCTGGTCGCCTTATCCCTTGTTTAGGCTTTCCAGCACGATTTATTTTAAGACAATTGCTATAGAACCCGGATATTATGTGCTTACCCCGAGAGAACATGAGGGGAATTGGTATATACTCTTTAAAGACAGCGGAAAAGTAAGGTATATTATTCCTGTTTATGAAAGAGATATTGTGCCTGAAACGTTTTATGAAGATAATATCCCGCAGAAAAAATTAACATTTACGCAAAAGTGGCATATCAGAGCCCTCGATACTATCGGAAAACTTTACCCAAGCGCAAAAAGAAAACCAACTCCGCAAACTTTTTTGGAAGCAACTGATCTTGACCATAATTATCTTTCTCTTGTTATTTATTGGGGTAATTACAGGTATTACACAATTTTTAGAACAATTCAACTTTAATGTTCGGGTAAATATTTTAAATGTGAACCTATACAAAAAGGGCGAACATCACAGATGTTCGCCCTTTTTTATTAAACAAATTAATTACTTAACAAGTTCTTTGAATTTTTTACCAGCAGTGAATGCAGGAACTGTTTTAGCAGCAATTTTCAAAGCAGCACCTGTTTGAGGGTTTCTGCCTGTTCTTGCAGCTCTTTTTCTCGGTTCAAAAGTACCAAAACCTACTAGAGTTACTTTTTTGCCTTTAGAAACTGTTTTTTGAATTGTTTCCAATGTTGCAGCGATTACATCACCTGTTGCTTTTTGTGAAACTTTAGCTTTTTTTGAAACTTCTTTTACCAATTCTTCTTTGTTCATTATGAACCTCCTTCTTACCTTTTTCGCCTACGGGTTAACAGAAACCATTCTCTCTTCCGCATGCATTTTGTATTCGACAAAGCCATTATATCACTTTATCAGTTTTTGGCAAGGGGGTTTCAGGAATTTTTTTTCTTTTTTTTATAAATATATTAAGGCTTTGGGCTGTGTAAAAAGCTGTAAATCCCTTTGTTTATGGCACTGACGATTAATTAACAGAGCTTTCGTTTACTTTAGCAAATTTTATATTTTGGAAGAAATAGCTTAGGATTTGGTAGGCATTATAACCTTCTTTTGCAAGATTATTTGCGCCATGCTGTGACATGCCAACACCATGACCGTTCTTTTTTACGTTGTCGTCAAATGACGGAACCGAGCGGATAAAAGGTAAATCACTGCCCCAAGCGGCAGAAGCATTTATTGTCTGCCCGCCTGCTGAGGCTGAATAGTACGCCGGAACTACCTTCATATTATAAGTTAATACAAGCCCCGAAGTGCTTTCAACCGCTTCATTTGTTTTGGTGGTTTCTGATGAAGCTCCGCCGTATGCTTGATCTTCAGGGGTATCTTTAAGGTCAAAGCCTAATGAGGCACGCTTGCCAAGGTTTGCAAGCGCATAACTTCTTGCGGCAATTGCTTGAGCTTTAAGGGCTTCTAGTTCCCAGCCTGACGGCATTTCTGACGGAACGACACCTTTTAAGTAATCCTCTAAATCCAAATCATTTATAACTGTCAGTTTTTTATTTTTATTCTGTATAATTAAAATTCCACGATACCATTTGTCTTTTGCGCTTACAAAGCCGTCTGTAGGTGCTTTTAGGACAACATAATCCGAATAAATCTGATAAAATTTACCCTTTAAACCGATTGCCATTGTGTTTTTGTAGGGGATAATTTCATAACCCTTCATAGCTTCTAAAGTTAAAACGGTTTTATTTGTATTTGCGTCAATAAGCGGTGCTTCGGCTGAAGCACCTATGCCTATGCGGTCAACTCCTGACTGCAAACCGATTTTTATTGCGTAACAAGGGTTTGCTAAAGTCGACAGCATAAAAATTATTGCAGCTGAAAATATTGCCCTCTTCATATTCTATATTATAACATATTTTAAACTTTTTGGGCTAAATCTTTTGATTGATTTTCGCTTGTTTCAGCTTTTTCGTCAGGTTTTTGCTGTTTATTTGCTTGGGTTTCTTTATTTTCAGGTTTAACTTTTCTTTCTATGCCGAGTTTTTTCATGATGTCATCTGCGTAGAATTTACCGACCTCCTGAGCTGCGGCGTAAGAACCCATTGAACCGCATACAAATAGTATTCCTTTCAAAATTGAAGCGGCTTTTCCTGTGTGTTTGGAATTGACTATTGATTCTGAAAGCCATTTCAGGACTGATTTTTGCGGAACTTTTTGGGCTGCTGTTTTGAAGGCTGATTCTGAGAATATACCGTCAAAGTGCATTTTCATCAAAGCTTCACCCAAAAACATTCCTGATAATGCTGCGGTTTCCGTTATTCCGTCGTGAACTTTATCATCGGACATCGCAACTTTTATTACACCGGAAGCACAAATTAAAGGGTTTACGTTGTCCGCCGTAAATTTCAGTGCTTTTCCTGCGTATCCTGCAAGTTTATGGTCAGATGCAAAGCTTTCTAGTGCTTTCATTGCGCTTCGGGCTGAGGCTGAAAATATGTTGTCATATTTTGATATTTCTTGAATAACCCCCGTGCATTGCCCGACGGTTACCACACTTCTGCCGATTTCTCCGTTTTTGGTCTTTTCGGCGTTTCTATATGCAAATATTGTTGATGCTACCGGACTGAACACGATATTTAACCTTTACACACTACATTACATATATATAAAGTTTTTGTTTGGGTGAAAATTGCTTTAAGTTAATTTTTTTTTACATTTGTTACATTTAGATATTGCAATTGGCGGTAGTTTTTTGTTATTGCCAATGGAAATGCAGATATGATGTAAATTTGTTTTTGTAGTAAAATGAAAGAGAGTATAGGAGATAAAAGTATGTTGAGCGGACCATTTTTGGATAGAAATTGGATGGGGCAGAACCCTGATTACGACAAGTCGGATGTTATAATGCTAGGATTACCTTTTGACGGAACGGTTTCATATCGACCGGGTTCAAGATTTGCGCCTGAGCAAATTAGGCTTGCAAGCTGGGGATTGGAAGAATATTCGCCGTATTTTGACAAGGATTTGGCAGAGGTGAATTTCCATGACGCAGGCGATTTGGAGTTCCCGCTTGGCAACACTTATAAATCTCTTGATGTTATTGAACGAAACGTTACGGAAATTTATCGTGACGGAAAGAGGGTTTTCGGAATCGGTGGAGAACATCTTGTTACTTTGCCTGAGATTAAGGCGGTTTCAAAATTCCATAAAAATCTTGCAATTGTGCATTTTGATGCGCATACGGACTTAAGAGAAGAATATATCGGGGAGGAAATGTCCCATTCTGCCGTAATCCGCCATTGTTCAAAGATTGTCGGGCCTCAAAATATCCGCCAAATCGGCATAAGATCTGGCATGAAGGAAGAATTTGAGTTTATGAAAACTCACAACACTTTGGCTAAGAAATTTTCAGATTTAGATGCATTGAAAGATAAAAAAATATTTGTAACGGTTGATTTGGATGTTTTAGATCCTTCCGTAATGTCCGGAACCGGTACTCCTGAAGCCGGTGGTTTAGAATTTAATCAGCTTTTGGATTGGTTTAAGTATCTTAAAGATTTTGATATCGTAGGGGCTGATGTTGTGGAACTCGCGCCTGATTATGATGCGTCAGGGGTTTCAACTGCCGTTGCAACAAAAGTTATACGTGAATTGTTGATGGTTTTATAAATTAAAATAAAAAGTCAAGTTATTTTAGGGGAGCAAACTTTATGATAGACAGGATTAACTTTTTAAAAGATGAAATTAACAAGCATAATTACAACTATTATGTAGAAGACAATCCGACTATCAGCGATTTTGAATATGACAAGATGTTTGCTGAGTTGAAGAAATTGGAAGAAGAACATCCCGAACTTCAAACCCCTGACAGTCCGACGCAGAGAGTGGGTTCAATAAGTGAAAAATTCTTGCCTTATAAGCACAAATACCGTCTTTACAGTCTTGATAACACTTACAATTATGAGGATTTGGAAAGCTGGTATGAAAAGATTTCGCAGAATTTTAACGATAAGGTGGAACTTGTTTGCGAATTGAAAATTGACGGGCTTGCGATTGCTCTGACTTATGAAAACGGGATTTTTACAACCGGTGTCACCAGAGGCGACGGGGTTACGGGTGAAAACATTACAACAAATTTAAAAACTGTAAAAGCTATTCCTTTAAAGCTTTTCAAGGATACAAATGTTGAAGTCAGAGGCGAAATTTATATGCCGAAAACTTCATTTGAAAAATTGAATGAAGAAAACATTTTAAAAGGCGAAAAGCCTTTTGCAAACCCTAGAAATGCCGCAGCAGGATCAATAAGACAGCTTGACAGTACGATTACCGCAAAGCGAGATTTGTCAATATTTGTTTATAATTCAAGTTTTGAAAATATTGAAAATCCGCCCAAAACCCATTATGAAAGTATGCAGAGATTAAAAGAATTGGGCTTCAAAATCAATCCGAACATAAGATTGTGCCATGACATATCTGAAGCTATTGATTACTGCAAAGAGTGGGAAAATAAGCGTTTTGAGCTTGATTATGCAACGGACGGGGTTGTAATAAAGGTAAATAACCTTGCTTATCAGGAGGAGCTGGGTTTCACAGCAAGAGCGCCAAAGTGGGCGACGGCATTTAAGTTTCCGCCTGAAGAAGCGACGACTGATCTTCTTGATATAGAGCTTAATATCGGGAAAACAGGTGCGGTGACGCCTGTTGCGATTTTGACTCCGGTTAATCTTGCAGGAAGTACGGTCGCAAGGGCAAGTTTGCATAATTTCGACGAGATTAAAAGGCTTGATGCAAGAATTGGTGACAAGGTTGTCATTAAAAAAGCGGCAGAGATTATTCCGAAAGTAATTAAAGTTGAAGAAAGCGAAAAGCATTTTGAACTTCCTGCCTATGTTCCGCCTCAAACCTGTCCTGTATGCGGTTCTGAGCTTGTAACAAGAGCAGAAGAAGTTAATCTTTATTGTTCAAACCCGAATTGTCCGGCTTTATTAAAATCGAAACTTGAATTTTGGGTATCAGGTGATGCTATGGATATTGATAACATAGGGCCTGGGATTATTGAACAGCTTTTTAACAAAAATCTTGTTAAAAATCCGATTGATTTGTATAAATTGTCAAAGGAGGATTTCTTTAAACTTGATAATGTGAAAGAAAAATCCGCAAATAATATGTATGAGTCAATTCAAGCAAGCAAAACCCGCTCTTTAAGCAGGTTTTTAACTGCTTTGAACATAAAACATGTCGGGAAAGAAACCGCAGAAATTATCGCAAATGAATTTAAAACTTTGGATAATTTGTATCATGTAAATTCCGTTGATTTGACAGCAATACCCAATATAGGTTCAAAAATTGCAATAGAGATTAGAGAATATTTTAATGATGAAAAAACTTTAAAATATTTGGATGAATTTAAAGCTTTGGGCATAAATCCTATTCAGGAAGTTGAACAGGTAAGTGATATTTTGAAAGGGAAAACGGTAGTTTTGACGGGAACTTTGCAAAATATGACAAGGGACGAAGCTCAAAGTGTTATAAAATCTCTCGGCGGAAAACCTTCATCATCAGTTTCTAAAAATACGTCTTTTGTAATTGCTGGTGAAAATCCGGGATCTAAATTTGATAAGGCTAAAAATTTAGGTGTTATAATATTGACAGAAGATGAATTTCTTGAAATGATAAAAACGAATTCCATACCTTTTGAAAAGGAGGAAAATAAATGAGAAAAAACGCTAAAATAGTACAAATATCAGGGATAAGAGGACTGTTATTTATAATTTTTGTAGTCGTATGTTTGGCAGCAGGATTTGTGGTATTCCCCGGACTTGTCGGGATGTGTCTGTGGAATTGTCTTCTGGCCGCCAGTTTCGGAGTTCCTGAAATAAATATTTTTCAAGGGATTCTCTTATGGGGAATTGTTGCTCTTGGAATATATCTTACAAGCGGCAAATATTCGTTTGTACAGTTGAAGCGTCCTGCGCAGCTGGATGAAGAAGAAATTCAGGATTTGATGTCTAAAATTAAAGCTCGTTCTCAAGCATCAAGAATTAATTCTATAATTTTAAATTCGGAAAAATTACACAGCAAGGAAAATCTCGAAACAAAAGAGAATTCCGCTGCTTTGTCAGAAGAGAAAAAGAAGGAGAATTTATGAAAAGATTTTTAGTTTTGGCTGCCGCCGCAGCTGTGGTTGCAGGTTTTGCCGTAAGCTCAACAAATGCTGCAGTTACTGTTACGGAAAGCCCTGAACGTGGTTATGTAACAATCAATGGTTCTGCTAATAAAGAATTGACACCTGATTTGGCAGAAATTTCAATTTCTGTTGTCACATCTGATAACAAATCAATGCAGAATGCAACTTTGGAAAATAAAGAAATTTCAGGCAAAGTTTATACTGCTTTAAAAGAAATGATTAATACAGAAAACGGGGATTATGTAAAAACTTCAAATTTCAGAGCAAACCCGATTTATACTTATTCTTCAAACGGTAAAAAAAATCTTAGTAAGTATGAAGTTTCAAATACCGTAACTGTTCATACAAAATCAATCGACAAAGTCGGCGATATGATAGATAAAGCAATATCTTTAGGGGCAACTGATGTAAGTAATTTAAGCTTTACGCTATCAAAATATGAACAGGAATGTGATGCTCTTTTGGCGACAGCAACCCAAAGAGCACGTACACAGGCCGACAGTATGGTAAAAGCTGCGGGTTCTTCAATTGCAGGTATAAAAACAATTAGCGGAAGCTGCACTCCGAATACTCCTTCAAGAGTAACTTACAGAAATATGATGCTTAGTGCAAAAGCAGCAGATTCAGTAGCTTCGGAAGGAGCTTCTTACGGCGAATCTGTTCCGGTACAGGCAGGAGCCGTAAAAATTTACGCTAATGTAAATGCCAGCTTTTTTGTTAAATAGCTAAGAAGAAAATTTGTTTTATAATTTTAATTCGGAGATTCTTCGCAATTTGTCGGAGAATCTCCTTTAACTAAAAAACTTGTAAACTTTTGCAAACTTTTTAGCAAAAAAAAACTTTTAGGGATTTTATAATATCGGCTAAAAAGGTTAACCATGAACGTATCAAAAATATACAATTTTAATGTAAGTAAATCGGGAGTTGCGCCGTTTGGCGAAGGTATTTCTAATGAACCAAGAAATTACTCTGAAGAGAGAAGGCGTTCCCAAAAAAAAGCTTCAGACTTTTTAAAAGGTGCAGTGACGGTTTCGGCTGTAATTCTGGCAGCTGCTTATGCCGCAAAACACGGTCTTTTTAGAAGACCGCCAAAGGTGCAGCCGCAGATTGACGTCAAGCCGCCAGAATCGGAAATTACCGAAACTATTCAGGAGATTTTTGCAAAAAGAGAACCTGTTCCTCAAATTCCGACAAAATATACACAAAAAGAGGTTCCTGTTGAAGGCAGCCGCGCTGACAGGCTTGGCCGTAATTATATTGAGGATTTGATTCCTGCGTCTTTAGTGGATATACCGCTATATAAAAAATGCAAGAATTCAAATGAAAAAAGTATCTTTTGGCGTGATTTTCAAAACAAAGTGGCTAATATGTCTTATAGCAGACAGTACGAGGCTTTATCCTGCTTTTTAGATTTTATTAAAAATATTGATCCTAAAGAAATCACAACATCTCCTGTGTCAAGAAGCTTAAAGCGTGATAATTACGAACGCTTTATGGCTAAAATAATGGATTTTACTCAAGAAAATCCGCAGTATCATGATGTGTTTTTAAAAGATAAAGTTGAATTTGCTGATAATTATGTTAAATACCTGAATGGCGGAGAAAGATTGGATTCTTTATTAAGAGATTTTATTTTCCCGCCGGCGGGTTCAAAGAATTTTACGGATATCAGGTTGCGTAATAATTTCTGCAAAAACAGCTTGCATTATATTTCAACTTTACCGGAAGATAAGCAGCTTCAAGAATTTAAGAATTATCTGGAGTTTATAAAAAAAGTCGGCGCAGAAAGACTTCAGGGTATAAGCATTATTAATATGAGATATTTTTCGCAAAATAATCTTGAAGATGTAAGAAAAGAAGCCGCTGCATTTGCAAATGCAAATCCCGAATTCAAACAATCCGTAGTAGAGGCATTATCAGCTGAATTTACTGATTATTCAAAGAAAGGCACAATATTCCCGGAAGAAATTAATGCCTTTTTATTTGGCCCGATTAAGGGAGGTAATTATGTAAATACTGGACGCAGAGCGGCTTTCTTTACTAATAGTGAAAATTATATAGCAAAACAATCGCCGGAAAATCAGCTAGCAGAGTTTAAAAAGTATCTTGAATTTATAAGAACTATTGATGCTGAGCAAGTCAGAGATTCGATATTATTTATTCCGGGTAAGTATGCGGGAGAAAACAACATAAAAATTGCACAAGAAGCTATTGATTTTGCCCAAAACAATCCTCAATATAAAGATACAATTATGAGTAACTTGGTTGCATATGAACCGGATGCTGCTTTTGGTTTACGGTTAACGGGCTGCCAATTTAAGCTTGATGCAAATGATTATGAGTACAATATGCATGCCGAGAATATTATAAATATTCGCAAAATGCTTATGGATTCCGGTCTTGTTTGTGATGAAAAGACACGTATGAAAAATCGTAAAGATTGGTTTGATTTAGGTTTGCCAAGCCCCAATCAGTATATGTTAGGTTTTCAATATAGTCCGAAAGCGGCCAATATAAGGCGTGTTGCTTTTGAATATGATATCAAGCAAGGTTTAACCAGAGCGGAAGCAGATGAATTGATAGAGGTGCTTTCTGCGGATAATTCTATTAAGAAAAGGTCTATGTCCGATATTTTAGAGGAATTAAAGAAGGAAAATATTTCATCGGATAAAGCTCAGAACTTATTTAATCAGTTGATTGAAAATAAATCCAAAATAAGACAAAAAATAGCTGAAGTTAACTGGTCAATGGTTGCAGAGGATAAAAGGCAAATCACTATGAATTGGTTAGAAAATTGCATAGATGAAATAAATTCTGATTCAGATAAAATATATCAGGAATTTGAGCAAATAGGCGTGGAGAGAAAAAGGGCAGAAACATTGTTAAGAGCGCTTACTACTCCTGTGGAACGAACAAATACTGAGATTAAATACGGCATGACATTAAAGGAAATGATTGAAAAAATAAACAATTCAGTTATTTCGTAATCTGCATAAAAGATTTTACGCTTCTGCCGGTCGAATTTTCTTCAGTTGAAACGACTTCAATCTTATCTTTGTAGTTAAACGAGGTGGAGCTTCCGCCATCGAATGCCATTGCACGAGTAAGCCCAAGGTCTTTGCAATATTTTTGCACTTCATACAAATCCATCGGGTGTTTATCTGTAATTATCAAAATATGGAGTTCATCATCTTTTAGTCCGATAATTGTTCTGGCTGTTTTATGCAGAACAGAAGCTGATTCTCTGATTACCTTTCCATCCTTTTTTACGACAAAATATTCTTCTTCAAGCCTTAATTGCGGCAGAATTAAAGGACCGCCTTGAGCTGAGGTTTTTATAAAACAGCTGAAATCAGCAGAAGTGTTGTGTGGTACAATTGCATATTTTAAATCTTTTTCTGAGGTGCATTCTAAAATCCTAAATTCTGTTCGATTGAGAATTTTAGATAAATTTTGTCTTAATTCAGGATTATTAAGCAGATTTTCGTTAAAATGCGGATCTTCCGAGGTTATGCTGTCCGTAACTATGTATGAAATTGATTTGCCGTTATCAGGATCAAAAAATCCGGCGTTAATTGTAAGTATTGCATCAGGATTAGCCTTATGAGCTTCGCTGTTTGTTATAAGACTTTCGCTGGAGAGAAATTTTATTTTTTTCTTAACCTTATCGCCGGTTACTGTAATATGGTAAATTCCGTCATTAAAATCCACTTTAACAGGATTTGCTGCAAAGCAGTAATTTCCTATGAGCATAACCAAAATAGCAAACAAAATTTTTTTCATTTTTATAAGTCCTTTGATTTGTAAAATCCGATAATTCCGCAAAAGAACGCCAATGGCGGGAATAATGCTGTAATTAGCGGAGGCAAAATCCCTTTTTCTGCCAGAAGATCAAAAAACGGCAGAGTTATATAATATAGAAATATGCATCCGATAGCAATAGTAAATCCTACCAATCTTTGTTCTCTGGGTTTGCTGAATCCAAGTAACGTTCCCATTATTGCAAGCAGCACGCACACAAACGGATGGAAAAATCTCTGAAGATATTTATTCAGCATAAATCTGTATTCTTCAGTTAAACTTTCTTTTTTAAGAAGTTCAATGTAATTTTTCAGGTCATTATTTGTAATATCTCGGTCACGTTTTGTGCTGTAAGACATAAGAGTAAAGGCATTTTGTGCAGCTTCTCCGTTAAGAATATCCATTTGTTTAATCTTTTTTATACTTTGGAATATACCGTCCGAATTAACTTTATATTCTGTTAAATCTTTTAAATCCCAGTGGTCATTGTAGCATTTTCCTGTTTTTGCAACGTAAATTTCTGACAATTGATGAACGTCATCATACTGCTTTTTTGAAAAATCAAGCACTATTACGTTCGACATATCGCCCATCGAAAATCTGGAAACAACGACAGCCATTTTAGGATGACCGCCTTCATCTTTTTGAGTGTAAATATATTGTGTAACAGGTCTGTTTCCTTTAATATCCATAAGTTTCTGGCATGATAAAGGGATAAGTTTATCATAAGTAACAAAACATAGAGATGTAACAATAAGACTTAAAACGAAAACCGGTGCCAGAATTCTGAAAAAAGACATTCCGACTGCTCTGAATATTGTAAGTTCACTGTCTTTGCTAAGTTTATCAAAAGTGAAAAGTGTTCCCAACAGCAATCCGACAGGAAATGCTTTTCCTAAGATTTTCGGCAATTCGTAAAATAATATGAGAATTGCTGTTTTTGCGGAATACACCCCTTCCAAAGTCTTTTTAATTGTGTTAAGCAGCATTTCCGGCGCAATCCAAACTACCGTAAACAAAAGTATAGCGGCAAATGTTGCCCAAAACACTTGTGAAAATATATATTTATCGTAAATTGTAATTTTAAAAGGCTTCATTAAAGCGCAAAATCCTTTCCGAGATAAAATTCTTTAGCAACCGGATCAACTGCAACGTCAGCACTTTTACCTTGAATTTTAATTTTACCGTCGAAGATAACATATGCTCTATCTGTAATAGAAAGTGTTGCTTTCGGGTTGTGGTCGGTAATCAATACTCCAAGCCCTTTGTCCTGCGAAATTTTTCTGATATTATCCTTAATTTCACCTATTGCAATCGGGTCAATACCGGCAAATGGTTCATCAAGAAGCATAAAGTCAGGACTTGCCGCAAGCGCTCTTGCTATTTCAACCCTTCGACGCTCTCCGCCTGAAAGTGATACTGCGGCGTAGCTTCGGAGTCTTAAAATCCCGAATTCTGTTAAAAGTTCTTCCAGCTTTCTTTTCTTTTCGTCTTCGGTTAATTTTTCATTCATTTGAAGAACAAGTTTTATATTATCTTCAACCGAAAGTTTTCTGAAAATTGAGGCTTCTTGCGGAAGATATCCTATACCTGCTTTAGCTCTGATGTTCATCGGCCAGGAGGAAATGTCCTGATTGTCAAGCATAATCTGTCCGCTGTTTGGTTTTACAAGTCCTACAACCATGTAAAATGTTGTGGTTTTTCCGGCTCCGTTAGGCCCTAAAAGACAAACAACCTCACCTTTGTTGATGTTAAATGATATGTCATTTACAACACTTCTGTCGCCGTATATTTTTATCAGGTTTTTAGCTCTAATCTCCATTTACTTACCCCGTTTCATTCAATGACAACATTTTACTTAAAATATTTTTCCTTTGCAATTTAATATTACGGAATGAAAAGAATAACACTATGGTATATTATTAAGATATGTTAAGGATATATAAAATATATGTTATATATAAAAAACATGAGGGTATACCATGAGTATAAAACCATTTTCTTTTTCTTTATTTTCTCCTACACACTAACCTTTTACAATGAGATAAAGCCGCGAAAGCGGCTGTTATTTTTTTTATGAGGGTATAAAAATAAATTAAGAGAGCTTTAAGCGGCAATTGTTTTGGCGGTTTTGTAAAGAAATTGTATAATTATTTAAAAAAAGGCAATAATTTAAAGGTTTTTGTTTTTATATTATTGTGTGTATAGAATTTTAATAAGGTTATGTCAACAGTAAATAATTCCCCAGTTTCAACAAAAGATAATCTAATAACTTCATCAGCAACAGGATTACTTGCCGGTGCGGGTTTTGCGCTTGCCGGATATAATTCAAGACCGTATATTAAAGATGGGGTTATTTCAGATGCTTTTGTGCGAAATGTCGAAGGTCATTTGGTAAATAAACTTCCTGGCGGAAGCGAGAATAAAAAATTACTTGAAAGTTTTAACAGTTTTATTGACGAAATTGGTAAAGCGACTTCATATTCAAAAATGGCGGAGGCAAATTACAATTTCTATAATAAAATTTCTCCGGATAAATCCTTTAAAGGAGTTAAAGAGATAATTAAGCAGAGTTTAATAACAATGATGGATGTTATTGCAGAACCAAATGCTTATATAACTGATGTTATGCTTGATTATTACAATGCTATTGATAAAGCTAAAAATTCAAAAGATATTAAAAATGCAATTTGCTATTATTTTGAAGATTTTGGAGCACAGTTTAATACTTTCCAAGAAGTGCAAGCATCATTAAAAGAAAGTTTTAGGGCAAACAAGAATTCATTATTAGGCTTGGATCCTGATATTTCTTTAAAAGATGCTATTGAAAGTTCATTTGACTGGAGAGGCGAAAAGTTTGTTCAAAAGCCAAACAGCGGGATTTCTAAAGACGTATTTAATGCTATAAGTGATGCTGCGCAAAGTATGCAGCGAAAAACGGCGGTTAAATGGGGCGGTATTGCGGCCGCAATATTTGGCGGGGCTATGTTTTTATTACAGAAATTTTCAAGTCCAAAATCAAAGCCTATAAAAGTTTCGTCGCAGCCGCAAATTTACACGCAATCTAAGGCACAATCTCAAGCGCAAATGCAGCCGCAGCAGCCTCAGGTTAAGCCGGAGGTGCAGACTTCTTATCAAGCGCAAGTTCAAACGCAAAGCTTGTCGCAGGAAGCACCAAAGCCGCAATCACAGGTTTTGCCACAAGAAAAAGTTGCCGAAAAAACGCAAAGCACGAATTTATTACAAAATTATAAAGAAAATAAAAACTAAAAAGACGGATTAATTAAACCCGTCTTTTTTAATATATGTTTTTTACTATTACACTTGAGAAACGGAAATGCTTGTAATTCCGGAGTTTCTTGCGCTGTCCATAAGTTTTACGACAGCTCCGTGAGTTGCTTCACCATCGGATTCTATCATCATGCCGTCAGGAAAATTTGCTGCATTTTGCTTAATATAATTTTCAAGTTCGTTGGCGGGAATTTCTTGGCCTTCAATGTAATATTTATCTTCAGAAGTTACATTGACCGTCAAAATTTTCGTGTCCTGTTTAACCTGTTCTTCCGCTACATTTTCCGGTACCGTCAGGTTAAGCCCTTGCTGGTCAAGAAGCGGTGCTATTACCATCATTATAATTAACAGTACAAGAAAAATATCTGTTAAAGGTGTTATGTTAATTTCGTTAAATTCTCCGCGGTTACGGCTCATTTTAGACTCCTTGTTTATTTTCTTCTTTCAGCTCTTTTTGTTCTTTCTTACTCAAAGGTTCGCCGGCTACGATAAGTTTTTTGTATTCTGCGTCTTGTGCAGCATTCATAACTTTCATAATCTCGGCACTTTTTACTTTCTCATCGGCCTTCACTACAACTTCGGGCTTCTCTATGGATTCTTTTAAAGCCACAAGCTCATCGGTTAATTGTTCTTCTGTTATCGGAGTTCCGTTTAAGAACATTTGACCGTCTCTTGTGATGGCGATAGTTGCATTTTTCTGCTCAATCGCAACCCCGCTGTTAATCTCAGGTACTGTTATCGCATTGTCCATTGACTGAAATGTCGGTGCTACAACCATCATTATGATTAACAGTACAAGAAAAATGTCCGTTAAAGGTGTTATGTTGATTTCCGTAAAAAGTTTTTCTTTTTTGTTTGAACTGAATGCCATTTGAACTTTCCTTTTGTTTACAATGAAACATTTGATGTTGTTTTGTTAGATTCTTCTTCTGAATCTACAAAGCTTAAGAATAACAACTTAATAAGCTGAAAATCGTCTTCATAGCGTTTAACTATTGATTGGAACGAGTTGTAGAAAACAACTGCAACAATAGCAACTCCAAGACCGAAGGCCGTAGCAATCAGGGCTGATCCTATACCCATTGCAACTGCTGCTGATTGATTACCTTGAGTTGCAAGATCCTGGAATGTATAAAGAATTCTGACGACAGTTCCGAACAACCCTAAAAACGGTGCAACACCTCCGATTGTACCCAGAATGGTAAGGTGGCTTTCAAGTTTTCTTGTTGCAAGCGCCGCTGCAATATCAAATGATCTTGAAAAACCGTTCTTTTGTTCAGAAAAAATTCTGACTGCTTCTTCTGTAACTTCTCCGATTACGCCGCCGCAATTTTCAGCGATGCTTTGAGCGCCTTGAAGATTGTTTTTCGCAAGTTCTCTTTGAAGTTTTGGGATGAATAAAACAACATCTCTTTTGTTTTCTTTGTAAAACTGAAATCTGTTGAATACAACCGCTACAACCAGTATTGAACAAACCAATATCGGTAAAAGCACCGGCCAGTCAAGTTGAATTGAGTGTAATAGTAATTCCATTTTTGTTATCCTCTCCTTTTATGTTTTTCCTTCTAATCTTTATTGTTTTTTATTGGTACCCTGCGGCGCCAAATACGTTGTAGTCAAACGTGAATTGAATATCAATGCTTGCGCCTTTGTATTCTGCCGGAAGCGGTTTAAACGGTGCTGTGAGTTTTACTGCGTTTAAAGCCGCATCGTCAGCGCTTTTTAGTCCTGAAGATTTGTATACGCTGCAAGAAAGAAGTCTTCCATCTTTTGCAATTTTAAACAATAATACAACTCTTTTACTTTCGTTACCTTTTGGGGGATCCCAGTTCATTTTAATTCTTCTCTGGAGTTCTCTCATATAAGGGCCGAAGTCGGGTTCTCTTATTGTATCAATTCCCGGAGCGCCGTTAGGATTTCCGGGGCCGGGATTACCTACACCGCCTGTTCCGCCGCCGCCGCCTCTGGCAAGCTTTTGTCCCGAAGAACTACCGCCGCCTGTTGGCGCTAAAGAGGGTGCTGGGGTGTAACTTCCGCTTCCGCTGCCGCTTACAGGGCCGCCTGAACCGCCGCCTTTATTTGAAGTTCCCGAACCGCTTATCGGGCCTGTTGCGTAAGTACCTGTTTTTGTTCCGCCTGACGGTACCGGAACTTGGAATGCACTGCTTGGTTTTGCAACAGGTTTTGGTGTTAAAGGCGGTTTTATTGATGGTTTAGCAGTTGGAGGTGCCGGTTTTGCAACTTCCGGTGCCTTTGTTGGTGCAGGAGGCTGCTGATTTACCTTTGGTTGTTCAGGTTTTGGCTGAACTGCCTGTTGAATTTGTTCTGTTATAGTCGGTTTCTTAACAGGTTGCGGTTGGGGTTTGGGTTGTGTTTGCGTTTTTTGTGGCGCTGGCTGCTGCACTTTTGCAGGCGGTTGTGGTGCCGGTGATGGTTTCGGTGAAGCTGCCGGTGCCGGTGATGGTACTGAGACAGGTTTTGTCGGATCGTGATGCCCGCCTGCTCGTGAATTTATGTCTGAACGATATGGCGTGTTCTTGTTTATCGGAGTCCCCTCCTTCTCTACAAGTACAAATTCTATATCCTTCATTTTGGGTTTCGGTCTGTCAAAAATACTTAATTTTATCCCGAGTAATAAAAGAATGAATGAAATAAGGTAAATTAACCCGACTACTGTGGGGTGAAGGATTGTTGAAATAACAATATCCCTCTTCAGATTATCCTCTTTACTCTTTTTTGCCGTTGTAGGAAGTGTAAAGCCGATATTCTCCTGATTCTCCTCATCTCTATCAACGGTATATTTTCCTATGATTGACATATCCCTGATTAAACCTTTCGTTTAAGTGTTATTTATTTCTCTGTCTGTGTAATTCTATTATAATTCAACAGTAAAATTATTACCCGATTTTCTAATAATTAGTATTATATATTGCGGGATTTACCGTAATAGCCTGGGTAAGTGTCAGCGAAATTCCGGCATTGGCAGGGATTTCTACGTTGTCTCCTTTGTCCCAAATTGATTTAACAAGCCCGCCGCCTGCGCCTACTGCTGTTCCAAGTGCTGTTCCTTTACCGACACTTCCTCCTGATATAGCACTCATAACAAGCCCTGCCGTTGCACCGGCTGCTGAACCTATCGCAAGATCTTTGCCGTAATCCTTTGCAACATCAAGTTTTGTGCCGCCGACTAAAACTCCTGTTCCGTCATCTGTCTTTATTACAGCTGAAATCGGAATTTGAGTTCCGTATGGAGTCGTAATTTGGGTAAATCTTACCATAAGCTTACCGTTCATACTGCCTCTTTTGGCTTTTGAAACTTCTAAAACTTGACCGGTAATAGAGCTTCCCGCAGGTGCTATCAGGCTTCCGTTATAATAAAAATCGGAGTTCAATGCGACAGTTACGTTTTGCCCTAAAGCAAGATTTTCCGAACTTAGTGCCATTGTTGTAATTACAGGAATGTTTTGACCTGCCGGAACCGTTACGATATGACCTTTTAGGGTAGTGTTTGTATTTATTTGATTGTTATTATAATTTTGTCTTTGAAAGTTGTTTGTTTGCGAGCCGAATTGAGGTGCCGGATTGTATTGCTGCTGGTATGCAGGAGTTTGTTCAGTATAAGTAAAATTGCTTGCAGCTATGGTTACATTCGCTCCAAATAAGACCGCTGCCAATAGTAAACTTATTTTTGCTTTCATTTTTATCCCTTCCCTTCTAAATGTCTGATTAAACTTTTTATAATTACAATTTTATAATATTTTATTTTAATTTAATTTTCTTGTCAATTTGTTAAAACGTGTGTGATTTCAAGCGGTTCGGTAAGGATTATAAGCAAATCAAGACCTGAGGGAAGCGTTGTATGTTCGCCCATTTTCCTTCTTTCTCCGGGTTTGATTTGAAGGGTTGCCGTACCTTTTAGTCTTTGCTGATAATGAGGCATTCTAATCCAGTTCTCCGGTTCCGAAACCCCTCCGCCTATAAGATTGTTATTGGAAGTGTAAATATATCCCTTCATCGGAAGTTCATATCCGTCGGGTAATATCATTTTAGCTATTCGGATAATCATTGAAGCATTTGTGCCGATTACGGGTTCGTTCATTTTCTCTATGTAACCATCAAAAAGCGTGTTCTCGGGAACTATTTTGGTGTCATACATAAATAAATCAGTTGTCGCAATAAATTTTACCTTATAGCCTTCTGAATTATATTGTGTTGAAATTTCCTGCGCACTGATTACCGGAATAAAAGTTCCTGCATTCAAAACTACCGGATCCTGCTCTCTCAAATCAAGCTGTATGTTCTCAAGCGGAGCGGCGCAATAAGCTTGTATCCCGCATAAACTGCCTAATATTAACATACTCAATAAAGCTCTTTTCATAAGTTCTATTATAACATTTTTTACCTGAAAAGCAAGTTTTCGGGGATGGATAACAGATAAATGTTTTGATTTTCACATTTGATTGTTTTTTGATATAATGAAATTTGTAGAAAGGACGTGTAAACATGAATAAACGAATTGTATCAGGCATGAGGCCGACAGGAAAACTTCATTTGGGACATTATCTCGGGGTTATTCAAAATTGGGTTGAACTCCAGAAAAAATATGAAAGCTTTTTCTTTGTTGCTGATTGGCACGCTCTTACTACAAAATACGATAAAACGGAAAATCTTAAAAACGACGTTTTTGATGTCGTTGCGGATTGGTTAAGCTGCGGAATTGATCCTGAAGTTTCTACGATTTATGTTCAGTCGTTGATTCCTGAAATTGCTGAGCTTAATGTTTATTTGAGTATGGTTACTCCGCAAAATTGGGTTGAGAGGGATCCTTGTCTTAAGGATATGGCAAAAATCCTACGTACTAAAGAAGGGGCTAATTCTCAGGTTAGTTACGGGTTGTTGGGGTATCCTGTTTTGATGAGTGCGGATATTATGATGTTTAATTCTTCTTATATTCCTGTCGGAATTGATCAGGTTGCGCATATTGAAATTACCCGTGATATCGCAAGAAGATTTAATAATATTTATAAATGTGACTTTTTCAATGAGCCGGAGCCTTTGCTGAATAACTGTTCATTGATTTGCGGGCTTGACGGAAACAAAATGGGCAAGTCTTTCCAAAATGATATTAAAATTTCTGATACGGCAGAAGTCACAGCCAAGAAAATTATGACGGCTATCACTGACAGAAGCAGAATGAGAAAAGATGATCCCGGACATCCTGATGAGTGTGAAGTCGCATTTAAATATTGGCAGGTATTCGGTTCGGATGAGCAGGTTCAAAAAGTCAGATGCGAGTGCGAAAAAGGTTTGAGAGGATGCGCTGATTGTAAAAGACAGCTTGCTGAAGTTATTAATGCTAAAATGGCGCCGATTCGTGAAAAAAGAGCTTACTATGAGCAGCACCCTGAAGTTGTTCATGAAATTATAAGAAAGGGTTCTGAAAAAGCCCGTGTTGAGGCTCAAAAAGTCTTGAAGGAAGTCAGAAAACTTGTCAGAATGTATTAAGATTTAATTGTTACGGAGTGAGCTTATGCATGATATTTTTATTAGAATAAACGATTTATTTCAAAGCTGGGGAGTACAGGGGCTTGCTCTTAATTCTTTTATTGAAAGTTTTTTTCTTGTTCCGCCTCCTGATATATTGTTGATTTCTTTGGATCTTGCTAAACCCGATAAAGCACTTTATTATGCTACTATTTGCACTATTGCATCAGCCTTTGGAGGGGCTTTCGGGTATTTTATCGGGTATGTCGGCGGGCGTCCGGTTTTTAATTTTATTTTCAGAAATAAGCACGAACAGTTTGAACGTGTTGAAAAAATGTATGGTGAATACGGCTCTTGGGCTGTGTTTTTCTCCGCTTTTACGCCTGTACCGTATAAAATCTTTACTATTACAAGCGGAATTTTGAATATGAATTTTTGGAAATTCATGGTTGCAAGTTTTTTTGGAAGAGGCTTAAGATTTTATCTCGTAAGTATTGTACTTATGCTCTTCGGTGAAGCAATTAAACATTATATTGAATGGGTTATATTGGCAGTTACAGTTCTTATAGTCCTCTTTTTTATTGTTCTGTACAAAAAAAGACACATGTTTAAAAAAACGAATGAGTAATTTCATATATTTATATTAGTGTATATTTTGCCAAAAAGATATATAATAAAATAAACTGAATTTTACTCTTCAGTTGATATTAATAAAAAAATCATTAAGTTCAAAATAAAAGGATGATTAAGATGAATAAAAATTTCGCTTTACTTATTTCAACAGTTATTCTATTAGGAGCAGCAGGAGCTTGTTGGGCAGCAGATAATAGCAAACCCTATACTGTCATAAATCGTTCGACGATTCCTTCGTCTGATCCTGTCGAAGCGCCTATATCGGTTTCTGTTTTTGAATACAACCCGAAACTCTATCCGAATCCGAATTTAGAACATGCTGTTTCAAGTTATAAGCAGGATAATTATACGGGTGCCGCTCAGGAGCTTTTGTCTTTTGTAGAGAAAAATCCCGATAATGCCAAAGCTTATTATTATCTTGCAATGGCTTTAGCTAATCTTGGAGATTCTAGCGGCGCAGTCGCTGCTTATGAAAGGGTTATTTCAATTAACCCAAATGAGGCTATGACTACTTATGCTGCAAAAGGCAGAGATTGTGTTATCGGCGGCCCCTTATGCGTTGATGCTGATTTGATGGCTGGGGAAGAACCGGATCCTCTTGATGAATTTATTAATGCTCCTTATGGAGATGGATTTTCTCCTGAGTTGAAGGAACAAATGAAGTTGAAAGATCTTCAAACTATTCAGAAAAATATCAACAGAAAACCTGAACTTAATAATGATGATATTCAGGATATTAAAGAATTTGATGATGAAAATTCAAGTTTTAATATTACGGATAACTTGATTGCGCTTGCTGACGGCGAAGTTTCAAATGATGAAATTGTTGATGCTTTGAATACTCTTAAAAGAGCAGGCATGACGGTTTCCATTCAACCCTCTGCGGCTAATCCCGCTATGTATCAAAATCCGCAAATGGCACAAATGAGCATGATGATGGGTAATTCTCAAAATAATAATAATGACCCTATGGCTCAAATGCTTCCTTATATGATGCAGGCTGGCACAAAAGAAGGGGCGCAAAATGTTGATCCGCAAGTTATTCAGGCTATGATGATGAGTTCTATGCTGAATAATTTTGATTTTAATGCGTCTGATAATGACAGATAGTTATGATTAATACTTACGAAGAAGCTAAAAATAAACTTTTGACATTCTCTCTTGATGAGGAATGTCAAAGTTTTTTTGAAAAAAATAATTGTTTCTTGGAGCTTGCGTATTGTAAAATTTTTACTTCTAAGCTTGCAGATGCTGAAAAATTTTTTAAGCAAACTTCAGATTTTAGTTCTCGCTCAAAATGGGGGTATAAGCTTGCGGAAATTCTTCTAAACAAACCTGTTCAATATCCGACGTATTTTGAATTGAGAAATTTCCTTGAAATTGACTTAAACTTGCTGATTAATTACCAAAAAGGTGAATATGTTGATGAAGTTTTAAGTTATGCCGATTCGTTTTTTTCGGTTAACCCTGAAGTTTATAAGTATATCGGGCGTGTATTTTTGAAAAACGGTGTGTATTCTTATGCAAAATTTTTTCTTCAAAGAGCTAAAAATTATTTTTATCAGGATCCCGAGCTTCACATTCTTCTTGCAGAGTTTGCGATTTTAGAAGGTCGTGACGATACTGCTTTAAAGGCTGTAAATGCTTGTTTAAATATTCTTCCTGAGTATTTTCCGGCAATCAATTTGAAAAGAAAATTAACGAAAAGCGGTTTAGAAATTGATTGAAAAATAAGTTTGTGATACGCTGACATCGCAAGTTTTTTAATAACCCCAGGAGAGGAATTAAGTCTATGATTATTATAATGGAGCGTAATGCTACAAAAGTAAACATCCAAAAAGTATTGGATTTGTTAACTGATAACGGTTTTAAAGTCAGATGCACCGAAGGTGAAATTCATACAGTAATTGATGCCATAGGTGATAAAAATACGGTGTCACCCGGTAGAATTGCCGCATTAGAAGGTGTAAAAGAGATTAAAGTAATAAGAGAGCCTTATCGGTTAGCTTCTCGTGACGGGCAGGAGGAAGATACAGTTATTTCATTTTCGAATGGGGTTAAAATCGGCGGGAACAACAAGCCCGTTGTAATGGCGGGGCCTTGCTCGGTTGAAGAAGATTATGAAGGTCTGTTGAAAGTTGCTGTTGCCGCAAAAGAAGCCGGATGTCAGTTTCTTAGAGGCGGTGCTTTCAAGCCGAGAACTTCTCCTTATGATTTTCAAGGATTCGGAGAAAAGGCGCTTCGATATCTGAAAAAAGCAAGCGAAGAAACCGGACTTTTAACTGTTTCAGAAGTTATGGATGCGTCTGACCTTGATATGATGTGTGATTATGTTGATGTTTTGCAAATCGGCGCAAGAAATGTTCAGAATTTTAAATTGCTTCATGCGGTCGGGCGTTGTAATAAGCCTGTAATCTTAAAAAGAGGACTTGCAAGTACAATTAGAGAATTTTTACTTGCAGCTGAGCATATTTTGTATCATGGCAATAAAAACGTTATTCTTTGTGAAAGAGGTATAAGAAGTTTTGACAGTGCTTTTACAAGAAATGTTATGGATATAGCTTCAATTCCGGTGATTAAGAAGTATTCGCATCTTCCGGTAATCATTGATCCGAGCCATGGAACAGGGCAAAGATACCTTATTGAACCGCTTGCTAAAGCGGGACTTGTTGTCGGTGCTGACGGTGTTATGATTGAGGTTCACCATGATCCTGAAAATGCTCTTTCTGACGGAAAACAAAGTCTGCCTATTCCTATGTTTAAGGATGTTATGGGAAGGCTTAATCGCTTCAGCAACAGGCTTCATTATGAAAAACAATACCTTAGTGCGGATGTGTAATATTTATAAATTAAAGGCGCCTTATTTATTAATAAGGCGCCTTTTTCAATTTTAAGTTTTTTCTTGTATTTTTATTGATTAATAATCGCTTACCGAAGCATCTTCTTCATCTTGAAGTGATGAAAGATCTCTGCTGTATTTTGCATCAAAATCTTCCGGCATTAAATCCGTATCAGGCCATACAGTATCTTCATCAAACCTGCAAGCGTGAAGATTTACGGATGCAGACAAGTCAGAATTGCTTAAGTCGCTTTCTGAAAATATACATCCTGCCATATCTGTATCAGTAAAATTGCAGTAAGTCATCTCTGCATAACTGCAATCTGCACCGTTTAAAAGAGCTTCTGTAAAATCACACTCAAGAACTCTTGCTCTTGTAAAGTCAACCGATGTTAAATCTGCTCCTGCAAATTTTACAAAAGAAAGCGAACAATCTGCAAATGAACTTGAATTTAAATCAACATCACTAAAGTCTATCTCAGAAAGACTTATCCCTGAAAAGTCCACTTCACTAAGGTCTACGTCCTCCTGCTCCTGTTTCCATTCGTTGAATTTTTCGGGATATTTTTGCAATAATTCGACTAATTCTTCTTTTGTATAATCAATCATTCGTTTCTCCTTTTATGTATATTTTTCATTAATTTTTTATTAAATCTGTCTGCATTGCCAGTAATACTGCCTGTGTCCGGCTTGTGACGTTTAGTTTCTTAAAGATACTATTAAGGTGGCTCTTGACTGTGACCTCTCTTAATACAAGTTTTTCCGCTATGTCTTTGTTGCTTGCTCCTTTTGCTGCAAGTGCTAATACTTCTTTTTCCCTGTTTGTTAAAGATTTAATCGGGTTGTTTAATTTAATTGACAAATTGCTTTTTTGTGCGGTTTCTTTTGTCCAAGTGCTGCGTCTTAAAACCGCTTCCATACGGGCTAAAAGGTTCGGCAAGACAAAGGGTTTTGTTATATAATCATCCGCACCGATTTTTAATCCGGCTACAATCTTTTGTTCTTCTGAAACCGCTGTTATCATTATTACAGGAATGTGTTTTGTCGTTGAATGCTTTCTTATTGCTTTCAATGTCGCCCAGCCGTCCATATTCGGCATCATTACATCAAGCAGGATTATGTCAAAGTTTGTGTCTTCTCCTGTTAATATTTCAAGTGCCTGAATCCCGTCTATTGCTACTCGTACATTGTAACCGTAGTAGGGAAGGGCATCTTTTAAATATTTAGGATTGTCATCGACTAATAATACATTTGCCGTATTTGACATCTTAATTCCTTTACACAATATTATTTTTAAGGGCTTTTAATGCGGCTTGAAGCCTGTCATCAACTTCTAATTTTTGCAATATGCTTGCAACGTGAGCTTTTGTTGTATTTATACTTATGACAAGAAGTTGTGCTATTTCCATATTTGAATATCCTTCTGTCATAAGTTTCAGAATTTGTTTTTCTCTGGAGGTTAAATCGTAATCTTTTCCGCTTGCTTCTGTGTCAAAATTGTGGGATGTCGTCGATGCTTTTAATACAATATGTGCAATGCTCGGGTCAAACCAAGCTGCTCCGTCTGCCACTGATTGAACGACGGATACAAGCCTTTGAGGATTAATTTCTTTTGAACAATATGCGTTTGCTCCTGCCTTCAAGCTGTTCATAACCTCTTTTTCATCATTATGTGAGGTTAAGATGATTACTTTTACATCTTTATTTGCTGAACGGATTTCTTTGGTTGCTTCTATTCCGTTCATATTTGGCAGCCCTAAATCCATGATTATTATATCTATCGGATTTTCTTTAAATACCTCAATCGCTTTTTCCGCAGATTCTGCTTCATAAATATTCTCTACGTAATCGACTCCCTCAAATGTCGTTTTGAGGCCAAATCTGGTTAATTCATGATCTTCTACTATAAGAATATTTTTTTTCATATATTCAATTCCTCTTTAGCGGGAGTGTAATCCGGATTTAATTTAAGGCTTCTTTTAAAATTGGCATCGGCATTTTCGGTTTGTCCCTCTGCCTTTGCTATCAGCCCTTGATAATAATAATATCTAAAATCATTTTCGTCAATATATCCTGCGATTGATAGATAAAACTTTGCTTGTCTGTAATTTTGCTTCTCTATCTCAACTCGTGCAAGATCTATCCAGGCATCTTTGTAGGTGAGATTTATAGAAAGTGCTCTTTTTAGGTAATTTATTTCACGGTCTTTGTCAAAAAGCGCCATGTAATAATAAGCTTCCGCACAATCTGAGTGGTTTTTAAGAATTTTTGCTATTATATCTTTTGATTTCTTTTCATTGTCAAGCATTTGGTATGTTTCTGCAACTTTTATTTCAGGTATTTGTGAGTTTTTCTCCCTTGAGGCTGCGGATTCATAGTATTTTAATGCGGATTTGTAATCTTTATTTCTGAATTTGATGTCACCTAATACCAAAAGTGCTGTCACGTTGCGTTTGTTTAAATCGTAAGCTTTTTGCGCAAAATCTTCGGCTTTTTCATATTCTTTCATCTCGTAATATACTCTTGAAAGCAATGCATATACTTCTTTGTTGCTTTTCTTTTTTGATGAAACTGCGCTTTGAAGTGTTCTTAAAGCTTTGTTCAGCTCTTTTTCATAGTAATAGTAATATCCGAGATGATAATTTTTCATATATTCGTTTTTTTGTGTTTTGTATAGAATATATTGTTCAAGTGAATTTATCTTATTCAGATATTCTGTTGTAATAAAAGGCTGTTCTTTTATTGATGTGACAAGCTTTTGAGCATCTTTAGGCTTTTTGCCTTGGGATAGAATTTCAGCTTTTAGTCTTGCATAATTCATATTTTTAGGGTTTTTGGCAATCGCTATGTCTATGTATTTTGCCGCATTTTCGTAGTCGCCGGATTTTAACGAACCTAGTGCCGCAAGATAATTGGCATAATCGCTTCCTTGCATTAAAACACTGTTCTTTATCAGCTCTGACGTCGCTTCACGGCTTTGGTCATTGTATATGATGTTGGAAAAGATTTCTCCTAAATATATTTCGTCTTGTTTGGTAAGTTTTGCAGACGGAAAATAAAATCTTTTTATTTCTTCCGTTAAAAGCTCTGAAATATCTTTATCATAGGCTTTTTTTAACGAAAGCTCGGCAAGGTTAAAAAAGCCTATATCCGCCATCTTTGTCGCAAGCTGTAAATATGCATAGTCACTCGGATTGATGCTTTGTATCAGAACCGCAAAATCCGCATAAGCTGATCTTACGTTGCTTTGCATAAATCTGTTTAAACCGATTGCATATTGATTGTAAACGTCATTCTTTGTCAGAGTTGCCTTTTGCGGTTCAAGAAATATAAAATTATTCGATTTTGGTTTGTTCAAAGGGTTTGCCGGCTGAATTTTCGCATAAGGATTCTCTGCCGCTAATACTCCGCTGCAGCCTATACACAATCCCATTATTATCAAAGTTAATTTTATATTGCTTTTTGTCAAATTTAACTCACCTTACTCCTCTATTTTACCAGAATAATAGTAATTAAACAAATCTATAATATTTTTTTCTTCAGAATCTATATTTTCGTTTACGCTGAAGTTGTAAATATCAAGTAAATTGTAGCGGCTTAGCTTTTCTGCATCTTCATTTTTAAAGCTGTGGTGGTTTTCGGTTAGAAATACCTTGATAATTTTATCAACCGAAATTTTCAAAAATACATCCACAAGGCTTTTGTCAAAGTGAGTGCCGGAATCTTTGATTAAGATATCTATAACATTTTTAATAGGCATTTTATCACGGTAGTGTCTGCGGGAGGTTATTGCATCAAAAACGTCAGCTACGGCAAGAATTCTTCCTCCGTAAGGGATTTCTTCGCCTTTAAGGTGTCTGTAATAACCGTTTCCGTCATATTTTTCGTGGTGTGAACAAGCGATTTCCGTGATTATTCTAAAATCGCTCGACATACTGATGTTGTCAAGAATGTTATGTGTAATCTTAACGTGTTCCTGTATGTGACTGTATTCTTCGGGGGTTAGTTTACCTTCTTTTTGAAGAACGCTGTCACGAATCCCGATTTTGCCGATATCGTGCAAAATTGCAGCTTTTTCAATTAGTTCTTTCGTCTTTTCATCAAGGTTAAGCGCATTTGCAAGAAGCATTGAATAGAGCTTTACTCTTTGCGAATGACCTGCCGTAATTTTATCTCGGGCATCTATTGAGGAGGCTAACGTATTAATAAAGCTTTCAAATAATTCTTTCTGCTCTCGGTAAAGCTGTTTTTGCTGCTCGAAAAGCTGGGCATTTTCTAATGCTATGCTTGCGCTTCCGCCGATTGCAACAAGCAAATCCTCATCGTTTTTGGTGAAGGTTCCGTTTGCTTTGTTCAAAACCTGAAATGCGCCTATAATTTCCTGATTGTTGTTTTTTATCGGCATACAAAGTATTGTTTTTGTTTTGTAGCCTGTTTTTAAGTCGACATCTTTGTTGAATCTTAGGTCATTATAAGCGTCTGCGATATTTAAAGTTTCACCGGTTTTTACAACGTAACCCGCAAGCCCTTTTGTTGCCGGAAATCTTATTTCCTGACTGTCCATGCCAAGCGCAACTTTTGACCAGAGTTCATCTTTTTCCTTGTCGTATATAAATACGGTGCATCTGTCCGCTTGCATTGCGTTTTTGGTTTCTTCCGCTATAACTTTCAAAAGTACATTGATGTCTGTCAGCGCAGTAATCGAACGTCCGATTTTAACAAGTGATATCAAAGGATCATTTTGAATGGATATTGAGAAATTCTCCCCGTTTTTAATCTGTTTTATCCTGCCTGCTATGTATGTGCCAAGTGAAAATTCATCTTCTTCCGAAGCATAGTTTTTGGCGTTTTCATAATGCAAAAGTGCTACTTTGTCATTACCTTCGGCATAGCAAATGCTTCCTGATACAAACTCGTTTACAAGCTTTGCCGTAAGTGAATTTGAATAGTCTGCCATATATGCTCCGTCGTGCATCAGGGCAAGCGAATTCTGGTAATTATTTTTGTCTATTATATAGTTCGTAAGCCCAAGAAAACTCAAGCATACTGATATATAAGGAATAGAATTAATTTTTTTAAAACAATTAAGAGCGGAATTAAAATCTTCCTTCGCCTTAATCGGATTGTCTTTATGTAAGTCATTCAAAGCGTCTTTTATAAGCGCTTTCCCTTCCATTTTTGCATTATTGTTTTTTTCTTCCAACTTTTTCATAACCACACCTAAAAAAACTATAATTTGATTATACAGTATTTTATGTTAGAATTCAATCATATAACAGGTACAAAAAGTGTATTTTGGAAAAATAAGGAGGGTATAATGAAAAGAGTTTTAGTGTCAATATTTTTTGCACTCGTTATTGCATTGCCATCATTTGCAGCTTATGATACGGCGGAAAGAGTTCCTGTTGTCGGTAAGCAAATTGTTACAAAAAACGGTTTGCCGTCAACAATTACTTTTAAAGTAGTTGATACTGATGCTGACAATTCTTCAGCTACAACAAGTAAAGTTATACAAGTAAGCAAGCAGGATTTGATATATGCCGGAAATGACAATGAAGTTGCGGCTGTTATTGCTCACGAAATAGGAACTGTTATGAATGCGCAAGTGTCAAAAGAAAATTTTCGCAATCTTGCAAAAGCAGCTTTGGCAAATACTTTGAGTGAAGATAATATCATTAATACTGCCGCAAACAGTGAGTTCGCAAACAACAAGGTTTCCCTAAGCGATGCGATGGATGCTGATATTACCGGAGTTGATCTGATGATTGCAGCGGATTATAACCCGCTTGCAATGGTTGTTTGGGTTACTAAAATGCCGGGAAGCTTTTGGGAATCTATAAAGGGCGATCCTTCAAACTCAAAAAGAGCTATGAATATTTACGATTATCTTATTTACAATTATCCTTCAAAAGTTAAAGCAGGATATGCTTGCAATGAATATCGCTTCTTCTTAACTTATGCGGATCCGATTGTTGAAAAGAGAAATTCCAGTGAGAAAAAATTGGAAAAATTCCAAAAAGAACAGGCTAAAAAGAAATCCGAAAGAGCTAAACAAATTGCAAGATACAAAGCTACAGGCGGTGTGAACGGTTGGGATGCAACTTATACTCTGCTTGAAAATTTCGCTAATTCATCTGAAAAATAGTTGAAATAATAAGGAAATAAAAAATCCGGCTTTTAAATTTAAGCCGGATTTTTTTAAGGATTATTTAGTAATTAATCAATACCCATCATTCCGTTAAATAAGTTCCGCAGTGGAGAACGTCTGGCTCTGCCGGCTGCCCATTCTGCATCTAAAGCTTCCAGTTTTCCGCCGACAGCGTTGTACAATTCTTTAACAGCAGCAGCAGCACGGTCTTCTTCTGTTGCGAATTGAGCACGAATTTTTTGTAATTCGCCATTGTCTAAAAATTTTCCGCCACAACCATAGCATTCGTCTACTTGAATTTGATGAAGTGAACTTGCAAAATTTTTGACCATTTTCATTCCGCAAACAGGACAAGTTCTTGTTGCACTGCCATCAACAGTTTGGAAAGTTTTACCTTGTATTGCTTTTATAATTTCGTCAATATTTTCTGCTTGCTCGTCAAATTTTTTAAATTCTCTGTTATCAAAGAAAATTCCGCCGCAGCCGTTAATACATAAGTCCAAATTTACGTTTTCCGAAGGTATTGGAATTTTGATCATCGGTTTGCCGCAAGCAGGACAATTGATTATTTCTTTTGTATCAGCCATTTTAATCCTCCTAATTTATACAGGTTATCTTAATATATTTTAACATTTCTGTCAATGTTTTTGCTTTTTAAACCGTGTAGGCAAAAAATCTTGTAATCCTTTTTAAAAAATCATATTGACAATATTTTGAAAGTGTTAAAGTTTTGTGTTAAATAACGGTGAAAAAATCCCCTTTTCTTCCTATTGATTTAAATTTTAAATGATTGTAAAATGGTTATACTGGATAGGAGACATAGTTATGGAAAATGAGAACAAATCTCTTCTTGTGAAGAAGATTATAATTTTGATTTTAACTCTTGTGGGTTTTGTTACGACTGTTAAACTGGCAATCATATATTACAATTCCAATTTTAATCCTTATGCGTTGCCAAGTTTTTGTTCCGTAAACGAGTTTATTGACTGTGACGGAATTGCAAAAACAACCGAATCTCAATTTTTCGGAGTCCCTTTAGCTTGCTGGGGATTGTTTTTGTATTCTTTTATAACAATGCTTTTGTTTGCACCAAAGCTTAAAAATTTTAAATTATTGAGATTTTTGGAGGTGTTTAAAAACCCGCTTGATTATATTGCGTCATTAGGTATTATCTCATTTTTAATAAGCATAACTTTGCTTTGTATAAGTTTGTTTGAGATTAAAAAACTTTGTATATTATGCGCATTCACATATATTTTAAACCTTTTGATAGCTCTTGTAGCTCTGGATTACAAAAACGGCGGTGTTATCAAAGCGTTTAAAACAAGTGTTGTCGATATGCTTGACGGGTTGAAAATTAAAAAATACTTGGTGGCATTTATTATAGTAATGCTTGTGGCTGCGGGATTTTTAACTTACACTTCACTTTCTTATGTGTTTACCCCTCAGGTTAAGGCAAACAAAGAGTACAATGAATTTGTAAAATCAAAGCATAACAAGTATGCGGTAAGCGGTAATATTTTAGGTGACAGTGATGCGAAAGTTGTTATTTATGCATATACTGATTATCGTTGCAATATTTGCAGAGTGTACAATATAATGATTCATAAAGCAGTTAAGGAATTAAAGAATATAAGAGTAGTTCACAGAAATCTTCCGCTTGATACGGAATGCAATAAATATTTAAGGCAGCCGTTCCATGTAGGTTCCTGCTTGATGGCAAGGTACGCAGCAGCGGCTGAAAAACAAGATAAATTCTGGGATATCAATTCTTTATTCTTCGAAAAACAGCCGAATAATGAAGAAGAAATTTTGGAGATAGCAAAGACGTTAAATTTAGATATCGAAAAGCTTAAACGTGATGCAAACAGCGAAGAGATAAAACAGCGTATTCAATCAGATATTGAAGAAGCAACCTCCCGCGGAATTGCCGGAACCCCTTCAACAGTAATCGGTTCAAATGTTTATGTCGGAATAAGGCAGTATGATGAATTCAAAAGAATGTTTACGGAAGCAGGAGCAGAAAAAAGATAATTCAAAAATTCTTCTGCACGCCTGCTGTGGAATTTGTTCGGCATATCCCGTATCTTTTTTGAAAGATGCGGGATATGAAGTTATTGTATATTTTTATAATCCAAATATTTACCCCGATACGGAATATCAAAAAAGATTGGAGGCGGAAAAAACTCTTTGCGAAAATTTTGGAGTAGAACTTATTGTTGAAGAATATAATCAAGAGGAATTTTTTGATTATGTAAAAGGGTTTGAAACGGAGCCAGAGAAGGGTTTAAGATGCGACAAGTGTTTTGAATTGAGGCTTATGAAGACCGCAAGTAAAGCAAAAGAACTTGGAATTGATAATTTTACGACTTCGATTGTGATAAGTCCGCATAAAAATTTCCAGAAGCTTTCTAAAATAGGAGAGGAAATTGCATCTAAGACAGGGATTAATTTTCTTGCAATAGACTTTAAAAAGAAGGACGGTTTTTTAAAGACCAACAAAATTGCAAATTCGCTTTCTTTATACCGCCAGAATTATTGCGGGTGCAAGTTTAGTATGCGGTAAATTTTTATTATAGGAATAGCAATATTTCGGAATTTGTGATAATATTTTTTTGTTAAAAATATCTAAGGAGAAAGCTTTTAAGTTGAGAAAGAATGTATTTGACGCATATCTTGAAAAAGTAATGAATTTTCCGCTTTGGGTTAAGCAGGTTATTTATGTTAAATTGAAAGAAAATTTACGTGAACTTAATTGTGCGGAATTTTTGGATAAATCTCCCGATAAAATGTTTTCTTTGTATGTGCCTGTGTTAACCTTTGCGGGAAGAGAAGAATTGTTGAAAAAGAAAAGCGGTTTAGATGCAAACATTTATACATTCTTAAAGTTGTGCAGTGTTGATTACAGTGTTTTGGATATTTCTTTAAGCATGTTTTTAACAATGGAAGAGACAGCAAAATATTTTGTTTTTTGTGTTGACCAAAATTACATAGAATTTCCCGCGTCAGATGAAATTTATGCGATGGCAGGGTTTATATCAGGTAAATTCAAGACGGGAGAGTATTTTCAGCGGAATAAAACTTTGTCAATGCGTCAAGTACAGGAAGGTTTGAATGAGCAGAAAAAAGTTGATTCAATCGGCGGCAAGCATCTTAAATACCTTGAAATCCTTGATACAATGGGATTGGTAAAAGAAGATGATTATAAAATAATATTTACATTAAAAGAAGAAGCTAAAAAAAGATTTGTAATAGATTACAACTTGGTGCCGGATTCCGAGAGGGCTTTCAGCAATGCAGAAGAAAAAGAATCTGCGGAAATTGAGGCTTTAAAGGCAGAGAATAAGAAATTAAAAGAAAAATTAACACAGTTATTGAGATTGGTGAAGAAAGATGTTTAACCCCAGACCGGAAATTTTAGTAAAATATTTAAGAGGAACACTTGTAGAAGAAGAACATTGCGGATTTAAAATGCTTGCGAATAGAGAAAGAGTGCTTGAATATTCAGGCGAAACAGGGCATTATCCTTTTTATTTGCGATCTTGCGCAAAACCTTTGCAGGCAAGCCTTTTGATAGATTACGGGATGGACATAAAGTATGATATGACAGAGGAAGAAATTGCTATTTGCTGCGGCTCTCACGCCGGAGAAGATGTTCATTTGCGAATCGAAAAGTCATTGTTAAATAAAATGGGATTGGATGAAAGTTATCTTAAATGCGGTATTCATAAACCTCTTTCAAAAACAAAGCAGCAGGAAATGCTTTTGAACGGAGAAGAAGCAACTGTTCTTCATAACAACTGTGCCGGAAAACATATTATGATGCTTGGGTTATGTCTTATGAACGGATGGGATTTGTCGGATTATGACAATGAAGAACATCCTTTGCAAATTAAGATAAAAGAAAAAATAACCGAGCTTTGTGAATTAAAACACAGATTTCCGATAACAAAGGACGGCTGCGGAGTTCCGATAATGTCTATGCCTTTGGAAGATATGCTTAGAGGTTATTTGAATTTATTTTTAAATCCACGTTATGACAAAATTACAAAAGCATTTTTGGAGCATCCTTATTTGATAGGCGGAGAAGACCGGCTGGATACAAAAATTATTGAAAATTCCAAAGGTTTGGTTGCCAAAGTCGGTGCAGGCGGGCTTTGTATAGTTGTGAATATTGAGCAGGAAGAAGCTTTTGTTGTTAAAATAAGCGATTGTGATATGAAAGCAAGAGAGGCTTTGGTCGTGAAGACTTTGAAGAATCTTCACTGGGCAGAGGTTCCGTTTGATAATATTATAAGAACACTTCACGGCGATTTGGTCGGGGAAATTGTTGCCTTATAATCTGTTAAGAGGTTCTGTAATTATATTGTAAAAAATATTTTACAAAATGTACTTGTTGTTTAAAGTTTTACTTAAATAATGCCGATTTTTATTGTACGGAGATTTAAAAGGTTAGTAAAGTATGTCAAACATAATTTCAACAAGTCAGCTTTTAATGTCGGGATTATTTATGGAGCTTTTTGTCCCGAAAGATACTGCGGAAAAAAGCAAGGAGTCTAAAACACCAGAAAAACCAAAAAATAAGGCTTCGACAGCTCAACAAAGCATAAATTCCGCTTCAGATACTGAAGTTTCAAATACGGAAAGTTCTTCAGTTAAGGAAGGCTTTCATTTGATTAGCAAAGGCGAAACCTTGTACAAGATTGCAAATGATTATGGGATAAGTGTTTCGGAACTTATAGATGCGAATAAACAGTTAAAAAACGACAAAAACGGTAACAAAATAATTCACGAAGGAGATTTGCTTAAACTTCCCGAAAATATCTTTACCGAAACAGTTTCACCTCAAAAAGAGGCTGATAGCCAAACTTGGGGAAAATGGACTATTGAAAAAGGTAAAGGAGCTTTTTCAATTATGTCAAAATTCAATTTGTATGAAGAGGAGCTTAAAAAACTTAATCCTGATATAAATTTTGATTCGCTAAAAGTTGGTGCGGTAATCAAAGTTCCCGGATATAGGGTTAAATCAGGTGATACATTGGATAAAATTGCAAAAGAGCATGATATTACCGTTAAAATGCTTAGGGAGCTTAATCCGGGTTTAAAAAGCATAAAAAACGGAATTATAATAAATGTTCCAAAAAAAGCAGAGGCAAATCTTGAACTAGAAGGGATATCTGTAGAAAAAGATGAATATATATCAGATACGACGGAGACTTATACGGTTCAAACCGGCGATACTTTATATCGAATAGCAAAAGAAAAAGAAGTTCCAGTATGGGCTTTAATGCTTGTAAATGATATAAAAGATCTCAAAAAATTGAACAAGGATCAGGTTTTAGAAATTCCGTCAGCAGAAGATATTATGGAACTTGAGCAAGGGCGAAAAACATCTGAAAAATCGGAA
Source organism: Candidatus Gastranaerophilales bacterium (assembly GCA_944323655.1). Lineage (GTDB taxonomy): Bacteria > Cyanobacteriota > Vampirovibrionia > Gastranaerophilales > Gastranaerophilaceae > Scatenecus. Next base: position 33,210 of record CALUTL010000005.1, on the reverse strand, counting down.
AATAAGAGTGTAAAAATAACAAAAGATGATAATTTATCAGCAATAGCATCAAAATACGGAGTTCCGGTTTGGGCTGTTATTGCGAAGAATAATATCAAAAATCCGAATAAGCTTTCATTAGGTCAAGTTTTAGAGATTCCGACAACAGATGAAATAAAGGCCCTAAGAATTGCAAATGCCAAGAATAAAAGCTTACCGAAAGTTAAAAAGACAGTTCAAAAAATTACAAATGAACAAAAAAGTTCAGAAAAAGATGATAAAGGTGTAATATCGTCATCAATGGGAGTTGTTACGCACCATGTAAAACCGAAAGATACATTGACGTCAATAGCCAAAGAATACGGAGTTGATGTTAAGGATATCGTTGCATACAATAATTTGCAGGGCAAATCCCTTACACTTCTTCTTGCAAAGCAGAAAATAACAAATATAAAAATTGCCGGAAATCCTGAGGCCGTAATGCAAGTTACCGGAGTTAGCCGTGAATTTATAGACAATTTAATATCTCTTGAGAAAAAAAGCAGAACACTTTATGATGACGGTTGCGGATTTTTGACAATCGGCATAGGGCATAACACAAAAGCTCATAAAGATATCAAAAAATATAAAGGCATATCTATTTCGGATACCGAAATGTATAGTCTTCTTGCAAGAGATATTATTGAAGCGCAAAATGTTGTAAAAAAACATTTAAAAGAGGATTTTAACAAACTTTCTCAAAAACAAAAAGAAGCTTTATATTCTCTGATATTCAATACAGGCGGGCTTAATTCCTGTCCAAAGCTTATAAAAGCCATAAAAGACGGCAATTATGCACTTGCAGCCCAACAGTTTGATCAGGTATCAGGAACTGTAAACGGTAAAAAACAAGTTATGCCGGGGCTTATCAAAAGAAGATTCTCTGAAATTGCTTTATTTGTTGAAGGCTCTAATCTTTCATCTAAAGAGCTTCAGCAGGTAATGACAAAAATTCAAAATATATATAACAGAGGTTTTGCAAGTATAGAAAATAAAAATAATCGTGTGGATTACAACGCTTATACCAAAAAATTTCTGGGTAATTACATAGACAAAGGATTTATAAAAATAAAGGTTTAAATTTTATTCTTTATATACAAGAGTGTAAGTTCCGTCTGTGTTTTCCAGAACTTCTAATGTTAAAGGGCTTCCGTCATAGCTTTTTGGAGGAGGGTTGTATCTTTTGACAGAAGAAAGCATTTTTTTTGTCTCATTTATTAAAGGTTTATTAGCTGTATTTTGGTAAAGTTTTTTCTTTTTTAAATTACCGTGCTTATCAATTGTAAACTGAATATCGCATGAGCCAGAACCTTCAATAGTACTTGTGTCAAGTTGAGCGAGCAACGCATTTTTTAATCCGTTTTTATAAGTATTAATATCTGCATTGTAATCAGGCTGCATTCCGTAAGCGGGGGTGTCATCCCAGAAACTGTCTATGTTTGGAATATCTTTAACAACCGTTTTTTGATTGGTAATAGGTGCAGCTTCTTTCTTTTTTGACTCCGGCCCAAAAAATAAGATAAAACATAATGAAAATGTGCAGCATAAAATAAATATTGAAACTGACAATAAACGAGCCGGTAAAATCGGGTGAGGTGCAATAGGTAATTCTTCTTTTGATTCGTTTATCGGTTCTGCCGGCGGTGCCGGATCTGCAACTTCTTCAAATACGTTATTGCCACAGTCACAGTATTCTACTTTTTCTTTGAAAGTTTTTTTGCAATCTTTACAAACATACATAACTGTATTTATTATAACATATTATTTTTTAATTTTCACATTTATTATTTCAAGAAGAAATGATTTATGAAGCTGAGGTTTCATTCCTGTAATAGCAAATGTTGACGCAAACATTGCAATAATAAATACTATTATAGCAATAATTAAAAATGTTTTTCTGTCCATTATAGCCTAATCCTTTCATAATCCGAATAATCTTCCGGTGTTGAATATTGTGTTGTGTAATCAAGTAAAAATCCGCCTTTAAACTTTACTCCCGTCCTTTTTGTGTTTGGCGGGAAGTTTAATATGGGATTCCCTTCCAGTTTTCTTAAAATCCTTACCATATCTGCTCTTGCGTCTGTTGCATATTCTTTATTTGAACAAGTATACCTTAAATTAGTTATGTGTCCGGTGTTTGATACGTCAAAAGAAAATAATATTAATGTTCCGACAGGCGCTTCAATTCCTGATTCATCCATTATTCTGTTTTGTAAATTACTTCTCCATACGTTCCAAGCAACAATTTCTTCTTTTGAGCCTTTGAAACGCCAGCTTCCGATTTCATCTTTTAATTTTAATTCTACATCTGTTGTCGGAATATCGTTTTCTGATAATTCCAGATTTTTTTGATTTATATTCTCCTGATTTTCAAATCCGATTTCCTGTTCAAGATATCTTTCATTGCTGTTGCCAAAGCTGAATTCACTTTCGCTGTAGCTGGTGTTTTTATCTCCAAAATCCGAGTAACGTTCGCTATATAGGTCATTCTGTCTTGAAAGATCAATATTTATATCTTTAGAGGAGTTTTCGACATTGTCTTCAAATGATATTGAAGTCTCTCGGCTGCCTGTATTGCCGGTTAAATCAAAAGATATTCTCTTATCATCATCCTCAGGTTTTATATGAATTGAAGTGTCAGGTTTTTGAACTACGGTTTTTTGTGCCCTGTAAAATTTTATGCTTACCATAAAGTCAGAGACTTTTTTGGTTTTTGGATGCATTAGCTGCTCTTTAATTTTGAAATTTACGTTTTCAATAGCAACAGGCTTGTGCATTGCAGGTTGTATAATAAGCACAAGCATTGTCAAAAATATATAAAGAAATATTATAAATCCCTTTAAACGCTTCATTTTTTATTTCTAATCTTTATCACGTCTTGCAATTACTTCGTCGCAGGTGTAAATATCGAACATCGTATTTGCTAACATAAATGTTTCTGCGATTAGGATTGCTGTCGGAACAAGTGCTGCCAGAAAGCTCTTTACAAGCCCTATCAAATCCCCGCCGATTTCCGTTGCAAAATACGAAACATTCATTGTGAATTCGATAAAGATTATTGCGCATCCGATGTATAGAAGACGTAATTTTTCTGTTTCTAATCTTCTTGTACCCTCTAAACCGAAAATACTAACACCGTGCTGTCTGTAATCGCTGTAACCGTCTTGCTTAATTACTTGTGAAGCCTGAATTTTCTTGGTCGTTGTAAAGGCTCCCGCAAAAGCGAAAAATGCAAATATAATCATAAATGACGCTAATACAAGAAATACAGGTGAAAATCTTAAGCCTGATATTCTTATCCATCCTGCCGCTTCCGGAAAGCACATTGCAAGAGTATTTGATACCCCATAAGCCAGAAATGGCGCAGTTAATACCCCAAGTAACATCTCTCCGGCTGATCTTAATTGAAGAGTAAAAATTCTTTCTTTTATGTTATTGATTTTTGTGTTTGAAAAACTGTTTATAAATCTTTCTATCCATTGTCTGTAAGATTTTAAAACCGCTTCAAAATCTTCTCTGTATTCATACTTGTTAAGTGTCATTGCCCACTCTCCTGAGGTGTGTTTAAAATATCCGCACCCGATTGATAAAGCTGTTAACAATCCGGAGAAAAACAGTGATACAAATATTGCAAATGTTACAAAATCATTTAAATTCATATAATAAACAAGGTTTACGACATAAATTCCGAGCATAAACAATAAAGACAGTACAACCATAAATCCTTGTGCAAATCTTGCTGTTCCTGATACATTTTTGTCATTGGAACTTTGCAAGAATAAGTATATCCCTTGTTTTAGCATTATGGCTGCGCCGAATACCAAAATTGAATATGCAACCCATACTTTTATGTTTGTCGGCATATGAAGATAATTTGAAGATTCTTTTATTGACAAGCCCATAAGGTAATTTGCAAGCCCAAATGCACATAAAATTGAGCTGATTGCCATTGCAAAGTGAAGAAAAACATTTGTGCGGGTGTTTGAGCCGATTTTGTTTTTCAAATCATTTATTTGAAATGCAACTTGTTTGATTATTGAAACTCTTGCTGATTCAATATCTGCTTTTTGTTTTTCAAGCTTTGCTCTCATTAAAGCATTTTGATCATTGCCGTAAAGAGTTCTCATATCTTCTTCGGATAATTCTTCTCTTTCAATTGCTGTTATTGTCTTTTTAATCGGTACATTTTCAATTATTTTAATATTTATAAATTCAGGGCTGTCTGCAAACATAATTTTACAAATGTTGCCGATTTCTACTTTTTTTATCGGTTTGCCTTTAAATAAAACTCTTTCATTATGAAATGTATTCATTAACACACATTTGTTTTCATCTTTGTCATATTGTAATGTTAAAAGTACATCAAAATCCAAATCAAGATGAAAATCACAATTCGGATTTGTACCTATATTAATTACATCTTTTTCATCAAACACTTTCTCGAGTTTTGAAGATGATACAACTATTGTCATAAAATTCCCCTTATTTATTAAGTTCCCTAAGTTTATCTGCCAAGTGCGTGGATAAATTGTCGAATTGCCTTGTCAGTGTTTTGTTCCGGAGAAACTATAAGCTTTTTCTCTCCGAGAACAGGTGCAAGTTTTTCTTTTACCTGATCAAGCTTTTCCGGATGTGCATATAAAAACATCATTGCAAGCTCAGGCATATATTGTTTTGCATTCTCTATGTTTTTAGGCAGCAAATCCCAATTAATTTGCTTTTCTATTGCGCCTTCATTTTCTAAATCACCAAGAATTACAATTCCGGGAATGTAACCTTCTTTTTGCATTGTTAAAGCATGGTTAACCCCTTTTTTAATCGCTAATCCGTAAGCTGTTCCGTAATCCTTGCTGTCATAAGCCGTAAATGCATCTAAGGCTTTTGTTATTCCGGATCCGTTAAACGGGGTTCCTTCATATATTAAATAAGCATCTTCAGACACTCTTAATATTTTTACCTGATCCTCCGGATCTAAAAGATTACAAATTTGTTTTAAGGTTTGTTTTTGATCTGCCAGCGCTTTCTGGTTTGAAGCTGATGAGTCTACCAGAAAAATTACTGCTGCCGGTTTGAAGTCATCTATCTTTACATTTGACATCGCAGACCATAGCAATTTACCTATAATTGACAATGCAACTATTAATATTCCTAATATTATAAATCTTCTGTTTTTCATATCTCTCTCGTGCTTTTTTAATTCTTATCACCAATATAATATCATACGATGCCCTTTAAATCAATCTTTTAGTGTAATTTTAACATTATGCCAAAATTCTTTCCTTATGCTAAAATCAAAAAGCAAAGGAGAAAATATTTATGGAAAAATATATAGAAATTATTTCAGTTATTTTAGGAGCATATTTAATCGGTTCAATTCCGACAGGGTATATAATCGTAAAGCTTGCAACAGGACAGGATATCAGAACAATCGGTTCCGGCTCGACGGGAGCTACTAATGTTAAAAGGGTTATGGGCAAAAAATGGTTTTTTATAACGCTTCTTCTTGACGCATTTAAGGGGGCTTTGCCTGTTGTGCTTGCGTATTTTTTGTGCAGTAATTTTACGGATATCGGGTTGCTGCCGGTTCTGGCAGCGGTGGCTGTAATTCTCGGGCACAGCAAGTCTGTTTTCCTTAAATTTACGGGCGGAAAATCTGTTGCCTCAGGGGTTGGAACTATCCTTGCGCTTAATATCTGGGTTGGACTTATTATTGCTGCAATTTGGGGTGTTATTACTTATACCTCAAAGTATGTATCTTTAGGTTCTATAATTGCTCTTGCGATTTCTCCCGTTTTGATGTATTTATTTAAGCAGCCGGTGGCTTATATTGTTTATTGCGCTGTCGGAGCTTTATATATAATTTGGCTTCACAGATCTAATATCCAAAGGCTTATTAAAGGCGAAGAAAACAAAGTGAGAGAATAATTATGGATTTAATGACAGGTTTAATAATTTTCGGGATTGTGCTTGCAATTTCTTTGATAGTCAGAATTTTCTTTGCGGTGACAAAAATTCTTGTTACAATTTTGATTATTGCAGCAATTATTATCGGAATTTTTATCTGGCAGAAAGACAATATTAAAAATCTTCAGGAACGCTTTACAAGTTCATATCAGCAAGTTTATATTATTTAGCATTTGCCGGCTGAGGGGTTTTTGTTTTGTTTACGTTGTATGATTGAATTGAGCGTTTGCCGGTTAAGCGTTTCATAAACTGATAGTAATCTTTCTTGAAGCCTTTTGCGTTATTTTGTTCTTCTTCAAGCTTGATTAACTCATCTCTTGTGTGCATTCCGATCGGAACTCCTACTGATTTTCTTGTCAGCCATTCACCGATTGTCGTGTTAGTCAGTGTAATCCAGCTCATTCCAAGAAGTGATCCGTTGTATTGTTTCTGGAATGTCTTATTAAACAAGTCAATTAATAATGTCTGGTAGAATAATCTTGAACCTTCCTGTACAAATCTTTCTTTAAACTTGGTTTCTGCACCTTCAACATCGTTTCCGTTTGACTTTAACATAACCATATTGTAGTTATCTGTCATCAAGAACCAGATTGTTGCGGCTGAGGCTGCTGTTTTTGCTAAGTTTGAAAGGTCGCTGTTTGATATGTTTGACATCGAATGGACGTTGAAGGCTTTTAGAGTGTTATCCATTACAAAGTCTTGGAATTTTTTGTAATATTTTTCTTTAAGTTTTTCGTCTGTTGTTGAAGCTATTGCTTTTTTATATTTGCCGACCTGTTCGTAAATTTTGTCAAAGCTTTTTGATACAGCTTCCATATTTAATGCGTCGATTGATTTTTGTGATTTCGGCGCTTTTTTCATAAACAATTCAACTAAGGCGTTTGCTATTTTGTACGGGAATTTTACAACACTCCACATAAATGAGAACGGAGTTATTAAGAAATTCACAAACGGTTTTACTTTTTTATCTCTTGCACCTAAATTTACAAGTCCTTCAAGCGCATCGGTGTAATCTTTGAATAATTTTCCGCTCTTATCGCCGCATTTTTCAAGTGTTTTACGGATTTGTTCCGAAAATTCCGTATCTTCAATTTTGTTCAGTCCGTTTTCTTTAACTTTTGCCGCAAAATCTTTGTTTAATTCGCCGATGTTTTGAAGATCTGTTTTAACTTTGGCAAGTTCTGATACAAAGGTTTTATCTGATTTTACGTTATTCAGGAATGAATATCTGTATTTGTCAGCCAAATCTTTATAGCCGTTTTTATCCAGAATTTCTATTAAGGATTTAAAGCTTTTTCTGAAATCATCAGGGTGTATATCTTGTTTTGCCGCTTTTGCAAGGTATTTGTCTATAACTTTTATGTCTGAAGACTTGTTTAATTCCGATACTATTTTTTGTACCACAAGTTCTCTTGAATGAATTGCGACTTGTCTGTATTGTTCGCCGCGGGTTTTAAATCCTCTTTCTATCAAGGTGTCGGCTATTTCGTCAATTTGTTTTTGAGTAACTTTATAATCAGAAATTTCTGTCAACTCTTTGTACATCCCTTTGAAAGGCTTGAAGAAGGCTTCAAACGCAGCATCTACACGAGGAATTTTTCTGAGTCCCTTAATCGCAAATCCGCCTGCAATTACCGCTGCACATCCTTTTAATACCGTATCAAATGACAGAAGCGGTTTTTGATGTTTATCTTTTGAGTTGGTTTTGTTGTCGGTATTAGATTTAAATGTAAGATTTTGCGGTTTGATTGAGGCTTCCGGTGCGTGATTTTTTTCATTCAAAGCTCTTGCCTGCTCCGGAGTTAATCTTGTAATATATTTTCCGTTTCTTAAACGTGAATACATTTCGGTTACAAGTACCGTTGTACCTGTCATTGCCATAATACCGATTTTGGAATTGTTGATAAGTTTTGATAATGCCCCCATTGTGATAAGGGTTAAGTAACCGCTTGTCAAAATTCTTGAGGTTTCCTGTTTAAATCTTGTACGTTTTTCTTTTTTTGCTTCCTGCGGATTGTCGTCCATCATACGGGACAGGTTATAAGCATCGTTTGCCAAAAATATTGCCGGCGGAAGACCTGATACTAATCTGTTCAATGCTCTTTCGTGTTTGGTGTCGTAGTTGCCGACTTTTGTGTCAAACGGCTTCATTGAACGCTGGAATATAAGCCATTCAAAATTCTTATTTACATCCGCTTCAACTTTTGCTTTATCTTCTGCGCTTAGCTTCTTAACATCAATGCCGAGTTCTGCTGCTTTTGCCTTCAGAGCATCGTTTATTGAATTTTTCTTGAATTCCAAAAGTCCTTGAAGCGCATTAACTTCATAATCTATTTTTGAACGGTGTCTTATATTTTTAAAAAATTTCTTTTGCAGGGTTCTTTCCGACCAATCCGACAGTGGCCCGATTTTGCCGAGAAGTTCTACTGTTCCGTTAAGAATATCGCCCGGAAATTTAAGTATCGGATCTGAAAAACCATTCCCGATAAGTGTAGGAATGGTTTTTTGATTAACAGTGATAAATTGTTCATCGGGCTTTGTTTTAATTAGATTGTTTGTCAATTTTGAAGACGTTACGGCGTTATACAATTTGCGAGCCATACCGTCAAGCGGTTTTTCCATTTCATCAAGAAATGCATTAATATCATATTTGCCGGCTTCTTTATAGAGCCTAAAAAAAGAGCCTTTAAAAGCTAACTCTTGTGAATTCGTTTTTAAAGGACTCTTATTTAAACTTGAAATTGAAGACATGTTTTCGGAATGAAATTCAGACGACTTTGGCACTTTGTTTGGGGGTAATATGCCATAGTCTTTTTGCTTTGGCTTTATCGTTTGATTTATATTTCCTACTAACATTTTTTTCCTTCCCGTCATGTATTTTCAACTGAAATGATTTTTTTGACAAGAGTAAGTATATAAAAAATTTACGATAATTTACAATTCATTCCAAAGCCAAGCAATTCAATACTTAGGTGTTAAAAATTCTGTCTCCTGCATCGCCCATTCCGGGAACAATGTATCCTTTTTCGTTCAAGCCTTTATCTATTGCTGCTGTGATAATTTCGATATCAGGATAATGTTTTTGAATATTTTCAATACCTTCAGGGGCCGCGATTATACAAATACATTTGATGTTTTTAATCGGTATACCCTTATCTGCGTAAAGTTTAATCGCTTCAAGAAGCGAATTTCCTGTTGCAAGCATCGGATCTGTTATGTAAATATAGAATTTCTCGGGATTCGGAGCTTCCATCGGAACTTTGTTATAATACCAGATTGGTTTTAAGGTTTTTTCATCTCTGTACATTCCTATATGTCTTATGCAGGCTTGCGGAAGAATGTCGATTGCTTCATCCGTAAAAATAAGCCCCGCTCTCAATATCGGTGATATAATCAAATTGATGTCGGGGTCTATGGTTGTCGTTTTAAATGTCGTAATTGGTGTTGTAATTTCTGTTTCTACAAGCGGAAGATTTCTGCATGCTTCATAAAGAAGGCATCTTGTAATTTTTCTTGTCGCTATTCTTACTCCTTGACTGTCTGTTTTTTCGTCACGCATGGTGCATAAATTCAGCAGTACAACAGGGTTTGAGATTACTCGTACTTTTTCTGGGTTCATCTTTTCCACTCCTTTATTTTTGTCTTAAAATTTTGGTTATTTTTTTCCATACTATCAAGAATATTATTTATTTTGTTAATTTCTTGTGTAATTAATGACGGATTTATACTGATTGGCTTTCCGTTGACGGTCGCAAACTGCTCCATAAAGTAAGAGCTTTTTGTTCCGATTGCACCTATCTTATCAAACATATCGTTCAAAAGAAACATGGAATCGTGAAGTCTTTTGGGGTGATTTACAACGATAACCTTATTTGTCGCAATAGTTTCCGGTGTAGGCTGTGTAATCTCAAGCGATTTTGAACCCCCAAGACCGTTAAATTCCACTGTCGCAACCGAGCCTTGAGGTATCGTTACATCTTTTTCCGTAATTACAAATTTTACGTATACGTTGTTGTTTACGATGTTTATTTTTTGTACATAACCTACCTGAACTCCCATAAATTTAACCGGAGAGCCTACAATCATTCCGTCTACGTCTGGCATGAAAATTTGATAAGTCGTCAATTCCTGAGATTTATGATAATTGTGGATTTTAATGCCAAATATGGTCAAACTTAATATTACAAGCCAAATCAGAAATTCTATCCAAGCGTATAAATGCAGTTTGAAATGTTTAACCATGCCTTTATTATACATGAACACATGTTTTTTGCTACTTGCAAAATTAAAAATTGTATTATAATATTAATATTATTAAATATTCTAAAGCATTATACGAAAGGTTTACATTTATGGAACAGATTATAAAAGTAGCGTGGGACTTGAACGAAAACACAGATAACAGATATCAGCTTGTTTATGAAATTGCTGAACTTGCAAAGAAGCTTGTTGACGAAAATCAGGCTAAAAAAGCTCACGATGACTTTGGTTTTGAAGAAAATTACGACACAGGTTATACAAAAGAAAATCCCGTTGAGCATGCCATTATGGTTAAAGCTTCCGAAGCTGACGATAACAGACTTGTCGGTTAAGAGTTTTTAAGATAATGCACAAAGGTTTTTTTAGCGAACTTTTGTGCATTCTTGTGTCAAATTTAAGTTTAAGGGGAGTTTTATATGGAAGATACTTTGAATTTTATAAATCAAAAAACGAATGGTTTTGTGCCGGAAATAGGAATTATTTTAGGTTCGGGGTTAGGTGAATTTGCTGACGAACATTGCGATTTTGCGATTAACTATTCCGAAATCCCGAATTTTTTGAAATCAACTGTTCAGGGGCATAAAGGAAGATTGGTTTTTGCCGAAATTTCGGGCAGAAAAGTTGTTATGATGCAGGGAAGAAACCATTTTTATGAAGGGCATTCGATGCAGGAGATTACTTATCCCGTAAAGGTGATGAAAAAACTCGGGGTGAAAACGCTTATCTTAACGAATGCGGCAGGTGGTGTGAATAAAAATTTTAAGCCTTCGGATTTAATGATTATAACGGATCATATAAATTATATGGGGGCAAATCCTCTAATCGGGCCGAACGATTTGGAATTAGGCGAAAGATTTCCTGATATGAGTGAGATTTACAAAAAAGAATTAATTGCTGTTGCGGACAGGTGTGCTGAAAATTTGGGGATAAAACTTCAGCATGGGGTTTATTTTGCCTCATCTGGCCCAAGTTATGAAACTCCTGCGGAAATAAAAATGGCAGGGATTATAGGCGCAGATGCTGTTGGGATGTCTACGGTGCCTGAGGCAATTGTCGCAAATTACTGCGGAATTAAGGTGCTTGGAATTAGCTGTATTTCAAATCTTGCAGCAGGTGTTGAGGGGGCGCAAAAATTGTCCCACGCCGAAGTTATTGAAACTACTAATGCCGTTAAATCAAGATTTAAAAGCCTTTTACAGGAAATAATTAAAAATATTTAGTGTAAATTTCAAGTTCTGCCCCCAATATAAAAAGTTCTTGACAAAAAGTTAGTCTTGCCTTACATTTGTATTATAAAATTGATTTACTATTAATTACCACCAATTGTAAGGGTATCCCCGTCTGCGGGGATTTTTTTTATGGGAATTTGTGAGTGGAGAGCGTGGTTTTAGTCTTAAAAAATATCCTGTTGAGTAATCTTTTTTCTGGTCTGTCAAAATAAAATATTTCGGTAATGTTGTTACTTTGGAGAACTTATGAGGGGCAGAATTTTATTCGTAAATTTTATTATATTTGGGGTTTGCGGAATTTGTAATGCCGGTTTTGCGCAAGAACTTCCAAGAAGTGATTGCAGGTATCCTGATTATGTTTACGAATATTTAGGAGGGGACAGGTTTGAAAGTTTTAACAGAAAGATGTTCAATTTTAATTCCGGATTAAACAAGTATGCAATTCGGCCCGTGCATATTTTGTGGGCATCAATTATGCCTAAATACGGAATGGACAGGATTAAGGGAGTTGCGACAAACATTGAATACCCCGCAAGGCTTGTGAGCAGTTTGATACAAAGGGATTTTGAAGCTTCCAAGAATGAAACTTTAAGATTTCTGGCAAATACGACAATCGGGCTTGGCGGAATGTATGATCCCGCAAAGCGGTTTTTTAAGATTATGCCTTCTGATGAAACAATGGAACAGGCTTTTGCAAAATGCAGCGTTAAATCAGGGCCTTATATTGTTGTACCTGTTTTGAGCGGAACAAATCCGAGGGGGTTGTTGGGCAGGGGCCTTGATGCGGCGTTAAATCCTTCCTGTTATATTGCAACACCTGTGCTTGCGATGGTTAAGGCGGGACTTCTTGTTAATAAAACTTCCTATATGCAGCCTTTTATTAACATGGTTGAATCAAATTTTGCCGATCCTTACGATATTTCAAGAAAATTTTACGGGGTTGAAAGTTATATAAAATTAAAAAATTATGACAGAAAAGATATTTTGGATAACGCTGTTGAAGAAATAAACAATCAGGAGGCGGTGGATAAATTTGATTTTGATAAAGAGCCGGAATTGGTTAATGAGGATATCGAAAATAATTTAGACAGCCGAAATTTATCAGAAAATAATCCGTCTGAAAAGTCTGTTTCTGTTGCAAGTGAAGCTTCAGAAGGCGAAAAATTATCTATAACAGATATAGTTAATGCGGGGGATAGAATTGATGAAGTGGTTTTAAATTCTTATAGGGATGAAAATTCAAAGTTAATGGCTGACGAGCTGCTTTTTGATTACAATCCGCAAAATCCCGTAACTGATAGCATGAGAACGGCATTATTTGAACTTCCGGGGGTTGATGAGTCTATTTGGGCGGAAATTTCTATATGGAACAGGTGTTTTGCAAAGCGGATAAAAACCGCGTCGGTGAATATTGAACAAGAGAGAGTTGATTATAAATTCAGGTATATTCTTCAAAAAAAGACAAAAAATTCGCCGCTTGTGATTATTTTTCCGTCAATAGGGGAAGGAATAATGTCTTCGCATTCGGTTTTGCTTGCGAAATTTTTTTATGATGCGGGGTATTCTGCCGTAATTTTAGGGAGTGCATTTCAGTGGGAGTTTGCAAAAAGTATGCCTCAGGGGTATTGTCCGGGAATCCCCTCTGTAGATGCTGATTATCTGAAAATGGTGACGCAAAAAGCTATTGAAGTTTTACAGAATAAATATAAGTATAATTTTACTGACAGAATTGTCATCGGAACTTCTTTCGGGGCTTTAACGGCGCTTTTTCTTGCGGATAAGGAGTTTAGAAATAACACTTTAAATATTTCAAAATACATTTCAATCTGCCCGCCAGTTGAATTGATTTATGCGATGAAACAGGTGGATAAAATCGCTGATAATTGGAATAAAAATCCTGATAATTTGAAAGACAGAGTTGCCTTGACCGCTTCAAAAATTATTCAGCTTTCCAACCAAAAGGATAACGATAAAGATTTTAAGATTGACAGGCTGCCGTTTACGGAATATGAAGCAAAATTAATTACGGGATTTGTTATGCATCAGAAGCTTTCGGATTTGGTTTACACGATTGAAAGTGAAAATATAACAGATAAAAAAGAACTTTATTTAAAAATTAATAATACAAGTTTTGAAGATTATGCCGAAAAATATCTTTTGAAGGGTGATTTTAATGAAATAGATGACTTAGAGTATATAACAAGCCTGCATTCAATATCCGATTATCTTAAAAACGCTGATAACTATATAATTTTTCATTCTGTAAATGATTATCTGACAAATTCGCAGCAATTGAAAAAGCTTAAACTCTATACAGGCAAAAAATCTTTATATCTTGATAACGGTGCGCATTTGGGATTTATGTACAGAGAGGAATTTTTATCACTTTTAAAGTCAGAAATATCCAGTTCTAATTCTAACGAACCCTCAAGGCTCTCAGAGAATTTAATACAGCGATAAGCGCAACTCCGACATCTGCAAAAACCGCACCCCACATACTCATCATTCCAAATGTTCCGAGGATTAGAAATAAGGCTTTTATGACAAGTGCAAAGGTGATGTTTTGTTTGACAATGGAGAGTGTCTTTCTTGCAATTTTTATGGCCAGAAGAATTTTAGAAGGGCTGTCGTTCATAATTACTACATCAGCGGCCTCTATTGCGGCATCTGAACCTAATCCGCCCATTGCAATCCCGACATCAGCTCTGGTTAAAACCGGTGCATCGTTAATTCCGTCGCCTGCAAAAATTACCGTTTTATTTTTGGCTTTTGAACTCAGGATTTCTTCTGTTTTGTTAACTTTGTCTTGCGGGAGAAGTTGCGCCCAAAATTTATTAATTTTTAATTCTTGCGCTGTTTTTTGTGCGGTTTCATAATTGTCGCCTGTAAGCATTACGGTTTTTATTGAAAGTTTTTTAAGCCCTTCAATTGCGGTTTTTGAATCCTCTTTAATAATATCAGAAATTACAATATATCCGAGATAAAGCCTGTTTTTTGCCGTATAAACAACGGTTCCGTTTTCTTGTGTTTCAGAAATCGGAATTGAAAAATTTTCCATAAGTTTTGCATTTCCGACAAGAATTTCATCGCCGTTTACGTTTGCTTTAATACCGCATCCTGTAATTTCATTTACATTTTTAATTTCGGCGGTATTAATTTCTTTACCGTAAGCTTCCTTCAAAGATTGTGCAATCGGGTGATTAGAATAACTTTCAGCATAGGCAGAAAGTTTCAAAAGTTCGTCTTTTGTAATTCCGTTTTTCGGCACAATTGAAGTTACGCTGAAAACACCTTTGGTTAAAGTTCCTGTTTTATCAAAAACAACAGAATCAGGCTTTGATAAAGCTTCTAAATAACAGCTTCCTTTAATAAGAATCCCGTTTCTTGAAGCCCCTCCGATTCCTGCAAAGAATCCCAAAGGTACGGAAATTACCAGCGCACAAGGGCAGGAGATCACAAGGAATATCAAGGCTCTTTGAATCCAAACTTCAAAATTTCCTCCCCCGATTAGCGGCGGTAATACTGCAAGAAATAACGCACCAAAAACAACTGCGGGAGTGTAGTATCTGGCAAATTTTGTTATAAAATTTTCGGCTTTTGATTTTTTTGCGCTTGCTTGTTCTACAAGTTCAAGAATTTTGGAAACTGTGGAATTTTTAAATTCTTTTGTAACTTTGACTTTAATAAGCCCGTTAAGATTTATGCTTCCGCTGATAACCTCATCCCCTGTTTTTATGTTTTCAGGTGCGTATTCTCCGGTTAGAGCAGAAGTATCAATTGCGGCATCTCCTTCAATTACAATTCCGTCAAGCGGAATTTTTTCGCCTGCGCAAACTGTTATTATATCTCCGATGTTTATTTTATCAGGAGATTTTTTAACAAGCTGCCCCTCAACTTCAATATTTGCATAATCCGGTCTTATGTCCATAAGTTTTGTGACGGATTTGCGTGATTTTTCAACGGCTTTATGCTGATAATATTCGCCAATCTGGTACAAAACCATTACCATAACAGCTTCAGGATATTCCCCAATCAAAATAGCACCTAAAGTTGCAATCCACATTAAAAAGTTTTCGTCAAAAAAATCACCTTTTAAAATATTTTTTAAAGCCGTTAAAATTACATCAAAACCCGCTGTTAGGTAAGAGATTATAAAAAACAGAATTTTAAAAAAATCCGGCAAAACAGGTAAAAATGCAATGGCTAAAATAACAACAGCCAAAGCAATTTTCAAAGGTCTAAAGGTGTTTTCATCGCAATGAGAACTGCATTGGCAATTATGTTCGTGATGATGTGTATGACAAGATTCGTGATGATGTTGACACATATTTAACCTCAAAAAAGTATACATTAATATTATAATTGAACAACTGTTCAACTGTCAAGTTTAAAGTAGTGAAAAAGAAACAAAAATTTACAATAGTTGAACAATTATTCAATTAATGATAATATAAGAATATGGACAGCAGACGAACGGATTGTGAAGCGATAAATTTGGATATAGTCGAAAAAGTCAGGCCGAATATGCCGGAGATGAACATATTGTATGATTTGTCGGATTTTTTTAAGGTAATGGGCGATGGTACGAGAATTCAGCTTTTGTGGGCGTTGGAGGAAAGCGAAATGTGTGTGGGGGATTTGGCTGTTCTTCTGAATATGACAAAGTCTGCGGTTTCGCATCAGTTGAAGGTTTTAAGAACAGCAAAGCTTGTAAAGCCAACCAAAAAAGGCAAGAATGTTTATTATGCTTTGGATGATTTTCACGTAAAAACGATTTTAGAAAAAGCATTAGAGCACGTTTGTGAATAGGAAAGATAAATATTTCAAATCGAAAAATTTACTATACTCCAAATAGTTGATATTCTATTGATTTTATTGACAGTGGTAACTTAAATATTTTACGATAAATTTAGGATAAAATACCGTATTGAACTAAGTTGGAGAGAATTATGAATTTGAAGATGACAAGAAAAAAGCTTGCAATACTTGTTTTGCTTGTAATTATTGTTCCTATAATATATAACAAAACTTCAGGATATATTGCCGGCATGATACAGAAGAAACTAATGATGATGCCAAAAGAAGTAGAGGTATCAACTCCGCACATAGAGGAGGTAAATGTTTCAGCCGAAGCGACTGGAAGGGTAGAGGCGCAATATTCCGTAGATTTAGTTGCAAGGGTTCCGGGATTTTTGATAAAGAAATATTTTAAAGAAGGTGATTTTGTCAAAAAAGGTCAGCTTTTATTTCAGATAGACCCTAAAGAGTATCAATACGAAGTTAATAACAGTCAGGCAAACGTAAACCAATATGAGGCATTGTTAAAGAATGCACAGCAGGAATTAAACAGAGCAAATGCGCTTGTGAAGGAAGATTTGATAAGCAGATCAGACGTGGATTCGAGTTTGGCATCGAGAAACCAATACAGAGCATTGCTGGATGCTGCAAAACAGCAGTTGGAGCTAGCAAAGCTTAACCTTGGCTATACATCAATAAAATCACCGATAGACGGAAGAATAGGCAAGGTTAATATAACAGAAGGCAACTATGTAACCGCAACATCGGGCGGGTTAGTAAATATCTCAAGTGTAGATCCGGTATATGTAACATTTAGTATAAAGAGTGCGGATTTTGTAAAACTATTAAGAGCAAGTAACGAGTTAAAAGATGTCGATGTACGAGTCCAGTTTACCGGCGGTTCCTGGTATGACAAAATCGGAAGAATAAATTTTGTAGATAATAAAATTGATGTAGACTCTGGTTCTGTAACTTTAAGAGCAACATTCGACAATTCCAAAAAATGGCTTATCCCCGGGGATTATATGAAGGTAGAGCTTATAGCGCCGAAGGTTGTTAAATATTTAACAGTTCCGCAATCCTGCACAAAAGGAGATGCGATGAGCGGATATTATGTATGGGCAGTAGAGGATGACAAGGCAGTCAGAAAAAATATAAAAGTTTCTGATGATATAAACAATAACTGGGTAGTAGATAATGGGCTTAACTTGGATGACGTAATTGTAGTGTCAGGTATTCAAAATATTGTTTCGGAAGGACAAAAACTTAAGCCGGTACAGAAGAATGCAGTTGAAAATAAGCAGGAAGAAGTAAATGAAGAAAATACTAAATAAAGACGAACTTTATATTTTCATAAGAAAGCCGAGATTTGCGCTGGTAATATCAATATGTATAGTATTACTGGGGTTAATATCGTTGTTGGGCTTAAAACAGGAGAGTTATCCGGAGGTAACACCGCCGCAGGTAAGGGTTTCGGCAACTTATCAGGGTGCAAGTGCCGAAGTTATAGAATCGACCGTTGCGACAGTTTTGGAAAACAAATTGAACGGTGTTGAGAATATGACCTATATGACGTCAACTTCTTATGACGGAAGTTATACGTTGACAATATATTTTAAGGTAGGAACGGACAAAAACATAAACTTGATGAATGTTCAAAACCTTATTCAGCGAGTGCAGTCACAGTTGCCGGAAGATGTTCAAAGAACGGGTGTAACTGCAATAAGCA
The DNA here is from genome assembly GCA_944323655.1 of Candidatus Gastranaerophilales bacterium. Taxonomy (GTDB): domain Bacteria; phylum Cyanobacteriota; class Vampirovibrionia; order Gastranaerophilales; family Gastranaerophilaceae; genus Scatenecus. The sequence goes on along the minus strand of CALUTL010000005.1, from coordinate 15,213 downwards.
GATCATCAGGATCAGGTGCGATAATCTTAACTCTTTACCCTGAATCAGGAGATTGGAATCAGCTTGATTTAACAAACTATGGTTCTATTTATATAAAAGACGAATTAAAACGTGTTGAGGGTGTTGCGGATGTAAATGTTTTTGGCGGTGGAAACTATTCAATGAGAATATGGCTTGATCCTCAAAAGATGGCAGGGTTAAACATTTCAACAAGTGAAGTTAAAACAGCCGTAACAAACCAAAATACTCAGGTAGCAACAGGTGCACTCGGCGCATTGCCGACAGATGAATCAAGAGCTTTACAGATTACTTTAAAAACACCCGGGCGTCTTGATGATGTTGAAGAGTTTGAAAATATAATTATACGTTCAAATACCGACGGGTCAAATGTTAAATTAAAAGATATAGCAAGAGTTGAATTAGGTGCAGAATCTTATTCAAACCTCGGTCTTGTAAACGGGAAACCTTCTGCGGTTGTAGTAATTTCGCAGCTTCCGGATGCAAACATTATAAACCTTTCAAAAGCTGTAAAGGCAAAAGTTAACGAAATAAACTCACGTCTTACAAACGGAATTAAGATTTTATACGTAAAAGACGATGCCGACTTTATTCATGAATCAATGAAGGAAGTTGAATTTACAATCCTTTTGACAGGCTTAATCGTAGTAATAATAATATTCTTATTCTTAGGCGACGGAATGGCAACATTGGTTCCTTGTGCGACAATTCCTGTGTCTTTAATCGGTACGTTTTTCGCATTAAAGGCGATGGATATGTCGATAAACTTGTTGTCATTATTTGCGTTGGTTTTGGCGGTAGGTGTTGTAGTTGACGACGCTATCGTTGTTATAGAGAACGTAAAACGTCATATTGACGAGGGTAAATCAGCAATAATTGCAACACAGTTAACGATGCAGGAGGTAGGGTTTGCGCTTGTTGCAATGGCATTAGTATTGATGGCGGTATTTGTGCCGATTGTGTTTATGGGCGGAATGACAGGTGTTATGTATAAGCAGTTTGCGGTATGTATTGCAGTTTCAATCGCAATTTCCGCAATATGTGCGTTAACTCTTTCCCCTGCAATGTGTTCTCATTTTTTAGGACAGGAAAAGAAGCCTCATAAATTATCATCTAATCCTTTTATGGTAAGACTTGATCATATTAAGGAAAGAATAGGAAAGAAAACTTCAATAGCAGTTGAAAAATTCAACAATATGTTTTCAAAAGTTGAAGAATTTTATATGGAATATGTTGTGAAATTTGTTCACGACAAAAAACTTGTAGCGATATTTTATTCGGCGATATTAATTCTTACATTGGTATGTTTTAAGACGATTTCAACGGGCTTTATACCGGATGAAGATCAGGGTGTATTGCTTGCGACGATAACACTTCCTGATGGTGCGTCATTGCAGAGAACGGAAGAAGTTTCACGTAAATTTACAGATCAGATAAGAGATATAGACGGAATAAATGAATCGAAGTTAACGGTATTTGGCGGTGACGGTGCAGTTAACCAGTCGACGGTAATTATTCAGTTGGATGATTACGCATACAGAAAAATTGGGCCTGTTGAGTGGGTTAAGAGAAAAATAAAAGGTAAAGATACAGACTTATCGCACGAAGCTATTTTAAGCAAAGTTCGAGCAGTTGCCGGAACAACAAAAGAAGCTTCAATAATATGTTTTTCACCACCTGCAATTATGGGTATGAGTATGATGGGCGGATTTGAGTTCCAGATGCTTTCACAAGGCGAGCACACACCGCAGGAGATGGAAACTTGGGCTAACAAGCTTATATCAGAAGCAAATCAAGATCCTTCACTTTCAAACGTAAATACATCATTTCAGGCAAATGTTCCTCAATATATAGTAAATATTGATTATGAAAAAGCGTTAGCTCAAAATGTTGATTTACAGGAGCTTTATTCAACACTATCATCATTGGTCGGCACATATTATATAAACGACTTTAACAAATATGACCGTGTATTTAAAGTTCAGATGCAGGCAGAGAGCAGATTCAGAGATAAGGCGACGGATTTATCCGGAATATATGTTAAAAACAAGAATGGAGTAATGGTTCCGATATTGTCGATAGTAAAATTAAAGCAAACAGTAGGTACGGCATCAATTACACGTTATAACCAGTATAAATCAGTACAGCTTCAAGGTCAGCAGTCGGCAGGAAAGAGTTCCGGAGATGCGATGAATGCGATGGAAGCCGTAGCAAAACGAGTTTTGCCTTCAGATATGACATTTGACTGGTCAGGAACATCAGCACAGGAACGTGAAGCATCAGGTCAAACGACAATTATTGTAAGTATGGCATTAATATTTGTTTATTTATTCCTTGTTGCATTGTATGAAAGTTACACGATACCTGTTGCGGTATTATTGATATCACCGATAGCGGTATTGGGTGCATTGATATTCCAGATGATGATAAATCAGGCATTTGATATTTATTCACAGGTAGGTATGATTACGTTAATCGGGTTAGCGGCAAAGCAGTCTATTTTGATTGTGGAATTTGCGAAGGAAGAGCACGAAAAATACGGACTGTCGGTTAAAGATGCCGCAGTAAAAGCCGCAAAATTAAGATTCAGAGCAATTATGATGACGGAATTAGCATTTATTATAGGTGTAATGCCGATGATATTTGCGCAAGGTGCCGGAGCAAATTCAAGGATTTCAGTCGGTTCGACCGTAATCGGGGGTATGGTAGCAGCCGCAACTTTAGGTGCTGTTTTGACTCCTGCATTCTATGTAATTGTTCAGGAATTTGTGGATTTGTTTCCGAAGAAAGAAATAACTGAAAAAGATTTGGAGATTTCTGTAAAATGAAAAAGATTTTAAATTTATGTTTAATATGTTCTGTACTAGCAATAACAGCAATTCCTGCAATTACGGCGGAGGCGGATGTTTCAAAGCCTGTAGAGGTTGCTAAGAAGCCGGATAAAATAGAAATAGTAAAGCCTGAAAAAGAAAAGAAGGTAAACAAACGTCGTGAGCGCAAAAAGAACATAGAAAATGCGAAAACGAAGATGGAATCTTCAAAAGAAGCGGAAGGAATGTATGAAACAAAATTCCCTGCGATAAACAGCAAGATAGAATACACTGATATGAACGGCGAGGTGACATTAGTTGATTGCATAAAACTTGCTATAACTCATCATCCGACGATAATGTCAGCGATAAGCAATGCCGAGATTTATAAATCAAGAGTCGGTCAAGCTTGGTCGAATTACTTTCCGACGATAAGCGCCGGTGTGAATTATTCAAGAAATGATATGTTTATGACAATGTCAAATTCTTTTATGAGTTCAATGAATCAAAAATATAATATGTATTATATGCCGACGTTGTCCGCCGATATGTTGTTGTTTGACTTTGGTAAAACCAAAGCTTCAGCAGATATGGCAAAAAGGAATTTTGAAGCATCCAGATATGATGCTGAAACAAGTATAGAGCTTGTAATTTATAATGTAAAGGTAGCATATTACAATTTGGTATTTGCAAAAATTCAGCAGACTGTATACGAAGATACGGTTAAGGACTTTGAACTGCAATTGAAGCAGGCAAAAGCGCACTATGAAATCGGTAAAAAAGCCAAAATAGACGTAACAACAGCGGAGTATAACCTTGGAAACGCTAAGGTAAACTTGATTAAAGCAAAAAATACAATGGAATTGGCTGCCGCAGAACTTGCAAATGCGGTAGGTATTCCGGAGCTTGAGGGAGTAGTGCTTAAAGATCAGTTAAACACAAAAGCTTATGATGTAAATTTCAAAGATTTGCTTGCGACGGCAGAAGCTTCACGTCCGGCGCTGTTAGCATCTAAAAAGCTTATGGATGCCGCAGAAATGGGAGTAAGAAGTGCCAAAAGAGCATTTACGCCGAACATTAGTGCATTTGGATCATACAATCAAGGCGGACGTCAGATTGATGCAGATTACGGGTATCAGGTTGGTGTGCAATTGAATTACAATGCTCTAAACCTTATGTTATTGAAAAAACAGGTTGACGAGGCGAAAGCGACATATAGAAAATATGTTGCAGATTACGAGCAGCAGCGTCAGAATGTTTATTTGGAAGTTAAAAGTGCATATATAAATCTTTTGAATTCCCACGACAGTCTGGATGTTTCAAAGTTAGCGCTTCAGCAGGCAAAAGAACGGCAATATCAGGCATTTAGAAGATATCAGGTAGGTTTGGGTGATGCAATTGAATTTAAAGATGCAGAAAATTCTTATCTTAATGCACAACTTGATTATTATTCAAACCTCCTTAATTACAACATTAACGCCGCTGAAGTTGAGCGTGTAATCGGTGCTCCGATTAAGGAATCCGATGTGGATTTATAGTTCAAAATTAATAAAACAGATTTTGCATAATTGAGAAAGTATTTATAAAGTGCAGATTGATTAATAAATATTTTCAGAAAAAATGGTATTTTTGTATTTTTGCATAAGAATAAAAATGATTTATTATTAATTTTATGCGAAAGTTTTTATTTGAAAAACAATATTGATATTTTGAATAAAAGAATAAATAAATATTCTAAATATTAATAAAATTTAGAATTGCCAGATATACAGTATTCTTAAAAAAGAATTGGAATTTAAAATAAGAAATTACGGAAAATGGCAAGAAGAATAAAAATTACCGGAAAAATGAACATAAAAATGGAAAAATAAAAAAATGAAATAATTCTGAATTAATGTAACTGTAAAAGTTTTCGAGGGTTTTTAAATAAATTACAAAGAGATGAAAACAGGGATTAATTATATTGCCAAAAAAGATAGTTTATGTTAAACTTGACATATAAAATAGAAGAATCAACACAAAATTTATTACTGAATAAAACCATCATTAAAAGAAGTCAAAAATAGAGGGAATATCAATATGCGGAAGAGAAGTAAAATTTTAGCAGTGGCTTTGTCGTTATCAATGTCAATTTGTGTTGGAGCACAATCCGCAAAGGCTATAAATGTAGGTGGTTCTGATGCATTTACTGATTTGCAGAAAGCTATAGTTAACGGAACAGATCCTATAACTATAATTAACATTACTGGTAATATAGACAGAAGATTGGTGGATAATGATGAGTTAGGGCAAATTAATCCTGAATTAAAGCGATTGGATATTTATGGTAATAAAAATTATTTAAAAGGGCTTTTAACAAACAGTGATGACCCAATAATAGTTTCATCAACGCAAGAATTGAATATTTTAGATTTAGAACAACACGAATTTACGCAATTTGTGACTAATAACGGCGGAGTAGTAAATATAACATCTTCAAATCCGGGAGAATTCAGATCGTCATATTATGATAATGACGGGGTTGTTTTTACGAACAATAATAGTGGTATATTTACCATTAGTTATACAGATATACGTAACAACTCAAATCAAGCGATTGTAAATAATAGTGGTCAGGTAAATCTTGAGAACGTAACAATAAATGAAAATATGCAAGGGTTGTTGAATAAAGGTACTGCATATATAGGAGCATCTTCGTTTAAGAATAACAGTAACAATTCATCTAAAGGAGCAGCAATAGATAACTCGGGGACTGTATATATAAAAGATTCGAATTTTACGGGAAATTCAACTTCGCACAATGGAGGTGCTATTACAAATGCAGGTGGACTTTTTTATGCAGAAAACATTGATTTTGACGGGAATTCAGCAACTGCAAACGGGGGTGCTGTCGATACTTGGGGTGCAACTGGAGTTGCTACATTTATAGATAGTTCATTTCGGAATAATCATACAAATGAAGAATTAAAAAGTGATGAAGGATACATTTATTCAGGCGGTGCCATAACGAATAATGATAATGGAACTTTAAACATTGCGGCAATAAATAAAGATGTAGAATTTACGGACAATTATATAGGAAAAGATAACAGATTTGGTATAATTGGTTCAGATAATCGTCAATCAAATGCAATTGCCAATATGGGGACAGTTTATCTAAACGCTTCAGAAGGAAGACGAGTTGTTTTTAATGATGCAATAAACAACAGTAAAAATCAAAACGGGGTTATAAATATAAATAGTGCAGATGCTACTCTGGTTAATGGGAGTGGTGATAGTGTAATTACTCCGACAGCCGGAACAATAGAATTTAACAATACAGTTTCAAACCAGACAATAAATATGTATGGTGGAATTGTTAAGTTAGGTGCTTCTAATGGTAAAGAAGACTTTAATAAAGGGAAGCTTGGTAGTTTTGATGTTACTGCAGAAAATCATGTTTCATTAAATTATAATGGCGGGGTTTTAGATTTAATTAATGGCTCATCTGATTCTACAAATATTGGTTGGTTGAGTTTATCTGAGGATATGGATGTTGCAATAGATGCAATAGGCTCTCATGCAGATTATTTAAATACATCAGAAACTGTAGGAAATTCAAATTTTGATACAAATGGACATACGGTATATTTTTCAAAAATAAATTTAGGAACAGAAACAGAGTTTGAAGGTCTTGCAGGCAGTTTGAATTCTGCAGATTGGGAAAATTTTGGAGTAAAGGCAAATACAGAGCTTGTTGGTTCCGGAAATATATCCAATCTGAATACATTAGTTTCGTATAATAATAACACCGGAATTTTAAAGGTAGGAGCTTACAGCTTACAAGATGCTGTAGCAGAAACTGAGGGAACAAGATATTATAGGTTGCAGCAGACAGAGAATGTCGGCGAGAACTTGGGTGAAATGCTTAATACAGGAATCTTGACAATTGTTGGAAATTCTCAAGCAATAAATGGCGGAGGTTTTTCAGGAATTGTAGTTGGAGAAGGTGATGAATTAGTCATAAATAACGTGTCAAGTTTTGGAGGTTTTCAGTCTGTAACCGGCGGTATTATTAATGCAACTTCCGGAATTGTAAATATAACAAATACAGTCATAGATAAGAATACAGCAGATAACGGCGGCGCAATAGCAATTTCCGGCAATTCCAAGGTAACCCTTACGGATTCAGAAATTACAGGGAATACTGCAAAAAACGGAGGCGGTATTTATACAGACGGAAACGGAATAACTTTAACCTTAAATAATAAATCAATAGATTCAAATAAAGCGGACGAAGGTTCTGCGATTTATAATAACGGCAGTACAAATATAGTTATAAACAACACATCAATAACGGAAAATATCGGAAATTCATCAATTTATAATAATGGAGAATTAACAATTAACTCAAATAATGGCGGGATAGTCCTTGTAGACAATAGTTTATCAGAAGATGATGATAATGGAGCAATAAAAAACTTAGGTACTATAAACATAAATACATCAGGAACTTCAGAAGTAAACATATCCGATAAAATATTAGGTTTATCCGGTAATGTAGGTGAGAGTATTGTAAACATAAACAATGGTAGTTCAGAAGGTAAAATCGGTATATTAGGCGGAGTTGAAAATTCTACGGTTACAGCACAAGGGGGTACTGTAACTGTTGGAGATATTATAAATTCAGTGGTTAATGCAGGTGGAATTGAAACTTCTATATCAGGGCAGGTTTCAAATTCTAGTATAGTGGCATCAGCAGACAACACATCTATTTCGGGAACAGTAAATGGATCAATGATTGCGACATCGTCTAAAACTACTTTAATAACTGCTGATGTATCAAACGGTTCAACGATAACATCAAATTCCGGCACGACAACTTTATCCGGCGAAATTTCTGATAATTCAAAAATACTAAATAACGGAACAGGAATGACGGAAATTTCGGGAACAGTTTCCGGCTCATCCGTATCGACTACGAAAGGCAAAACAACAATAACGGAAAGCGGGATAATAAAAGATGGATCGACAATAACAACAAACGGTTCCGGCAAAACAGAGATACGCGGTGAAGTAACCGGAAGTTCGACAATAAATAATTCAGGCGGCGAGACAACGATATCAAATTCAGTTTCAAATTCGACTGTAAAGGTTTCCGGCGGATCAGTTGAGGTAACATCAACAGGAATAATAAACGGAACGCAAGTAAACGTAACCAATGGAAACGCAAATATAGGCGGATCCGTAACAACAGGTTCAAAAGTAAATACAACGTATGGTACAACAAATATCAGCGGCACGGTTTCAGGTTCTGAAATTATAACAATTTTTGAGGGCCAAACAACAATATCCGGCAATGTTTCAAACAATTCAAGTATATTTAATTCAGGTTTAGGGACAACTACAATTACAGAAGTTGTAAAGGATTCCAATATAGTGTCCTTGGGCGGAAAAGTAAATATAAATAACTCAATTTTGGATTCTGCAATAGCGGTTACAAACAGCACAGTAAATATAGGTATAGTAGGGCAGGATATAAATTTTGCAGGAACAACGCTTTCAATAGGTAAAGCATCTCCGGACGGAAAAGACGATGATGACGGAGTTGCAAATCTTTTAGCATCAGCAATCAATTCAGGTGAAATAATATTAAATACAAAAGGTTCTGAATTAAACACATCGGAGAAAAGTGAAATAGCGTCATCAATAAAGGGAACCGGAGTTATAAATAAAACAGGGGATACAATTTTAAGTTTTTCAAATTTAAATAATTCAAACGGTTCGGACTTTACGGGAAATATAAATATCACAGATGGTCAATTGGTATTAGATTCAAGTTACAAATTGAATGCGGATGCGAATATAAATATAGGAAATGCGATTTTAGATTACACAGTAGGAACATCAACGATAAACGATGGCACAATAGCAAATATAATATTAAAAGATGGTGCAGAGGCCAACATAATTGGATCAAGCTATGATTCAAGCATAACATTATCCGGCAAATTCTGGGAAATGCAGGGAGCCGGCAAGTTAACATTAAAAGATGCAAATTATATATTAGCAGGAGGCTCAAATCCGTTTTCAACAGGCAGCGATATAATAAATTTTGAAAAGGCACAGATATCGTTTATACATTCGAATGTTGCAAGCCATAATTACGGCAATATTGCTTTAAATGAGAAGACAATGATAGAGTTGGCTGACGGACATGGTGGAGATAAATATAATTTCAATAATATAATATCAAATGGAGAAAACTATTTTAATGTCGATGTTAATTTGCATTTAGACAATGTAGATGTAAATCCGGTATCGGATAAATTAGTGGTTAACGGAGGCAGCGGAAAACTAACGTTAACCGAGTTGTATATAACTGATGATAACGGCTTAATGGGTCAGATAGTCGGCGGAAAAGTAATACAATTAATAAAAAACAAGGATGCCAATAATGTTCTGCAATTAGAAGATGTAAAAGATGTAGACGTATTAAGTTGGGCTACAAATATATATAAATATGGTGTCACATCAGAATCTTCAGGTTTTAAGGATTCAACAGGAAAAGAGGTAATAGATAGTATCCGTGTTGAAAACAATGGACCTTCATCGACAGACACACTAAGAGATTTAAACATATATCAAGGAAAAGACGGAAATAACAATAACAGAGGTTTCAGTTTTTTAGTAGATGCAGATGGAAATAGTACATATAATATATATCGAGATTTAAATCAAACAAACAAGGGTGTGTTTAGTATATTAGGCCGAACAGAATCAGAAGGTAGTGAAACATTTGAAAAGAGTGTACTTTCTGGTACTTTAAAAGATTTGCAGGTAGAAGTTGCAAGCGGCAGACTAGAGTATGATAATGTAAATAATCAATACATATACAAGAGTGCCGATGGAACAGCAATTGAAGCCTATATAAATCCTGAAGATGTAAGGCTTTCCGACGATAATGAATACTATATAGTTTCGGTGGGGGCAATAGGAGATGAGTTTGATAAGCAAGGCTCAATGTTTGAATTAACTGATAAGTTAGGAAGTACAAGCTTTAAAATTGAAGACCTAATAATAGAAAAGGCAAAGCGTTATGAGCGTGACACAATAAAAGATGGTTCAGTAATTTATGCAAATAGTTCTCAGGCAAATATAGTAATAAGCAATACCGATTTCAAAAGTAATTCTGTAGATGCAGGTAATGGTGGAGCTATAGCAAATATATCAAGTGAAAACTTTTCGATAACAAATGGTATATTTACCGAAAACACTGCAAAGTCAGGCATGGGTGGTGCTATATATAATGCAGAAAAAGCGGAGATGTCAATTGTAGCTGAGAATTCAGGGCTAGTTCAATTCAGCAGAAACTCTGCCGCACAAGGTGGTGCGATATATAATGCCGGAGTTCTTACAATGATGACGACAGATTCTGATAGTAAGATAATTGTAGATGCCGGAACAGCAGATGCTTCAAATGATATTTATAACACAGGAACATTGAATTTAAGCGGTAATATAGAAATAAACAGTGCAATTATAGATGATATAAACAATCCTTCCGGTATAACGAAAGTAAGCGGAGCAATAAAACTTGGTGATACAACAAAAGTAATACAGAAAGAATTACAAATAGCAACGGATGGTGTGATATCAACCAATGCAAATAATTTAACAATTGCAAGCGGCATAACAAATGATGGCACGTTAGAATTTACCGGAGATGGAACAAATAATAATGTAATCAAGAATTCAGCAACAAATACAACAAGCAATCTTGTAATAAGCGGAAATGTGACGAATAAAGCAGATGTTTCAATTTCACAAAACAAAATGCAAATAACAGGAAGCTTGATTGCAAATGCTTCGGATCTAGCAATAAATAATGGCATAACAAATGATGGCACGTTGAAATTTACCGGAGACGGAATAAACAATAATGAAATTAAGAATTCAGCAACAAATACAACAAGCAATCTTGTAATAAGCGGAAATGTGACGAATAAAGCAGATGTTTCAATTTCACAAAGCGAAATGCAAATAAAAGGAAGCTTGATTGCAAATGCTTCGGATTTAGCAATAAAGAACGGCATAACAAATGACGGCACGTTGGAATTTACCGGAGATGGAACAAATAATAATGTAATCAAGAATTCGGACGGAAATACAACGAACAAACTTGTAATAAGCGGAACTGTAGAGAATAGTCAAGGCGTTTCAATTTCACAAAGCGAAATGCAAATAAAAGGAAGCTTGATTGCAAATGCTTCGGATTTAGCAATAAAGAACGGCATAACAAATGACGGCACGTTGGAATTTACCGGAGATGGAACAAATAATAATGTAATCAAGAATTCGGACGGAAATACAACGAACAAACTTGTAATAAGCGGAACTGTAGAGAATAGTCAAGGCGTTTCAATTTCACAAAGCGAAATGCAAATAAAAGGAAGCTTGATTGCAAATGCTTCGGATTTAGTAATAAATAATGGCATAAAAAATGATGGCGCATTAGAATTTAAAGGTAACGGAACAAATCATAATGATATTAAAGGAATAGGTTCAATAACAATCGACGGTTCAGTTATTAATGAAGCTTTAATTCAACAGGAAGCGTTAATAATAAACGATAATGGCGGCAGTTTAACTACTTCTGCCAATAATATAATTACAACATCAAACAAAATAACGAATAACGGAACCTTGGTATTTAATTCAGGTGTAAATAATAATATTGTGGAAGGAACAGGAACGACAGTTTTTGACGGTACCGATGATATAATAAACAACGCATTAATTTTGCAAAATGTATTAACAAATGGTAAAGTTCAAAATAATGGTAAAATTAGCGGAAACTTAAATGTTGGAAGCGGTATTACAGATAATAGCGGGGTTATTGTTGGAAATGTTGTAATAAGTGGTGGAGAGTTAATTTCTTTAGCAGAAAATTTAGCGACAGGTGCAGGTTCTGAGATTACAAACAATTCAAGTTTAATTATTTCAGGAATTTTAGACAAAGAGATTTTGGGACAAGGAACCACAACGATAAGAAATGACGCAGGTGGAAAGACTCTAACCTTAGTTGAAGGTGGCGGTGTTAAAGGAACTTTGAAGCTAAATGATGGCATTCTGAACATGATAGATGACAATTCCGCTGCTAACAAAATAAATGAACATGAAATTGGTAAATTAGCGGGCAATGGTGAAATTAGAATAGATGTAGACATGAGTCCGCTAAATCCGGATAGTAGTGCAAATTCGGATAAGCTAATTATCAATGATGCCGAAAACAATACAGTAGTGAATTTAAACAGTATAAATATAACAGCGGATCACGCATATCCTGATGATCCAGATTTGTATGTAGAGAAAGTAATACAGGTAATAGATACCCAAGCAAAAGACAATGTAATGTTCAACGTAGGAACCGACGGCAAAACTTCAACAATGACGTCAGATTACCTGTATACATTTGAAAAGACAGAAAACCACGGTGAATTAAAAGTAAGTTTGGACAAGACGACATCCGGGCTTGCAGAGTTTATACAGGGTGTCTCAGGCGCAGAAACCGTATATAATTATTCAATGACAAGAGATGAAACCTCAATGGATATACCTCCGGAGGAGATAGGATTAACCTATAGAGAAAACATTCCGACCGGCGGATTGAATATAAACATGAACGGTCATACTCTAACAGGAAATGATAATAAAGGAATAACAGTTGCAAAAGATTACATATTAAATGTAACAGGTTCAGACGGAACGATAACGAATTTTGAAACAGCATTCAAAGTAAATGAAGGCGGTGAACTGAATCTTTCAAACATTACCTTTAAAAATAATGATTTAGCATTAAACAATGCAGGAGAGTTGAACTTATCAAATATTAATTTCAGCGGTAATTCAACAGCAATAGAAAATTTTGGAGAATTGAATTTATCAAGTACAAACACTATATCCGGAGGAATTAAAGGTGATGGAACGATAAATATAAATTCTGGTTTAACCGAATTTTCAGGAGCAGTAGAACAGGGTAAGATCAGTGTATCTCAAAATGCCGGAATAAGCGGATGTGCAGACAATATGCAAATAGCCGGCGGAATTGAAAACAGCGGAAAAGTTATCTTAACCGGCGGAAACAATACAAATACAATAACCGGAAACGGATTAATAGATTTTGCAGATGGAATGGAGAATAGTGGTGTCATAACACAAGGGACCGTAATATTAAATAACACATTTACCAATCAGGGTACAATGGAAGTTACGAACACATTAAACAATGACGGTCTTTTAACAAACGAAGGATCAATAATACTTTCAGGAAGCAATATATCTAATGCCGGAACGATATCGAATAATAATAAATTAGAATTAGCAGGCGATGGAATAAAGAACAGCGGCTTAATAAACGGATCAGGAACGACGGAGATATCAGGCAAAGTTCAAAACACAGGAACGATATCTCAGAATATCCAAATAGATGAATCCGGAGAATTGACATCGAAAGCAGAAAATATAAAAAATGATATTTTGAATAACGGAGAATATAATGTATCCGGAGGGACAATATCAAATACGATAACAGGAGCCGGAAATTTAAATCTGTCAAATAATACTGTAATATCAAGCACAATAACCGGCAATAATATAAACTTAAATAACGGAATATTATCATTTAGTCAGGGTGCCGATATAACAGGTGCAAATCTGGTAGCAAACGGAGGTTCGGTAAATCTTCAGAACAGTATAATAGAAAATACCAATTTAGGTAATTTAGTCCTAAATTCAGATTTGAATTTAGCGATTGATGGTTCATTTGCTGAACACAAATTGGATACAATAAGTGTAAATTCGTTTACGAACAATGGCAGCTATCATATAAACATTTCAAATATTCTGCTGTCTACTCCGACGAAAGATTTGTCATTTAGTATTTCGCCGATAGGTTCGGATATGGATGTAACGGTACAAAATGCTTTGGCGGGGGCAATTCAATATACAGGAGGGGAAATAATTTATTCTCCAATTTATAAATACAGTGCAAAATATGATCCGGATACAGCATTGATGAATTTCAACAGAGTTAGTGGCGGAGGCTACAATACTTATAATCCCGGAGTTTTTGCAGGCGCTGTAGCCGCTCAACTTGGCGGATATTTAACTCAATTAAATTCATACGATGAAGCATTCCGTAATATGGATATGCATATGCTAATGACGAAAGAACAACGTCAAGCAATGAAATTGAGGAATAAATATGCAGCGTCAAATTCAAGTTTGGTATATGATCCGACAATAAATCAATACGAGAATAAAGCCGGTTGGTTCCGCCCATACGCAACATTTGAGAAAGTGGATTTGAAAGGAGGTCCGACGGTTTCAAATGTATCATACGGTTCATTCTTTGGAGCTGAATCCGGGATGATGGATTTAGGTCACGGCTGGGATGGTATATGGGGTGTTTATGGCGGATATAACGGATCGCACCAAGCTTATGACGGAGTGGGAATTTATCAAAACGGCGGTACCTTGGGTGTAATTGGTATGGCTTATAAAGGTAATTTCTTTACCGGATTGACTGCAAACGCAGGTGCAAACAGCGGTGAAGCAAGCACGATGTACGGACAGGACAATTTTACAATGTTAATGTCAGGTATAGCATCGAAATCCGGTTATAATTGGGAGCTTGCGGAAGGTAAATTTATAATTCAGCCTAATTTCTTGATGTCATATTCTTATGTAAATACATTTAATTACAAAGACGCTCAAGGTGTAAGTATAACATCAGATCCGTTACATGCAATACAAATAGAGCCTGGTATTAAGTTAATAGGTAATTTGAAAAACGGATGGCAGCCTTATGCAAGCGTAAGTATGGTTTGGAATATAATGGATAAAACAGAATTTCAAGCCAATAATGTTGCTCTTCCTGAGTTAAGCATAAAACCTTTTGTTAAGTACGGTGTAGGTGTAAGAAAATCTTGGGGTGAACGCTTTACAGGATTCTTCCAGACCTATTTTACAAATGGAGGAAGAAATGGTGTCGGTTTGCAGTTGGGATTAAGATGGATGTTGGGTAAGAATCCTGCTAAAAAATCACTAAACGGACCTGTTCCGGAATTAAAGAAAACCGAAATTAAAGTAGGAAGAAGATAGAGGTAAATATAACAAATAAAGTGGCCGAATTTGAGTGGTCACAAAAACATATAAGAAAATATTAACAAATGTAACAATTTTGCGTATAATTAAAGAATTTTTCTTAAAAATCCGACAAATAAAGTGAAAAAGTCGACAAGAAAAGAAAAAGGAATCCTCAGAAAAATGGGAATGTCAGCATCACAGGCAAGATTGTTAACAATAACGGCGCGATTGAATCACGTCGAGCTTGAAACGCAAT
>CALUTL010000004.1 GCA_944323655.1 Candidatus Gastranaerophilales bacterium | reverse complement strand
TTCCTTGTGTCATGTGTTACGGCATTGCTCTTTAAAATCTTTAATTTTTTATCTGTTTTTTGTAATATTTCGTTACAAATTAATAATCATATTTGTCAAAATACTTGAAATTAAAGGGGTTTGGGAATTTATATTTTTAGGCTTGCAGAACTTTTTGAAGTTTATTTATAACAAAATCGAGAGCGCCTTTTTGAGCTTCAAAAACCTTAAAACAGTCATTTTGCGCATCATTATAGTATTTTTCATCCGTTAGAAGCTTTAGCATCTGGTTTTCAAGTTCTTGAGGAGTTTTAACTAATTTTCCTGCATTTGTATGAGTTAAGATGCCGTAAATATCTTTAAAGTTATGAATGCAGGGGCCTGTAATAACCGGTTTGTTATAAACTGAAGCTTCCAGAGGATTATGTCCGCCGGTGTTGTTAAAGCTGCCACCAATAAATGCAAAGTCACAGATTGAATACATCTTGCCTAATTCTCCCATTGTATCAAGAAGAATTATGTCTTTATCTTTAAAACTGTCGCCTTTAGAGCGGAATCCGTAAGCTAAACCTGTGTTTTTAACAAGTTCTTCTATATCAGGAATTCTTTCAATATGGCGTGAAGCCAACAGCAGTTTTGCATTTGGCACTTTTTGTTTAATATTTTTAAAAGCTTCAAGCACGATTTCATCTTCGCCTTTATGGGTGCTTCCGGCTATAATAAGCTTGTTTTCGCCTTTGCCGATATCAATTGATACATCAAGTTTTTTTATATCAAACTTTAAATTCCCCATAAATTCAGTGTTTTCTGGAGTTGCCCCGATTGCAATAAGCTTGTCACGGTCTTCAATACTTTGAGTGTAAAGCCCTGTGTAATTTTTCAAAATATGCTTAAAAAAGAATTTCATTCTTTTGTAGGCATTAAATGTGTTGTCACTGATTCTTCCGTTAATTACAAAAAGCGGGATGTTTCTTTTTTTGCATTGATAGGCAAAATCCGGCCAAAGTTCGGTTTCTGCAATCAAAACAACCGTCGGGTTTAGTTTGCTAAGAAATGACTTAACTGCAAATGGTACATCAAACGGGAAATAAGTGATGTAATCCGCAATTTTTTCATATTTCTTTTTAGCTATGTCTTGACCAGTTTTAGTGCCTGTTGTAACTACAATTTTGTAATCGGGGAAGGTTTCTTTAATTTTTTTTGTCAAATTTTCAAGCGCAATAACTTCTCCCACAGAAACCCCGTGGAGCATGATTATTTTATTACCCAAATCCGGCGGGGTTAAAAATCCGAGTTTCTCTCTCCAGCCGTAAAGGTATTTCTTCTGAATTACTCTTACGATATAGTAAAACGGAAGAAGTGTGATAAATATAATTGTCGCTAAAATTTCGTATATAAACATTTCTTTACTGATTATACACAAAACAGAAAATTGTGTTAATATAAAAAAGTTTAAAGTAAAAGTTAAGCGATCGGGGGTAAAATGAAAGACAAGACTTTATTGATGATACCTGGGCCGACACCTGTGCCGGAAGATGTTTTATTAGAAATGGCAAAATCGCCTGTTCCGCACAGAAGTTCCGAGTTCTCGCGTATTTTTGATGAAGTTAACGAAGATTTGAAATGGATTTTTCAGACAAAAAATGATGTGTTTATTTTTGCCTCCAGCGGAACTGGTGCAATGGATGCGGCACTTTCTAACCTTGTAAATCCCGGAGATAAGGTGCTTTCGCTTGTTATTGGGAATTTTGGCGAACGATGGGCAAAAATTGCGGAATCACACGGGGCTGATGTAGAGCGAATTTCAGTTGATTATGGCGAGGTTATTAATCCTGAAATTTTGAGGGAAAGATTAGAAAAAGACGTAAATAAAGAAATTAAAATTGTTACAATGACGCACTCTGAGACTTCAACTGGCGCTGTTAATGATATTAAAACACTTTGTTCAATAATCAGAAAGCACGGCGCAATTTCCGTAGTTGACGGGGTTACAAGTGTCGGGGCGATGGATTTAAAGACTGATGAGTGGGGAATTGATGTTGTTGTGTCAGGCTCTCAAAAGGGTTTTATGATTCCTCCTGGGCTTGCTTTTTTAACAGCAAGCGAAAGAGCTTTTGAGGTTCATAAACAATGCAAATATCCGGGATTTTATTTTAACTGGAGCAGTTACAAAAAATCTCTCGCACAGCATACAACTCCTTACACTCCTGCTGTTAACCTTGTTGTGGCACTTCACAAGGCTTTTGAAATGCTTAAAAGTGAAGGGTTGGAGAATATTTTTGCAAGACACAAATCAAATGCGCTTTTATTGCGTAATTGCTTGCGAAATATGGGGTTAAAGCTTTTTGTTGAGGACGATAATAAAGCAAGTTATGCGGTAACTTCGGTTTACCCGCCGGAGGGAATTTCTGTTCCTGATATCAGAAAAGGATTAAAAGACGATTACGATATAATTATCGCAAACGGTCAAAATGATTTGAAAGACAAAATCTTCAGAATCGGAACTCTCGGATTTGTTTCGGAAAGAGATATTCTGACCGTTGTTGCGGCTTTGAATGCAACAATTGAAAAGCTTAAAAATTAATAAAATTTTGAGTTAAGTTTATTTAAAAAGCAGATTAAATCTCTGCTTTTTTATTTTTTAATTTGATAAAATATAACAATATCAAATATTTATTGACATTATATCTGAAAATTAATAGAATATTGTTATGGCAATCGTTTACTTAAGTTTAGGGTCGAATACAGGTGACAGAATAGGTTATGTTCAGCAGGCAACAAGCCTTCTTAATGCTTGCGAAAATATAAGTATTATCAGGACATCCGCGTTTTACGAAACCGAACCTTGGAATATGTCTTCTAAAGCCTGGTTTGTGAATGCCGTTGTCGAAATTAAGACTAAACTTTCGCCCAAAGAACTCCTTGTAGAATGCCAGAGAATTGAAGCGCAGCTTGGCCGCAAGCGTTCTAACGAAGCTTCAAACTACGAAGACAGAACAATTGATATTGATATTTTATTCTACAATAATGATATAATTCAGGATGAAGACTTAACAATTCCGCACAAATACGTGCATTTAAGGGCATTTACTCTTGTGCCGCTTTTGGAATTGATTCCTGATTATATTCATCCGGTTTTGCATAAGTCAATAATAGAGCTTCATAACGACCTTGAAAATCCCGAAATGGTATTTCTTTATGGAACAAGGGTTGAAATATAGAATTGCAATTATCGGCGGGGGGCCTGCCGGGTGTGCGTGCGCTTGCTTTTTGAAGCAAAAAGGGATTTTTTCTGTAATTTTTGAGAAAAATTCGCCGCTTAAAACCCTTCTTCCGACAGGCGGCGGAAGGTGCAATTTAGCGCATGCGGAATTTGACTTAAAAGAACTTGCCTCAAATTACCCGAGAGGTGAGAAATTTTTATATTCCGTATTTTCAAGATTTGGGACCTCTGATACTTTGAAATTTTTTGAAAAAATCGGGATTGGGACTTACATTCAAGATGATATGAGAATTTTCCCTGTATCAGACAAGGCAAGTGACGTCAGAAATGCAATGCTAGAGGCAATTAACGGGGTAAAAATCATAAAAGAAAATGTTATTTCAATAAAGCTTTGCAGTGGCGGGTTTGAGGTTAGAAGCGAAGACAAAGCGTATTTTTTCGAAAAAGTCGTAATTGCAATCGGCGGACATTCGGCTTTTTCTATTGCAAGCGGGCTGGGACATAAAATTATTGAACCGAAACCTGCTCTTACGGCATTAAAAACTAAAGAGGATTTTTCATTTCTCTCTGGCGTTTCCTTGAAAAATATAACCGCAGTTTGTGAGGGCAAAAGTTATTCGGAAGATTTGTTGTTCACACACGAAGGAGTTTCGGGGCCGCTTGTGTATAAAATTACCTCAATTATGGCAAGAGAAAAATTTCCTTATAAAATCAGGTTTAATTTTATGCACGGAGAGGATTTGCAAAGCTTGCTTAATGAAAACCCGCACAAGAATATTAAAAACGTAATTTCTGAAATTGTGCCAAAATCACTTTCGGAAACTGTTTTAAAAATATGCAAGATTGATGAAAACCTCCAAGCCCACAAAATTGACGGCAAAATGCGTGATAAAATTACAAGTGTTTTATGCGGTTTTGAAGTTGAAGCAATTTCAACGGCAAATGGCGGTGAAGTCGTTACTTCAGGTGGAGTTTCGCTTGATGAGGTCGACAACAAAACTATGGAATCAAAAATCGTCAAAAATTTGTATTTCTGCGGAGAAATTCTTAATATAGACGGATTTTGCGGCGGATTTAACCTGCAAAACTGTTGGTCGACAGGCTACTTGGCCGCAGAAGCCGTTTTAAACAATATTTAGTCCAAGTTATCGGCTGATTAAACCTTAATTTTGCCGGCTTGAATATCCGCTGCAAGCTTCTGTTCAATGTCTTCTTTAACTTTGAAGTTTCTGTTATCTTTGTCTGCAAATCTTAGCGCAAGCATTAATGCCGGACATAAAATACCAAGCGCTCCGATACATGCTCCGATGTTCTTGAGAATTGATATCCGCTTGTATTTCTTCAAATCTTTCAAAAATGCCGTTAAAATTTCGTCATCAGATTTGCCAGTAGCAGCTTTCGTCTTATAATTGCTGAATTGTTCGTATAATTTTCCGAGATTTTCTTTGATATCTTTTACTGCATCAAGATCTATGAAGGCTCTTGTATCTACAGAATTATTTAGGTCTTTTGGTTTGATAAAGAAGTTCTTAATCTTGGTAAATGTTCCGTCTTTCGGGTTTGCCTCTGAATCCGTAACTTTTACAATATCGGACATTTTTGCCATTTTTACAATTATATTATCTTTGTTGTTCGGATTACATATAAAGTCGTAAATGTCTACATCTTTTTTAAGGTTTGAAAATGCCTGAAGAAGTGTCGGAAGTTCTTTGTTTTTAAGCGCATTTTTAAGTTCTTCGCTTTCTATTACCCTTGCATCAAGTTTGATATTCATATTATGTTTCTTTTCGGTTTGATTTTCTACGTATTTTTGTATTCTGCCTCCGAGAAGATACATAAATGCCCAGAAGCTTCCTTCTTTTACAATGTAGCCGATTGTATCCTGAAGATTTCTGGATTCAAAAATCCTTTCTGCCGTAATGGAAGCATCCACTATCATAAGGTTTTTGGTCGGACTGAACATGAAATCCTGAATTCCGCCAAATGTCGGGTTGTTATCGTTCTTTTTAGATGCCGCTAAGCTGTTGTGGACACTGTTGAAGGCTGACGGAACTTTGTTCAGAATTTGGCCTTGGAATGCAGTCTGTGTCAGCGGTTTTGTTTGTCTTAGCGCCGCCTGCTTCTTTAAATACTCTTCCTTAATATGTTCCTCAGTGTGTTTGTGTCTGAATTTCGTAAGCCCATAGTATGAGCCGATTGTGAGAAAAGTTGATAATACAAATTTGCTAAAGCTTAAGCCTTTGAAAACTTTAATATCCTTCTGTGATTTTCCGATTTTTTCAAGAGATGCTTTAATTTTATCATTTGCTGCATATTCTTTTGCTTTTTCAAATATATCGGGGTTTTTAAGCACTCTAACATCAACCTTAGGGTCATATCCTAAAGTTTTAAATAAACCTAAATCAAGGATTTTTTTGTAAACCGGAATCCCGAAAAGCCATATTGCTTGAGTTCCGAATTCGTCTATAAATCTGTCTCTTCCTTCAGCTTCATCGCCTGCAATGTATGAGGCGGCTGTTAAGCCCATGCTGTTTGCGATATCTTTCATCGCCAGGGGTACTAATGAATTCTCGTTTCCGAGGGTGGAGTATATTTTGCTTGCTGTTATTGCGGGTATCATTTGTGTTTTCCTTTTCGATTACGGCAAAAAGCATTAATCTACGCTCTTTGCACTATTGTCTATCACAAGCCCCAGATTAAGTTCATTAATCTAAGCTTCGGGGCATTAGCTTTTGTTATGATAGATTTTCGTCGAAGTCTTAATGTCATATAATTTACCTTTCTCACTTTTGTTTTAAGTATCGTAAAAATTTTTATTGCTTAATTAGCGTTTATTTTTAACTTTTTTTTACAAATTATGATTTTTGAGCGGGCATGATTTAAAAAAAACAAGACCCCGAAATTTTTCGAGGTCTCGTTTAAATCCTTTTTTCCGCGCATCAGTTGCAAAAGTTTAGTCCTTAAACAAAACCTCAATAATTAATCTTCTGCGTCGGTATTGAATCATTTTCTGCATAGTTTATATGATACAAGAAAAAAAATATAAGTAAAGTATATGATACAAATTTTTATTTTTTTCTGTATAATAATCACTATGGAAAATATTAATGATATAAAAATTAGTGTAATTGTTCCGGTGTATAATGCAAGCCGGTATTTAAAACAATGTTTGGACAGTATCTGCAGCCAGAATTTTAAAGATTATGAAGTTATATGTGTCGATGACGGGTCTGAGGATGATTCCGTTGCGATATTAAGCGAATATGCTAAGAAAAATAATCGGATTACGATTGTGTCTCAAGAGCATAAAGGTGTTAGTGCTGCAAGAAACAACGCTTTAGACAGAGCTAAAGGAAGTTATATTGCTTTTATTGACAGCGATGACTATGTTAAGAAAAACTTCTTATCCGCTTTGTATTCTACCGCTGATGACACAGGTGCTGATATTGTGGCTTGTGATCTTGCTTACGATAAAGACGGCAGAAAAAGGGCTAATAATTATATTTCCCGTCAGACTTTTAAGGTTAAAGAACCTTTGTTCTCTACTTATCAGGATAAATCAAGGTTCGTAAAATCAAGAGTTATCAGTAATAAGTTGTTCAGCGCAAAGTTGATTAACAGAAATAATATAAGATTTGTGGAAGATTTAAAATACGGAGAAGATACTTATTTCTTATTCGTTGCGTCAATGCTTGCTTCCAGTATAGCGCTTACACGCAGAACTACTTATTTCTTTAGAATAAACGCATCTTCTGCAACTTACAAAGCTTTTGATAAAGAAATCGTATTTGATTTGATTAAATCTCTTGATAATATTAACAGCTATATCCATTCAGAAGTCGAAAATGACGATATTAAAAAAGAATATTTTGATTTGTTCCATTCTTTTGCGATAAACATGTTTTATTCTTGGATAAGAGAGGTTGCGGAACCTTATAAAACAGAGTTTAAAAGCATGGTTGAAGAACGCATGAAGAAAATAAATCTGGAACATAACGATTTTGTGGATTCTAAAACCAGAAGAAGATACGAAAAGCTTACTGGGACTTACGAATCTTTCTGGAATAAGCTTGCAATCTTTAGATAAACGTTATCTCATAATATCCGTCGTTGAAGTAGAATTTAAGCCTTATTTTTTCGTTATGGTAGTATTGGGGCGGCTTTTTGTAGTTCGGAAGCCGCATAAGCATAAGGTAAACTTCATCATTAACTGATTTGTTTGATGATTTGTAAACAAAAATCCTGTTTATAAGCTTTCCTGTACTGTCAAGTGAAAATTCTATTGCGCATTCACCCGAACCCTGAATTGCCGCAACATTAAGTTTTGAAAGTAATGCGCTTCTTATCTCACCTTTATATTTTAAAAATTCTTCCTCATCCATTTTGGGTGCCGGTTTGTAATTGAAGGGTTTTGGAGCTGTCTGTGCAGTCTGTGTCGTTGGTGTCGATTGTGTTTGAGGGGTTGATTTCCCAACATTTAAAACAGAATCAGGCAGTTTGGGTTTTTGAGAAGTTTGTTGGTTTTGGGAAGATGTTTTTGCTGTCGTGTTATTAACTGTTGATGATGTTTGTTTTGGAGCTTGTGCAGGTTTTGATGAAGAAGGTTTTGCCGTTGTCGTTTTAGGGGTGTTTTTTGCAGCAGGTTTAGTTGAATCGGCAGTTGTTGTTGAGGTTGAAGTTTTTTGCTTTTGAGATGTAGAAGCTGTGCTTTGTGACTTTTGTGCTGCGACGGGTGGCTGTTCTTTCTTTTGCTCAGTTGCAGAAGCTTTAGCTGTGTCTTGCCAGAAAATTTCCGCATCTGTCGGGATATCTGCGGAAGCCGGTAATTTTATTTGTTCTTCAATGTTTTTTTCTGAAGACGGTATTTTTATCAGCCAAATTGCAATTGATAAAATTATACAAATTACAAGAAAGCTTGTCGGAAATATTGTATTAAGCAAAAATTGCCACTGGATATTTGTTGAATTTACCGTTTTTTCTGCTTTTACTGGCGGATCCGATTTTGCCTGAGGCTCTATAATTTCCTCAAACTCGTCATTGCCGCAGCTGCAATAGTTTGGCTTTTCTTTATATTCTTCCTGACATTCCGTGCATCTGTACATTTTTTACCTGCTTGTTTTATGTATTCTAATCTTTTACAAATTCTATTTGTAGGTTTTAATCTTTTCTATATCCGAAAAATCTCCGGGTGTGCTAAATTTGTCCTCCGTTGAAATTACAAATCCGCCTGTTACATTAGTTATAACACGTTTTGTGCGAGATGGAAAGTTTAATATCGGCTGTCCCTGATAGCTTTGGATTAGCGGTTTTAAGTAGTTTACGGCTACCGTGTTGTATGCTGACGGAGATGCCCAGGTTTTAAGGTTTGAAATTCTGCCTTTTTTATCTACCGTAAACGAAAATTTAAAGGTCGTGCCAAGCGGTGCCGAAATTTGGGTGTCACGCATAATTTGGTTTTGAAGATTACTTCTCCAGATGTTCCAGACAATTATTTCTTCCTGTTCTGTCAGCGGTCTGTCTTCTTTATCCGCTTCTTGAACTATTTGTTCTGGAGTTTTTGTCGGCTGAATGTTCGGAAGAACAGTTTTTACAGGCTCTTCTTTTTTAATTGTTTCTTCTTGTTTTTGTTGCGGTTTTTCGGTTCCGCTTATAATATTTTTTACAGATTGCGGCAGCTGCGCTGTCGTTGCGGTTTGAGTTTGGGCTTTAGAATTTGCTGCTGGTGTAGTTATCGTTTTATTTTGAGTTGTCGTTTTCGGAGCGGAAGTCTGAACGGTTTTAGTCGTTGTTTTGGGTGGAGTAGTTTGGACTGTTTTGGTTGTCGTCTGTACTTTGGGTGATTGTGTTTTGACTTCTTGTGTTTTTGTTACCGTATTTGTTTTGTTTTCTATAATTTGTGTTTTTTGCTCAATTGCAGGAGAATGAGTTTTTATAGTTTTTTCAAGGACTTTTGTTTCTGTGAGTTCTGTATTAATTATTTTGTTTTGTGAGGGCGGTTCGTGTGTAGCATCAGGATTTTGTGCAAGCTCTGTTGTGGTTATTTGAAAATCGCTTTTGGCAAATTGCACGGACTTGTTGATGCCGGGCTTAGTAATTCCTGCGGCAATCGTTATAATTATCATAAATATTACGGTTACTGTTAAATATATTTTAATCATTTTCTATCCATTCTGGAAATCAACGAATCGCATATAAAAAGTTCGTAGTTTGTACGGCTTAAAAGGTATGTTTCTGCGATTAAAAGTGCTGTCGGAACTGTCGCTGCGATAAGGCTTAGAAGCAATCCGCTCAAATCCGCACCCATTTCCGATATGAAAAATGAAGTGTTCATTGTAAATTCTATAAATATAATTGAAATACCGATTGTGAAAAATCTTATACGTTCTTTTTCAAGGGTTCTGACTTTTTGAAGTCCGAAAATGTCCACCCCGTGTGACATAAAGTTTCTGAAGCCATCCAGTTTAATCACATCTGAACCGCCGACTTTTTTCATATTGGAAAACCCGTTTGTAATAGCAAAAAATGCAAAAATTATAAGCATTGTCGCTAAAACTAAAAACACAGGAGAAAATCTAAGTCCTGAAATTCTAACCCATCCTGCGGCTTCGGGAAAGCACATTGCAAGAGTGTTCGAAACCCCGTAAGCCAAAAATGGTGCAGTTAAAAGTCCAAGGACAATTTCTCCCAAGCTTATAAGCTGAAGCGTGAAAATTTTGTCTTTTACATAATTTAATTTTACATTACCCAGACTGTTAATAAACATATCTATCCAGTTTTGGTATTTGTTTAGAACTAATTCAAAGTCTTCTCTGTATTCATATTTGTATAATTCCATTGAAAGCTTATGCCCGCTGTATTTAAAGTATCCGCAGGCAAATGCGATTAGGGCATTAAGCATTACAAAAAACAATGAAACAATTGCTCCGTAAAATATTCTTCCGTTCGGGTTCATATAATAAACGAGGTTCACACCGTAAAATCCGAGCATAAAAAATGTTGATAAAATGATTAAAAAGTTCTGTGCAAATTTTGCGCCGTGTGCGGGTAAGGTTAAATCCCTGTTTTGAAGATAAAGAAAAATCCCCTGCTTGAAAGCCAATGAAACAGCGTATGCAAGAACAGAAAATAAAGCCAGCATTTTTATATTTGTCGGCATCGTCATAAATGCAACAGTATCAGATATCGGAAGCCCCATTAAATAATTTGTTATACCAAATGTCATAACGATTGTGCTTATTATTAAGGCTGAATTTAAAACGATTGCAGCTTTAAAATTCAATGAAAGCCGTTTTTTTATATCGGTAATGGCAAATGAAGTCTGCTTTGCTATTGTAATTCGTTCTTTTTCAATGTCGGATTTAATCTTATCAAGCTTAAGTTTTATACCGGTGTTGACTTCATTTCCGTACAAATCCTGCAAATCTTTTTGAGTTAATTCTTTTTCTACAATTCTGGAAATCGGCTCCGAGTCATTCTCTTCTATTTTTATCCCTATAAATTCATCGGAATCTGCCAGTTTTAGCTTGCAAAATTTTGTAAGCGAAAGTTTTCCTTTAAAAGGTTCTCCTTTAAAAAGGATTTTCGGATTTTCAAAATTATTTATGACTGTGCATTTTTTTTCGGCGTCGTTATATTGAACGGTTAAAATAAATTCAAATCCCGCATTAATTCTGAAATCACAGTCTGAATTTGAGCCGATGATTATAAAATCTTTTTCTCTGAAAGTTTTTTCGTTATTTTTTGATGTAATAGTTACTGACATTAAATTTCCCTTTCGGTTATTGTCTGTAAGTCTGGATTGTAAGCGGTTCAGTCAGCATAATTTGCAGTTGAGAACCTTCGATAAGCTGAATTTCTTCACCTTTTGCCGAAATAGCGGAAATTGCGCCGCCGCCTGCCCCGAGTGACATTCCGTAAACAATAGCATGTGTCGGGTCTGCTCCGAGAAGCATTGATACGGCAGAAAGTAAAAGCCCTGCGGCTGCCCCTCCTGCAACTCTTTTTGTGATGTTTAAGGCTCTTGAATTATTTCCTACAATATACACTTTATTGGTTTTTAGAGGAATAAGGTTCCCATCCGGCGTCATAACTTCATCAAAAAGTAACCCGATTTGACCGTTTCCCATTGCAAAAGAAGCTGATTTTGTATCGACTGCTCTTCCGTTTAAAATGCTTCCGGCAGGTGCTATCAACTGCCCGTTGTATGACCAGTCCTGATCAAGCTCGGCACTTATTCTGTCATTATTTACAAGGCTCTCTGAACTTATATCCGACAAAAGCGCTGCCGTAAATGAAGTTCCGTCCGGTATATATACAACGCTTCCGCTTAATACATTTGTCGGCTTTTGTGCGGTTTGGGTGTGCGAATTCTGTTGGGTATAAGGGTTATATGCACTTTGTGTCCCCGAATCTCCGATTTGCGGAAGCCTTATGACGTTTCTTTTAGGATTAATTTCAACTTTCTGCTTATCACTATCAGAAACTTCAAGATTTATGATATCAGAATTGTGCATTGAATTAAATCTTTCCTGAGCTTCGTCACTGAAATCATAGTTTATTTCTTTTGCGTTTACTGCCTCAGGGGTGGCTGTTTGAGGTAAAGAAGCATCTTTTTTAGAGCGAAGATTTACTCTTGCAGTGCTATGGGCAAGGTTTGTATATGCTTCTCCGTAAAAGTAACTCTTTAAGCTTGAATCTAACACACGCTTGTTTTTAAAATCATTGTTTTTTAAGGTTTTTAATATATCTTTTCTTAAGTCTTCATCTTCGTTATTGGACATATAATAAAGGTAACAATTATCTTCTTTTTCCGAAATTATAATTACGTAATAGTATCCTTTTTGTTTGTTCTCAAGAATGTAGCCGTTCTGCTGCTTTGTCATATTCGGAAAACGTGTTTTTAAATAGGGCGCCAGTATTTTATTAATACTTTCGGAATCTGCTTCTTTAATTCGATACAATCTTGAAACATCGGCTGCAAATACTTGAACCGAAGCTAATAATAACGTTATAAGAAGAATAAAACACTTTTTCATCATAATCCTTAGAAATATTATAGATGTATGACTAATCTTTTGCAACAAAACTTTATACATACTTAACGATTTTGTAAATTTTTTGTTCAGTTCTGACTTTATATAAACATAGGGAAAAATTACGATTAGGTGAAAATGAAGAAAATTTTGAATTGTTTAATATGTATAAGCATAATTATGAGTTTCAATACGCCTGTTTTTGCGGGAGAATTTAAGGTATATTCTTCAAGCGGGTATAAACAGCTGACAAGATTAAAAGGCCCATCTCATATTTCAATAAACGGAGAAGCCGTGATGTTGTTGGTTGATTTTTCCGGAAGTATGGGGCGCTGGATAGCAGAAGCAAAGGAAACATTACAATTTATATTGCCTAAAATTCCGTACCGATCTGCCGTTGCCTTAAGAGTATTCGGTGAAAGAGCAACAGAAGGCGGAAAAGAAGCAGCATGTTCATCTTCACGACTCGTAACTTCTTTTGAAAAAGCAAATCAAGAGCAAGTTTCGGAAGGATTGTCAAGTGCGAAACTTGGCGGAATGACTCCGCTTGTTTACGGTTTGCAGCAGGTAATCGAAGGTGATTTTAGAAATGTGAGGGTTTATGACAGCAACAGAACAAGAAATAAGAAAAAAATAATTCTTGTAACGGACGGTTATGAAACCTGCGGCGGAGACCCTTGCGCTTATATTAAAGAAGTTATGAGAAAAAGAAACGATATTAAAATAGATGTAATTCAGCTCGGCAACAGTGAAAAACTTGCCTGTCTTGCAGAAGCAACAGGCGGTGAATTTAAGAAGGTTGACGGAAGCAAGCAAAAATTTGAAGCTGCATTTGAAACCTCTTTTAATGTACCTAAAGGTACCGTTTCAGATGCAAGAACTTACAATGAAAAAATAATAAGACCCAAACGTATTAAAAAATGTTCAAACAATCAGCCGATTGCGCAGAATAAGCAGCCGTTGGCATCAAATTACAAGTTTGTAAATTATGAGGAAAATTAACTTTCCTTGCAAAGGTACTCGTTATTTAATATAATAAAGCTATGAAAAAGAAAATTTACAGAAAAATTTTATGGTTATTGTTGGTGTTTTTGGCGACAGGTATTTGTTCAGTTGTAAAAGCCGGCCAGTACAATGTTTATACGCCGACGACGTATAAGCAGGTGGAAATTATACAAAGTCCCAAGAATTCAAATATTCAGGGGGAAGCTATAGAACTACTGGTGGATTATTCAGGCAGTATGGACAGGTGGATAAAGGTTGCAAAAGAAACTTTGGTATACATTTTGCCTAAAATCCCTGATAGTTCAGCCGTTGCATTAAGAGTTTTTGGAGAAGGCGCTTCTTTAACTTCTTTTTCATATATAGATGCGTGTAAAGCATCAAGGCTTGCCGTGTATTTCAAAAAAAATAATGAATCAAAAGTGATAAAGGCCTTAGAAGAAGCCAAAATCGGAGGGGCTACTCCTATAGAATTTGCACTACAGCAAACAGTTACAAAGGATTTAAAAGGGGTAAATATTTTGACTTCGGATAATAAGCCTGCTGTTGTTCAAAGAAAAAAGATTATTTTAGTGACTGACGGAGGAGAAACCTGCGGGGGTGATCCTTGTGCTTACATAAGATCAATACTAAAATCTCATAAAGATTTGCAAATAGATGTAGTTCAACTTGGTTCGGATAATTCATTGAGATGCCTTCCGACAGCCACGGGCGGAACTTTTTATAAAGTTGACGGAAGCAGAGAAAAGTTTGAAACAGCATTTGAAGAGGCATTTAATGTACCGAAAGGTACCGTAAACGAGGGTAAAAACGGAGTTAAAAACATTCCGCAAAATGTAAAAATTAAATACGAATCACAACCGAATAATCAGGCTCAGCAAAACTCTCAGACTCAGACTCAAACTCAAACTTCAAAACCAAGCAAAGGGTATAAATTTATCAAGTATTAAGCTTTTTAGATTTAATCAGAGTTGACAAAAGTTTCAATGTTATTTTCACAGATTATTGCAGTAAGCGGAGAATTTTTGTACTTTCCGCAGCCGGTATCAATGCAAATTTTGTCACTTTGAATAAGCGGCTTGTCAAATTCGGTATGACCGAAAATTATTTTATAAGGAAGAGAATGCGGCTTATTATAAAATTCACCTCTGATATAAACCATATCGACTTCATTTTGTTTTTCAAGCGGAATTCTGTCCCTTATGCCGGCATGAATGAAAAGATATTTGCCGTTAATATAATAAAATTTAAGACTTTTGAAAAAATCTCCGTGTGTTTTTAAAATATCGTCAAAACTTCCGTAACTTTCGACAGTTTGTACGCCTCCGTAATTCCAGAATAAATAGTGATAATAATCGTCGGAATTTGCATGAAGCAGCGCATACTCGTGAGATCCTATAAGATAAACACAATTGCAGACTTCTTGCATATCAATAATTTTTTGAACGACTTCCTTAGACTTTGCGCCTCTGTCAATGTAATCACCCATAAAAACGATAGTGTCGTCCTTTTGCGGGTTAACTTTTTCTAAAACTATGCAAAGTTTTTCCAATTCCCCGTGAATATCAGATATGCCGATTAGTCTTGCCATAACTAAAAAATATTATAAAAAGAGAGTAATTTCAATAGAAGTAAGCAAATGCAAATGTTTTATTTTTTGTCAACAGGTAAAAGTTTATGTATTGCATTCAAAACATCATCGACTTCAGGTAAAGCCGTGCAAAGATTTTTATTCTTTTTAAGCGGACATTTCCTTTTATGGCAGGGCTGACAAGGAAGTTTGCCGGTTAAAGCAATGTATTTATCCTCAGAACCTAATGGGGCATATAAACTGTCAGGTGTGCTGCAGAATATTGATATTATTTTAGGTTTTTGACTTGCCCAAGCAAGATGCGTGCTTCCGCTGTCAAGCGATATTAAAAGCTGACATCTCCTAAATACTTCAGCTAATTCTAAAATGTTAGTTTTTCCTGCTATATTTAAGTGATTTCCTTCTGAAATATAATTAATAAGTTCAATATCCTTGCCTGTTCCGGTAAAGATAATTGTGTAATCCTTCTCAATCTTTTTAATAAGTTCATGCCAATTATCTTTATTCCAATGCTTTGTAGTCCAGGTTGTAGCAGGAGCAATTGCAATAATAGGCTTTGTTTTGTCCAAATCAGCCATTAGCGTGTCGACTTTTGCAATAATTTCTTCATTTGCTTCAGGCAAAGATACATTTATTTCAGAGGTATCAAGTTTCAAGTGTTTCGCAAACTTTAAATAACTCTTTATTGCGTGCTGATTATAATTAATTCTCAGCCGTCCGATAAATTCATTACCTCCTAATATTGCAAATTCTCTTGCGGAGGTCGAAACAATTCTTCTTTTAGCACCGCAAAATGCAGTCCAGATAAAACTCTTAAAAAGTAATTGAGTATCTATAGCAATATCAAATTTTTTTGAACGAAGGTATTTAATTATTTGCAAGTATTCTTTAAAATTTTTGATAAAACTTTGTTTTTTCCATTTTTCAACAGGCGCAAGTATTGCTTCATCAACAGCAGGATTATTATTTATTATGTCAAATCCTTTTTCGCTAACAATCCAAGTAACATTATAACCATTTTTTTTAAGTATATCAGCAAGAGGAAGATTAAAAATAATATCTCCAAGAGCAGAAAGTCTTATCAGTAAAACTTGTTTTTTTGTCACTTATAAAAGCTCCTTAATACCAAAAAACTTGCAAGTATAAGGATACAATAAATAAAAGAACTTTGCAAATAAAAGCAAATTGCAGATACGAATGAGGAGAGGGTAGCTACTAAAAAAGGAACCATAAGCGGTTCCTAATAAAAATACCCCCAAGCGAATTCTGCAATTGCGTAGGCGAGAATATGAAATTCGAGCCTTACGGAATTGTATGCAGAGCTAATCGAGCAATTTTACCAACAGGAAAATTGC
This sequence comes from Candidatus Gastranaerophilales bacterium, assembly GCA_944323655.1. Taxonomy (GTDB): domain Bacteria; phylum Cyanobacteriota; class Vampirovibrionia; order Gastranaerophilales; family Gastranaerophilaceae; genus Scatenecus. Next base: position 101,698 of record CALUTL010000004.1, on the reverse strand, counting down.
AGATTCGAATGAGATGAGGGTAAGTGCTAAAAAAGGAACCATAAGCGGTTCCTAATAAAAATACCCCCAAGCGAATTCGAATCGCTGTCTACACCGTGAAAGGGTGTTGTCCTAGGCCTCTAGACGATGGGGGCTTGTATTTCTTTCACGTTTTTTATTCTATGTAAAACAAAATTAAATGTCAACACTTTTGTTTTCAAATTTATGATTATCAGTTTTTCAAAGGGTTTAAACCATATTATAAATATAATGGATTGAAGTATTAAATAAAAACAGGCATGATTTAGAAACGAGAAAAATAAAAACTATGCTAATCGGTATATTTTTTTTGTTACAGCTTGAAACTTTTTTATTTTTTATGTAAAATATATATATCTGAAAATATAGGATAGGAGAGAAAATGTTTGAACGGTTTACCGAGAAAGCCATAAAGGTTATAATGTTGGCTCAGGAAGAAGCAAGAAGGCTCGGGCATAATTTTGTCGGAACAGAGCAGGTTCTTCTGGGTCTAATAGGAGAAGGTACGGGTGTTGCAGCAAAAACCCTAAAGTCAATGGGGGTTACCCTAAAAGATGCTCGAGCTGAAGTCGAAAAGATTATCGGCAGAGGTTCAGGGTTTGTAGCTGTTGAAATCCCTTTTACTCCAAGGGCAAAAAGAGTTCTTGAATTATCTTGGGATGAAGCAAGACAGTTGGGGCACAATTACATAGGAACTGAACATCTTCTTTTAGGTTTGATTAGAGAAGGTGAAGGGGTTGCGGCAAGAGTGCTTGAAAATCTTGGCGTTGACTTAAATAAAATCAGAAGCAATGTAATTAAAATGCTTGGAGAAACAAAACCTCAAACAACATCCTCAAGCAGTTCAAGTTCATCATCTTCATCAGGCGGAAAAACCAAAACTCCGAGTCTTGATGAGTTTGGACGTGATTTAACTTTAGCTGCGCAGGAAATGAGATTAGATCCTGTTGTCGGCAGAGAAAAAGAAATTGAAAGAGTAATACAAATTCTTGCAAGACGTACCAAAAACAACCCTGTCTTAATAGGTGAGCCAGGGGTAGGTAAAACTGCTGTTGCAGAAGGGCTTGCGATAAGAATTGTAAACTCGGAAGTTCCGGACATTTTAGACGGCAAAAAAGTAATTCAGCTTGATATGGGACTTTTGGTTGCCGGAACTAAGTACAGAGGTGAATTTGAAGAACGTCTTAAAAAGATTATGGACGAAATTCGTCAGGCAGGAAATATCATTCTTGTAATAGATGAAATGCATACTCTAATAGGCGCAGGAGCTGCCGAAGGTGCAATTGATGCGGCAAATATTTTAAAACCTGCACTTTCAAGAGGCGAAATCCAAGTTATAGGTGCGACAACTCTTGATGAGTACAGAAAATATGTTGAGAAAGATTCAGCGCTTGAAAGACGTTTCCAGCCTGTAATGATTGATGAACCGACGGAAGAAGAATCAATTGAAATTCTTAAAGGTATTAAAACTAAGTTTGAAGACCACCACAAGCTTATTATTTCGGATGATGCGATTGTAGCGGCGGTAAAATTGTCTAACAAATACATAACAGACAGATTTTTGCCGGATAAAGCAATCGACGTAATAGATGAAGCAAGTTCAAAAGTTCGATTGAAGGTTTCAACGCTTTCACCGGAGGGTAAAGCGCTTGAAAAAGAACTTAGAAGTTTAATAAAAGAAAAAGAAGACGCAATTCGCAATCAGCAGTTTGATCTTGCAAGCCAGCTTCGAGATGAAGAAGCTGACATGAAAGACAGAATTCGTGAAATGGCGCAGAAATACCGTGATGAACATGAGGCAAACAAGCCAACTGTAACGGCGGAAAATGTAGCAGAAGTAATTGCGACAATGACCGGTGTTCCGGTTACCAAACTTACGGAAGGCGAAAGCGAAAGACTTTTAAAACTAGAAGATACCCTTCATGCCCGTGTAATCGGTCAGCATGATGCGGTTGTAGCTATTTCAAAAGCAATAAGACGTGCAAGGGTAGGATTAAAAAGCCCGAACAGACCGATCGGAAGCTTTATCTTCTGCGGGCCGACCGGGGTTGGTAAAACCGAACTTGCGAAAGCTTTAGCTGAAGCCGTATTTGGTTCTGAGGACAATATGATAAGGGTGGATATGTCAGAATTTATGGAAAAACATTCAACCGCAAAACTTATCGGTTCTCCTCCGGGGTATGTCGGATATGACGACGGCGGACATTTGACTGAATTGATACGTAAGAAGCCTTATTCGGTTGTATTGTTTGACGAAATCGAAAAAGCACATCCGGATGTATTTAACATCATGCTTCAAATACTTGATGACGGCCGTTTGACAGATTCAAAAGGCAGACATATCAACTTCAAAAATACAATTATAATCATGACATCAAATGTCGGCGCAAGTATGATAACCAATACTTCAAAACTTGGTTTCTCAACTGCAGAAGATGAGTCAAAAGATAAATACGAAAAACTTAAAGATACGGTTACAGAGGAAATGAAAAAAGCTTTCAGACCGGAGTTCTTAAACCGTATAGATGAAACAATTGTCTTTGCTCATTTGAATCAGGAAGAAATCAGACAGATTGTAGATTTGATGTTGAAGGATTTGTTCAAGCGTCTTGCGGAACGTGAGTTGTCAGTTGAGGTAACTGATGAAGTTAAAGATCATCTGGCAAAGAACGGATACTCTGAAGCTTACGGTGCAAGACCGCTGAGAAGATTAATTCAGCGCAAGATAGAAGATATGCTTGCTGAAGAAATTCTTTCGGGTAAATATTCTCAAGGTGATACTATAAAACTTACTTTAGTTGACGATAAGATTACATTTGAGAAGGCAAAGCCTAAAAAATCCAGAGCAAAAGAAGAACCTGAAGAAGTTACTCAATCATAAATTTTAAAAGCAGACTTTTAAAAGTCTGCTTTTTTAGTCTAAAAAATCAGAGTAATTATACTTATACGCAAAAACTTTTGTTTGAATGTTTGGGGTGCGTCGTTTGACGCACCCCAAATAAGTCTTTTTGTACATAAAAATTTAAAATTATGTTGATTAATCCTTGTTAAAAAATCTCATAATTTTATCAAGCCAGCCTTCTTCATTTGCCATTTCCATCTCAGTATTTTCAAGCTTTGCAAGATGAGCTTTCACCACTTCGTAATCCGGAACGGTGGTTGATTGAAGATATTTTTTATAAAACTCAATGGCAGAGGGTTTGTTTCTAAGTTTCTCGTAAATCTGCGCCATACGCTTGATTAAAGGATAATTTCTCTTATCGGATTCGTACCAGAGTTCAAGGTAATCGCATTCGGTTCTGTAGTCGCCTATATCGTGTCTGAAGTTTGCAATTTTTTCTATCGCCTTAATATTATTCGGCTCAAGTTTTGCGATACGTTCATAAATTTCCATAGCATGATTTTTGTCGCCGTTTTCTTCCAACAAGACAGCAAGCGAGCTTAGAAGATTTAAGTCATCATCACGCATTTGATAAGCATTAAGATATTCGTTAATTGCGATATCTTTGTTGCCTCTTAGAATATTATATTTTCCCCAGTTTATATGCGCATTATAATCGTCTTTTTTATTTTCATAAATAAGCGCTCTCATCTGATATGTCAGCGGAGAATTTTTCTCATATTTGTCAAATTCTTCAACCTCACCAAGAGCCTCATCAAATTTATTTTTCATAAAATAATATTGCGCCAAAAGTGAATGATATTTAGCATTTGTTTGATATTTATCTTTATTTGAGGATAAAATTTCGTAAGCCTTATCATCATCTCCGCAATCAAGCATGCATTTAACTTTAGTAAGCTCATTTTGTGTTATTTCCATTGCTTTATTTGCTTGATTATTCTTCAAATATAAATCAGCAAGGGTTTCTCGGATGCTTTCGCTGTTAATGCCTTTTGCAACAGCTCTTTCTAAAACGTTAATAGCGCTTGAAGCTGCGTTTTCGGCTATGTATAGTTTTGCAAGATTAATATAAGTTTCAGATGGAATTTCGCTGTAATCAAGCAATCTTAAATATTCATCAATCGCTTTTGTCGAATTGCCTGTTTGTGCATAGAGTGCAGCAAGAACAAATCTTGTCGTAATAATATCTTTTTCTTCCTGAGTATGAGATAGTGCTTTTTTATAATCGTTTATGGCATGCTCAAATTTATGTTCTATGGAATGAAGATTACCTCTGTGAATGTAATATTTAAACCTGTTAATATCTTGATAAATATCCATAAGCTGCTCATAAACCATGGAATTTGTGACATCAAATTCAAGAATTTTTGAATAGTAATCCGCAGCCTCCTGTTTGTTTCCGAGCATTATCGAAAGATGCCCCAAACGTTCAAGAATATTCATATCTTTAGGATTTTTATCGTAGATTTTTTTATATTCTTCGTAAGCTTTATCGTATTGTTCGTTTTCTTCATATTGTTCGGCAATTTGTATGCTCATTAATCAGATACTCCTTTTTGGGTTATTATATCAAAAATTTTTATTTTAAAACAGTCCGAGTGGTTAATTGTATTTGTTTTGAACTTTGTCAATCGGATTATCAAGCGAAAACAAGGCTGCTTCTGCGGCCTTGGTAATTGAAGTTTTTAATTCCGGCATTTGTTCTTTAGAAAAATTCTGTAAAACAAAAGCTTCGCTTGGAATAGGCGGCTGAGGGCCTATTCCTATTTTAAGACGGTTGAAATTTTGGGAGTTAAGATGTTTGATTATGGACTTAATCCCGTTATGTCCGCCGTCAGAACCGTTTGCGCGAAATCTTAATCTGCCTAAACCAAGGGAAATATCATCATAAATTATTAAAATATCTTTGATGTCTATTTTGTAATAGTTCATAACTGCACTAACCGCTTCGCCTGAGAGGTTCATAAATGTTGTCGGCTTAATTAAAATAACATCTTCATTTCCTGATTTGAATTTAGCCAAAAAACATTTCAATTTTTTATCTTCTCTAAATTGAAAATTTTTATCAAGCGCAATTTTGTCGGCGACCATAAACCCTGCGTTGTGTCTTGTAAAAAGATATTTTTCCCCTACGTTTCCTAATCCTGCAATTAATTTCATTTATATCACCTTTATATTTATAATTTTAACGCAAATAAATATTACCGTCCTGATTTACCGGCTTTTCGCTTAACAAAATGATAGAAAAACCTTATTTTAATAATGAATAAAAAAAGTGAGGATAAAAATATGAGTGCAAAAGATAAACCGATAATCCAGCAAAAAAGTTCAGAAAAAGTTGCCAAATTTTTAGAAGATAACGGTATACATAAAAAAGATTTTGCGGAAATGATCGGAGTAACGCTGTCATATGTTTACAACCTGATAGATGATACAATCCCGTTTTCGACAAGAACCACGACCTTAGAGCGAATAGCAACCGTTATGGAGATTGAACCTGAAGAATTTGAAGAATACAAAATTCCGCAAGAACCCGTATTAGTTGACGAAACTGTTGAATTTTTGAAAGACATGATGAAAGAAAAAAATATAAGTACGGTCAACTTTTTAAAATCATTTCCGCGCAAAAAAAGATTGGAAATAGTTGATATATTAAGAGGGAATATTCCGATACCGATAGATTATAAGGAACTCAGTATGATATCGCAGGTGCTTGATATAGATAAAGAAGATATTTATACGATGTGGGAAAAACGCATGAAACAAGTTTTGGAAACAAACGGCATGAACATCTATTCAAATGCAGCGTTAGTAAATGCGATGTTTGACTGCGCCAAAAAATATATAGATTTGGATTAAAAAAAAGTTTAATATTTCCGTAAATGTTATTAATTATCTATAATCCGTTATTGTTCAGTCAAGGCGGATTTTTGTTTTAAGGTTGGTAAAGCTTATTAAAACAATAAAAACAAAATAATTATAAAAAAATCAAAATATTTAATAAAATCTGTTGACATCAAAAAATGTTCTTGATAGCATAAAGAAGTTGACGAAATGAATAGCAAAGATTTTTGCGCTTGTAGCTCAGCAGGTAGAGCACTCCCCTTTTAAGGGATAGGTCGCGCGTTCGAATCGCGCCAAGCGCATATTTTAAATATACAGAGGGTTTGAGCCCTCTTTTATTTTGCAAAAAATAATAAAAAAACAGGGGTTTTGTGTATATTTTGTGTATTCCCCTGCAAACCTTGTGTTTATAATATTTTTAAGCCCTTAATAGTTGCTAAGCCGTTCTATAGCCTCGCGTTTCCGTTCCTGCTTGATATGGTTATATACCTCAAGGGTAATATTAATATTTGAATGACGCATGATATCTTTAACAACATCAAGTGGAACATCTAATTCAATTAAACGCGTGCAGGCTGTATGACGTAATCCATGAAATGTAAAATTTTTAATGCCGGCACGTTTGAATACTTTTTGAATGCTGTAGCGAATATTTACGTACGGAGCATTAGTTAATGGATTTACAAAAACATATTTTGATGACTTCTGTAATTTAAGTTTTTTGAATTCAAGCAGTAACGGTGATGAAATTGGGATTTCTGATTTTTTACCGTTTTTTTGTGTAAGAATTGTAATTAACTTTTGCTCAAGGTCAACATTTTCCCACTCAAGCTGTAAGATTTCGCTTTTACGCATTCCTGTATGCAAGGCACATAGGAAAATTGGTTTTAAAAACTCGCATTCGCCATAACAACATTTTAAAAGCGTTGCAACTTCCTGCTTGTCAAGAATTTTAATTTTTTTATTTTCGACCTTGAGCGGCTTTATATAACGTTTAACAGCAGGATTGTAATTAATCCAGCCATAATTTTCAGCCATTGTCATCATACGACGTAGGACACCGATTTCACGATTAATTGTAGCTCCTTTCATTCCGAGCTTTTTACGGTGTTGACGATATTGTTCAATAATGAAAGGCGTAAATTCTTTCAGTTTTTTATCGCCAAAGAACTCTTTTAACTTTTTCAAAGCGGAAAGGTCGTTAATATAGCCTTTGCAGTTTGCTTTAACGTATTGTTCAAATCTCTCGCCAAGTGTAAAAAATGTTTCCTGCTTTTTATATTCAACCAAATCATACCGACCGCCGAGCAACTCTGCTTTTACTTTAGCTTCTGCCTGATCCGCCATTTTTCTTGTAGTAGCTTCCGGCACAGCACGATGATAACGTTTCCCGCGAATTTGAAAATTATAATACCATCTGTTATTTTTCTTGTAAGCTGACATACTTTTGTTTCTAACAAAACGGTGTTTTAATGTCAACCAAAATCGGTTAAAAACTTTACCCTTGTTGTGTTTGCGGCAAATTTAATAAAACAAAAGAAAACTAAATCTCAATATAGAAAATTAAAAAAAAACTTAACCAAAATTTACAAAAAAAAGCCGCTTTTTTCGAATTTTTTGTTCAAGGTTTGCGGTATAATAATATTTTGTGCCCAAATTTTAGTAAAAAGCTTAAAAAGGGCTGCAAAAGATGAAAAGCTAAGCAGGAAGCCGGTTGAACGGTCTTTTGAAAAAAAGCGGTATAATAATATATGAATGCAAATTTTCAAGAAAGTCTGAAAATTTGAGATAATGGTTAAAACAAAAAAGGAGAAAATTATGACAAAAACCCAACAAACAGCACAACAAGAGGTAAGAAATTTATTGCCAGGCAAAAGAATAAGGGCATTAGATTATGAAACAAATTTATTTGCATTTATAATCTATAACTTGATTAACAGGAGTGAAGAGGATTTTATTACCCTCGAGTTTATTAAATTAAATTTAACTCCGCATTGCAGGCATTTGGAAGATGAAAAATTTTGGTTAGATCTGTGTATCAATTACGACCCAATAAATATATTTTCAAAATTAGAGCAATCCTTAGGGTTAAAATATAAGATCTCAACTCCGGTTACGACGCCTATTACGCAAGAGAACATATACGGAGAGGAAATTGATTTGGATGACGAAGATACCGCTCCGACTACTACTTATATAAAAATAGATATACCGACAGAAAACACAAAGTTTATTGAAAGCTATGATGATTATATTGATGTTTATAAAAAAAATGGCTTGGTAGGAAAAGATTTAGTAAACTTTGAATTACAAGAAGCGAAAATTAAAAATTTTTTTGAACAAAAATTAGAAGAACGCGGTAATGAAGATTTTTGGCTAACATTTGACGAAATAAAATCGTTTGATAAAAATAATAGGGTGTCCATGTTTGAAAATTTACAAAACAAACTTTTCACCGGATGCCTTACGCTTGAAGAGATTAAATACCTGAAAGAGGATAATGAGAAACAATGTTTTGCTTTAAACAGTCTCAGCAAATTTGAATTTAATTTCAGTTACCAAAATAAAAGAGCAAAAAGTTTTGAAAAAATTGATAGTATAAAATTCGAATTTGACAATTATGAACAACTCAAAAATGTCATAATTAACGGAGAAATTTTAAAATTACCAGCCGGTAAGCTAAAGGTTCTTAGGGACATCCTAAAAACAAAGAACCTTGATGACATAGGGTCAAATTCATTATCGTCACAAGTTAGTAAAATAAATAGTGCTTTTAAGGAATTTCAAAAACAGCATGGAATTTTTGACGCAAAACACTTAATTAACCCCAAAAATGAAGATGGGATGTATACCATAAATGATGACTTCTGCTCATTATAAAGGGAATTTAAAAGGATTTATTAAGAAATATTAATTGCTGGCAATTGGTTAGCAATCTGGCAACACATATTTTTTTGAAAGCTGATATAACAAAAATATCAGCTTTTAATTATTGCAAAGAAAGGAGTAAAAATGGCTGCAACGGAGATAAAAACTATGACTGTAAAGGAATTTGCAGACTTTGTAGGGGTTAAAAAAGGTACGGTTTACAAGTGGAAATGCTTCGATAAGCTGCCCAAAGTTCTTTACAGAAAAGTCGGGAATCGCAAACTTGTATTTTTAAAAAACGAAGTTGATATATGGCTTACAAACGGAGCGGAATTAGTAACAAGGAAATAAAGGAGGAAATGCAAATGAAAAATATAAGGAATACATCACAGGAAGAAGCTTACGAATACTACACTCAAGCTATAGAGCTTGTTAACAAAATAAACGGTCTGATAAATGGACGTTTTGTTCTCAGATGCTATTTAGCGGAAGTTTTTGGGAGAAATAACGGTGGAGTTTCAAAAGTAACAAAATTTTCTGACGAAATAGAAAGGAGGATATAATAACGGTGCTACCGTAGGATTACGGTATACAAAAGGGAGGTTTATTTGTTCTTTATAGGTATTAACTATTAAGGAAGTAAACAATTTCACCTTTTGGATTGTACACCTTGCGGTGTACAACGCAATAAAGGGGCAAGGTTTTATAAAGCTAATGCACTGTAAAAAGCTAATTAGAGCCGCTACAAAGCCCCTTTTTTGGAAAATAAAAATTAAGAAAGGGGATATAATGAAGCTAAACGTAGAAAAAATAATCGAAACATGCAAGGACATTAATGAAATACAGTATTCTTACAGCACAAGGGTTTTAAAAAGAAAGGGCAAAGTAAGATTTTTGACAATCCCGAACAAAACACTTAAAACTCAACAACAAGTCATAAATAATTTTCTGCAACAAAAGTTTGTTCGTCCTGAATATCTGCATACGGGTTATAAAAAATGCAGTGTTAAGAACGTATTAAATATTCACAAAAAATCAAAGATGTGTATCGTTATGGATATAAAAAACCACTACAAAAGCATACCTGCAAATCGGATTAAAAATTTTTATAAGCATTCTTGTGATTTTGATGATAAGACTGCGGAAGTATTATATAAATTAACAACATATAAAGATCAAATCCCGCTGGGTATTCCAACAAGTAATCTGCTGAGTTTTTTAGTCTGTAAGGATGTATTTGATGAACTTTACAATTATTGCAAAGATTTAGGCTACAATATAACCATTTATGCGGATGATATAGTAATCTCAGGGAACATCATCAATCCGCCGGAGGTGATTTCGAATGTTCAAAAAACACTTCAAAAGGCAGGTTTAGTGCTGAATTATAAAAAATTACGAATTTACGGATCGAAAAAACGTATCATGAATATCCATATTGATAAAAACGGGAAATGCAGTATAGATAATAGGCTACGTAAGTCAATAGTTGTTTTACAGAATAAAAAAGATTTATCACCTAAGGAAATGCAAACATTGCAAGGAATGTTAAATTATAAAAAATATATAGAAGAATAACGTACGATACCCATTCAATCCTTATTAACGGCACAAGGAACGTGCCGTTTTTCTTGTACTTTGGGGGCTATAAAGAAAATGCAGATATAAGACGGATAAATAAGACAAGTATTCTATAAGTAAAAATCGGCTAAAAATTTAATTTTTTTGAGTAACAACGTCAGTAATAACAATGCTATGCAACATTATTCAGGAATTTATACAGATTAACAGTAGAAGTCTTGAACTGTTTAGCAATAAGAGTTTTCGGCACACCACAGTCAAGTAATTTAATAATAGTGTCTTTATGCTCATCAAGTTTAGATTTACCTTTGCCTTGCGGACGACCGAGTTTTAAGCCGTTTAATTGTTTTGCGTGTAAAGCCTCTTTTGTTCTAAGGCTTATTAATTCTCTTTCTATTTGAGCAACAAGAGCAAAAACCGTTGAAGTTACTATAGATGTTATAGTTTTGTCGGATGTACAAAAATTTTCTTTAAGAGAGTAGAGCGTAAAACCTTTCTGTTGCGACATATCAATAATTTCAAAAATTTGCGAAACAGAACGTGCAAGCCTTGAAAGCTCAGGAACAATTAACACATCACCCTGTTTAATGTTTTCAAGAAGTTGACCTATAAGTCTTTGTTTGTAATGTCTTTTACTTGTAATATGTTCTTCAATAAATTCAACATTTCCGAGTTTGTGAGAATTTGCAAACTTAAGTATTTCAAGTTTGTTCTTTTCTGTATCTTGCAGTACTGTACTAACTCTTAAATATGCATAATTTGTCATAAAAATGCCTCCTGTGAACTAAAAACGCATTATTCCTACTTTTATTTTACACATCTATCAACCAAAACACGACCCTTTTCGGTTTATAGATTTACCAACGGTTAACGGTCGTTTTGGGTTTATGCTTTTTGTTATTAAATAAAGGAGTTTTTATGTCCGATAATTCAGAATTAGAATCAATTGACCGTCAGATAGCAAGTGAAAACGACAGGCATAGACAGAGAATAGAACAGTTGCGGCGACAAAAACAAAGAATAAAAGATAAACGGGCAAGAGAAAAAGAGCAAAAACAACTTCAAACAACATATAAAGAGTGCCTGCAGGCATTGGCAGAAATTCTAATTCGGTAAATTTTTCATCTATTTATGCTATATTCTAAGTATGGGCAGTAAATTTTCAACAAGGTATTCTGCATTAATAGAGGCAAAGCGTCTTGAAGATATGTCAAAAGACAAAAATTTGTTGCCTGTTTATGCCTCATCAACTGCAAAGATTTTGCCATATCAGATAGCGGCGGCAAGATTTGCATTACGGTCGGACTTTTTAAAAGGCTGTATTCTCTGTGACGAGGGTTCTCTTGGTAAAACTTATGAAGCCTTGCTTGTTGCAGGACAAAAGTGGTATGAGGGCAAGGAAAACATTTTAGTTGTTCTTCCGTCAAATCTTGTAACACAGTGGAAACGGAAACTTGACAGGGATTTTACGCTTCCTTATGTCTTTTGGAATAATACAAAAAATATTCCTGATGAAGACGGTATTGTTTTGACAACATACGATTGTGCCATCAGGCATGCTGATAAAGTAAAAGAACGTGACTGGGACCTGACGATTTTTGATGAGGCGGATGTACTTGCAAATTACACAAAAGACACGACGGTCATATTAAAAAATGCAGTACGTGAGGCATACAAGTTACTTTTAACTCCGACACCCATTACAAAAGATATTCGGGACATTTACGGGCTAATTCATTTTATAGATGAAAGTATTTTGCCGGATGTTGATTGGTTTTACAAACGATATTTCAGAAAGCCCGAAAATTACCCTGAATTAACAGGCTGGGTTTCGCAATTTTGTTTCAGAACACTGAAAACTCAGGCAACGGAATATGTAAATTTCCCGTGCAGACTGCCGATTACTGTGGATTATCCGCTTATACAGGAAGAAAAAGAACTGTATAAACTTATTTCAACATATATTGCCTCTGACGATAAGGTTGCCTACCCCGAAATAGATGAATACAACCTTAACCTGTTGTTTTTAAAAACACTTTCATCTTCACCGCAGGCGTTTGTAAATATGATATCTCCTGCAATTCAAAGAACTTACGGACTTGAAAAAGCCGCTCTATTACATATTCAAAAACTTGCATCTGAAATAAAAATTAATTCAAAAACCACACAGCTTTTGAAGATTTTAAAAACAGTTTTTAACCACCTGAAATCAATGAAAGTTAATCAAAAAGCGATTGTTTTTGTAGATAATAACACAACACTTGATAATCTTTATATGATTTTCAGACAGAACGGATATAACACGCTTAAATACAAAGATAATGACACACTTGAAAATTTCCGTAATGATGAAGATGTTCAAATCCTTGTAACAACGGATACAGCGGCAAAGGGTTTGGATATAGAATACTGTCCTGTAGTTGTGAATTACGATATGATTTACAATTCAATTCAAATGGAGCAGAGGATTTGCAGATGCCACAGACAGGGACAGAATTCTGATGTGCTGGTTATTAATCTTTTAAGCCATGAAAATTTTGCTGATGTCAGAATGCTGGAACTTATAAACAAACGGACTTTGCAGTTTAACGGAATTTTTGGGATGTCGGATGATATTGTAGGAAATTTTGATGTAAAGATAAAAGAAGTCCTAAAAGATTTCAGACACAGAAATGAGGTTGCTCTGGCATTCAAAGAAAACTTGACGGAGCACAGGCAAGCAAATGAACAGCTTGTTGAAAATTCGGAAGATATTCTGTTTACGACATTTACAAAATCTATTGCCGATAAAGTTACGGTTACTCCTGCATATATCGAAGAAAAAACAGAGGAACTAAACAATGACCTTTGGGAACTTGTGAAATATTACTTTGAAACAATAAAGCCCGACTGGTACGAAATAGACGACGAAAACAAAACTTTGACCTTGATTGAGGGTTATAAACGACCTTATTTATTTTCGTTCAACGATAACGGACGAATGAGAAATTATGAGGGGTACAAAAGATACGGATTAGGCAAGGATTTCAAACCTCAAACAGGCAGAATAAGTTTTACGTCTGCTTTTGCAAAAGGGATTTTGAGAGAAATTGACACAAACATTGCACCCGAGGCGAAAATTTATGTAAATGCGGACATTGAACCTTGCGAGATTGGATTTTATAATATTGCAATAACCTCAAAAGATGTTTCGTCAAGCCGTTGTTTATTAATCGGGCAGACAAAAAGCGGGGAGATTTTGCCGGATGAAAAATGCAGACAACTGTTAAGTTTGCCCGTAATTGAAATTGAAGAACGGACAAACCTTGAAAAAATAAGGCTAGGCAGTTTGCTTGAAGATTTCGGGAATTTGGATGAAAAAATATCTAAAGATGAAATAATAAAAGAGTACATAAAAAGTCAGGAAGGCTCATTTGCTTTTGAGGTTGAAAAAATAAAACTTATTGCGGGCAGAAAGAAAACTCAGCTTGAAACGGATTTGAACGATATAAAAACAGAAATAAAAGATTTGAAAAAACAGGCTTGTGCAAACAAACTTGAGGAGCTGAAAACAACAAAACAGATAAAGGTTTTGGAAAAAGAGCTGTTGCAGCGAGAAGAAAAACTATTTTACGATAAAGCACAGATTGATGTTGAAACAGAAAAGGAAATAGCGGATTTGACGGATGAATACAACTTTAATGTTTTGATGAGCCCGCATTTCAAAGTACAAATTTTCAGTACAAATAAAGAAAAGCAGCCCGAACCGGAGTTAGAGGAACTTGTTTTGGAAGATCCAAATAGCAGATATTGCATTAAGCCTCAGTGGTAATTTTTGTGGTAAGATTAAGCTATGGATAACAGTGAAAAACTTCTTTATATAATTGCAGGTGCGAACGGCAGCGGAAAAAGTACGTTAGCAAATGTTTTATTAAAAGAAAAAAAATTAGAATTCCTTAATGCCGACGAAATTGCCAAAGAAATTTCTCCAAATGCAATAGATAAAGTGCCAATTTCAGCCGGAAAAGTTTATTTTAAGCGTCTTAATGAATTCTTTAAGTCAAATAAATCTTTTGCAATAGAAACTACCTTATCCGGTAATAATATTCTTCGTATAATAACTCAGGCAAGGAAGCAAAACTATAAAATTATACTTGTATATACATTTTTACCGAATTGTACAACATGCATTGAGCGAGTTAGGAAAAGGGTTGAAAATGGCGGGCATAATGTTCCGGAAGCAGATATTATCAGAAGATATTACAAGAGTATTGTCAATTTTTGGGAAAAATATCGTTTTATTGTTGATGAGTGGTCAATGTTTTATAACGGTTATGAATATGCTCCAACTATAGTTGCCTATGGTTCCGGAGATAAATGTGTTATAATAAACGTAAGCACTCAATGCAGGCTTGGCGATATATTAAAATTAGCAAAAGCAGAAATGGGAAAAATATGACAGATAAAGACGTTTTAGAATTACAAAATATATTTACAACAGCAGCACAAATTGCAAAGTCAAAAGACAAAATTAATTATGTGCTAAAAATGGATGAGGATACATTAATAGGGTATTTAAAACAGGCTTTTCCGAAGTTGAAAGATAAAGATAAAATAACATATCTTGCCAAAACAATATTAAATGCCGATTAATTATGGAGATTATATGTCAGTGGATATTGAAAGAGTACCGTCACAGAGTATGGATATTGAAAAAGCGGATTTAGAAAAGTTTAGAGCGGCTTTTCCTCAGTGTTTTTCAGAGGGAAAGCTGGATATTAGCAAACTATTGGCATTGTTCGGAGAATATGATGATAACGACTTTGAAAAATACAAGTTTGAGTGGAAAGGCAAATCAGAATGTTACCGTATAGCTGGAAAACGTTCAACCGGAACGCTAAGACCCTGTGTTGAAGAAAGTGTAAATTTTGACACAACAAACAATATCTATATAGAGGGTGACAACCTTGAAGTTTTAAAACTTTTGCAGTCGTCTTATTACAATAAAGTTAAGATGATTTATATCGACCCGCCGTATAATACAGGCAATGACTTTGTATATGAAGATGATTTTGCGGACCCAATGGCAAAGTATAAAGAAGTAACGCAACAGACAACAAAGTCAAATCCTGAAACAATGGGGCGTTTTCACACCAATTGGCTGAATATGATGTATCCTCGTTTGCGTTTAGCTGCAAACCTCTTGCGAGATGACGGTGTGATTTTTATTTCCATTGATGATAATGAAGTTCATAACTTGAAAAAACTTTGTGACGAGGTTTTCGGAGAAGAAAATTTTGTATCAGAATTGATATGGATAAATAATGAACGTGGCAGAAGTATTGATAAATACATTTCAAATACAAATGATTTTATTCTGATGTACGCAAAGTCTTTGGACAACCTTGCGATAAATTATAAACGTGAATCAGGAGAACATCTTTTAAAAGAATACAATCTAAAAGACGAAATTTCTTATTACAAAAAAGGTGACCCTTTATTCAATAATAATAGTAAATTTAATATAGAAACTCGTCCAAATCTTGTTTATTCAATTTATATAAATAAAAAAACAGGCGAAAAACGTTGTATTGATGAAAAATACAAGGGAATAAACGGATTATGGGTATTACCACAAGAAAACAAATTAGGCGAGGACTGGATAAAAGTTATACCACCATTAAGAAATACTAACGGACTTATCGGTTGTTGGCGTTGGGGTATAAATAAATTCATGGAAGAAAATGAGCAAGAGCTTATATTGGAGCAACAAAATAATGGAAAATATATGTTCTTTTCAAAAAACAGGCTTACTGGAGATAATGAAAAACTGAGTAAATATAAAAACATTATTCAAAATATAACCAGTGCTTCAGCTACATCAGAAGTTGTTAATTTACTTGACGGAAAGTTTTTTGACCACCCAAAACCAACAGCATTGATTAAAATTTTGGCTGATATCGGATTATCAAAAGAGGATATTATCCTCGACTTTTTCTCAGGGAGTGCCACAACCGCGCATGCAGTAATGCAGTTAAATGCAGAGGACGGCGGAAACCGCCAATTTATAATGGTACAGCTTCCTGAGCTTTGCGACGAAAAATCGGAAGCCTACAAAGCCGGCTACAAAAATATTTGTGACATCGGCAAAGAACGTATCCGTCGTGCCGGCAAAAAACTTACAGAAAATAACGGTCAACTTGCATTGGAAGAAAAGAAACCATTAGACATAGGTTTTAAAGTATTTAAACTGGACACCTCCAATTTGGTAGAGTGGGACAGCACGCCGACACAAGATGAACAGGTTGTTGCTCAAAGATTTTCATTACTGAACGAAACTATCAAGCCCGACCGTAACGACTTGGATGTTGTCTATGAAGTAATGCTAAAAATGGGAATTCCGCTTGATTACAAAGTAATTCCTACACAAATTAACGACAAAAAAGCCTATTCAATAGGAGAAGACTGCTTAGTTCTAATTTGTCTTGATTATGGCAAAGACGGCATAACTCCTGAAGATATAAAAGAAATGTGCGAGCTTGTTCCTGCAAAAATAGTCTCCTCCGAACAAGCCTTCAAAGACAGTACGGCTCTTTCAAATGCTTACTACATCCTGAAAGACAAAGATATTGAGATGAAGTTATTGTAAGGTAAAAATATGGAACTATACAATATATTAAATTTAATAATTAATATTTTTATAGCATTAGGCACTTGTGGTGCAGTCTTTGTATCGCTTGGATTTTTTAAAGAAAAGGAGAAAATAGAAGGTACATACTGGATTTATAAAAATTATATAAGAGTTCATTTGACTAATAAATCTTCAAAAAATTGTATATTAGAAAAAGGTAGTTATCTATGGTTAACTATGGGTAAAGATACAGCTGAACAACGGACAATGCCCTTAGAGACTACTCAAGTTATTCCTACAAAACTTTCTTGTAGTATTCACTATGCAATATCAGAAAGTATTTATCAATCAAGTCTATATTGTCCAGAACAAAATGTATATTTATATACAAAGCAAGGTACCTTAGTAAAACTCCAAAAAGGAGTTAGCGGCCTAGTCGGTGAAATAAAACTGGTAGAGGAAAATGAAACTAAAGTTTAAACATCAAGAATTTCAAACAGAGGCAGTAAATGCGGTTGCTGATTTATTTACAGGTCAGGAAAAATCAACAACTACATTTTCTATTGACAGAAACCCTGATCAGATGAAGTTAATTCAAAATGATTTTGGTTTCGGCAATAAACTTGAAATAGATAACGACACACTGCTTTCAAATATGCACGCAATTCAAAGACGAAACAAACTCCCGTTATCTCGTGATTACGACAGCCGCCAGTTTTCTATTGAAATGGAAACAGGAACGGGTAAAACATACGTTTACACAAAAACAATTCTTGAACTCAATAAGCGTTACGGATTTTCAAAATTTATTATAGTTGTTCCATCCGTTGCAATCAGGGAGGGTGTTTTTAAATCCTTACAGGTGACGGAAGAACATTTTAAAAACCTTTATGACGGAATTCCTTACAGATATTTTATTTATAACTCGGCTAAACTTTCGGATGTCCGCCAGTTTGCGACATCAGGTAACATTGAAATAATGATTATAAATATTGACGCATTCAAAAAAGCCGAAAACATAATCAATCAGGAACAGGACAAACTCAACGGCGAAACTGCTATGAGATACATTCAGGACACAAATCCCGTTGTAATTATTGACGAACCGCAATCCGTTGACAATACTCCAAAAGCAAAAGAGGCAATTCAATCATTAAATCCTCTTTGTGTTCTCCGCTACAGTGCAACTCACAGAGAAAAAATAAACCTGCTTTACCGCTTAACTCCTGTTGATGCATATCAAATGGGACTTGTAAAACAGATTTGTGTTTCGTCAAACTCTGTAACTAATGACTTTAATAAACCATATATTCACTTAAAATCAGTTTCAAACCAAAACGGGTTTAGTGCAAAAATTGAAATGGATATTGAAAGCAAAGTCGGGAAAGTAGAACGTAAAACAATTACTGTCAAGCCTGGTGATGATTTGTTTATGCTTTCAGGAAAACGCAGTTTATACGAAGGCTATACAATTGAAGGCATTGATTGCACAAAAGGTTTTGAATGTGTTGAATTTACGAACTCCGAAACAGTTAAACTCGGCAAATCTATCGGAAGTATTGATGAAAATATAATTAAGCATGCTCAAATATACAGAACAATCGAAGCACATCTTGAAAAAGAACTCCGCTACCACGATAAAGGTATAAAAGTTTTGTCATTATTTTTCATTGATGAGGTTAAAAAATACCGTACTGAAACAGGCGAAAAAGGGATTTATGCTCAGATGTTTGAAGAATGCTATAACGAGCTTATGAGCAAAGAAAAGTATGCCCCGCTGAAAACTTATTTTAATACAGATGTTGAAAAAGCCCACAATGGTTATTTTTCACAGGACAAAAAAGGAATTTACAAAAACACTAAAGGCGATACCCTCGCAGATGATGATACGTATAACACAATTATGCGTGATAAAGAATGGCTATTGTCTTTTGCTTGTCCTTTACGGTTTATTTTCTCCCACTCTGCTTTAAAAGAGGGCTGGGACAACCCGAATGTATTTCAGGTTTGTACATTAATTGAACAGAAGTCAACATTTACCTGCCGCCAAAAAGTCGGACGTGGTTTAAGGCTTTGCGTAAATCAGGAGGGTGAACGGATTGAAGATAGAAATATAAACATCCTGCACGTCATGGCAAACGAAAGTTTTGCTGAATTTGCCGAAACTCTCCAAAAAGAAATTGAGCAGGAAACCGGAATGAAGTTTGGTGTGCTGCAGCTTAGTGCGTTGATGGATTTGACTTATGAGGAAAAAGTCGAAATTGAACATCAAATGGATGAAGCCTCAGCCTTTGATGTCTATGAGGCACTTGTGGCAAATGATGTGCTTGATACTAACGGTAACGTAAAAGTAGATGTAAAAATTGAAGAAATTGAACTTCCTGAAATAGCAGAGCCACTAAAGCAGGAAGTCAAAAAAATAATGAAACAGGCTGAACCTGTAACTTTTGAAAAGCTTAAAGAAGTTAAATGTGTTGAAACCCGTATTGAAGAAAAAACATTTACGCACGAGCAAGCCTCAGAGATTATGGAAGAACTCAAAGAAATGAAAGTAATCTCAAAAGAAGGTAAAATAAAAGATACAATGAAAGCACAGCTTAAAGCCGGTAAACTTGATTTGAGTGAACGTTATTCAAAAGCTGCACAACGTGCAATTATTCAGGCATTAGAAAAAGCCGACAACCGCCCTGTTATTCGTGATGCAAACAAAGAAGTTACGGTTAAACTAAAAAAACAGGCAATTTTATCCCCTGAATTTAGAGAATTATGGGATAGAATTAAACAAAAAACAACATACAGAGTAAATATAGACACTGAAACTTTAATTAAAAACTGCGTGAAAGAGCTGTCTGAAATGCCGGTTATTCCAAAAGCAAAACTTGTTTCATCAACAGCTGAAATACAACTCGAAAATGCCGGAGTATCCTCAACCGAAATGCACAGAAGAAGTTTGGATATTGCAGGCTCTTATGAAGTTCTGCCGGATATTGTCAGATTAATTTCAGCCGAAACACTTTTAAAACGGAGCGACATAATCCGTATATTGCAGGAAAGCGGCAGAATAAAAGATTTTATAAACAACCCTCAAGGATTTTATGAAAAAGCACTCGAAATAATCTCACGCAACCGCCACAGTCTGGCTATTGACGGCATAAAATATGTTAAACTTGCAGGCGAAGAATATTATGTTCAGGAAATTTTTGACAGTGCAGAGCTTCTTGCAAACCTTGACCGAAATGCTGTTCAGGTAGAACACAGTGTTTACGATTACCTGATTTATGATAGCGGAGTTGAAAGCAGGTTTGCAAAATCTCTTGATGAAGATCCGGATGTAAAAATGTTCTTCAAAATCCCGCCAAGGTTTAAAATTGAAACACCTATAGGAAGTTATAACCCTGATTGGGCGGTGTTCTTAGAAAAAGACGGTGAACAAAAACTTTATTTTGTACTTGAAACAAAAGGTACAACAAGCCTGTTTGATTTGAGAAGTCCTGAAAGATTAAAAATTCATTGCGGGAAACAACACTTTGACGCCTTGCAAGACGGTATTCTATTCTCAGAACAACCGGTTAAGGATTGGAAAGAGTTCAAAATAAAGCTGTAAAGGATGAAATATGCATATAAATATACATGAAATTTTAGTAGGAACAACGTCAAATAGCATTCAATGGTCAACAATTTTACCCTCAATGTTTGGAGTTGTTGTGGGTGGTTTAATTACTTTATTTACATCAAGATACACAGTTCAGAAAAATTATGAAAATAATTTTGAATTACTGAAAAAACAAGAAGAATTAGAGACTAAGGCTACAATAAAAGCTATAATAGCAGAATTACAGGCATTAAAACAAATATTCTATTTTGAATTTATGCCTAAAATACTTAATTCTAAGGAAGAATATTTAAGCTATTCATACCCATTAGGTACAGATTATTTTTCTGTATTTAATGCGAACACATCAAAAATTGGGAAAATTACTAATGATGAATTACGGGAGTGCGTAATTAATATTTATATAACTGCAAAGTTTTTCTTAGATTGTATAGCAACAAATAACACTGCACTTGAATTTTATGAAAAATGTTTGAATAAAGTGTATATTTCTTCGTACGACAATATACTTGACGAGGGAACTCCTAAAGCACATAAAGATCTTGAATATGCAAAAGTAAGTTTAATGATGTCAAAACGCGACAATTTAGTTCCAACTTGTCAAAAAATGGTTGAATTATTTAAACAGCTTGATGATATTTTGCAGAAATAATTTATAGATATTTATTTTCCGCACGTTAATCCAGCGTACAATCGGCTTAGGTTGGATTTTTTCTGCGGCTTAAAATGTTTTGTGTACATTTTGTGTATTTTGTGTATTTTTGATTAAAATTTATCAAGTTTTATAAACTTGTACAATTCAGTTAAAATAAGCATTTCGGGCATATAAATCAATTTTAAAGAAAGTAGTTATTAACATTTTAAGGGATAGGTCGCGCGTTCGAATCGCGCCAAGCGCAAAATAAAAGGAAGGTAATACCTTCCTTTTATTTTGCATTTTGGTTAAGATAAGAATGCAATTTGCGTTCGAGCGACCTGCGAGCAGAGTGCGAAGGCTTGAGTATTTCAAGACATTAGTTCTTGAATACTCAACCGAAGACACGTTTAATGCGAGCAGGTCAAGACAATCGCACAAAGCGCAATTTTTTATGTCTTTTTTAAGCTAAATGTTCACAGTTTTTGAAATACTCAACCGAATACACGTCTAATGCGAGCAGGATAAGATAATTATGCTAAGCGTAATTTCTAATAGATAAATTTTTAACGGCAATTAAAAAAATAAAAAATAAAAATTTCGCAAAAATCTTGACTGAATATTTTTTTAGGATTAGAATTTGAATGGCTCTTTTAGTTTATTTATTTTTGTTTGGGAGAACAATAAATAAATGTAAATATTTGTGAACTCTTTTTTTCTCAGGTAGCAAAAAAAAGGCTTCACGGGCTATTAAATAGTGATTACAGTATATAAAGTGAGGTTTTATGCGCATCAGGAAGATTTCTTTTGGAGACGGTCAATTCAATTCGTTTATGTTTACACCACAGGCACAAACAGCAACTTCGGTAAGTCCACAGCCGCAGAGTAATGATTCTAAAACAGATTTAACATCTGCAAAAACCGTAGCTTATGTGTCTTCCGCAGTCGCAATAGCATCACTTGGCCTTAGTGCGGTAACAATAATGAGAGGCAGAGGGAGCAATTCTAATCTTTCAAAAGCAGCCTCAAATGCCGGTTCGGAAATAGAAGAAGAAGTTTCAAAAAGAATGAATACTCTTTTAACTCCTCTAAAAGAGCAGATAGCTAATCTTCAGGCAAAGGCTGATTTAGAAAGTAAATTCAATGATCGTTTTACGGGAATTGAGAACTGGAACAGAGCCTTAGAAAACTCAATAAGAGAAAAAGCCGGTTGGTATGATAGTTGTTTTAAAGACATGGGACAAAAGCTAAAAGAAACCGGCGATTTTGCGACAGGTTGGTTGAAGGCTTTGGAGGAAAGGATAAACGGAATTCACATTCCGTCAAGTGCAAATGCTATGGATCGCAATATTGCAATAGTTGATAATCTTCCTCTGCTTCAAAACATAGGCTCAAGCAGTAAAAGAATTATGTTGCCTAAAAGAGCGGCAGATGAAATTAGAGAAATTTCAAGAACCATGATTTATAAAGGTACAGAAATTCCAAAACTTGAGAGAAATTCGACGGTATACTCATTAACAGCAGAATCAATTCCTGAAAAAGAAGGCGGCCTTGGTGAAGTTCCCGTTCAAATAGCAAAAAACTTGACAAAGGAACTGGGAATAAGTAATTTTCTGGTAAGACCGATAAATGAAATTCCTGGAGTATCATCTATTGTCGAAAAAGACGGCAAATGGCATTACAAATTTAAAGATATGGAAATGGATGTTGATAAAATTGCCGAATACGATATTAATGTATTTAGAAACGGGAAATCGCAAAAAGAAAAAATAGAAGTCTTTTACGGAATAGATCCAAAATTCGGGTTTAAACGTTTAATGTTTAAAAATAATGACTATTTTGGAGCAAAAGGTTTATATACAGATTCACAAATAGCTTCAGAAAAAGAAAGATATGCTTTCTTCCCTAAAGCAGTATATGAATTCACCAAATTAAAGCTGGATCCGAATTCTCTTACTTCGTACAAAATATTTAATGAAAAAATTTATAATGAAATTCCGGCACCGGACGCATTGTTATTAAACGATTGGCATGCTGCTGCGATGCCCGGTTTAACCAAGCTGTTATCAACAGCAGAGGCTGCAAACGGCGAACTTAGTCCTGCGGCTGCTAAAAAACTTAGAAATATGAATAACTTAGAGTTGATACATAACTTGGATTACCAAGGTGATGATTATGCGCATTCTGCTGATATTTTGAATACTTTATACGGTAAATATGCTTATGATATTTACACAACAGCACAAACCGGACTTGATTTACCGAATTTGCAAAATGTTCACGTAATAGATGGCGTTTTGAATTTGGCGAATATTTCAGCCTCACTTGCAAACAGATTAAAACCGGTATCTCCGACATACGGAATAGAAATAGCAACGGATCCTGTAAGAAGCCGTGCTTTAAATCATATTATGAATGTACGATTAAGAGAAGGTACAATGTATGGCGAAAGCAACGGCTGGGACAGATCTGTTAATGAATTAAGCTCTATGAACATAATCAATGACATAAATAACAATCTGAACTCGGATAAATTTACTATTTTGAAAAAAGGAATAGACAGTTTAGACTTAACTTCTGAACAACGAGCAAGTATAAAAAGTCGATTCTATGACTCAAAAGAAAATAGAGAAATTAAATTTAAATATAATAATGCAGCCGAGCTTTTAAAATCATTAAGGGGACTTGGCATAGCAAAATTAAACAAATTCCTAAACGATATGGACAAGGAAGGAGTAACAACTTTCCGTACATTCACACCAATGACGCACGCTGACGATATCGAAAGTATAATGCAGGCAAAACGTAAAAATAAAGCCGAATTTTTAAGATACTTGCATGCGATGAATGAATATAACAAGACACATAAAGGTTTCTTTAATTTGGCTGAAGAAGGAGTAACAGATTTGTCGCATATAGATATGGACAATTTGGATGATCAAATAGTCATAGATTGCGGAACCCGTTTTGTAAGCCAAAAAGGTATAAATATTTTGGAAGGTGTAATGCGTCAAATATTAAAAGAATGGCCTGAAAGATATCCCGGAAAGCCGAAGCCGATATTCCCAATAGGCGGAGCAGACGGAGAAGGCGGACAATGGGAAGCATTAATGCGCAAATTTAAAGCAGACCTAGGACAAGAGGCTAATACTGTACCTTATATGGTAGGTTATGTTCCGAATAACGTATTCCATGGCGGCTCTGATATCACGTTGTACCCGAGTTTCTTTGAACCTGACGGTTCAAAATGGGAATCACTGTATAAAGGAACTCCTGTCGTTGCTACAAGAGTCGGCGGGCATGTTGACAGTATTATAGACGGTTATAACGGATTTCTTTCAAAACGCACAGTTCCGGAAGTCGGATTGTCGGGATACGATTTTGTCGATACAATGATATATGATTTTAAAGAAGCTCTTTATCGCGCAATAGACACATTCTTTGATAAAAATAAATACAAAGAAATGGTAAGACATTCAATAGACGGCGATCAAAGCTGGGTTATCAAAGATAAAGACGGTAAAATTATCGGCGGAACTTTACTTGGTCATATGCAAGATCTCGGATTTAATTTGGATGAGTTCCCGATGATTGCAAATAAGGAAGCAAGAGAAGCTTTTAAGCTTGCCCGCAAACAGCCGGCAAAATCTTTAACAGAAGCTGTTGAGTCTGAGGTGATTGAGGTTCCGAAGGTCAAAAAATCAGGAACATCAAGGTCAAGAAAACCTTCAAGTCCAAGGAAAAAAGCTTCGTAAAATCCGATTTTAATAGTTAATTTTTATCAAAATTTATTTTAAAAGGAGTATATTTTATACTCCTTTTTTGTATAATTAATTTGTGAACTGAAGAGAGGTTATATGGAAAGATTTTTCGGTATTTTCGGGATAATTTTTATATTTTTAATTGCATTTTTGATGTCAAATAATAGAAAAGCAATTAATTATAAAACGATAGGAACCGGATTTTTATTGCAGATTTTACTTGCAGTTTTTATATTCAAGGTACCGCTAGGAAGAACGATTTTTTTAGCTTTAGGTGAATTTATCACGAAAATTCTTGATTTTGCAAAAGAGGGCGGAAATTTTGTATTCGGGCATTTGATGGGTTCGGAAAAATTAAATGAACTTTTAGGACAAGGTTCACAAGTATTTGCGCTGCCTTTAGTAGCTTCTTTGATTTTTATGATGATTTTGGTAAATATACTTTATTATTACGGGATTATGCAAAGGATTGTGCCGTTGCTGGGTAAAGCAATGAATAAGCTAATGTCTGTCAGCGGGGCTGAAGCTTTATCAAATGTAGCAAGTGCATTTGTCGGGCAGATTGCGGCGCAGATTATGATAAGGCCATATCTTGAAAAGCTTACACGTTCGGAACTTTTAGCATCAATGTCAGGAAGTATGGCTTGCATTTCGGCAGCGACTATGCCGATTTATATAGGGTTGGGTGTTCCGGCACAATACCTGCTTGCAGCATCAATTATGGCGGCTCCGGGTGCGCTTGTAATTTCTAAGATTGTTTATCCGGAAACTGGTGTTCCTGAAACCAGCGAAGATATTAAAATAAATTACAGTAAAAGAAGAAGACCTTATATAAATCTTTTTGATGCGATTTCGCAAGGGGCATCTGAGGGTATGAAAGTTGCAATTAATGTTATTGCAATGATTTTGGCGCTTGTTGCACTTGTGGCATTTGTTGATTGGATTTTAGGAGGAGTCGGAAGGTTAATTGTTAATTATGCTCATATAAATTTTGCCTCATTTGATTTAACACAGCTTTCATTGAGAATGATTTTAGGCAAAATTTTTGCTATATTTGCATATCTTATGGGAGTTCCGGGAAATGAAGTTACTACTGTCGGAAGTCTTATGGGAACGAAGCTTGTTTTGAATGAAATGGTAGCTTATGTTGATATGAGCATGCTCACGCAGCCGCTTTCGGATAAAAGCTTTTTGATAGCAAGTATTGCTCTTTGCAGTTTCGGTAATTTCGGCTCTATTGCAATTCAGATGGGCGGTATCGGCGAGATGGCGCCTAACCAAAGAAAAAATTTGGCGCGTCTTGGGGTCAGAGCTTTGATCTGCGGAACTTTAACCTGTTATATGTCGGCGGCTATTGCCGGTATTTTGATGGGATAATCTAAGATTTATAATTTGAATGAAAAAAGCGGGAACTTTTTTTATAAAAAATTCCCGCAAATTTTTTTATTTGGGTAAGTATTTATTCCAATTTTCATCAAGATTTTTAATGAATCTGTGAGCATCAATTACATCATCATAACTTATCGGATCCGGGCCTTCTATAACTTCGAAAGGTTCCTCATTTTTTATGTTTATATCTGAAAATCCTAAGAATGCTATACCGTATTTTTTCCCGCAATTTTGGCATTGAAGATTTACAACAAGAAGTCCTGCTTCGTCGCGTTTTATGATTAGCGAATCTTCGTTAAATCCTTCTTTGCATACGGAACAGCATAAATTTTTAAACAATTTTGTAATATTCTTTTTCATTATTTTCCTCACTTCTTATGTTATCAAAAATTTTTATTTTAATTTGTAAAATTATGTTACATATAATATCAGCATGGGCATAATATACATGTAAGCTATAGGAGAGTTTATATGGAAGCTATCAACTTAATTTTATTCGGGTTCATCGTTTACACTGCGTTAATTGTAGTTCCGAGCATCTGGGAAGAATTAACGACAGAAGGTTAATCCCTTTACAATTTAACAGACGTTGTGTGTGGATAAAAGTTTCTTTAAAAATTTTTAATCGCCGTTTAAATGGGTTTATTTTAGGATAAGTGTATAAATTACGTTAATTAATTTAACGCAATAGGGTTTTGTGTCTAAAATGAAAACTCGTGGCTGACTTCTTGCACACAATAGAGCATATATCCAAAATTATATTGGACAAGTTATAGTGCAAAATTTTATGTGAGGTTTTTATTCCGGCAGAATTTCATTAAGGCATTCAAGCGCAATATCTGTTACAAAATCCATATCTTTTTTCTCTATAATAAGAGGCGGATTAAAATAGATTATGTCGCCGAGTGGTCGGAGAATTACGCCTTTTTTCAGTGCTTTTTTATAGATTTGGTAGCCTGTGCGAAGCTTTCCGTCAAGCGGCTCTTTGGTTGTTTTATCTTTCACAAGCTCTATTGCATTAATAAGCCCGATTGAGCGAACTTCTCCGACATTTTTATGCGGTAAAAATTTTTCTCTAATTATTTCATTGAAATATTTTGCATTTTCTTTTGCTTGTTTTAATACGCTGTCGTCTTCAAGAATATCAAGAACTGCGTTTGCAGCAGAACACGCAAGAGGGTTTCCGCTGTAGGTGTGTGAGTGCATAAAGGCTTTCCCGCTTCCGTAATCTGCGTAAAATGCGTTGTATATCTTATCTGTTGTTACAAACAGAGCACAAGGCATATAGCCGCCCGTAAGTCCTTTTGACAAACACATAATATCAGGTGATACTCCGGCGTGCTCGAAGGCAAACATTTTACCGGTTCTGCCAAAACCTGTTGCGATTTCATCTGCAAGCAGATGTACATTATACTTATCACAAATTTCTCTTAATTTTTTTAAATACAGAGGCGGATAAATTTTCATTCCGGCTGACCCTTGCAAAAGTGGCTCTACAAGAATTGCTGCGGTTTCGGCTCCATATTTCTCAAACTGTTTTTCTGCATCTTCAAAGCATTCGCAGCAACAATTCTCTCTTGTTTTTCCATACGGGCAGCGATAGCAGTCAGGACTTTTTATTCTTATTATGTCCATTAAAATAGGCTTGTATAATTTTGTATAAAGATCGCAATCTCCAACAGACAAAGCTCCTATTGTTTCTCCGTGGTATGCGTCTGTTAGTGCCATAAATCTTGTTTTTTGCGGGTTTCCTGTTTGTGTATGGTATTGAAAACTTACTTTCATCGCAGCTTCTATTGCTGAAGATCCGTTGTCCGTAAAATTAAATTTACACAATCCTTTCGGCAAAATTTTTGAAAGTCGTTCGCAAAGTGTTATCGCAGGTTTATGTGTAAAATTAGCAAAAATTACGTGTTCCAAATTATCAATCTGCTTTTTTACCGCCTCATTAATCCTGGGATTGCAATGGCCAAGCAAATTGCACCACCAGGAACTGATTACGTCAACGTAGCGGTTGCCGTCAGTGTCGTAAAGATAAATCCCTTCTCCTTTGTCTATTACTATCGGGGGTAAGGTTTCGTAATCCTTCATCTGTGAGCACGGATGCCAGATATATTTTAAATCTTTTTCTGCTAAGTAGTTCATAATTTTTCCTCTATTTTAACTCTTTAAACGCAGGCTGAATCCCCGCTAAATCTATTTCTGTGCCATTTTCTTTTACTGTCGCAAGCACTTTAATTCCTGTAATATTTTCAATTTGTTTTTTATTGTCACGCTGCATTAAGTCGGTTTCGTCGTATTTGTTTAGGATAATCCCTTTAACATTTATGCCGTGACTTTTGGCATACTCGACAGTCAAAACCGCAGAATTTATGCCCCCAAGCTCGGCTGACGCAACAACTATAATATCAAGTCCTAAAGCTTTTATAACATCCGGCAGCATCAAGTTTTCAGATTGGTTAAACGGACACACAATCCCGCCTGCGCCTTCTACCAGAAGATAATCATATTTGCTCTTAATCCTATTAAAATCCGATTTGATTTTATCAAGTTTTATCGGATTATTTTCAATTTCTGCCGCAAGATGTGGGGAAACCGCAGGTTTGAAAATATATGAAACAAAATTCTCTGGATTTTCATTAATCCCTGCTGTTTTTAAAACGTAAGTGACATCTCCAGGTATAATTTTGCCTTCGGCTGTAACTTCTGCTCCGCTTAGGGCAGGTTTATAATATCCGCAATTAAATCCCGCTTCTCTCATACATTTTACAATTAAACCTGAAATGTATGTTTTTCCTACATCTGTGCCTGTTGCGGTTATAAAAATTCCCTTACTCAATTCGCTCCTCCTATTTAAAAAGCGGTAACTTCTTTTATAAAGTTACCGCATAATTTTTTTTATTCAAGTAAATTAACTTTTCTTTTTACAATGCACCGTCGTTGAAGTAATCATAATGTCTTACGTCGTCGTAGTTATTTACGTAATCAGCTTCAACATGTTTTTCTACCCTTTTTGGAGCTGTGCTTCTGCTTCTCAACAATGCGTCAAGATTCGGTTCAAGAGTAAGTTCAAAGTGGAATCTTCCGTATTTTCTGTCGGTTTCATTAGCATTATTGATTAAAGGATAGCCCCAATATAACCTTGCGCTTAAGTCACCAGGCAACTGAACTCTTAACCCCATACCGAGTGAAGCTAAGAAGTAACTGCCAGTATAAATATCTTCATCGTGTGCCGGGAACACGCCTGCATGATCCGCAAAAATCGCTCCCTTAACGTATTTTCCGATAAACGGAACTTTTTCGCCTGATCTCGGGCTTGTGATTTCTCTCGGTAATAACGGGAACATTAATTCACCGCTTAAGTAGTAACCGCTTTTACCCATCATAATACCTTCAGAATAGCCTCTGACTGTTGCAAGACCACCAACCTGGAACTGATCAAGATACGGAATATGTCTGTTGTTTGGTATTACCTGATAGTTACCTCTCAATTGACCGATTACACCGTGTGAAAAGTCGTGCAATCTTACCGCACTACCGTTAATCTTTACATAATTTGAATCACTGTCAAATATTGGCATTGCAACTGATACACCCTGATTAGCATACCATATACCATATTTGGTATCTTTCCTCATATTCAAAGCTACATCAAGACTTGTAATTTCATCTGTTGGAAATTCAAAAATTGAATCAAACATTGAACTCATTGTTGCACGTTTATAATTTCCAGCTATGTAACTTTTTAACTCAAATCCGGGTTTTCTAACAAGCGGCTGTGAGTAGTATAATGAATAAATATATGATCTGGTCTTGAAGTCTAAGTTAGAAAGCGGACCCCATTTGATTTTAGCAAATGTTGATGCAAACATAAAACCAACACGTCCGTCTTTTTTATTTACAGGGAAGTTGTAATCAGCAAACGGGCTGACTGCACCGCCTGAAAAATATGAACCTAATGACAAACGGTCCCTGTTGTGGAACAAGCTGTCCGCATAAATCATTGCACCGCCTCTTAAATGTCCGGTTTGATAACGACCTGCGTTATCCATAATACCTACAATGTGGAATGGAAAATTCTCGTTTGCTTTTATTGCAATATCTGTTGTTCCGGGTGTTGTTCCTGCCGTAAGGTTCGCCGTTAGGTTTACACCTTCGTTATATCTGTTGAAATCAAGTATATCTTGTTCCAATTCTACAATATCAAAAAGTTGACCGGGTTGCTGTTCTATACGGTCTGTTATGTATTTGGTTCTTGTCCATTTGTTTTGCTCTACGGAAATGTTTCCGACTTTACTTTCTATAAGTTCAATATGAATATGACCGTTTTCAACTGTCTGCTCCGGCAAAAATGCTTTCGCTGTTACAAAACCTTTTTGTGCATATAAGCTGTTTAATTGATCTATTACTTTTTGAATGTCGCTTATAAATACATTGCGACCAACTATAGGTTGAACAATAGAATTAATTTCTTCTTTTGATAAAATTTCTGAAGGCGCAACATCTACAGAATTAATAAAGACTCCCTGTGTATCAATATCTTGTACCTGTCCTTGCATATAACCGGAATCTTGTAGTCCGGTATTATTTTGTATTATCTGGCCTCCGCCGTTGCCTTCAAAGTTTCTTTCCTGTGAGTACTGTTTGTAGTCTTCAGTTATTGATTTTTCATCACGTTT
Source organism: Candidatus Gastranaerophilales bacterium (assembly GCA_944323655.1). Taxonomy (GTDB): domain Bacteria; phylum Cyanobacteriota; class Vampirovibrionia; order Gastranaerophilales; family Gastranaerophilaceae; genus Scatenecus. The sequence continues at coordinate 70,799 of CALUTL010000004.1, read as the reverse complement.
ATACTTAAGCAAATCAGTATCATGTTTAACACTTCCGGGCACGCCGCCTTCCATTATTATCTGCTGAATAGAATTCGGAATCGGTTCAGCTTGTGCTGAATTTAATGACGTCGGTACCGTAATTGCACAAACAGCAGATAGCCCTATAATTGCCTTCAATACCTGCCTGTTAAATTTTATCTTTTCCATCATTCACCTTTATTAAATTATCGATTATTCAATAAGTAGTCTTACCCTAATATCTAGATTAAAACCAGTGGAATCCTTTTTTTGCTAAAAAATTTACAAAAATTAATATTTCTATAAATTCCTTTTCGCGCTCATTTTATTATATAGTATATCAGGGCGAAAGTAAAGTTGCTTAAATAAAGTTCACACATTAGGTCTAGAACTTTATTAAAAAATCGTTTATCAAGTGTAGTAGAATATCAAATGATTTGAAATGATTATCAAAAAATATAAAAAAGAACTTGCCGAATGAAAACGAAAAATTTGTTCAAAGCTATTACGATAAATTGACTGATATTCATAATAGTATCTCTGAAAAATTTGCAAAAATTGCCGAAAAGTTTAAAAAATAAATCTGCTAAATACGCTTAAATTTATAATGATATTCAGAAGTTATTTTTCAAATGGGGATTTGCAAGCTCCTGTTTCATAATCATTGCCGTTGTATTTGTATTTTATGACAACGCAACTTTTATTTTTGCTGTCAACCACTTGTCCGTCAATTTTAATTTCTTCGCGTTGAGGGCTAGGGGTGTATTCCTTCAGCTGAAAATTTGAAGCACCTTTTTCCATCATACTTTGTAGTATTTTTTGTTTTGAGGCGTTGCTTCCGCCTTCCAAGATGGTTTTTACGTATAATTTTGCCATACTTTTAAGTTTTATATGGTCGTTAGAATATTCCTTTGTTGCTGCATTTGAAGGCAGCATTACCATGGAAAATAACAATACTGATATAAGTGTAATGATTTTATTTTTTTTGATAAATTGCTTCATCTTTTTCCCCTAGTTATTAATATTTCACGTTTTATTATACCCGAAAGCACCGGTTTTGAAACCGGCGCTTTCAAAATATAACATTACTTAAATATCCTTATATGAACCTGCAAATCTGTTTGAATAAACTGTGTGCAGTATTTCGTGAGCTTTATGTGAATTCGGGTGTTCCAAATATTCCTGATAAAGCTTCTGTATTGAAGGATTCATGTGGGATTTTCTAACGGTAAGTTCGCTGTCCTCCTTGTATAATCCTTCTGCACGTTCTTGTTTAATCTTGCTGTTATCGCAGCTTCTCGGTTGTCCGCCGCCGTTTATGCATCCGCCGGGGCAAGCCATTACTTCAAGCATTTGGAATGGTGCTTTGCCTTCTTTTATTTCTTGAATTGATTTTTCAGCTTCTTTAAGAGTTGAAACTACTCTTACTACAAGTTTTGTGCCTTTTAAATCCAATTCAATATCACGGCTTCTGTTTGTTGTACCTCTCATCTGCTTGATATCGACGTCTTTAAGCTGCTCGCCCGTCGCAAATTCATACGCTGTTCTAACGGCAGCCTCCGCAACACCGCCTGAGGCTCCGAAAATTGTTCCGGCACCTGTGTATTCGCCAAACGGACTGTCGGCTTCTTCACCTTTAAGTGCGTTAAAATCAATTCCGGCTTCTCTTATCATTCTGCCTAGTTCCTGTGTCGTTAATACATAATCTGTATCCGGACGTCCGTTATGTGAAAGTTCTGAACGCTTGCATTCGAATTTCTTCGCTGTGCAAGGCATAATCGCTACAACTACAAGATTTTCTCTTTCAATGTTGAAGTGTTTCGGAACAAGTTCTACAAGAACAGGCGATAACATTGACATAGGAGATTTGCAGCTTGAAAGATGCGCAAGCATATCAGGATGCTGGTCTTCAAGATACTTAATCCAAGCCGGACAGCAAGATGTGAATAACGGAAGATTTTTACCTGATTTTAATCTTTCCAAAAATTCCGTTGCTTCCTCCATAATAGTCAAATCCGCAGAAAAATTCGTATCAAAAATTAAATCAAAACCGATTCTTCTTAACGCTTCGTTCATTTTTTTGATTGAATTTTCTCCGGGCTCAAGTCCGAACATTTCGCCGATTGCAACGCGGGTTGCGGGTGCCATTTGAACTGCGATTTTCTTATTCGGATTAGTAATTTCCTTCCAAACGTTTTCCACGTCAGATTTAATTGTCAAAGCGCCTGTCGGGCATACAGCTGCGCACTGTCCGCAGTTTACGCAGTCAACCTGTCCTAAAGGCCTTCCGTTCATCGGCTGAACTACGGTTTTGGAACCTCTGTTTGCAAATCCTAAAACTGCGTGACCTTGAAATTCAGAGCAGGCTCTGACACATGCGCCGCACAAAATACATTTATTCGGATCTCTTACAAGCGACGGTGAACTGTCATCTACCGGAAGATAATCCTCTATTGATTTTTCCGGATATCTTATTTTTTTAATTCCGTATTCTTCAGAATATTTTTGAAGTTCGCAATTCCCTGATTTGTCACAGGTTAAGCATTCCTTATCGTGGTTTGCAAGAAGAAGTTCAAGAACTGTTTTTCTGATTCGTCTTGTTCTTTCTGTATTAAGATGAATTTTTAATCCTGCTTCCGGCGGCATTGTGCAGGAGGATTGAATTCCTCTGCCTTCAATTTCCACAACACACATACGGCACGCACCGAACGATGTTAAATCAGGACGGTAACAGAAAGTCGGAACATTCATGCCTGCTTTTCTGATTACTTCCAGAATATTTGGCTCGTCGGTAAATTCAACTTCCCTGCCGTCTATAAATAACGTTTTTTTATCTGTCATAATTTTATTTCCTTATTATTTTTTTTTTGCCTATTTTGTATTTTATTATTCCAGAACGATTGCTCTGAACGGACAACTTGCAAAACAAGCTTCGCATTTGATACATTTTGATTGATCAATATGATGAGGCTGTTTTACTGTTCCCGAAATTGCGCCAACCGGACATATTCTTGCACATTTCGTACAGCCTTTGCATAAATCCTCGTTGATTACGACTTTTTTCATTGCTGTACAAACGCCTGCGGGACATTTTTTATCCTTAATATGCGCAATATATTCATCTCTGAAATATTTCAATGTTGAAAGAACAGGGTTTGGTGCGGTTTTTCCAAGTCCGCAAAGCGAACCGTCTTTCACTGCGTGTGCCAATTCTTCCAAAGTTTCAAGATCTTTCATTTCGCCTTTGCCTGCTACAATCTTTTCTAAGATCTTAAGCATATTTTTAGTTCCTTCACGGCAAGGAACGCACTTTCCGCAGCTTTCGTTCTGGGTAAAGTTCATAAAGAATCTTGCAACTTCGACGATACAGGTTTTGTCGCTCATTACAACCAAGCCGCCTGAACCTACCATTGCACCTGCTTTTATAAGGTTGTCGTAATCCATCGGAATATCAAGATGTTCTTCTGTTAAGCATCCGCCCGACGGGCCTCCTATTTGAACGGCTTTAAATTTCTTGCCGTCTCTCATTCCGCCGCCGATATCAAATACGATTTCTCTAAGCGTTGTTCCCATCGGAACTTCTATTAGACCTGTGTTGTTTACTTCACCTGTTAGTGCAAAGGTTTTTGTTCCTTTTGAAGTTTCAGTCCCCATCTGAGAGAACCAATCTGCACCTTTTAATAAAATTACAGGTACGTTAGCAAGGGTTTCTACGTTATTAATCAAAGTCGGTCTGCCAAATAGACCTTTGTTTGCAGGGAACGGCGGTTTCGGTCTTGGCATTCCTCTTTCGCCTTCAATTGATGCCATAAGTGCGGTTTCTTCACCGCAAACAAAGGCGCCGGCACCTTCTTTTATGTGAATTTCCAGTGAAAATTCGCTTCCCATTATATTTTTGCCTAAGAAGTTTCTTGCTTCGGCATCGGCAATTGCTTTTCTTAAGCGTTTGATTGCAAGAGGGTATTCAGCTCGAACATAAATATATGCTTCATCTGCTCCTATTGCAAATGCTGCGATTGCTATACCTTCAAGAAGCTTATGAGGATCACCTTCCATTACGGATCTGTCCATAAATGCACCCGGATCACCCTCGTCACCGTTACATACTACGTAAGATTTTCCGCCTCTGTTAGCTGCTGTAAATCTCCATTTTCTGCCTGTCGGAAATCCGCCGCCGCCTCTGCCTCTTAAGCCTGATTTTTCTATTGTTTCAATAACAGCTTCAGGATTGTTTTCTTCTAAAACTTTTGCTAAAGCTTCATAGCCTCTTACGGCAATTGCTTCATCTATTGATTCTGCGTTTATGTTTCCGCAGTTTGCCAGCGCTGTTCTGGTTTGTTTTGCGTAAAAGTTGATGTGCTCGTCATCCTGTACGTGTTGATGAGTTTTCGGATCAACATACATTAATCTTTCAACAGGCTGGTTATTCTTTATATGACTTTCGTAAATTTCTTCTACGTCTTTTTCTTTTACTTTTACGTAAGTTACGTGCTTGTCGGGGATTACAACCAAAACGCCCTGCTCGCAAAATCCGTGGCAGCCTGTCGGTACTATTGTCATTTTGTCGTAATCTGTCAATACAGAAACATCTGCTCCAAGTTCTTTGAATTTTTCAATTACTTTTAATGAACCGTTTGCTACACAGCCTGTTCCGGCACATACCAGAACTCTTAAACCTTGTGTTTTTAAGTTTTCTTGTGCTTTCTTTTGTTCTTCCAGTATATTAATATTCAATGTTGTTTTCTCCATTAGTTGCCCTCCTTAATCAATGTATCCAATACTATCGTGATAGCATCGGATGTCATTTGAGGATAAACTTTGTCATTAATAACGACTACGGGGGCAAGTCCGCAAGCGCCTAAACAACTTACTGTTTCCAGTGAAAATAAACCGTTCTCACTTGTCAATTGACCTGCTTGCATGTTAAGTTTTGCTCTTATTGCATTCAAAACAGGCATTGAACCTCTTACGTGGCAGGCTGTTCCGTCGCAAACTTTAATCTCAAATTTACCCTTCGGCTCCAGTGAAAACTGCGCATAAAATGTCGCAACTCCAAATACTGTTGCAGGCGAAAGCCCTTCTACTTTTGTACCGATATAAATCATCGCTTCTTCCGGAAGATATCGGTAAACTTCTTGTACTTTTTGAAGCATCGCAATCAAATTAGACTTCTTACCGCCGCAATCTGCGATAATAGTATCTAATTTGGATGTGTCAATACCATGAGGATTTCCTACACTCATTTTCGACTCCTATATGATTTACTATTAACCCGGATCAGTGTAATTTGTATCACTTAATCTTATAAAAATTATCGCACAACGACGTTTAAAAAGCAAGTTTGTAAAGCTTGCTTTTCCTATCGTCAGTGTTATTTCGTTGTTTTTTGATTGTATAAGTACGATAAAACCATTAAACTGATTCCTAATGTCAAAATCGCTATGAATTTATACAAAATATCCACTTGGGCTAAATCGTGGAAAAATATTCTTAAAATCGATATTATGCATAAAATTATACCCGAATTTTTTAACCATTTTTTGCCTTTGATTATTCCGATTGTCGTTATTATTACGGAATATAAAATCCAGCCGACTGAAATTAATCCGGAATTTAGGGTATATTTGAAAATAATATCGCCGGCTTCATTGTGCATCAGTATAAAGCCTAAAACTATTGCCAAATATTTGTAAAAATCTTTCCCGTCAAGTTTGTTGTATATTACACAAGCCGCAATTCCAAATACAAAAGCGGCAGTTCTTATGTTTATTAAAGGTATGAAGGCGTTTATAGGTCTGTAATGAACGCCTGTTGTGATTAGATAAATGAATGCAAAAATTCCGACTAACGCTGATATTACTGACACAAAAGGCTTAAAATCAGAAATTGTGTTGTGGAAGCGTTTTAAGCTTACGGCATAAGCAAATCCGAGAATTGCATTTGTCATATTGGTTATAAAGTGCACGGAGGTGTTTTCTCCGATTATTCTTAGCGTGATTATATTGTTTAATTCAAGCCCCATATAAAGATAAATTGAAGTTATGCAGGCAAATTTAAAGGTTTCCGCAAGATTTATAAAAGTCTTGTCGTCTGCTTTTGATAAAAGATAATATGATGCCGCAGATGAAATAATTAACGGGCTAAACATCATTAGCCTGATATTCCATATCGGAGTGAAGTTTTTAATACTCTTAATCGCAAAAACTCCGTCTACAGGGATAATTGAACATAATGTCGCCGCCCAAATTATTACCGTCCATTTGGCTAGCATTTTTAATTTATACCGGTATGCAAAGTATGCCAGAATTATTGTTTCTAACGCCCATACTATGCATTTTGTTTTGTCGTAACCATCGCAAATAAAAATTACCGCAAAAAATCCTGCGGATAAAAATAAGTTTATATAATTTTTGAATTTTTCCGGCTCTGATTTTCTCCAATACGCAATCGCTCCGTATAAAATTAATGCCACAAGTTCTATATGTCCGAAAAGATTATCGGTATATGCCTCGGATTTTATCAAGAATAAAATCCAGGTTAAGACACCAAAATTTATATAACTCAATACTTTATTTTCATTTTTGGGGGAATTTGTCAGTAAATCATAGGCAACATAAATGCCCCAAAGTATTATCGGCATTATTATGTTTGTGTCATTATCGCAAAATAATGCGGCTGCAATAAATGTAGCACTTAAATTGATGCAATTTATAACCTCTCTTGAATTGTTTCTGTAAGTGTATAAAAGTGCAAGAATATTTATGAATATGAAATATCCGAAAAGAAAGTTTGAAGATAAATCAAACTCAAAGTTAAATACTATCGGATTTATGTAAGCCGCAAGAAGGCTTATTACAAGCATTGATACTGTTTTAAGCTTGTCTGCCAAGTAAAAAGCCGCAAGCAAAATCGCTGATGCGATAATTACGGTCTGGCTTAAATCGAAAAATTCAAAAATTCCGCTTGCGCAGTATGTGGAAATGAAAAGTGCGCCAAAGCCCGTTCCTAAAAGAACTTCCGAAAAACTTTTCTGATTGGCTTTTGAATTAAGCTTCAATGCACCTATTATCATCCCGAATCCGGCCAAGTATCCAAGGATTATTTTTAATTCAGCTGTAAATACAAAATACGGCAAAACAAGTTTGATAAGAATTACAAGCCCGATAAGGATTGCAAGCGCTCCGATTTTGTTGAAAATGTTTCCCAAAAACAGATTTTCAAATGTTGTCGGTTTCTTTTCTTTTGGCAAAATCTGCGCTGATGTTTCTGCGGGCTTGCTGTTATTTTTTTCTTTGAAGAAATAATCATCGGGAATATCACTTATTGACTCGGGTTCAGATAATTTTTCGGATTCCTCGTAGTCAATCTTTTGTAATGCAACTTCCGGTTCTGCCAGATTGTCAGCTTTTTTAGGTAAAATCTTGTCTTTTAAAAAGTTTTCTTTCAATGATTTAATTGAGTCTGAAAGCTCATTTAATTTGCTTTGAATTACAAAAAGCCATACTATTAATAAAATTATCGCTATTGCAGTCATAATATCCCCTTTACTTTTTCTGTTAATGATAGCGCAGGGGGTTTTGTTATGTCAATTTTTTAAATAATCTTTTTACAATAATCTTTAATCGGACAAATTTCGCATTTGGGGTTAATCGGTTTACAAACATTTTGTCCGTGAGTTACAAGAAGGGTATTTATGTCTAGCCAGTGTTTTTGAGGAAGTTTTTCTCTTAATGCAAATTCGGTTTCTTCGGGATTTTTCGTTTTTATATAGCCTAAGCGGTTGAAAATCCTGTGAACATGAACATCTACACAGATTGCGGGTTTGCGAAACCCTTGGCTCATTACAAGATTTGCAGTCTTTCTGCCGACACCGTTGAATTTTGTCATTTCTTCTATTGATTCCGGAACTTTGGAAGTGTATTTTTCAACAAGTTCTTTTGAAAGCTCGACAATCTGTTTGGCTTTGTTTGCGTAAAAGCCTACGGGATAAATCGCTTTTTCTAATTTCTTAACATCACACTTTGCAAAGTCTTCAGGAGTTCTTCCCAGTTCAAGCATTCTTAATGTTGCAGGATAGGTGGTTTTGTCGTTGGTTCTTAGGCTTAATATACAGGCAATTAAAACAAGATACGGATCGTTAAAGCTTTCCATTAAATTTACAAACTCGCTTCTGGGCTGTTTGGCTTGCTTTAATCTTTCTACAATTTCATCTATATCAATATCAGTTGCCGAATTTTGTTTTAATTTGTGCATTTAAAAGTTCCTCAACATCAATATCCGTTCTTAATTTCAAGGCATAGATATCATCTCGGTCAAAATTTTTCATTTTAACAGCATCTTTTTCTGTTGTGATTATTGTGCCTTCGGGAAGATCTGCGGCTTCATATTGATGGTGGTCATCAAAAGTTTTGGTGTTTGTGATTCTGTAATTGCCTAAGAATTTGTAAAACTGCTCCGGCTGACCTATTGCTGAAACGGCGGTTGCCTCGGTGTCATCTTTTAGAATTTCGCCTGTTTTTATGTTGTAGACGTAATCGGGTTCTGTTTTACATAAAATCGTCGGCAGATTCATTTTTTTAGAAGTAATTTTCGCTAACTTTTCGGCCTTTGTGTGGTCTGTGTTTTTGCTTACAATCACCATTCTGTTAATACGGTTGAAGGCTTCTTTACCCTCTCTTAGAGGGCCTGCGGGAAGTAAATGCTCGTTTCCGTAAAGCTTTTCACTGTCGACAAGCACTATATCCAAATCACGTTTAAATTTTCTGTGCTGAAATCCGTCATCCAATACAATCTTTGTGACACCGTATTTTTCTATTGCAAATTTTGCAGCCTCTGCTCTGTTTTTGGAGGTTATGACAACCGCACCGATTGTGTTTTGCGCAAGCCAGTAAGGTTCATCTCCTGCAAGGCGGGCATTGTAAAAAATCTTTTGCCCGTCTGAAATTACGTTGATTTGTTTGTTCGGAAGTTCTCCGCCGTAACCTCTTGATATAATCGCTGTTTTTTCGCCTTTAGATATAAAATATTTTGCTATTTTAGATACTACAGGTGTCTTGCCGACTCCGCCTGTCGTTACGTTGCCGACCGAAACTACATAAGCCGCAACGGTTTTGGGTTTTATTATATTATTGTCATACAAATAATTTTTTAATCGGCTTGCAAGTCCGTAAAAAAGCGAACAAAATTCAAGCATCCTAAACAAAATGCCCTTTGCGTTTTTATCATAATGAATTTTTGTTATTTTTGATGCTAAATTCATTAGCGATTCATCTTTCTTTTAATTACTTTTTGTAAAAAGTTTTGTTATATGAAAATAATTTTCCGAATCTTTTGGGTTCAGATATCGGCGGCATTTCTTTCAGAAATTTATCTGCCTGCCAGTTCTGAAGTGCCTGATCTATGTGAATATGTCCGCAATCAGAAAATGTTTTGATTAAATCAGGCGCAAATTTTTTATTTAAATCATACATTGAGCCTTTTTGTCTTTCAAGTGCATACTTTGCAAGCTTCTGCATATCTGAATATCCGTAGCCGTTGAAATTCGTTTTGTTAATCGGGGTAATTTGCATTGTTTTAAATCCTTTCATTTTTTTTTTGTTTAGAACATTAATCTCCAGAGTAAAAATCTTTTGTTTAGTTTTTCTGAGAATTTTCTTAAATTGCAGGTCGTAACTTTTGTATCCTCTATAATTGTCTGCAATTCTGTTTTCTTTTCAGGTGTAACCTGATTTACTGTTGAAAGTGCTGTGTTCAGGTTTATCATTGCTTTGTTTGCGTTTGAAACAGCGCTTGTCAAATCTTTTTTAAGCTGTTCATCCTGAGTTATTTCATTTATATAAGTGCTTATTTCATTAGCATTATGGGTAATTTCTCTTATGTCTGCCGCCATCTGGGCTGCTTGTTCATCATCGCCGATAATTTTATTTATATTCTGCGCAAGTTTGTCCAGCGAATCTGCCGTTGAAAGCATCGTTGTTTTAAAATCAGGATCGCCGATTATTGTATTTATATTCTCCGACAGTTTGTTGAAGTCTTTGGAAGTCTGATCCAGCATCGCCATTAATGTATTAATATCATCCTTTGATGATTCTACAAGTGCATCTATCTTGCTCATTGTTTGTGCTGTTTGTGCTGTTAATGAGTTTATATTTGATACAGAATTTTTTAATTCCGCAATAACTTCATCGGATAAAAGCATATTAACCTTTTGGTTGGTTTCGGTTAATGATTCCGCAGCTTTGTACTGCCATTCCATAAAGTCTGAAATTCTCATCGGCTCAATTACCGTATAAGGCGAAGTTTGAGTCGGATATGGAAGAATTACGTCATCAAGAGTTGAAATTAAAAGTGTTTTCTTCCCGTTTGTTGAGATTGCTTTTCCTTTTAAAAACTCAGGCAGGATTAGACCAGGAAGGTTCACAATATAATCAATCTTGTAGGCATTATTCGTTTTTATTACGTCTTTTATGTTGTAAGGTAAAACTTCTTTTGAAATTATTTCAATATTTTTAATTTTGCCTACATCATAAATTTTGTCATCAAGCTGCATTTGAACAGGATCATCTTTATAAAGAACATTTTTATTTTCTACCGGAATATAAATTGTGCGGGTTCTTGGAGGAGTAATTTCTAAGAAAAGTTCTCCGATTAAACCTGATTGCTGAATTGAAAAAACTGAAGCCTGAGGAATTTCAATTCCGGGTTCTGTTATTACAAATTTTACATCAACATGGCTGTTTTCATTTTCAATTACAGGCTTAATTTCTTCAACCTGGCCGACTTTCAGCCCCATCATCTGAACGCCTGCTCCTGGGCGCATGCCGTTTACATCTTTAAAAGTTATCTCTATTCGTTTTGCAGATGTTAAAGCTCTTCCTTTTACTTTCAACACTACACCGACCAAAAGCACAAGCGCTATTAGCGTCAGAAGCCCTACTTTAAAAGATGATGAAAATCTCATTAACAACCTTTCCTTTGTTACAAGTAACAGCTATGGCTATTGTAACAGAAAAAATAATTAATGCAAAAATTTTAATTTATTCTAAATAATTGGCTAATATATTTCTTATGTAATTTTGAGTTTCTTTATAAGGCGGAACTCCGTCATATTTGTCGACGGCTCCCGGGCCTGCGTTATATGCTGCAAGTGCTAAAATTATGTTTCCGTTATATTTGTCAAGCATGGATTTTAAATATTTTGTGCCGCCTTCGACATTTTGAACAGGATTAAAAGGATCTTTTACACCAAGGCTTGCCGCTGTTGCGGGCATTAATTGCATAAGCCCCATTGCTCCTGCTTTTGATTTTGCTCTTGTGTTAAAGCCGGATTCCTGCTTGATTACAGCTTTTATTAAATCCTCATCTATTCCGTGTTTATCAGCTATTTGGCTTATCATACTTAATATCTGGCTTTTATTGGCGGAGGTTTTATCTATATTAAGTTGCGGAACTTGTATTTCATTAACTTTTTTGGAGTTTTGTAATTCTTCTAATGCCGAATTCAAAGACTGAACAGGTGTCTGGTTTTTTATAATGTTTGCATTTACATTCATCATCTGAGGGCCGCGAAGAAGTGTGCCAAAATCTGTCGTTGAGGCTTTTAAAACATTCTCAAATGACTGAACATTTGTTTTGTTTGAGGGGTAGAGAGTATCAATCGGATTCGCATTCTGCGGCATTTCAGGTCCGTTAATTTGATTTCGAAAGTTTGCAACACGATTTTGAAGCTGTGCGTATCTTTGCATAGCTTGCGTCTTTCCGCCTGAATTTAATAATCCCTGTATCATTTCCGAAAACATAATTTTCGTCCCCTTGTCTTTTGTCGAAAAATCATGCCTTATCCGACATCACTTATTATTCTATATACTATAACCCGTTTTGTTATCCTCTATTTGAATTAATGATTTTTATAAAAATGTCAAAACTTTAAATTTAATAGCAATTTTCTCAAAACAAAATACTTTATATATTTATCAAGGGGAAAAACATATGGGAAAAGTAGATTTTACAATAAATATTGCAAAACGTACTGCGAATTTTTTAAAGACTTGCGGAAAAGAATCTGTTTTAGTTACAAAACCACAGAGTCTAAAAAGTTTAAAAATTGACGGATTAAAGCTGGCTGCACCTTTAAAAGGTGATACCTGCTCTTTTACAAAAGATCCTACTCTATCACCAGAGCTTCTGGATAATCTTTTAAATGTAAAAGGGACTCAAAAAGAAAAGGCTATGCAAATAAAAGACGCGTTTCTTAAAGCTTTAGGGTACAGACACCCTGAATTAGTTAAAGAAGGCAATTTCACAGGGAACATGGATTTAGCTGTAGATTTTTTTGATGGTACTCTATCTGTAAGCAACGAAAAAACACTTTCTACAAAACAACTTATCGCTGCAATTAGGCATGAAATTGATCATCTTGACAAATTTGCAAAAACAGTCAAAGCTGCAGGAATTGATGAAGCTGAAAAGGCACTATTAAAAGGACGTCTAAAGTTTGGGGACAACGTTGGTAAATCTTTTGATAGAAACTTTTGGCTTAAATTGAGCGAAGATGCTGATATTTCAGGCTTTGATGCAAAAAAATATCTGGATGCAATTGAAAATTATAGCTATGACACAACAGGAGGCACAAGAGCAAACTCTGTTTACGCTCAATTTTGCAGATTTAACAAATATTGTAACAATGAGCTTGAAAAATCCGCTTATCAATATCAAAAGAAGCTATTAAAACATTACGGTGAAGATGAGTACATCTTACCTGATATTGCAGGAGAAAGATTTGGTAAAATAAAAAGACTAATGGAAAGTTATATTGAAAAGAATAAATCAGAACCAATCACTAACTTTTACAACGAAAATACCTTTGACATCTTATCAGATATATCAATCGGGATGTCAAAACCTGAAGGTATTAAAGCTTTAAAATACGTTAAAGAAACCTTAAACGGAAAAATAGAAGTCGATCAAAATAAGTTAATAGAACAAGTTAAAGTTTTACAAGAAATAGGCAAAAATATGACGGTAAAAGATCAAATAGATTACCTTGACAGAATTTATAAATGGATGCAGGAAGGTAAATTTGCACTCAACGATTTTGATTTAGGCTAAACGATTATTTTATATACATGCAATCACCATATGAGAAAAATCTGTAATTGTTTTTTACTGCTTCATCATAGGCTTTGAAAATAAAATTCTTACCTGCAAGTGCGGATACCAGCATCAGAAGGGTTGATTTCGGCAGGTGAAAGTTAGTAATCAATTCATCAATAACCTTAAACTCGTAAGGCGGGTATATGAATAATTCCGAATGATCGTGGCAGGCTTTTATACAGCCGTATTTTTGATAGGCGGTTTCTAAGGTTCTGACGGTTGTTGTGCCGACGGCTACAAGCTTTTTACCCTTTGTTTTTGCTTCATTGATTTTTCTTGCTGTTTCTTCGGATATTTCAAAGGTTTCAGAATGCATTTTATGCTCTAAAATGTTTTCGCATTTTACCGGTCTGAATGTGCCAAGTCCGACATTTAAAGTAACATAAGCTATCTCAACTCCTTTATCCTGAAGCTTCTGCAAAATCTCTTTTGTAAAATGTAATCCCGCAGTCGGAGCCGCAACAGAACCTTCATCTTTTGCGTAAACTGTCTGGTAGCGTTCAAAATCAAGCTTTTTTATGTCTTCATTTGCCAGTTTTCTCTCAATATATGGCGGAAGAGGAATGTTGCCGTTTCTGTGCAATACCTCTAATATATTCCCCTCATAAATCAGTTCAACAATCCATCCGCCGTCTTCTTCCGTTTTCTCAATTGCTTTTGCGGATAATTCATCGCTGATTTTGATAATCGTCCCTTCTTTAACCCTTTTGGAAGGCTTAATTAATGTTTCCCAAGTTTTACCTTCAAGTTGTTTTAGAAGAAAAACTTCAATTTTTGCTCCGGTTTCTTCTTTCATTCCGTATAGACGGGCAGGCATGACTTTGGTGTTATTAAGCACCAAAATTGAATTTTCGTCGATTAAATCAACTATATCGTAAAAGTGCTTGTGCTGAATTGATTGGGTATCTTTTTCAAGCACCATCATTTTTGAGTTTTCCCGCTTGTCCGCCGGAAGCTGTGCGATTAGATTTTCCGGTAAATTGTAATCAAATTCCGACAAAAACATTCTAAATTTTTCCCATTACTTTTTCAATAATTCCCAAAACACGTGTTTTGTAATATTCGTAAATGCCAAAAAGCTTTTTGTAATAATCATCACCCTTCTTGGTAACTTTGAAATATTCAGTGTTGTTTTTGCTGTTCGTTTTGTTGTTAATATATCCGTTAGCTAAAAACTCATCCAGAGTTTCTTTCCCGCATTGTGCTTTTAAATGGTTTATTGTGCCTTTTCTGTTTTTCACGGCATAATCAATGCCCTTTACCAATTTTTGTGTTTTGGTGTATGCGGTTTTTGGAACTTTCACTATCTACAGCTCCTTTTTTTTGAACATGTTTTTCATGTTGTCAACTAATGACTTACTTTTATTTATATTTTCGTCAACAAGCTCTGCTTCTATAACTTTGGAACCGTCTGATGCCTGAACTTTCTTAGCCGTTTCTTCTGCATCCATTTGTTTATTTACAATAACTGTCTGCAATATCTGTATAACGTTTGATACAATCAGATAGATAAAAACACCAGCAGGTATCGGGATGATAACAAATGTTGCCATAATCATTATCGGCATAAATGTTCCCATTGACTTTTGAATTGCCTGTTGGGTTGGATCTTCAGGCATGTTGTTTTTGTTTTGTGCCATCATATACTTCTGTGATAGCCACATTGTTAGACCGAACAATAACATTAACAAAAGAACATCCCAGTGGAAAGATCTTTCAACTGCCTTTGAAGGTAGTGATGCAATTAAAAGTCCGCCCTGACGAACGAAAGTTACACGTTCTGTTTCTTTCGTGTTCATATCTGTAATATCAAGGTCAGCTTTTTCAATCATATCAAGTTGGCTGAATTTTAAATCTAATTGATCGAGACTTACTTTAAAATCAATGTCTTCTCCGGGATTTAATTCTCCTTGAATTTCTAAAGCTTTATTAGGTTTTTCAACTTTTACATTCTTAAGAGTTTCGTTTGGTAAGTACACAGTCGCGGTTTTACCTAAGATAAATGTGTCGTACTTTGAAGTACCCATAATTCCGTCATTCGAAATTCCTGCTGTGGCTCTAAGTGTCGTTGCCAAGCTGTTTATAAATAGAAAACTGGAATCACCCGCCATTTGAATGAACTGAGGACTCATTAATGCTGAATACAATAGGATAAATACCGGCATTTGTACAAATAATGGTAAACACCCGCCCATAGGGTTGACGTTATGTTCTTTATAGATTTCCATAAGTTTCATCTGCATCTTTTGCGGATCGCTCTTGTAGCGTTCCTGTATAGCCTTAAGTTTGGGTTGCAATGTCTGCATTTGACGCATTGATCTCTGCTGTGAAACGTTCAATGGCCATAAGAACATTCTTACTATAATCGTTAAAATAATAATTGCTATTCCATAGCTTCCGACAAATTGTGCAAGCATCTTTAATGCTTCAATGGTCCAAGTTGTAAAATCCACTTTCCCTAATCCTCATAATATCTAAATGTATATATCTAATCTTAATACAAAAAAAGAAACTGTCAAAGATTACTGAGTATTAATTAATATACATTACTGAAATATAAAAAAGGCATTAGAAAATACTAATGCCTTAAAAGTTAATGGTCGGGATGACAGGATTTGAACCTGCGACCCCCTCGTCCCAAGCGAGGTACGCTACCAAGCTGCGCTACATCCCGATATTTAATTTTGAAGTTTTATCAAGACAATGCACCTTGTCCGCTTACGCTACCAAGTCCTCTCACAAACGATACTCAATCGTTTGTTCGGCAGAGTGCTACATCCCGATATTTTCAATTGTGACCCGCCGGTCATACCAAGTCTACGATAAAAATTATTTTAAGTCAAATCTTATTTGTTGCGAAAATCCATCATATTTAAATGCACACCGGTTCCGAAGATTAAGCCTGCTATTAAATACGTCATCCAAGCAAAGAAATAATTGCGTTTTAGCGGAGCCAGTTTAATTGTTTTGTCTACTGTTTGCTGAATTTTTTTAGCAGCTTTAATTCCTCTTACGGAAGCTATACCTTCTTCAATAATCGTCGGTAAAAATGCGCCAAAACCGATTAGTCCTGCATATTTTTCCAAAAAAGTTTTCTTCCCTTTTTCTTTTGGCGCAATAGAGTTTAGCAGCAAAAGTGCGGGAGTCAGGTTGGCAATTTTGGATTTTGATTTCTGTAAGAATTTAAGAACTTTGCCTTTGTTTGCATTAACAGCATGCCCGAGCTCGTGGAGTATAAGCGAGGGTTTTGACTTCGGCGCAACTGCAAGCTTTAAGCTATCTGCATAAAATGCATTTTCTCCGTTCGCAACAGGGGTTAGTATTTTCAGAAATTCAGCGTTATTTTGTCCGTATTTTCCGGCTATTTGTCTTGCGTTGCTTGTTGTTATGTATTCTACATTAATCTTATCTTTCAAATTGTTTGAAGAAAGCATGTGTTCTGCTGCTTTTTCTATGTTTTTAGGGGTTGTAAACTCTTTCCCCTGCATAAGCTTATTCCCGCACCATTTTGAAGCTTTTTGCAAAAGTACGGTTAAGGTCTGTAAAATCCCGAAGGTTATTAAAGGTTTTGCATCCTCCGGTATAAGAGGTTCAGGTTTTGGCTCAGCATAATATCCCCTTTGAATTTGAGGGGTGGTTATGTAATATTGTCCTGAAATATTTCGAGTTTTTATATTATCTGTGAACACACCTCTATAAAAGCAGTAAAAATCTAAAATTGCTAATTTTTTAATCTTTTTTACATAATTTAATTATTTCAAATTATTAATTTATTTTTATTATTCTGCAAATTATGTTAAAATCCTCTTATGAAACAGAGTTGTAATGTCTTAAAACAGAAGGTGTATTATTCAGACACTGATTCTTACGGTGTTGTCTGGCACGGGTCATACTTAAGATGGCTTGAGATGGGACGTGTAGAGTGGTGTCAGATGATGGGGCATAATATGACTGAGCTTGAGGCGCAGGATATTGTTTTGCCTGTTGTTAATCTGAGTATTAAGTATAAATCTTCTGCAAAACTTGATGACGGGTTGATTATTGAAACTTATATTAAAAGTTTTAGCGGATTATCGGTTACTTTTGCTCAGACAATCAGATCGGAGAAAACATTGAAGCCGTTTGTGGAAGCGGAAGTGGAAGTTGTTGCGATAAACAATAACGGAAAACTTTACAGAAGAATGCCTTCAATACTTGCTGAGGTATTTAAAAAGGAGGTTGAATGCCCTCTTACCGTCTAAATAAGTTTATAGCTTCTGCCGGGATTTGTTCCAGACGTAAGGCCGATGAACTTATTGAAAGCGGCGTTGTCTTTGTGAACGGTAAAAAAATCACCGAATTAGGTTTTCTTGTATCGGATAAGGATAAAGTTGTTGTTAATCAAAAGCTTATTCGCCCAGTGAAGCTTGAATATTACAGATTTTATAAGCCGGCAGGTTATATAACGACTGCTGATGACGAAAAGGGAAGAAAAACAATTTATGATTTGCTGCCTGAAAGTTTGTACCATCTTAAACCCGTCGGAAGATTGGATAAGGATTCAACCGGGCTTTTAATATTGACAAATGACGGAGATTTAATTAATGAACTTACGCATCCGTCAGTAAAAATTCCCAAAGAGTACCTTGTGTCCGTGAATTCGCAGGTACACCCTCATGAACTTGAACAAATGGCGGCAGGAATTGAGATTGAACCGGGGAAAAAAGCTTATGCTGATATTTCGGTTTTAGAAGCTGATAAAAAACATACTTTGATGCAAATTATACTTTATCAAGGCTTGAACAGGCAAATAAGAAAAATGTTTGAATATTTCGGCTATGAAGTTAAAACTTTAAAGCGCGTCAGGCATGGTATAATAAACTTGGATGGGTTAAAGCGTGGAGAGTTTAAACCTATTAAACCCGCCCAGATTAAAGAATTGAAAAATTTGTTAAACAGGATAAAAAACAATGATTAAGGTAGCTATTACAGGAAATATTGCAGCAGGAAAATCAACAGTAGAAAAAATTATAAAATCATGGGGGTATTCAGCTTTGAATACTGATGATATTTCGCATGACCTTCTTGCAGGTAAGAGGGATGCGATTCCTGATTTTAAAGGTGCTGAATTTATTGATGTTAAACAAGAAGTTTTAAAAGCATTTAAAGGGTTTGATATCACAGATGAAGAAGGAAATATTAGTAGACCAATGTTAGGCAAGATAGTTTTCCATGATTCAAAGATGCTTAAAAAACTTGAAGCAATAATTCATCCGTTTGTAAGATTAAAGATATATGAGTTTTTTGAAGCACATAAAGATGAAACGGTAGTCTTTGTATCAGTGCCGCAGCTTTACGAAGCTGAAATGCAGAGTATGTTTGATAAAGTTATCCTTGTGTTTTCAGAGGATAAATATAGATATAAAAGATTGCTTAAACGTGACGGGTATACCGAGGAATATGCTTCAACCCGTATAAGCGCTCAAATGCCGCAGGTGGATAAGCTGCTTTTATGTGACGATTGTCTTGAAAATGACGGAACTATAAGCGAATTAAAGGTAAGAATTTCATATCTGCTTAATGAATACAAACACTTGGATCCTAAACGGGGACGAATACTCTAACTTTGTCAGATTTTTTAATATTTCTGTTTACAAAGAAGCTATAAGCATTTCCGTTACCGTCAGTAGTTTCTGTGTGGCCGTTTTCAGCGCTGTACCCGCAATCCCCAGGTTCATAGCACAGAACGCATCCTGCTGGAAGTTTGTCTAAATCTGTAGCTGCTACTTTAACTTCTTTAAAATTGCTGTTCGTGCTTAAAATACGAGGCATTTCACTTGCATGACCGGGTTCATAAGCACCCAGTCCAGCAACTTTTATGCCTGTTTTAACTGCCCTTGCACAATATCCGGATTCGGCCTTTTTAAGTCCGGCAATTGTCACTTCTGCAAGTTTTTTACCTTTTTCTTTGTTATAAATTTTATTTACTTCTTCAATAGATGTCGTTGTGCTTGGCGCCGGATATTTTGTTGATGTGTATTTTTTAGAGGCGCTTCCGGCTTTGTTAAATGTAAACAGAGAAGTATTGTATATAGCTGAATTGAAGTTCATTGGAGGAATGGCATAATTTACCGGCTTAAATCCGTCAAGCGGAATATCTGTCAGTTTAAAATTGTTTAAATATGCTTCTGTTGTTTTATTGTTAAATGGTGTAAAAATGTTCGTATTAAATAGCGGTGCCGTAAAGATCGGCAGGGTTGGGGTGAACAGATTGAATGAAAATAGTGAAATTGGCGTGAATTGAGGCATCCTGAAAAATGCCGGCATGCAAAAGCTCATCGGACAAAAGCTTTGAAATCCGCCAAACGGTCTTAAACCGCCAAAAGTATTTAAATTCTTGAAATGTAAAAATTCAAACGCCAAAATAATATTCCCTTAATTTCCTCTTATATATATAAAGTATTTAATTAAGGAATAATTGCTTAATTTTTAATTAAAAGTTAATTTTGTAACGGATTTATTACAATTCCCGACAAAAGTTTTGGGTAAAAGTAAGTTGATTTTTGCGGCATCCTGTATCCGGCAGATGAAATCCTTTTAATATCTTCGATTTTGGGATAAGCCATAATGAATGAAGCTTCTGCTCTTCCCATATCAATCATATCGAAGGCTTCATTTTCAACCTTGATGTATTTAATTCCGTCTTGAGCCATCTGTTCTTCTTCCGTAAAACCAAGCTCTTTTGTGATAATAACCTTATGAAGAACCGTCAAATCAAGATTTTTTAATACCTCCGGCACTTTGTATTCGTCTAAAATTTCGTCAACGTTTTCTCTTAGAGTTAAAAGGTAGAATTTATTGACGTTTTTCATATACAATCCCATTGAGATTTTTTCTTCTGCTGATTTTTCTATTGCCGATAAAAATTCTTTTTTTACTTCGGCTTTATTTGCGCCTGTGAAGGTGTAATCCTTAACATCAAAATATTTTTTAACTGTTTCAAGAAGGACGTAAGGCTCAATCCATTTTGTTATAATCCTGTGAGTCGGATATATCAGCAAATCGTCATCCATATTCGTGAAATAACTCATTACATAATTAGCTTCCCCGGCTGTTTCGCCAAGAAAATTCCTGTAATTCATAGCGGTTTCATATCTGTGGTGGCCGTCTGCGATTAAAAGGGTTTTGTCTTTTAAAACATCTTCAATTAACTTTATAGTCGGTTCGTCTTCTATTTTCCAAACTATATTTCTTACGCCGTTGTCGTCAGTAACGTCAATGAACGGGATTGAAGTAAGATCAACAGCATTTTCAATTTTCTTTTCCGGATCTGAATAAACCATGAAAATCTGTGAAAAATTAGCTTTGCAAGCCTTTGTGAGTTTTAGTCTGTCTTCCTTTGGCCCGCTCATTGTAAATTCGTGAGGCAGAATGTTTTTGGTCGAAAAATCTTCGATTTTGTTTCTTGCAATAAAGCCTTTTCGGGTGATTTCTTTTCCGTTAAGCTTGTATTTTTGCACAAGGTAAAGGATAACAGGTTTTTCGTTCTTAATAAGAATTTCGTCATTAATCCATTTATGAAAACTGTTAGCTGCATCTTCATAAGGGTTTTCGGCATTTGATAAAATAAGACGGGTTATATTGTAGGGGTTTCTTTCGTAAAGCTCGTCCCTGTATTTGCTGCTTATTACATCATAAGGAGGGGCTATAACGTCTTTCATGTCGACTTTTTGTTGGTTATAAACAAGTGCATTAAGCGGTTTAACTTCAATTGTCATAAATTTCTCTCCTTTTTAAACAGCGGCTGTTTCCTGTTGGTTTTTAAACTGCATTTCGTATAATTTTCTGTAAAGTCCGTCGGGCAGCATCATTAACTGATCGTGTGAACCTAATTCCGCAAGTTCTCCGTCGTTAATAACCGCAATCCTGTCTGCGTTTTTGATTGTTGACAGTCTGTGAGCAATTACAAAGACGGTTTTATCTTTAATAAGGTTATCCAAGGCTCTTTGAACGATAGCTTCCGATTTGTTGTCAAGGGCTGAAGTTGCTTCATCTAAGATAACAATTGGTGCGTTTTTAAGAATTGCTCTTGCAATTGCAACTCTTTGTCGCTGTCCGCCTGAAAGTGTCGTTCCTCTTTCACCTACAATAGTGTCTAAGCCGTCTTTAAGCGCATCTATAAATTCGTCTAAATGTGCCATCTCAATAGCTTTTTCAAGTTCTTCTTCTGTTGCACCTTCATTTCCCATCATAATGTTATCTTTTATCGTGCCTGAAAACAGAAAATTATCCTGAAATACAAATGAAATATTATCTCTAAGAGATTTTAAGTCGAAATTTCTGATATCAATTCCGTCAAATTGAACAGTCCCCGAAGTTACGTCATAAAATCTTGGAAGTAAGCTTACAACCGTACTTTTCCCTCCGCCGGAGTTTCCGACAAGTGCTATTGTTTCATTTTTGTTTACGGAAAGATTAAAGTTTTTTAATACAGGTTTATCTTTTTCGTATTCGAAATATACGTTTTTAAATTCGATAGTTTTTTCAAGATTGTGCATAGCATAAGGCTTTTCGGGGGATGTAATTTGCGGCACAAGGTCAAACAGTTCAAACGTTCTGCTCATTGCAACGAAGGTTGTTTGAAGTGAAGTAAGGCTGTTGCCTAAAGTTTTTGTCGGTTTATAGAGAAGCAGAAGTGAGGTTACAAAAGATGCAAAGCTTCCTGCTGAAAGTTGCCCTGTGAGAATCAGGTGGTTTCCGTAAGCCATTACAAGAGCGATTCCGATCGAACAAACCGAATACATAATCGGTGACATCCATCCGACTCTTTTACTTAGTGACATTGCAAGGTCGAATTGTTGATGAATTTGACCTTCAAATTTCTCATTCTGCATCTCTTGAAGATTGTATGCTGCAATGATTTTGTTTCCGGCAAAAGTTTCGTTGAAGTTTGTTGTCATATTTCCGCCGACAATCATAGTTGCGTTTGAAACTTTTTTAATTTTTTTTCTGATAAATACAACAGGGGTTATTGCAATAGCCATAACCGTAACCCCGATAATTGCAAGTTTCCAGGAAGTGTATAAAAGCACGGCAACAAGCCCTACAAGCCCGAAGATGTTTGCAATAAAAGATTTTAAAGTCTCAATTATTGATTTGGAAGCAGTTTCAGGATCAGTAAGAAATCTTTGAAGAACAAGACCTGATGAATTTACATCATAAAACTGCGGGTCAAGTCCTGTTAATTTTTTAAATAATGCAACTTTTAGTGAATTTGAAATTTTATTTCCAGTCCAATCGGTTAAATAGTTGCTGGCGTATTTTAAGACACCTTGAAAAAGGGCAAAAGCAACAATGCCGAAAGGAATTATTGCAGCAAGAAATGTTTGTATGTAAATTGTTTTACCAAGAAAAGACCAAGTCTGATCGGGGGTTCCGTTAACAACAAAATCCATATAAGGTTTTAGGGCTAACGCCATTACACCGTCTAACAAACCAAGTGGAATTGCAATTAAAAGGTTTAATAAAGCTCTTCCCATGACCGGTTTTATATAAGGATAAATCCTTTTTAATAAATAACCGTAATTAAAAGCGTCTTTTGACGTGGTGTCTTTAAGTTTATATTCCATTACATACCCCTTTTTCATAAATTATTGCATAAAGATAGCTGATTTACAAAAAATATTTTTTTAGTAATATTTAGGCAGATATATGACTAATTAAGAAATAGGAGTTTCTTAAATGCAAATTTGTGTAATAGGGACAGGATATGTAGGGTTAGTTGCAGGTACTTGTCTTGCCGATATGGGAAACGATGTTATATGCGTTGATACTGACGCTTTTAAGATAGAACAGTTAAATAAAGGCATTGTTCCTATATATGAACCTGGGCTTGAGGAGCTTATAAAATCAAATGTATTGGATCACAGGTTAATATTTACAACTGATGTAAAAACTTCCGTAGAAAAATCACAAGTTTGTTTTATAGCGGTTGGAACTCCTCAAAATGAAGACGGCTCTGTAGATCTTGAATGTGTTTTTGCAGCCGCTGAAAGTGTCGGAAAAGCTATTAACGGATATAAGGTTATTGTGAATAAGTCAACGGTGCCGGTCGGGACGGCTGATAAAGTTGCAGAAATTATAAAAAAATATTATTCGGGCGATTTTGATGTCGTTTCTAATCCTGAGTTTTTAAAACAAGGTGCCGCTGTCGAAGATTTTTTGAAGCCTGACAGAATCGTAATCGGTTCAAATTCTCCAAAGGCTACGGCTGTAATGCAGGAACTTTATGCATCATTTTTCAGAACTGCAAGCAGGTTTGTAATTATGGATGTGAGGTCTGCAGAAATGACCAAGTATGCTGCGAATTCTTTTTTGGCATTAAAGATATCTTTCGCAAATGAAATGGCTAATATTTGCGAAAAGGTAGGTGCTGACGCTGAAATGGTTAGAAATGGCATGTGCTCTGATAAACGTATCGGTACACAGTTTTTCTTCCCCGGTATCGGTTATGGCGGAAGCTGCTTTCCGAAAGATATAAAAGCTCTTCTTAAAACTGCTGTTGATAACGGTTGCGAACATAGAATTTTGCACGCAATCAATGAGATTAATAAAGAGCAGAGAACCTTGTTTTTAAATAAAATTTTAACTCGTTTCGGTACGGATTTGAGCGGGAAAACTTTTGCAGTCTGGGGGCTTGCTTTTAAACCCAAAACCAATGATATGAGAATGGCTCCTTCTATTACTATAATAGATGAACTTCTTAAAAGAGGTGCAAAGATAAGGGTATTTGATCCAAAAGCAATGGAAACGGCTTATAATATTTGGGGCGGAAAAATTTATTATGCTAAAAATTCATACGATGCTCTTGAAAATGCGAATGCAATGATTTTATTAACAGAGTGGAATGAGTTTAGACGTCCTGATTTAGAACGGGTTAAAGAGTTAATGAAATCTCCAATAATTTTTGACGGACGTAATCAATATGAACCTGAACGAATAATTCAAAGAGGATTTGAATATTATTGTATCGGACGTCCTTATACAGCCATTTCTGAAGCTAAATATGCTTATGTTTAATTTATAAAAAGGCAATTTCTCCGGAGAAAAATACTTATTATATATAGGTTTAATGGGGAAATTTTTAATGATAAAAAGTTTGTTTAAATTCGGCAGCGCTATTGTAGGAAAAATAGCATGGAAAACAAGAAAAACTCAAAGGGTATTAAAGTCTTTACCCTCAGAAGAACTTTTTTGTCATAAATATTGGAAAATGGCAGAAGAATCAGGCCGATTAAATTCTAACGGGCGGAAATCTGTTGAATTAAGCGAGTATTTGCATTCAATAAACCATCATCTTATAAAATCTCCTTATCCTAAAACAATTAATGAAATTCAGCCTCAAGTCGGGCTTACACCTCGTCAAATAATTACAAAAACCGATTTTGATTTTAGGCGGCTTGTTCCGACTGAAGAAGATATGCATGTTTATAGATGTATAGGTGAAAAACCGGAATTTTTTTCGGAATATCCGCTTTACCAAAAGGCTTTGAAGGTTAAAAAAGGTGATGTAATTATGATGAGAGAATATGCTTATGCCGCTGAAACAGAGGCTTATTCAAAAAATTTTCTGGCAAACAATAAAGGCATTTTGTATGATATAGAGGTTCCGAAAGGTTCAAGAATTTCCAGAGCCGGTGATGTTGTTTTTCCTCGAAGTTCACGATTTGAGTGCCTTGATACAAGAGATATTATAACTGAAGATGCAAATTACAAATTGGTAAAACTCAGATATTTGGTTTAAAAATAAATTATGGAGCGTAGGGGATTCGAACCCCTGACCTCGACACTGCCAGTGTCACGCGCTACCAACTGCGCTAACGCCCCAGATTTTAAGCATTTTCTGATGTTTATTTATTATTTTTCACTAAAAAAGACCGCTTTTTTGCGGTCTTTTTTATGGTGGGCGTTAGAAGACTCGAACTTCTGACCCTCTCCTTGTAAGGGAGACGCTCTACCAACTGAGCTAAACGCCCTCATTTCTTTGGGGTGTCTTTCGACGTTTCTTATGTTAGAACAAACATTTTTTTATGTCAATAACTTTTTTATTAAAAAAATATCGAATGCATATATGTTAAATATTAATTGCACCCGAAGCTCTTTTTAAGTTATAATTCCACTATGGAATTGGGTTCAGAATACATTGTAAAAATAGAAAAGATATCAAATTTAGGGACAGGTATAGCCAGAATTGACGGTTGCGTGGTTTTTGTTGAAAATGTTTGCCCTGAAGACGAAGTCAAAATTAAAATAACAAAAGTTAAAAAAAGTTTTGCCCAAGCAGAGGTTGCAGAAGTTATAACGGCTTCACCTCGCAGGGTTAAACCGTTTTGTCCGATGCTGAAGGCTTGCGGAGCATGTCAGCTGCAAATGATTGATTATGATTATCAACTGGAAATAAAAAGGCAGATTGTAGAGGATTCAATCAGGAAAATAGGCGGGCTTGATGTTGAAATTCCACTCCCCGTTCCAAGTCCCGAAATTAAAAATTATCGTCATAAAATCCAGTTTCCGATTTCGCAGACAAAGGTTTCAAAGAGGCTTCTTGCAGGGTATTACAAGCCTCAGTCGCATGAAATCGTCAATATAAAATATTGTCCCGTTCAGCCTGAGATTTGTGATAGAATTATTGATTTTATTCGAGAAAACGCTTCGAAATTTGAAATTTCGGGGTATGATGAAAAAACTCATACAGGAGATTTAAGGCATATTGTAATCAGGGTTTCGAAATACAGCGGAAAAATTCTTGTCGCACTCGTCGTTAATTCTGGCAATACAAACAGTCGTTTCAAAAGTTTTGCGTCCGAAATTTATAATGAATTTGATGAGATAACAGGCGTTTGCTTGAATTTTAATACAAAGAATACGAATGTTATTTTAGGAAGAAAGACGGAATGCGTGGTTGGTGCAGATTATGTGGAAGAAAAGCTTCTTGATAAAGTTTTCAAAATTGGGGCGGATACTTTTTTCCAGATTAACCCTGCAAGTGCGGAGAATATTTTTGCTTATGTCAGAAATTATATAAAAGATAATTACAATTCTCCATTAGTCATGGATGCTTATGCGGGAATTTCGACTTTTGGAATTTGCTTGGCTGATGTTTCGGATAAAGTTGTGACAATTGAAGAAAATCCTCAATCCTGTCAAAAAGCCGAAGAAAGTTTAGTTATGAATAAAGTAAATAATGTTGAAATTCACAGCGGAGATGCTGCGGAATTTTTCAAAAAAGAAAAAAGAAAGTTTGATGTATCTATTATAGATCCGCCGCGTAAGGGCTGCACTCAAGAGTCACTGGACGAAGTTCTAAGGCTTACAAAAGATGAGATAGTTTATGTAAGCTGCAATCCTGCGACATTAGCAAGAGATTTGAAATATTTATGTGAAAAAGGCTGCTGCGTAAAGAGCATCCAGCCTTTTGATATGTTCTGCCATACTTATCATATTGAAAATGTTGCGATTATAGAAGTTTAATTATTTTTCGGCGTATTTGCTAAGAGTTTCTTTCAGCATTTCTTGAGTTTTAGCAATATTAGAGATGTCATCACTTTCCATAACTTCAAGTCTTGCTTTGAAAAATTCTCTGTAACGAATTATTTCTTCAGGGGTGATAGTCTTGTCTTCACGAATTTCGTAATCGCTTGAATTTTTTATTAAGGATATAATATATTCATCAGACTGAATTTTTTGTTTCATTTCCTTGTAATACATAGGGATTTTTTGTCTGATACCGGACATGTATCCGTCAAGCATTTTAGCATGCACTTTGCTGATTACAATCGGAAGTTTTTCTTCTCCTTTAACTTTCAAATCAGCGTTGTAAGCATTCATAAATAAAGGTTTAGAAATATCTTCACGGAGTCTTGTTTTAATTACGTCGATATTGTTAGAGATTCTTCTTCCCGGAGTGTTTTCAGCGTATTTGGTTTTTGTGTCAATGTGAAGCTTGTCAAAAGAACGTGCAATATTGTATACATATTTGGATTCTAATTCTTTGGCCTTAGCATAATGAGGTCCGTAAAGCATAATTAATTCAAGAGTTTGTTTGTTTTCGTTTTTGCCTTTTTTGCTTATAGGAACAAATCTCATTTGATAATCTGCATAAGTACTGCTTCTGGGTTTAGAGATTTCGGATTTCTGAAGAAAAGGCCCTAACGGAGCTAAATCTTCTTTTGAAATCCCGTTTTGCCTAATTTCCAAATCCGGAAGTTTATCTAACTTGCCTGTTTTTTGATTCAGCACTCTAATAACAGCAGGTTCATAACCTTTTTCCTTCATAACTTCCAGAAATTTTTTAAATGAGCCTATATTTGACTGATCTGTCCAGTATACCGTTCCTCTGACGGTATCTTGCACATATCCCTGTCTTTCATATTTGTCTACGTACGAATCAAAAGATTTAATCGGGTGTTTGCTGTTGTAAACTTCGTCGTAAGTAAAGCCTAAATCCGCAAGTTCGTCACAAGCATTTTTTAGAGCGTTATGGAAATTTTTAGCATAGTCAATAAACTTTTCAACTCTGGAAAGATAGGATTGTTCAATAGCATTTCCAATAATCGAAGTTTTTCCGCTAAAGGATACGGTATCCTTTACCAAAGTATTATTATACTTTGGCATATTAAAGCTTCTCAAAGGTAAAAATTTTTGTTTATTGTTATTGTTTGTATTTGCAATTTGAAAATTCGGGGTAACTAAAATATTCATATCGACAATCCTTCCTAACCTTTTAAAATTCTAATTCGTATAAAACACCTGAACATAAAATTTTACCTTAATATTCAAAAACCAACGTTAAACTTAACAATAATTTACAAAGATTATTCTTTGTTAAAAAGTTATGTTTGTATTATGATTAAGGGTAAGAGCGTATAATTAGTAATTAAGTAATAGTAAATCAATAAGGAGGTTATTTAATTATGCCAGGAAAAACAATAACGGTTGATGGCAATTACGCCGCAGCGCATGTTGCGTATGCATTGAGCGAAGTGTCAGCAATCTACCCGATTACACCTTCTTCTACAATGGGAGAATGGATTGATGAATGGGCATCACAAGGAAAGAAAAACATCTGGGGCAAAACAGTAAGAGTTGCAGAAATGCAATCCGAAGCAGGAGCAGCAGGTGCAGTTCACGGCTCATTAGCCGCAGGTGCTTTAACTTCAACTTACACAGCATCACAAGGTTTATTGTTGATGATTCCTGTAATGCACAAAGCAGCAGGTGAAATGCTTCCGCACGTAATCCACGTATCAGCACGTGCTTTAGCAGCTCAATCATTAGCAATTTTCGGTGACCATACAGACGTTATGGGATGCCGTAACACAGGTTATGCAATGTTAGCAGCAAACTCTGTTCAAGAAGAAATGGATATGGCTTTAGTTGCTCACTTGTCAACTTACAAAGCAAAAGTTCCGTTCCTTCAATTCTTCGACGGTTTCAGAACTTCTCACGAAGTACACAAAATTGAAGAAATCTCTTACGAAGACATTGCAAGCTTGGTTGAACCGAAATACATTGAAGAATTCCGTAACAGAGCAATGAGACCGGAAGCTCCGGTTTGTAAAGTAGGTGCTCAAAACACTGACGTATATTTCCAAGGTCGTGAAACAGTTAACAAATACTATGACGCTGTTCCTGACATTGTTCAAGAATATATGGACAAAGTTGCAAAAATTACAGGCAGACAATATCATCCGTTTGATTATGTCGGTGCACCTGATGCTACTGACGTAATCGTTGCAATCGGTTCAGGCTGCGAAACAATCGAAGAAACAATCGAATACTTGAACGCAAAACGCGGAACTAAATACGGTTTGGTTAAAGTAAGACTTTACAGACCGTTTGATACAAAACGTTTCAACGCAGCACTTCCGAAAACAACAAAACGTATAGCAGTTCTTGACAGAACAAAAGAACCCGGCTCAATCGGCGAACCGTTATACATGGATGTAGTTGCAGCATTAGAAAACAAAGACATCAGAGTAATCGGCGGACGTTACGGTTTATCTTCAAAAGAATTTACACCGTCAATGGTTTACGCTATTTACAAACACTCAGAAAACAACGGATTCCACGGATTCACAGTTGGTATCGAAGACGACGTAACTCACAAATCATTGAAAGTTACAGAACACATCGTAACAGAACCGGAAGGCACTACAAACTGTATGTTCTGGGGCTTGGGTTCAGACGGTACCGTTGGTGCTAACAAAAACTCAATTAAAATTATCGGTCAATATACAAACAAAGATGCTCAAGCATACTTTGCTTATGACTCTAAAAAATCATTTGGTGTAACCGTTTCTCACTTAAGATTCGGCGACAAACAAATTAAATCAACATACCTTATCACAGCACCTGACTTTGTATCTTGCTCAGCACATGCATACATCGGCAGATATGACTTGTTGAAAGGTATTAAAGAAGGCGGAACATTCTTGCTTAACAGCCCGTGGTCAAAAGAAGAAGCATTCTCTCATTTGACTCGTGATATGCAAGAAACTATTATCAATAAGAAAATCAAATTCTACAACGTAGATGCTGAAAAGCTTATTGAACAACAGCCCGGCTTAAGAGGAAAAGGTGCAAACACAGTTATGATGGTTGCATACTTCAAAGTTTCAGGAATTATTCCGTTCGAACAAGCACTTGAAGGTATGAGAGAAATGACTAAGAAAACCTTCAAGAAAAAAGGCGACGATGTTGTAAACATGAACCTTGCATTAATAGATGCAGCGGTTGATGCAACAGAAGAAGTTGTTGTTCCTTCATCTTTAGCAGGAGTAGCACACGCAGATGATATCAAGCTTATACCTGACAACGCATCAGACTTTGCTAAGAAAATCATTGAACCTTCAATGAGACAAAAAGGCGATGATATTCCGGTATCAGCAATGTCAAATGACGGTGTAATTCCGACAGGAACAGCTTGCTTAGAAAAACGCGGAATTGCACCGAGAGTTCCGAAGTGGAATCCTGAAAATTGTATTCAGTGCGGAATTTGCGCATCAGCATGTCCTCATGCTGCAATCAGAACTAAATTAATTGAAGAAAAAGACCTTGCAAATGCTCCTGAATCCTTCAAGACAATTCCTGCAAAACCGGCTTTGGCAGATGAAAAATTCAAAGTTCAAGTTTACTGCAAAGATTGTACAGGATGCGGTGTATGTATAGATCAGTGCCCGATGGCTAAGAACCCTGAAAAAGCAGCTTTAACTTGGTCAACTATTGAAGAAGAAGAAGCTGTCGGTGAAGTAGTTAACGAAAAATTCTTCGATTCATTGCCTGACAACGTAATGGGTAAAAACACAACTAAGACAATTAAAGGCGCAATGTTGAGAAAACCGTTATTTGAATTCTCTGGCGCTTGCGCAGGTTGCGGAGAAACTCCTTACGTTAAATTGGTTTCTCAATTGTTCGGAGAAAACGCAATCGTAGCTAACGCAACAGGATGTTCTTCAATTTACTCAGGTACATTCCCGACTATTCCTTACACAACAAATAAGGATGGCAGAGGACCTGCTTGGGCTAACTCATTGTTCGAAGACAACGCTGAATTCGGTTTTGGTATGAGATTGGCAGTTGACCAAAACAGAGATACTTTGAAAACTTACGTTGAAAAAGTTCTTGAAAACGAAAAATCACCTGCTGACTTGAAAGAAGCTTTAACCGAAGCAATGTCACACTGGGATAACTCAAAAACTGAAGAAGCTGTTGCAGCTCAGGAAAACGCAAAGAAAGTTATTGCGAAATATGCAGACTGCGGATGCCCTGATTTAGCAAAAGTAAGAGAACTTCAAGACTACTTCACAGATAAATCAGTATGGATTATCGGTGGTGACGGTTGGGCAAACGATATCGGCTACGGCGGTATCGACCACGTAATCGCACAAAACCAGAACGTAAATATTCTTGTACTTGATACAGAAGTTTACTCTAACACAGGCGGTCAGGCTTCTAAATCAACTCCTACAGGTGCGGTTGCTAAATTCGCTACAGGCGGTAAGAAAACTTACAAGAAAAACATGGGCTTGATGAGTATGTCTTACGGTTATGTATATGTAGCATCAGTTGCACTGGGTGCAGACAGAGCTCAAACTTTAAAAGCATTCCAAGAAGCTGAAGCATATAACGGACCATCAATCATCTTTGCTTATGCACCTTGTATCGCTCACGGTATTGATATGTCTAAGACTCAGACAGAACAAAAACGTGCAGTTGAAGCAGGATACTTCCCGCTTTACAGATACAATCCTGAAAACGAAGTTCCGTTCACTTGGGACGCTAAAGAACCTAAAGAAAGCTATCAGGACTTTATTAAATCAGAAGGTCGTTACAAATCTTTGATGAAAACAAACCCTGATCATGCAGCAGAACTTTACGCTCAAGCTGAAGAAGATGCATCAAAACGTATGGCTGTTTACAAAGCAGTTGGCGAATTGATGAAATAATAACTTCATAAAAACGAAAAAGAGTCCGAAGAAATTCGGGCTCTTTTTATTATATTTTAATTGACAGCTAATTCCTTATTTGTTAAGATTAGAAAAAGGAGATTTATGTGATTATACGACCTATAAAAATGTCTTATGACAGATTACCAATGCAAATGGCAAAAAATCCCAGAATTTTATGTACAAATGAATTACAGAAAAAATTACATTCTGTATTTAATGAAGACAATATGACTGCACTTCAAAATTATGCAGAAAAAGAAAATGCCAGAATATACTTTTCTTATATGGCTGATGATTTGTTTCATAATACTCAAATGACAGTATTTAAAGATAACTCATTAAATAGAGAGCAAATCGCTTTAAAAATTTGTACAGATACAAAAGATGATTTTGTAAATTCACTGCGTAGTATATATAACTTTGCATCAAAATCCATTAAAAATCTTTCACAAAAATAAAACACCTCATAAAGAGATGTTTTATTTAAGTTAAATTTATTATTAAAAAACTGAGTGTTTTAAATTAACTGTTCTGACTTACGATTGCTGCCTTCAAAGCTTTATTCTGAACAGAAAGTTCGCGGATTCTAGCTTGCGCAAGTCTTGTTTGCATATCTTTTATATCAGAGTAATTTTTAACAAATTCGATATCTTTTTTGCGTCCGTGTACGAATTCGTGGGCAACAGCGCCGCCAAGCAACAATGCCGGTGACCAGCTTAATGCCCATTTGCCGACTGCTTTAAGCGGTTCAAGTGATTGTGAATTTCTTAAATTTCTAATTTGTTTTGAGATGTAAGTTACAACACTGTTAGAGTTGAATTTGTCAGCATATTTGGCAATTTTGTTATCTGCTTTAATAATGCTTTGCGGTTTTGTATTTTTAATAATACTTTGTCCTATTTTATTAACAGCCTTTCCGCCAAGTGCTAAAGCTCCTGCAAATGCCGCAACAGATGCACCGAATGTCAGGAACGGATTTTCGCTTGTGAATCTGTCAAAGTTTGGAGATTTATCTTCAAAGTATTGTTTAACTTTGTTTATTCCGTACGCAACTCCAAGCATAATGCCCCATTTGCCGCCGCCTTTAACACCGTTCAAAACTCTTGCTGAAGCACCTTTCAAATCTCTTGAAAATAATTTAAATTTTGCTGGCTCAAGCAACGCTGACGCTGCACCCGCTGCAAAGGGAGTGCTTAATACAAGTGCTGTCGATAAATTTTTATGTTTTTTATCTTCTGTATTACTAATTGTCTTTATATAAGCAAGCCGTCTGACGTCATTATCTTCCATTGAAATAATGCGGTCAATATTATGACGGCGGTTTTTACGCGGGTTGTAAGGGGTTATGTCTCTTTCGGAGCGCGAATTGAAATTAATATTGTTTACCTTCTCAATATTCATAAACACACACCTTTCAATTTTACACTATTATTATAACATTAGAATGCTCGAAAATTATTTTTTTTGCTATAAAAGTAACATTTGTTAATTTTTATTTACATGTTTATTTTTTTTATAATATCATAATTGAATGAAAAAATTTTACATACACTCCATGGGCTGCAAGTCAAATCAGTTTGAAGGCTCGATTATAATCCAAAATCTTGAAAAAAATTCTTTTTTAGAAGTTAAAATCCCCGAGGAAGCAGATTTTTTTATTTTAAATTCCTGTTCGGTTACCTCTAAAAGCGATAGCGAAGCTTTTTATATTTTACGGAATATAAAACATAAAAAGCCAGAAATTAAAACAGTTTTGACTGGCTGTATAGCGCAAATCGAAAAGGAAAAACTTTTAGAAAATGATTTTATAGATTTTGTGGTCGGGAATGACGAAAAATTAAATTTTTATGAAACTCTTCATAAAATTGAAACTTCAAAAACAAATTGTTTGGCAAATGATATAATGCAGCTTTGTGATTTTCATAAGGTTGAGCTTGAAGATACTTCAAAAACCCGCGCAAGTTTAAAAATACAGGACGGTTGTGACAGCCGCTGCACCTACTGTATAATCCCTTTTGCACGTGGTAGAAGTAGAAGTGCCGATAAAAAGTTTGTAGCAGAGCAAATAAATAAGTTTTCATCTCACGGATTTAAGGAGGTTGTATTTACCGGTATTCACATAGGTCAGTGGGGTAAGGATATCGGAGAAAACCTTTTGGATTTAATTAAATACATTGAAGATAATACGACAATAGAGCGTTACAGATTGGGTTCGCTTAACCCGACGGAAATCGATGAAAATTTGTTGGAATTTTTAAGTAAGTCAGAGAAATTTTGTCCGCATTTTCATCTTTCCCTTCAATCCGCCTGCAACAAGACTTTGCGCTCAATGAATCGTTTTTATAAAGTGGAAGATTATCTTGAACAAATTGAACATATAAACGAAATTTTTAATAATCCGTTTTTAGGAAGCGATATAATTACCGGTTTTGCTGGTGAAACGGATGAAGATTTTGAAATTACCCGCCAAAATCTGGAGAATTCAGGATTAAGCCAAATTCATACCTTTCCTTATTCAAAACGACAAGGAACAGCCGGTGCTTCGCTTCCAAATCAGGTGGATGAAAAAATTAAAGAAATGCGAGCAACTATTGTGAAAGAAATTTCAGCCAGAAAGCTTGCTTCTTTTATTAATAAGAATTTAGGTACAACACAACAAGTTTTAATAGAAAAACATCCGGATAAAAAATCAGGATGTTTAAAAGGCGTGACAAAAAACTATTTAACTGTTATTATAAATTCTTGTAATGAAAGTTTATTGAATACTTTAGCCCAAGTAAAAATAAAAAAATACCAAGATTCAAAAATATATGCTGAATTGTTAAATCAATAATAATTAAAAGAAAGGAGTATATTATGCAAATCAGACCGGTTAGTCTTCCGTTTAAAGGGTATGTGGAAGTTAATTGCTACGAAAAAAATCTTGTAAATCAACAACCTGTGACATTTAACACAAATAATATATCCTATAAACCTTCAATTTTGGATATGCAGCGTACCGAAATTTACAGCGGAAACAAAACTTTTTTAGCAGCTTGTGATTATGATACTTTTCAAACGGCTTGTGTAAAGTCAGATAACAGCGGTAAAGTTGTGCATATTTCAGAACAAGCAAACTCATTTGATGATGCTGAATAAGTGAATTTTTTAAAATTGAATAACAAAAAAATACCGGATTTTTTAAATCCGGTATTTTATAAAACAAAATTAAATTTTTAATCTCTGCTGTTCAGTTTAGCAAGCAATTTTAAAATTTCGATATAAAGCCATACAATGGTAACCATAAGCCCAAAAGCGCCGTACCATTCGTATTCTTTATCAAGCATTCTTGCTTCGCCTTGTTGAATAAATTCAAAATCGAAAATTAAATTCAAAGCCGCAATCGCAACAACAAAAAGACTGAAGCCTATTCCTAAAGGAGTTGCAGTAAAAATTTGCGGAATAGATCTTCCGAAAAATGATGCGATAAATTGGATTAAGTAAATCGCAAAGATGGAAGCTGTTGAAATAAAAACGACAGAGCGAAGTCTTTCAGTGGCTCTAATAAGACCTGTTTTAAACATACCGAGCATGAAAAAGACGGTCACAAGGGTTGCAATCACAGCCTGCAAAATAATTCCAGCCCAAGAAGCTTCAAAAAATGCCGAGATACCTCCGACAAAAAATCCTTCGGCAACCGCATAAGCCGGAGCCAAAAATTTAAAAGACGCGGTGTTTCTTCCAAAAATCATAATAAGCGCAAGCACAAATCCGACAATGGCACCGCCGATAGTCAGCATCTGCGCTTTGTCGGCAAAACCTGCAAACATAAGCGAAAAGGTATAAATAGCAGGAATAATTAAAGCTAAAAGTAAAATAAGAGTTTTATTAATAGCACCGCTGACAGTCATAGGAGAACTTTCGAGCGCCTGCTCTCTTTCAAATAATTTATCATTTAAAACGGGATTGGACATAATAACCTCCTTTTATACACATCCTATCAGTGAATATTTTAGCATAAATTGAAAAAATAAGCCATAGCATAAAATGCAATTGTAATTTAAACAAAAAGAGAATAAAAATAATTAAAAAAAATACTTTACAATAAATCTTTTTTATATATAATAAAGAAGTGAGCGGAAAATGCATGGTCATTAAAGCTCAAAATAATCCTCAGTAGCTCAATGGCGGAGCAACCGGCTGTTAACCGGTAGGCTGTTGGTTCGAGTCCAACCTGGGGAGTTTTTTCGTACATTAGGGCAGATATTGGTATCTAGCCCTTTATTTATGCAGTTTTTGCAAGTTCGATTATTGCAGTTTCTGCCCCTTAAATTGTATTGATTTTCTGCTATTGTTTGGAATACAGGTTTTAAATGTATATTAAATATTTTATCCTTGTATGTGATTTTTTCACTGATTATCTCCAAAACTTTTTTGCGTTGAGCAATACTGCCTTTTAAATAGTATTCATACGCATTGTCTGTAAACCTTAGCAGTGCGTCTGCCTGCTCATAAAACCGTTTGTCTAGTTTGTTGATTTCTTCAAGCTGAATGTACATTTTATCCTTTTCAGCCTGCCATTTATCATTTTGCTTTTTCCAAAATTCATGAGTTATAGTTCCGTCCAGTTTGAGTTCAAACGCATGTTCAATTCTATTCTCCAATGTTGTTATTTGTTTTTGAAGATTTGCTTTAACTTCTTTGGAATAACCGTTTTTCTTGTCATGCAAAACTTTTAACTCATTTGCAATCCTCTGTCTTACTTCTGTTGGAATGATTATGAGCTTTAAAACTTCCGCAATAGCTTTATCAATCTTTGTTTCATTGATATAATCACGCTTGCAGTCTCCGCCTTTGTTGCCTGTGCAGTGATAATAGATGTATTTGCCTTTTTTGAGTTCTGCAGTCAAAAGACAACCGCAGTGCTCACATCTGATTAAGCCTGTATAAGCAAATTCATAATTTTGTTTCTTTGCTTTATCAGGGCTTAAAAGCCTGTCTTGAACTCTGTAAAACAGTTCTTTACTAATTATAGCTTTATGCTTTGCATTTTCATAAATTTTATCTTCAAACTTGAATACACCTGTATAGAAAATATTTTTCAAAATGTACTCAATTGTTGTCTTAGCAACTTTTTTGCCTGTTTTGCTCCTAAAGCCTTCCTCATAAAGTTTTTCAGTAAGACTTCTAAGCGAGTACATACCCGTGTCATACATTTCAAAAGCTCGTTTTATATAAAAAGCATTCTTATCATCAATAATAATAGCTTTTGAGCCGTCTTTATGTTTAATATTTTTATAGCCTATCGGTGCCTGATGAGGGTATTCACCTTGACATGCCTTTTGTCTAAGTCCTGCAACAGTTCTAAAACCTATAATTTTTCTTTCATATTCAGCAAAACCCATGCCTATAGTTCGCATTAAATCACCCTCTATGCTATCAGAATTAGGTTCAGTTGCAGATAACAGTTTAATACCTTTACTTTCAAAAAGAGGTCTTAATACTCCATGATAATCGGTATTATTTCTTGAAATACGGTCTAAACGCCAGATAACAACAGCACTTATATGATGTTTCTTTTTACTGCAATAATCCATAAGTTCCTGAATTTCAGGTCTTTCAAGATTTTTAGCAGATTTACCCTCATCTACAAAGACTTTATCAACAAAATAACCGCTCTTTTCAGCAAATTCTATACAGACTTTTTTCTGATTTTCAATACTGAACCCATGTTTAGCCTGTTCTTCTGATGATACTCTTGCGTAAATAACTGCTTTTTCCATATTCCTAACCTCTTTTAATCTATTTTATCTTATATACACCTAACTTGCTACATCTTCATGAAGTTTTGTATCATCGTAAATTTCTTTAATGACACCGACATAGTCAACCAGTAATCTAAATTCTTCCTCTTTGGTATTAGTATGGTTGGATTTTGGTAACCGTATGGTTATATCGTCAGTTTTAAGTACCATGGGAAAATAAGTGACAGTGCTAATGTAGTTAGGATTTGGGTATAAAAATTTATATTTAAAAATCATATATTTTTCCTTATTACAAAATTACAAAATGCGAAAATAACCCCCAAAATAAACAACCGCCTATATTG
Organism: Candidatus Gastranaerophilales bacterium; assembly: GCA_944323655.1. Taxonomy (GTDB): domain Bacteria; phylum Cyanobacteriota; class Vampirovibrionia; order Gastranaerophilales; family Gastranaerophilaceae; genus Scatenecus. Next base: position 33,071 of record CALUTL010000004.1, on the reverse strand, counting down.
GGGGTGTAATTTTCTTGTAATTAAAACTTAGATTTGTAATCTAAATTTGAGTATTCTTCAATATCACTCACATCAAAGCAAAGAGAACTCATTATATTTGTTTTATTGTATCTTACACTTTGATTATCCCCTCTAAATCGTTTATGATTTCTCGCATAGCTTAAGAATGAATGCTCATTAATGATTTTCTTTCTATCGTTTGCATAATATTTATTAATGAGGTTTAATATAACGTTTTGATTAAATTTTAAATGTTGTTCTTTTACCCCGTTATATTCTACTGGCATAACTCTAAAATGTGAGTCATATTGGATAAATCCGACCTGTTGTAAAATTAATATCTCGCTTAATACTCTGTCAACTGGTGTTTTAATATCTTCATAGTTTTCAACTTGCTCTTTTGCAAACTTAATAACTTTTTCTTGTAAATCTGCTATTTCTATATCACCTATATGTTTTAGCAGTAATGCTCCAGTATAAGCATAAGCTAAATTATTAATTACTCGTTTTTGAGTATCATCGACATTATCTTCTAAAATAGCAAAAACTTTTTCATATAAAGCCAATACATTTTTTACCGGATATTTTAAAAGCTCTGGAAGTATCAAAGAGAGTTCCGCTAAATTATCCTTGTTGAATTCATGGTAATTGAATTTATCAGCTTTGAATACTTTCCCGAAGATTTCAACTATATTCATTCGATTTATTACTTCTTTTAAATCAGGCAAAGGCTCATTAGTTGAATATGCTAAAGGGCTACAAGTATTTATATATTTAACCTCTCTGCCGTAAGATGTCATCTTTGTTCTAGGTATTCCTTTGTATATCCCTTTTACAAGAGATATAAAGTTGCCTGAAATCAATGTTTCCCCTTTAACATCATCGATTGCTACATTGCAACAGTTGTATCTTGCACAAAAATATTCACTACTCGTAGGGGTTGAACCACCTGATGTCATTGCCTCTTTGGATAAACCAAAAATTGCCAATCCAACGGTAACTAAAGTTGATTTACCTGTTCCAGTATCGCCAAATAATATAAGAGTTGGTGCTCCATACCGTTTGATGAACTCATTATAATAAAGAGCCATAACCATGTGCCCTAAAACCAGCATTGGTAACGCTATATTTTCACTCCAACACTCCTTAATATTTGTGATAAGCTCATTTGTTACCTGTTTCCCAGATTTTCCACTTTTAAATAACTTAGGTAAGCAGTGGGTGGCTTTCGTGATTTTTACAGAGGTGTTCTTGCCTGTCTTAATATAGCCATCTTCATCAGCCCAGTTTATACCCTCTGATGTAACTAAGGCATTTTCATATATAAATTTATTATTGTCAATTAACCCAGCATTAACATACAGTGTTAATTTTTCTGCAACTAATGGCGATATATATTGAGAAACAAAAGTTTTAAATGTGGCTTCATTCATATTTATTGAAAAATCATTCAATAACATATTTATATCCGCTTGAAATTGTTTGTAGTCTGATTTTGAATTGCTAGCCACTGTAACATCTTTTTCTATTCTACCGTTAGAATTTTTCAATTTTACAATGTAAAATTTAGCATAACTTTTTCCGCTTTTATCATTATAGATTTGAGTACAGTCTTTAACTTCTAATACTGTAAAATTAGCTATGAGTGAGACTTTTAACTTATTTTTACTTTTTTTGATTAGAAAAGTTTTATCAAATTGCTGATGAAGAAATGAGTCTTGAGAACTTATGTCATATTCACTTGAATCATAATCAAGAGTTAGCTTTGATATATATGTTAAAGAATTAATCTCTTGCTCATGCTCATTAAATAAATCGTTTAAATTTTTCTTAGAAGTTACAACTGGCTGATTTCCAAAATTTTTGCAATTTTTGCAACCATCAAAAACCTGACTTATGGCATTGCAACTAACATTATAGTTGCTGGCATTTTGATACTTCTTTTTGACTAAATCTTTATCATAGCCCGGGTGGGGTTTACTATATCGGTCAAAAAGTTCCTCTCCGTTTTCTAAATGATTTAAACAAGCTGCAAAATTAAACCATTCCGGCTCAGATAAAGAAGCGGCATTTTCAACACAGTGTCTAATAAACGGACATTCATTAAACATGTTCTGAAATTTATCATCAGCACTTTCTTTTTGGTTGCTACTTTTATTATCGTCTTGATATGCCTTATTGACCTGTGGACATTTATTAATGTATTCAATCCACTTTTCAGGTAAATCGGCAATAATAAAGTCACCGTTTTCATCAATACCGTCAACAATTTTGTAACTTTTACCGTCGATTTTACTCGGTGGAAAAACAACATAGCCATTGAACTTTACATCAATATCTTTACCTATTTTCCCTACAGGGTTATCAATTCCCCTGCTTGAAAAGATAAAGTGCCTACCATCTCTAGGTGTTTGCACTGTAAGAGTTTTAGGTAATGTACCTAACTGCATTTCAAATTCTCTGATTGTTTTTAATCCATTTAAACCGCGGCTCTCATCTACATCAGCATCTAAAACTATTAATCCGCTTTGACAACAGGCTAATCCAATATTATAGCCTTTTTCTAGATAGCTTTTAACGTCAAAATCCATTTTAGCGTCTTTAAAGCCGTTTTTCGTAGCCGGAATTTTTGTATTCGGCATACATTGAAAGAGTGCTAATTCACTCAACTTTTTAATTTTTGCCATGATATGGCTCCTTTTCTCCTCTATATCTATTACGTGTCAAAGAATAAATTAGAGGATTTCTCTATCCTTTGACCGAGAAAGGTAACCACCGCTAGCTATTGTCTAATATTTTATTTTGTAATAAAATATTATTAAAGAAATTTTTATATGCGGGGGCGGTTCCGTTCCCGTATTTTCTTTTTCATTTTTTATATTTTTATTATATTTAAAAACGGAATTCTGTAAACCCTTTATACGACAGAGTTATGGCGTACTTTGTATCGTCATGAGTAAGTTATAAATAAGTTAAAAGTAAGTTATATAAATGTAGAAACAGATTACCCATTGATTTCTGCCTATAAATAATTTAATCCTAAATAAGACAAACTAAAACAAAGCCAAAACCTTATAATAACAAGGAAATAGCGGAAGCAAGCAAAAACCAATGATAATAATATATTCGGTCATTGTAACAATTTGTAAACATATTTGAATAACTGTTATTTTTTTCGGAACGACGTACTAAAAAATCCATCTTTTACAGCTATTAACATGTCAAATACCGTTTCAAAATCGCAATATTGAGTTTGGTAATGCCGACTACCGTCTGGAAATATAGTCCAATGTTCATTATTTTCATAGCTAAAATCTAAAACCATCCATTCAACTAGGGTATAACTAGGTAAATAGCCCTTCCAGTTCTTTTTGAGTTTATTTTTAATTTTGCTTTTGATTCTATACGACAACTTTTGTCTTAATTCTTCCTTACATTTTGAACCGATTTGTTCCATTAACTTATTCGCATTGATATTTTTTCCGTTTTGATTAAGAATATTCATTAAAAATTTATATTCTTGTGCTATTAGTTTGCAATGTTGTCCATAAAATAATACAGAATTGTCATTTTTGAAAAGTATCAGCTCGTATTTTTCCCAGTTATATCTATCCATAAATATTGGAAAAAATTTAGCAGGTATTTCTTTCCATAATTGATTATGATTATGTTGCATAGTAAGTCCATCCTCTATAACTAATATTAACATAAAGTATGTCTTTCAGTATAAAACAAAACAAATTAATAAAATTATATTAAAGAGAACTTAAAGTATTATTCTCGTTTAAACTGGATAGCGGAAATTTGATAAAATATTCTTATATATAAAGAAGTTAAAGCACTTCTTTTAAATTAGGATACAGTCCGATAAGTAATTTAGCTATAAATATTTTTATGCTTGTTTTTACAACATTTTGAGAGCACATTAATTTTGCAGAGATTTCTTTAAGGCTACAGCCGCTTTTGACTAGAGCAAAAAATTCTTTTTCTCTTTCTGTTAGTTTTGTTCCTTCTCTGATTTCGCATGACAATGAGTCAGTCAATTCAATATCGTATTTTGCAGGTAACAGTTTAATTTCATTGTAAGATAGACTGCTTATTTCCCTGATTTCAGTCTCTGATTTTTTCTTAATCATCTCTAAGGCTGTTTTAATGTCTACATGCTGTAAAAACAACCAGTCTTTAAAGTATTTAGTATAATAATCGCTAACTTCTTTTGACATTTTTTAAGTCCTCTCCTAACTATTACTTTAGGTTAGCAGGCTTTCAATTAATTTTTGTAGTTTGAAAATTTTTCATTTTTATAATTATATTAACAACCCTGAAATACGTCAAATGTAATGCTTACGGAACATTAATTCCACCTGCACAATCTTTCCTCTACCTTTTGATAACAAGCTGTATCACCCTGTTTACATTCTTTTTTGACCTGAGGAATTATCTCTGTATCTAGATTTATACAACCGCAACCGTTAAAAAATTCTTCGACTGTTTCTGTATCACTTGCACCTAATGGTGCCTGATTTGTTTGATTAATATTTTGTTGTTCTTCTTCTTTTAAAAGATCCGTTATGCTTTTTTTACGTTCATCTTCAAGCATTTGCTGATATTCCTCATGTGACATAGTTGGCTCACCATACAGTGCATTATTAATCCTGTTTCCTTCTTCAGCCATTTGTTTATGCTGTTTTTCCATTTCCTTTATTTCATATTTCATCCTTTCTGTAGGGTCATTTACAATCTTAAATGCATCATACAAGCAGGAAGCAAAAACTATTACTACAAAAACTATAATTATTTTTATTATTACCCCAAAACAACCAGTAGCAGTTTTAAATTCTTCTTCGTTTTTTGGAATAATATTAGTAATATTATCAACAATGCCAGCAGGTTCATAGCAATCCTTTATATCATCTACTTCTAAAGGGTCAATTTCAAGTCTGCATTGTTTTAAATCATCTTTATTCGCATATAAGTTCCAATGTTTACAATTTTCACAATATTTACTTATCAATTTAGACCGTTTACTAGAGATGTCTAATTGTTCATTTTTTTTATCTTGTTCTTCTTTAAATGCTTTTTTACGTCTTTCAATTTCATCTTTATCCATTAGATATCTCCTTTTATTGTAATTTTTTGCATAAGTTATTGATACATTCATCTACTTTCATTTCTAAGTTATTCCCACCTGCCAGTTCTGCCGTAGAAAAACTTTTGTAAGTCTCTTTGATTACTGGTTTATTATTTTGAACATTTACCTTGCAAAAACTAATTTCACTCCTGTTTTGGTTTGCATTTATACAGAATGCGGTATAATTAGTACAATCTTCGGATTTAAGTTTAAAATGTATATTCCAATCGTTTGGAGTTAAAATCTCTATATCAGGTATATCTTTTGCTTTTGCAATCGATTTATTACAAAATTCTTTCCAAAGATTATCTCTTGCAGCTGCTAAAGCATTAACAATTTTTTCAGCGTTTTTAAAATCTTCCTGATTTTTCATTAACATATTTACTGTTTCCATTAGTTCATTCTCCTCTATTTGATTTGTAAAATTGAGTATTGTTATTTTGAATTGTTGTAATATTTCTCTTATCGGGGCTCTGTTAATTGTTGCGACATTACAAATACAAGCTGTTAACCAGTTTAAAATATCTTTATCCCAAGATATACAACCGATTTCGCTGTCATCTAATCCACAACGACTTTCAATGGATGCGTTAGTACCATATTTTGTCAAGTAGTAAACCTTGACACAACTAATGCCATGGCTCTTTTTTGCGTAGTCGTATAACTGTGTTTCTTGGTCTCCGGCATTTATCTTGACTTCTATCGGAATACATATTTGTTCTGTATAATCATTTATGCATATATCAATACGTCTTTGCCCTTCAATAACTTTTTCTCTTTCAACTAAAGGGTGTTTTAAATTCTTAGGATTGATTTTTAAAACAATTTCTAAAAATAAATCAAGATATAGCCTACCTAAATAATGCTTGCCTAAAGGATTTAATAGTTCGTTTAGTACTCTGCATAATCGTACTTCATCAGTATTAATATGGGTAATTTCAAAAATATTAAAATGTTTGCCGGTTGCTTCGGCAATAGTTTTATATTTTAAAGAAATTCTGTTAATACATTGCAATAAATATTTTTCATCAGTCATAAGCTTTTCAGAATTAATAAAAAGTTGATACTTCTAGTAAAATTAACAAGCACGAGTATTCAATAATTTGCCATGTTCGTCAAGAGTATGAATTTGGTAATTGCATTCATAAGAAAAACTTGAAGATGTATAACCTACTATTTTAGTTCCGCATGTTGATAGACGGAAAGTTACATCGCCTTTCTCATTTATAACATGGTATTGATGATTCCTTTCTTCTATTCGTGCGATTGCCATAATTTCTCCTTTCGCATATAAGCATGCAAATTTATTATCTACTGATATAGTATAGTATAAAAACATTTCAAAAAGCAATAATATTACACCTAACTTATAAACAAATAAAATTGCTTATCTTGAAGATTGGATATACTTGCAAATACAATAAAATAAGTTAATCAAGTAGCTTAATATTAGTTAATAATTAGCCTAACAAAATAAAGTATATAAATATTGCAAATAAAAATATAAATCTACCAAATTTATAAAAGAGCATAAACATTGTAACATAGCAAAGAGGACTGTCATGTTAATAGATAAAGAAAAACCTTTTTACAATGTTACACAAGTTTCAGAGATTTTAGGAATAAGTGCAGACAGGTTACGCACTTATGATGAAGAAAAGCTTGTTGTTCCTGCAAGGCAGGGGAAAAGTGATAAAAGATTATATTCGGAATTAGATATTGAATGGCTAAAAGATGTTCGTACAATTATTTCTAAAAACCGTATGAATATTTATTCTTTCAAATTAATGCTTAAAGTTATGGGCTATATATCGGATAATGAATTTGACAAATTAGCTAAAGACAGCCCTAATGACGACATTTGGGAAATATTTGCTCGTATCAGAAAAAATCCTAATTATGATAAGCTAAAAAATTTTTAATTTTTTGAATGATACACAATAATAATGTGTATCTTTGATAAATTTATTCAAGAATATTATTGTTGTTATATTTGGAATAATCTGTAAACCCTTGTAAATAAAAGGGTTTACCTTGAATAATACATAAATTATAATATTAATATAAAGTGTATTATTGATTATTATTGAATTTCAGCAGCAAAGGAGGTAAATTTTATGGAATTTGTACAACCAATAAGAGATATTAAGCAGATTGAAACTATTAAAAAACTGCTTAAACAACAGAGTATGAGAGATTATTGCCTATTTGTACTCGGCATAAATTCTGGATTAAGAATTAGTGATTTACTGAAACTTAGAATATCTGATGTCAGCGAAAAAGGGAAGGTCAAGGACAGGATAAGATTAAGAGAGAAGAAAACAAATAAGTTTAAAGATTTCCCGATATCAGAAAATGCCAAACGTGCAATAAAAGAATATTTACAAACAAGAACAATAAACGAAAATGAGCCTTTATTCATATCAAGAAAGAATAAGGGCTTTTTAATGCGTCAAAGAGCATACTGGATTTTAAACGAAGCAGCAAGGTCAATCGGTATCAAAGAAAAAATAGGCACGCATACACTAAGAAAGACCTTTGGTTATCACGCATATAAGAACGGATATGATATAGAAATAATCCAAAAACTTTTTAATCATTCATCCCCAAGTATAACACTACGTTATATCGGAATTACTCAAGATAATCTTGATGATGTGTATTTAAGTTTGGATTTGTAATTACAGTTCCGAAATATTCGTGAAAATAGCCGAATTTGCCATTTTGTTCTGCTAAATAACAACCATTTGTTTGAGTAATGTAATCATATTGAAAATCAATAACAATTTTATTTTTTCTATCTACAATTCCGTATTTGCCGTTTTTAATAACAATAAACATTTCACCGTCATCAACCGGCTCAAAACCATAATCATACTCAAACGGTAAAATCAGTTTTCCTTTTTTATCAATTAATCCAAAATTATGCCGGTTCATATCCTGTGCAACCTGAGCATAACCTTTTTCAAATTCCCCGGTTTCTTTATATTTAAATCCGATTTTTGTTTTGCCGTATTTATCAATGTAGCCCCAGTTTTCAAAATCCTTTGTTGCTTCAAATAAATCAATTCCGTATGAGTTGTTTTTGATAAACTTAAATTTTGTTTTACATACTTTTTTATTTGAAAAATCGTATATGTAATACTCGTCATTTAAACCGCATTTTACCCGAATAAAAGTTTCATCACTCAATTCATGTATGTGACAATTTTTTTCAAAGGGAATTATGACTTCGTTTTTAAGATTAATTATGCCTTTTGTATGATACCCTTTTCCTGCAATAAATATACCATTCTTATTTTGATACTCTGTCAGAGAATCATATTCAAATGGAATTATAATATTGCCTTTGATATCTATAACACCGCATTTTCTAGTATTATCTTCAGATTGAAGTGTTGCAATTAAATTTTCTTTATTGTTACAAGGGGTTAAATTAGAATATTCAAAAGGTATCAAAACCTTTTTATTACAGTCAATTACACCGTATTTTCCACGTTGTTTTACAACAAAAGTATTGTTATTTAAAATTGAGAGTTCTTCATCATATTCAGGCTCAATAATTACATTGTAATCAGTGTCCATAATTCCGTATTTATTATTTTGTTCAATATGCAAATAAGGTTCATTTTCATAACTATAAATACTGTCATATTTGAGATTGAGTTTAGTTAAATGACAACCTTTGCCGATTTCATACCAATTATCACCATGTTTTGCCAGTGCTTTATGATTGCAAAAATCAGTTGCACAATCAAAAATAAAGTTATCTTCAAATCTTTTATTTTTAATTCTTTTATAATCTTCAATATGACGTCTGTCAAAAAACTCAATATCCAGCCCGAAAAAGATTAAGTCTAGAACTATTTCAATTCCTGTATGGTCAATATTTGGCGGGGTGTAGTAAAATTTACATCCTAAATCAAATGTTTTGTCCCATGGAAGATATGATTTAAAAATACAGGTCAAAGTTTTATGTTTAGTTACATAAAAATTCAAAACATACCACTTTAAAACTTTATTATAGTTTGTTGAAAATCTCTTTTTCATAAATGAAATCCTTTTAGCTTATTATTTTTACAAATAATTAAACAAAGTCAACTGTGCTGATTTTTCAATCTTTGTTTTATTTTCAATTATATTTTCTTTATGTGTCATAATCTGCCGTAACTTGTATTCAAAATTACTCAAAAAGTAAAACGGTGTATAGTAAACTTCAAAATATCTCATGGCAAGACTATCACCTCTTATTACTTTTGCAGGAATTCCGAGTAATGAAAGTTGAATATATGTCATTTTAAAGCAAATATCATCAATATCTACAGCCTCAACATATAATTGGTGCTGGTAATTATATCCTTTTTCTTTCATGGTTTCTGCATAAGCAATAATCATACCGCCACTTCCGCAACAAGGTTCGGATAGTGTTATAAACCCTTTTGTATCAACTTCTTTTTCTAGATCCACAAAATTTATTTCAGCCATCATTTTACTGACGTGATATGGAGTAAAAAATTGACCTTTATTAGAATTACCTAAGTTTAATTCAGAAAACACCTGACCTAAAAAGTCTTGATGTTTTTCTTCAAGCCCTAAAACTAAAAGAGCAAGCAGTTTTGAAAATTCTTCTGCTTGCTCTTTGGTGTATTGACTGATTATGTATTTATACCGTTGTTCTATATTTGTACTCCTGTAAAAGGGCTGTGCCACGGAACATAATGTTAAAGCCGTGAAGTCATTAAAGACAGTTGAAATATTCTTTGATTTATCTAAATTTTGTAATTTTGATATAAATTGCTGTATGTAGTTCATTTATTTAAATTTGCTCCTTTCAGATTAAAGCTGATTAAGTTTTTTGAAACATTTATATATATTTATATTTAGGAGTAATAAAAAGTTTAACCACGTTTATTCTGGAAGGTGTAAAACTTCCCAAAATCCTTGTAAATTAGCTAAAACTTAATATTTTAACCCTTTTATATATTTTTTATATTAATATTAAAAGGATTCGTGTAAACCGTTGATTTATAAGGTTTTTAGCTATACAAAAATTAAATAAAAATTACAGTCTATTACAAAATGATTACTTGCGAAATATTCATTATTGTTATATTTCAAGCCTAAAAATCTGAATTGTAATTTTGTAATAATAAAATTTATAGATTTATATAATTTTTTTTTTAGCTATGATACAACATTTAATTTTTCTATCTGATTAAATATGAAAATACTATTGACATCAGTTATTTTGTTGTATAATTTTGTTATAAAAAGTTCCAATGTCGTACAGACAGCGGAGCCATAAAGGAGATGTCGCAAGGCGTCTCCTTTATTTTATGCTTTGAAATTAATTTCCTAAGGAAATATGGTCAAAATGGATATCTATGCTTTGACAGACATTGCAGGTATCATTGAACAGACATTGCAGGAATTTGATTTTTTTGAACTAATAGGGGTGTGTTTTAAATATATCTTGATTTTTTAGTCGGAATTTACTAAAATTTTTTAAGGAATTAATCGATAGTAGTAAAAAGTAACAATAAAGGGGAAATCATGCAAACTCCGGAAATAAATAATAATAGAACTAGTGAAATCTCATTCTCTAAAATCGATACAAAAAATGAAACAACAAACAACAATAATATATCTATCAACTTTAAAAAATCTAAGGACGGGACAAAACAAATTTCTCGACCATTAGGCTATTCCTCTGCTTACATAAATAAAGAAAAGAATAAAGAAATTGCACAAAAATTTTTTGATGCAATGGACGGTTTAGGCACTGATGAAAAGCTTATGCAAGAAGCATTAAAAGAAGTTAATAAATATAACGTTTTAGAAATTATAAATGAATTTCAAAAACTTGAAGATAATAAATCCGGTAAAATGCTATTTGAATACATTAAAAACGACTTTTCAAAATTTGGCGGCGGTTCTGATATATTTGGAGATGACTGCAAACCATACATGGAAAAATTCTTAAAATGTATACTTGATAGAGCGGCAGATGCAAACAAACATATAAACAATAATATTCCCCCTTCAGAACAAGATAAAATTCCTGAAATTCAAGATTTTATTGACCAATATGATTTTGATAAAATTTACACTAAAACATACTATAATTCATTTAAGTCATCATACAGATTAGGAGATCTTCCTAGTAATCCTACAAATGTGACAAGAGAACTTATAAAAAAAATGAATAAACTAGAAGATATACTTTATTATAATTAAAAATCATTTTTAGAATAATTATTATTTCTGATATATATCAAAAATTAAACCATTTGCGCCAATAGATCAAATCATGTGATTTTTTACAGCAAAAAAGTCCGATTACTGTCCGTCAATGTCTAAAACAAGACAGTGTCTCAAAACCTTAAATGGCGGGGATTTAGACACAGTTCAGGAATTTTGGGACAGGATAAAAATTTTACAAAAGTTTTGTAAAAATATATACGTAAATTGTTACTTGACGATTTTTACAATCATATGTTCTAATTAAGTTACTGCACCGCTCATTTTATTTTACTCCTAATACTTACATACTCTTGTTCTAATGAATAAGGGTTATTTAAGTATGCTTGTTATCTTAAAACGAAAGGACAGAACAAATGAAAGAAATTCATGTAAATGCGTACACAAAAAAAGACGGTGCACACGTTAAAGAACATTACAGAACTATAGATTCTAACAATTTTACTGTTGCTCAGTCAACAGACAATCAAACGTCCGGTTCTACACCTATACTGACAGGCGGAGTTAGTATGGATGTTGACCTTAATCAAACAAAAAATCTCCATAATAGTTTTAACTTAGATAATATTGGTCCAATAATAAGACAAGTTATAAATACCGCAGCAAACGTAGCACTCCCTGCTATACCAATTGCTTTTCAAATATATCAAGCTGCTCATTTGTCAGATATAAATACGGTTAATAATTTAATGCCTCATTTGAATAATGCAGTTAATTCTCTTACAGACAATCAAAAAATTATGAAACAAAATTTAGAAAATAGCTTAAAGAAATTAACATCTACTAAAAACCAAGATGAATATGCCGCTTTATACAAATCATTTGTAAATGAAAATGAGATATACAAAAAGAATGCGGAGGTAATAAACAAAATAAAATAGGCAACACAAAATAAAGATTACAAAATGGTTGTAAAAGAACTGGATAATTATATGAACCTGCAAAATAATATAATTAGAAATATTGCTACAAATAATCCTGTAAATTCACAGCCGATAATCGAGCGTAACAACACTGCACAGGACAAACCAAACATAAATAGTATGAATTTTGCACCGTTTCCGTCTCCATATCTCAATTCTTACACACAGCCAGATGTCATAAAAGTAAATCCGTTAAGATTTATAAATGATACAATGAACCAAAAACGCCCGGATGCAAAGAAATTTATGGATATGGCATTAGCATTTCCAGATACATATGCACAAACTCCTGAATATATGGTAATTCCTAAGAAATTTAATAAAGCAGTTAGCAAACATTTAAATGTAGATATTCCCAACAACTGGAATGGAATTGTTTTTGAGGATGACAGTCCAACTTCTCAAAATCTGTCAAATTCTCCACAGCTTCAACAACAAGTTGTATCATTATACAGAAATGGGAAATTTTTGTCTGACAAAATCCCAATTGAATTAAATCAAGACAGAAATCTGCATTACTCTGTTGGACATGGCACTATACTAAGACCACAAATTGATCAAAACGGGTATTTTAAAGGAATACTATTTGACTGGTATGACTTTGATTGGTTACCAATTAATCGTGAAAATTTACAAACAAATATCATAAATGATGCTGCATTTATACTACAAAAAATAAAACTACTTAAAAACTACTATACTTTTATCCCTATCAAATTTAAATGGGAATAGTTATAAATAGGGGACATTGTTCCCCTATTTATTTTTTGATAAAATACTGTTATGAATATTTTAAAATATTATTTGAATGATGTAATTATAGTTTTGGCGGTTAATTATTTTTTAATTGATTACAAAGCCACTCTTTTGTTTTTTACGATTTTTGCTTTACTAAGTGAATCTACACCTGATTATATTTTATATTTCCTTTTGTTATTGATGTTATTAACTACTATTATTCGGGTTGTTGCACTGCCGATATTGTACGGATATATGGAAAAACATAGCAAAGAAGCTATATTGTTAAAGTTTATCCATAATCTAAAGCACAGTTGGAAATGGAAAATCGGAATTTTGTTAATTACAATGATATCCCCTATTATATTTGACTTTAATTATCCGGAACGGTTTCCGTTTAATATAATTTGTCTGACCGGCTTTACGAGTTATGTTATTTTATATGTTTGGTGGTGGATTAAAGATAAATTTTTACGTGATAAATAATGCGTTTATTTGATAAATATTCAGAGTTGACTGTTGCCAAAATAATAGATGAATTTAGAACTAACAAAAAATGGCAGAAAATAGCTTTGTTAATTGCACTTATCTTGGATATTACCGGAGTCATTTTATTATTTAATTTTTATCACACTAACAACAATGAACAAAATATTTTAAGCATTTTTATAATGGTGATGATGGTATACCTGATGGCTTGCGGTGGATTATTGCCAAGCTATATTAATTTGTTTAAAATTTGGAATTCTTAATATTTACACTGATTTATTCTTTATTGTAATCTGCTATACTGGTTTACTTATTAACTTTAAAATAAAATTTCACACGATTTTCCTGAGTAATCTTTCTATTAATTTTAAGAAATTTTTTCAAAGCATTTTATCATTGAAATAATTTTTATGTTTTCCATATTAATAATTTTCTCAGAAAAAACTTGCACAAAAAGTTCCAATGTCGTACAGTCAACGGAGTTTTTTATTGCTTAAATTAATAAGATTAATGGTATAAATTTATGGGTGCGTCAAACGACGCACCCTACTTGCTATTATATTCATAGTATACATATAACTGTATATAATAATAAAACCTGTAAAAAATAAATTTGTTATAACAGTAATTTAAAATTTTATAACATTAATTTAAGTTGCTAAATTTATCTGTCCCAAAATTCCCAAACTGCCTGCCAAATATTCCTGAACTGGGGTGTTCTTTTACGTCATACTTGCTCTTACACTAGTTATCTTTTAATAACTCTTTCAGGAATGAATTATTGTAAGGGTTTCTGTGTAAATTTTTATGTGTAAGTTTATGTATTGAGCTAATTTCTTTGATTTGTTCAAACATTTTAATATCAAACGGTTCAAATAGCGCATTTTGTAACATAAGAACATTTTGAATATAGTATTTTGGCATATTTTGAAAAATTTCAAAACATTTTTTGTTTTTTAACACTGCTAGTACAAAAAATTTATCTATCATTAAATACTCAATTAATTTATCTTCATTTTTCCAGTATTCTAAAAACAGATTTAAAATAGCATTTATCAAGGTATTGCCTGGTTTGGCTGAAATAAAGTAGGGTGATTCAATGTCAATTACTTTATTTATGTGATTTGAAAACAATTTAAATTTTTCAATATTGTCGATTAATTTTAAGTTTTCACTTTCAAGAGATCTAAATGTGAAAAAGTTTGCTCTTAAAATTTCATCCGGAATTTCATTGGTTAAATAAATTGTTGAATCAACCCAGCACCCGCCATATTTAGCTAATAACATCAATCTGACCATATCGGAATAATTAGCATGAGATATAATTCCTTTTTTATATTTTTGTTCAATATAATCAGGCAGTTGAATATAGTCGCTTAAATTATTTTTATCTAATAAAATAACACGGTCTTTGTGAAAAAATTTAACTGTACTATGGCATTTTTTAACTATTGCGGGCATGTTTTCTTCACCTTGAAGCCATAATTGCCATATTTTGTTTGGATATTTATTTGAGGTTTCTTGAATTTTTATATTGTCTAAAACATAAGAATACTTTTCCAGATAGTTTAAACTTGATGTAAATTTGGTCTTTTTCTTTGCCTTTAATAGAATTCCGTTAATTAAGGCAAAAAAATTATAATTTAAACTTCCAAAGCGATGTAAAAATCTCATATTTAAGGTCTCCTTCCGACTGGAATAAAATGTAATTTTTTCATATAAGCGTTTAATTAATTTTTTTGAAAATTGTTATTACAAGCATATAAATAAATTATACTTACTAAAGATACATAGAAAAGCAGTTCGGTTATTTCTTCCATAACCATATTATGGTAAACTTCTTCTCCTAATATTCCGCCAATTATGCCGACAATCATTAAAACTATATTCCATACGGGGAATTTTATATTTTTAATAATATCCCATAAAGTTAAAAACAGCTTGTTAATCAGAAAATAAATCCCGACGTAAGCCATATATAATCCGTATAATGGATGCGCAAGCCAGCCGTATTTAAGATCTTTCCAACCGTAAAAAGCGTTTACCTCACCTGGAATAGGGAAGAAAATTGTTCTTCCGCAGTTTATTTCTCTTAAAAATAAGATAACAATTACAAGAGCTGCAAATTTGAAAAACTTAACCATGGATTTATCAACAGACGTTATTTCGTTATCTTGATTTTGTTTGCTTTTGATTTTTTTATAAGAAAGACATAGTATAAATCCGCAAAGCAATACTATAAGCTGCAAGTTTTCTAATATTCCATTTTCATTTCCGTATTTTTTCGGCAAATATAAAATACAAGGTGCTATTAATATGGTATTTAATATTGCTATCCAAGTGACTCCATAAATTTTAAAATCTAAATGCTTAGATGCGAACATCATGAGTTTCTTAATCATTATTCCCCGTCTTAATTCCAAAATAATTTCATAGATATATTACATCAAAATATTATAAATGTTTAATAAGTTTTGTAAAATTTGAGAAATGATTATTTAATAAGTTGCACAGTTTGAGGCAAACTAAACTATTTTAGTTATTCTACATACCCTTGTAATTTAAAAACTTCGAAAAGTTCCATGCCTTTTTTGCCAAAAACTTCTTCGATGTCTGTATCTCTGCCATATTTCTTGTTGTAGATATATTTAAACATCACTTGATTTAGCGAATCTGTTTCTGCATAATCCTCTTTTCCGACGTAGCCGAAAAATTTTTTAATTTGGTTAAATATTTTGTAAAATTTATTGTTGGTTCTCTTAAGTTCTTTTTTGGTAAGTATAGAAGGCTTTTTTTCTTTTTGAAAAATGTCAACGCCTAATTGCCCGTAATTTTTACGTATATATTGAACATTTTTATTCTGTTCTCTTAAAACAAGAGTTTTAAAAGGTATTTCATAATATAAATTTAACTTAGACGACATTACAATAATCCTTATTTTGCTTTAATAATAGCATATTTTAAAAATAAAAAAGTCCCAAATGATTAATCTGTCGTAAATTGTAACATTTATAAAAAAATAAGTGATTACAGTAAAGAAAAATATTAGTTACAATTAATTGATAAAGTATTTATAAATTGTTCAAAAGCTTTTTGCCCGCTCTCGTCACGTTTAAATACTCCGCAGCATTCAAGAATTTTTGCAAAAACTTTTCCTGTTTCTATTTCAAGAACAGATTGTATATTTTCGCCGGTGATTTGATAATCAGGCAGAAATTTTTCAACCCAATCGGCGTGTTTTGCGATTGTTTCGTTGCTTCTTATATCTTTGCCGTTCAAAATATAATCTGAAAGAGTTTCAAATTCGGTTTTTAATCTTGACGGCAAAACAGCTAACCCCATAACTTCAATAAGTCCGATATTTTCCTTTTTGATATGGTGATATTCACTATGCGGATGATAAACCCCGAGCGGATGCTCATCAGTTGTAATATTGTTTCTTAATACCAAATCCAGCTCAAAAAGCTCCCCTGATTTTCTTGCAATAGGTGTAATTGTGTTATGCGGAACATTTTCAGTGTAAGCATAAATAAAAGCATCTTCATCCGAATATCCGCGCCATTTGCCGAGAATAAAATCTGCAAGTTCAATTAAACGCTCATAATCATAATGACGAATTCTAATCACACTCATCGGCCATTTTACAATTCCGCATTCAACGTCACTAAAATCTTTTATAGAAAAACGTTTTTCAATAGGTGCTTTTGCCATAGCAAAGTCATAATGCCCGCCTTGAAAATGATCGTGTGATAGAATTGAGCCGCCGACAATCGGCAAATCTGCGTTTGAACCTATAAAATAGTGCGGGAATTTTTCTATAAATTCAAAAAGCTTTTTGAAAGTGGATTTATCTATTTTCATCGGAATATGTTGACTGTTTAGCACGATACAATGTTCATTATAGTAAACATAAGGTGAATACTGCAAAAACCATTTTTCGTTATCCAATTCAAGCGGAATAATACGGTGATTTTGTCTTGCGGGGTGGTTTAATCGGCCGGAATATCCTTCATTTTCAGCACACAATGCGCATTTTGGGTATCCTGATTGTTTAGCGGACTTTGCAGCGGCAATTGCTTTCGGGTCTTTTTCAGGCTTTGAAAGGTTTATTGAAATATCCAATTTGCCGTATTCGGTATCCGCTTTCCATCTCAAATCTTTTTTAATCCTGTATTGCCTTATATAATTGGTATCTTGCGAAAATTTGTAATACCATTCGGTTGCAAGCTCAGGTGAACTTTTATAAAGCATTTCAAATTTCTCAATCACATCGTGCGGAGGAGGTGCAAGACAGCCCATAACTTTCGTGTCAAATAAATCTTTGGTAACGATATTGTCTTCTATCAAACCTTTTTCGCAAGCATAGTCAAGAATTTCTTTCAAAATCTGCTCTAAATCAAATTCGCAATCTGATATTGCACAGTCTTCAAATTCATCAAGCTGCAAAACTTCAAGAATACGATTTGTCGCATAAATTTTATCAGCCTCTTGTATCAGGTCGTTTTGTATGCCGTATTGAACAAGTTTTGAAATACTTTCCGAAATCATAAAGCCCTTTCTTATTTTTTCGCAAACCCGAACGGATGGTTTTTATGCCAATTCCAAGCGGAAGCAATAATTTCTTCCAAATCATAATGCTCAGGTTTCCAGCCGAGAATTTTTTTAGCTTTTTCGCTTGAGGCTACAAGCTGCGCCGGATCTCCTGCTCTGCGTGGTGAAATTACGGCAGGGATAGGATGGCCTGTAACTTTTCTTGCTTTATCAATTACCTCTTTTACGCTGAAGCCGACACCGTTACCTAGGTTAAAAATATCGCTTTCTCCGCCCTGTTGAAGATATTCAACCGCCAAAATATGTGCTTCTGCTAGATCGGTTACGTGAATATAATCTCTTATACAGGTTCCGTCAGGGGTGTCGTAATCATCACCAAAAATATTTATCTGCTCCCGTCTGCCGTTTGGAACTTGTAAAATCAGCGGAATTAAGTGGGTTTCAGGCTCGTGAGCTTCTCCGATTTTACCTGACTTGAGAGCCCCGCAAGCATTGAAATATCTTAATGACACAAACCTTAAATCATGTGCTTTTGATACCCATTTCATCATTTTTTCCATTGCAAGTTTAGTTTCGCCGTAAGTGTTTGTCGGCTCTTTTCGGTCACTTTCAAGTATCGGAATATTTTCCGGCTCTCCGTAAGTTGCAGCAGTCGATGAAAATACAATTTTATTAATACCGTTTTTAACCATTGATTTTAAAAGCACCATTGTGCCGTATAAATTGTTATCGTAGTATTTTAAAGGATCTGCCATACTCTCTCCGACAAGTGAATTTGCCGCAAAATGGATTACTGAATCTATTTTTTCTTTCTTAAACAGTTCATCAAGAAAATTAATATCTCTAATGTCACCTTTATAAAATCTTGCTTTCGGGTGAACCGCTTCAATATGTCCTGTTTGAAGACTGTCTGCAATTACGACATCTTCACCTTTTTCTATAAGCTCATATACTGTGTGAGAACCTATATATCCTGCTCCGCCTAAAACTAATACAGTCATCTATTTACCTCATTTCATTATTCAATTCTGATGCCGCCGACAGGTCTGATTGATAATATGTGACAGCTGCCTTCTCCTATTGCTTTTTCAATCCTTGTCTTGAATTCTTCTGTTATATTTGATGGTACAAAAGCCTGAACTGTTCCGGCAAAACCGCCGCCATGAACCCTGTAAGCGCCTTTGTTTTTTAAAATTTTGTCGCATAATGCAAGAACCAATCCCACGGCTTGATGAGTAGAGGATCCGCATACTGAAACATTTTGAAGGTACATATAAGATGATCTTCCGGATTCGGTTACGACTTCTAAAAATCTCTTAAAGTCACCTTTTTTTAATGCTTCTGCTTCTAATATAGCACGATTGTTGTCCGCATAAAAATGCATTGCTCTTAAAATTGCTCGATCTCCGCATTTTTTACGTACTTTTGCTATGTTTTCCATAAATAAAGTTTCGTCAACTTCTCTTAAAACTTCTTTTTCGAAAACTTGCGCAACCTTTTTCATCTCGTAAGGAATCGCCGCATATTCATCGGTTAAATCAGCATGGTCGGCTCCGCTGTCAATTATACAAAGTGAATAGCCTGATTTTGAAAAATCAAAATCAACTTTTTTGATAATCGGATTTTCTAAATCCTTAAAATCAATAGACACAACCGCCCCGACTGATGATGCCATCTGATCCATCAGCCCGCAAGGTTTGCCAAAATATACGTTCTCTGCATACTGTCCGATTTTAGCAATTTCAACATCACTTACAGAATTGTTTGCAAAAAGTCCGTTTAGGATATTCCCTATTAAAACTTCAAACGCCGCAGAACTTGATAAGCCTGAACCTTTTAAAACGTTTGATGAAGTATATGCATCAAAACCTTTAATCTCATATCCCATTTCCTTAAATTTTGCAACAACTCCTCGAATTAGTGCTTTTGCCTGATTGTACTCGGATATTTCAGGCTCTAATTCATCAAGATTGATTATATCTAAAGGGTACCCTTCAGATTGAACTCTTATTAGTTTTTCATTGTTTAAAGATACCGCCGCAATTACATCTAAATTAACGCTTGCCGCTAAAACACAGCCTCGCTGATGATCAGTATGATTTCCTCCGATTTCTGTTCGTCCTGGCGCACTGAATAAGGATATTTCTCTATCATAACCAAAATTTGCGCAAAATCCGTTTATTAAATCTATATATCTTGCCTGAATCGGTTTTGGTTCTTTCTCACAGTAAATTTTCTCTAAAACCGAATCATACAAACCATTCGATAAATCTTTTTTTAACTGTTCCGCTAACTTCATCAATAAATACCCTCTTTTAAATATTTATACCCTATCTTTTTCAAACGTAACATACATATAAAGTAGGAATTTTTTTTAGTTTTGATAATTCTGAAAAAAATGGGGCATAATAAATTATATAGTTTTAGAAGGAGATTTATATGGAAGACGCTTTTCAAAATGATGCCATTGATGCTCAGAGAGCTTTGAAAGCGAAACGGATGAAGTTGTTTATCACTTTTGCTGCCGGTATGGCAGGTTTGTTATTCGGACTTGACATAGGCGTAATTGCCGGTGCTTTACCGTTTATTACAACGCATTTTGATCTTTCAAGCAGGTTGCAGGAATGGGTAGTTTCTACAATGATGCTTGGGGCTGCATTAGGTGCGATTTCTACAGGATGGATTTCATTCAGGTTAGGCAGAAAAACAAGTTTAACTGCCGGAGCTGCTTTATTCGTACTCGGTTCTTTAGGTTCTGCTATGGCGCCGAATGTTGTAATACTTTTGATTTCAAGAGTTTTACTCGGGTTTGCGGTCGGAATTGCTTCTTATGTTGCGCCTTTGTACCTGTCTGAAATGTCTGAAAAAGAAAATCGAGGAAAACTTATTTCTATGTATCAGATGATGGTGACTATCGGGATTTTAGTTGCTTTTATTTCTGATACAATATTCAGCTACGGCGGTCATTGGAGAATGATGCTCGGGATTATTAGTTTGCCAGCATTGTTATTAATGATTTCTGTATTTGGGCTTCCCGACAGCCCGAGATGGCTTGCTTCAAAAGGAAAATTTGAAAAGGCTAAAAGTATCCTCAGAATGCTTAATACTACTGATGCGAAAGCTGATAGTGAATTGGAGGAAATTCATGAAAGCTTGAAAGTTAAGCAGGAGGGATGGAGTTTATTTAAAGAAAACAAAAACGTACGGCGTGCTGTTTATCTCGGAATGCTATTGCAGGCAATGCAGCAATTTACGGGGATGAACGTAATTTTATATTATGCTCCGCAGATATTCAAACATGCCGGATTTGCGAATACCGAACAGCAGATGATTGCGACCGTAATTTGCGGCGCAACTAACGTTCTGGCTACCCTGATTGCAATGAAAACAGTAGACAAACAGGGACGAAAACCTGTTTTGAAAATCGGTTTTGCAGGGATTGCGCTTGGAACATTCCTGCTCGGTGTTTGTTTGTTTATGATTAATGCGGGATTCAGCGCTCTTTGGATTTCGATTTTCGCCATTTTGATGACGTTATTCACTATCGCAAGTTTTGCTATGAGCGCAGGGCCTGTTGTTTGGATTTTGTGTTCCGAAATTCAACCGCTTAAAAGTCGTGACTTTGGGGTAGCTTGTTCTACAACTACCAACTGGATTGTCAATATGATTATCGGAGCTACTTTCCTTACATTAATCAATACCTTCGGTATCGCAGCTACCTTCTGGATTTATACTTGTTTGAACGTATTGTTCGTTGTCCTGACGATTTTACTTATCCCTGAAACTAAGGGAATTTCGCTGGAAAATATTGAAAAGAATCTTATGGAAGGCAAGCGGCTGCGAGATATCGGTGTATAAAAACGAAAAAAGAGCGATGGCTATAGACGTCGCTCTTTTTTTATCAGTTGAATTTATAAATTATATTTTTATCAAAAATTTCGCCTGCTTTTAAAATCGGTTTTAAGAAATGGTCGTGTTTGAAGGCGTTTGGGAAATACTGGCATTCAAGACAAAATCCGCATCTTTTATCAATTTTTATATTATTTCGGCTTTCAAATTCGGTGTCAAGGTAATTTCCGCTGTAAAACTGAACCCCAGGTAAATCCGTCAGAATTTCCAGTTTTATACCGTTTTGTGGAGAATAAGCTTTTGCAACAGATTTAAGTTTGCCGTCGTAGTCTTTCACAACCCAATTGTTGTCAAAACCTTTGCCGAATTTTATCTGTTCAAAATCGCTTTCAATATCCACTCCGATTTTTTTGAAATCCCTAAAATCCATCGGTGTGTTTTTAACAGAACAGATTTTGCCGTTTGGAAGCGAATTTTCGTCATTTTCTGTGTAAAAATCCGAATTTATCCGTAAATATTGTTCTAAAATATCACCTTTTCCGTCAAGATTAAAATAAGTGTGATTTGTCGGGTTAAAAATAGTATCCTTATCTGACTGTGCTTTGTAATTTATTTTTAAGGCTGAATTATCTAAAGTATAAGTAATTTTTATTTGCAAATTACCCGGATAACCTTCTTCTCCGTCGGGGCTTAGGTAAGAAAATTCAATGCCGTTTTCAATTTGTTTAAAATTCCAGACTTTTTTGTTTAATCCTGAAAAGCCTCCGTGAATATGGTTGTTGCCGTCGTTTTGCGACAGTTGAATTGTCTTAGAGCCGATTTTTACAATCCCGCCTTCAATACGATTTGCGCAGCGTCCGACAGTTGCTCCTAAAAGTTTGTCGGATTTTATATAATCCTCTAAATTTTTGTAACCCAAAACAACATCAGTCATTTTGCCGGTTTTATCAGTGACCATAATCGAAAGTACAGATGCGCCGTAATTTGTTAGTTCAACTTCTATTAAGGAGTTTTGCAAAATAAATGAATAGATATCCTTGTTTTCAATAACTCCTAATTTATTTATCAAAATATCAACCATAACAGTGCTATTTTAGCATATCAAGCTTTATCGGGCAATAACAATTTCTTATAAAGCGTTTCGGGGCAAAAAAAAATATTTATTGTTTTAATCTGAATATGAAAGTTTTATTAAATTCCTGTCTTTTTAATAATTGTTGTATCAGAAAAAGATTAAATTCCATATTTAGGCCTGCCAAAAAAGAGTCCGATGTTTTCTGCCGAACGCAATCTTTTCAAAATTTGCAATTTATAAAAAATAAAAATTTGAAAGATGCATATAATTTTGCAGAAAAAAATTTAATATCTTAAATTTTGAAGTAAACAATTTGCCCGATGCAAACCTGATGAATTCAATTATGACAAAAATTTTTAATATAACTGAAGGTCAGGCGAAGTACCCTACTGTTGTTTCTCTGAAACGTCAAAAAGGCTCAAGATTCACTGGTGAGTGCGGCGATATTAATATTGAGGTTATAAAAAATAAAAAATTAGCGGGTGTTTTTATCCATGAAATCGGGCATTATAACCATCATGCCTGTTCTAAAAATTATTTTAAAATGGGAAAGTTAAGCGAGCTTGAGGATGATGGTATTACAGATTTAAGCATATATAATCAATTTATGAATGATAGAGCATCTTTAAAGCTTATAAAAAAATACATTTGTCCTTATGCGACATCATCTCCTGCGGAATTTATCGCTTGTACTTTTGAAAAAATTGTTAACGGCAAAAAACTTCCTGCTGAAATTTATAATTTTTACTGCAAATATGAAGGGCCTTTTGCTGATATTTTTATGAAAAAAGGATTGTTTCAGTAAACCTTTAAGTTTCGGGTATTTAAGTATTTGTTATTTGAAATATTTATTACTAATTTAAATTACTTTTTCAGATTGACAATGCGGTTATATTTGATATAAAATCGTCATGTGAAAACTTATTGTTATTCCCGGATCGTCTAGTGGCAGGACTGAAGATTCTGGCTCTTCCAACGGTGGTTCGAATCCATCTCCGGGAATTTTTTGTTTTTATATAAAGGATTTACGGTGAAAGTCGCGCAAAATTATACCCGATATCAATCTGCAAAATCAAATATCGCTTTTAATAGCTGTATTTTAATGTCCAGTTCGTTGTCTATAGAATAAATTGTAGGTTGGGCATACTTGCCCAACAACACTAAATATTAGCAGTAGGAAGCTGTGTGATGCAGTATTCATAAACTGGCTTAAATCGGACTTTATTAAGAGACAAAATTTCAAAAAACATTTTTTAAATTAGGCTAGGACTTCCAAAATCCAAGAAAATTCCGTGTCCAATTAATGTCCTATTAATCCTTGTTGGGCTGAAAGCCCAACCTACGAAACTCCTTTTTTTATTATATTCGAAAACTTGCCTACTGACCGATTACGTTTTTAGGGGGACATTTCAGAAAGCCCAACCTACTTACTCGTTCGGAATCTTTACAAACTTTTTTACAATTCCTTTACAAATAGCAAAAAAAAATTTTTCCAGTTTTAGAATATCATAAGGAGGTTTTATGCAAATAAATTCTATTACAAATAATTTCAATATAAATACCCAAAATCGTAATTATTTTTCAAAAAATGAATCTCATGTAGCATTTGGTTCCAGAGAAGAGGTTCTTGGGTATACCTCTAAAATTGCTTTAAAACATATAGATGAAAAAAATCTTTATAAAGCAAAAGTTAAAAAAATAATAAAAGATGCTATAAAAAATTGTGATGTTAAAATACTTTTTGAGGCTGTAGGACTTAAAGCTAAAAGAGATTTATTTGGCAAGTACACCGTTTCCGGATATGGAAAGGGTGGTGGTGCTACTCATGATTTTTCAGAGCTTGGTGTTGATGAAAATAAATTATTTAAAAAGATAAAAAGAATAACAGGTACTGCTGATTTTAGAGAATCAAATGCTACTGATTTGGGCAGTCTTAAACAGATAGATGGAGATCTTTGGTTATCTTATGACAAAAGAACACCACAAGAGGGATACTTTGACTTTATTACACATAACGGTAAAACAAAATATTTTGATAGTAAACCTTGTACTCCCGAGTCTAATACTACATCTAATTTAGAAATAATAAAAGATGCTATAAAAAATGGTGATGTCGAAAGACTTTTTGAGGCTGTAGGACTTAAAACTAAAAGAGATTCACATGGCAAGTACATCGTTTCTGGATATGGAAAGGGTGGTGGTGCTGCTCATGATTTTTCAGAGCTTGGTGTTGATGAAAATAAATTATTTAAAAAGATAAAAAGAATAACAGGTACTGCTGATTTTAGAGCATCAAATGCTACTGATTTGGGCAGTCTTAAACAGATAGATGGAGATCTTTGGTTAGCTTCTGACAAAAGCACACCACAAGAGAGATGCTTTAACTTTATTACACATAAAGGTAAAACAAAATATTTTCTTAGTAAACCTTGTATTCCCGGGTATTATACTACATCTAATTTAGATTACCCTCCTAACTATTACGATCATGAATGGAAACCACGTCCTGAAGACTATCGCCCTTCTATATTTTTTTAACCAGCAATATAATAAAAGAACATTATCAGTCATACAAAGCTTGTAGGTTGGGATTTCTACCCCAACACAAAGTGTACAAAAATAATCAAACCATCTGAAACAAAAAATCAAACCATGTGTTTTTTTTACAATAGTCTCAGAAAGATTGAATATAAAGGACTCTTTAATCCTAAAGTCTCCGTTGAAGATGCTCGGGCTGTTGTTGAAGCTAAAAATTCAAATTTATTTAAATCTTTTTTTGAAAAATATGACGGGATTGCAGTGTTTAATTTGAACAAAAAAAAGAGTTCTGACAAGTATTTTATTAGTTTGAATTTTAAATATTCTGAACCTGAAACGAAAAAAGGATTTGCTGCAAAGTTTTTGAGCGGGGTAAAGAAAATCTTTACACCTAAAAAAAGCCAATATAATGAAATTTGTATATATTCAAATGAAAATAATTTTCCGGCTAACGCCTCTTGGAAACTTGCCTATGATGTTCAATTTCTAAATTTGGAAAAAATTGAAAAACAAATCGAATATAAAAAACAAGAAGAAGCAACTCTTAAACTTTTGAATTCTATGATTGATAAATAGCAAGAAGTGTGACTCGTATGGCGCACCTTTTAACCCTTTAACCTTTTAAATCGTGATTACTTCCTTGGTTGTTTTGTAAATTTTTATATACAAAGAGGGATTTTAAGTAAATTATTTACATGTTTGAATTTTAAATAGAAGTCACATAAAATAAAGGTGCTTAAATGAACATAAACCCGATAAAAAGCCAATATGTAAGTTCAAACCTGCCAACTTCAGGCGAAAAACTTAAAAAAGCCTCTCAACCTGCATTTACAAGTTACTATGAAATTGACGGAAATAGCGTAATCTCAAGGGAGCAGGTATTTACGCTCGGAACTTTGATGAATAATTTTTGGCTGCAAGATACAAGAAATACGTTTAATGAGATTAAGCGTAAAAACGTAATGGGTAAATTTACGGTGAGAGTGAATGACCTGAAAGATAAAGCTTTTGAAGATATTATGCAACGGAATAATATCAAATTTAATAAAACCGATAGAAAAATTTATTATTAATCGCTAATTAAAAAAATATTAAAGCGCCTTGCGCGCAATCTCGTGGCGGTCAAGCAGTACCATAAGAATTGAAATGTCAGCCGGCTTAACCCCTCCGATACGGGAGGCTTGGGCTAGGGTTTTCGGGCGGATTTTGTTCAGCT
The DNA here is from genome assembly GCA_944323655.1 of Candidatus Gastranaerophilales bacterium. Taxonomy (GTDB): domain Bacteria; phylum Cyanobacteriota; class Vampirovibrionia; order Gastranaerophilales; family Gastranaerophilaceae; genus Scatenecus. The sequence continues at coordinate 6,300 of CALUTL010000004.1, read as the reverse complement.
TATCCTTTGTTTCCGATGAAATGTGGTCGATTTGGTCATAATCTATATCATCGGGAATTTTATATTTATCGAGTTTTCCTGCCTGTTCGACCTGAAATTCCTGACGTTTAAGATATCCGTCGTATTTGATTAGAACTTCCGCTTGCTCATATACATCTCTTGGCAAGTTTAGCAAAGCTGTTTCTTCATCAATTTCCTGCAAAATTTTATAAGTTATATTAGGGCGTTTCAAAAGTTCTGCGGCTTTCATTCCGCGCTCAAGGTGTTCGCCGTATTTTGAAAGAATTTCGTTTACCTTTTCGGTTGCAGAAATTTTATGTTCAAATAGTCGGGCCATTTCTTTTTCGATATTCTGCTGCTTTTCCGTAAAAATTCTAAACTGCTCATCGCTGATTAGTCCTATTTTGTGTCCGAGCGGCGTAAGCCTTGCATCAGCGTTATCCTGTCTTAAAAGAAGTCTGTATTCGGAGCGTGAGGTTAGCATTCTGTATGGATCCTGAATGTCTTTTGTCACTAAATCGTCTATTAATGTTCCGATATATGATGAACTTCTTTCAAGCTCAAGCATTTCAGAGTTGTTCAGGTAATTTACGGCATTAATCCCTGCGACAAGTCCTTGCCCTGCGGCTTCTTCATAACCGCTTGTTCCGTTAATCTGCCCCGCAAAGAAAAGTCCCTTAACATCTTTTGACATTAGCGAATGCAAGGTTTGAACTGCCGGAACGTAATCGTATTCTACCGCGTAAGCCGGCTTTATAATATGAGCATTCTCAAGTCCCGGAAGGGTATGAAGCATTTTAACCTGAACTTCTGCCGGCAAACTGCTTGAAAATCCCTGAATGTATATTTCATAAGTTCCGAGTCCTTCGGGTTCTATAAATATATGATGAGATGGATTAGAACTGAATCTTACGACTTTATCTTCAATCGACGGGCAGTATCTTGGCCCGACTCCTTCTATCAATCCTTGAAACATTGGGGATTTATCAAGGTTTTCTTTAATTATTCTGTGGGTTTCTTCGTTTGTGCGGGTAAGATAACATGGATATTGTTTTCTTACAGGGCGGTCGGGTTTAAATGAATAAAAATAAAGCTCATCATCCCCCGGTTGAATTGTCATTTTTGAATAATCAATTGAGCGCTTATCAACTCTTGGAGGTGTGCCTGTTTTTAGTTTTTTAAGGTTAATTCCGAGTTTTCTGAGTGAATCAGAAAGTCCGATTGCTGCCATTTCTCCGAGCCTGCCTGCGCTGTACGATTTTAACCCTACAAAAATTCTTCCGGCAAGCGAAGTTCCTGTTGTAAGGATTACGCTTCTTGCGCCGTATTCAATTCCGAACTCATCAACAATTCCTGTTATTATTCCGTCTTTCGCGATTAAATCCGTGACACAGGCCTGGCGAAGGTGAATATTTTCTATCCCTTCAATTACGTTGCGCATATAATTCATATACTCTTTTTTATCGGATTGCGCTCTTAGTGCTCTTACAGCGGGGCCTTTTGAGGAATTAAGCATACGCATTTGTATGTAAGTAGCGTCAGCCGCTTCTCCCATAATCCCGCCCAGTGCATCTATTTCTCTAACAATTGTCGACTTTGCCGGGCCTCCGATTGCAGGGTTACAGGGCATAAGCGCAATATTATCAAGATTTAGCGAGCATAGAAGAACTTTTGCTCCTAATCTTGCGGCTGCTATTGCGGCTTCACATCCTGCGTGGCCTGCGCCGACTACTATACAATCGTAATTCTTTCTAGTGTAATTCATACCTAAATTATACTACAAAGGAAATTTATTGTTATAAGTGCTTTTTGAATTTTTAAATAATTTTTCTTACAACTTTAGTATGGATTATTCTTTTATCTGGTACATTTATACGATTTTTAAATTGTTGGATAAAGTTTAATATATATATGACGAAAAGTTTATTATACATCTTATATGGAGCTCGTAATGTCAGAACAAATTCTAGCACAGCCAGAATTGGCAACAGAAAATAAAAACGCCGAAAAAGCCAAGTGTTCGCTTGAAAAAGCCAGAGTTGCACACGAAAGGTATTTGATCAGGCAAAATAATCATGATCTTAATGAGGCAATCGAATTTTATATAGATGCCGTGAAATTAGATCCGACTATGCCTGAAGCTTATTACAGGCTGGCAAGTCTGATGTTCGAACAAGGACAGATTAGTCTTGATACTGCAATAGAACAGTGTAAGACTGCTGTTTCTCTCGCTCCTAAAAATATGAACGCCCATATGTATACCGGCTTCTTTATGAGAATGGCTGAGGATTTCAGTTCTGCCGAAAAGGAATTTAAGTCTGCCATTCAAATGGGTAAATTAAATTCTGCACGCCCCAGATTAATTCTTTCTCAATCAATTTTGCAGAAAATAAATTCTAAATCTGCAAATCCTTCAGATTATTTAAGCTTTTTATATTATTTTCTTTCCGGAACCGTTATGCTTGCTTGGGACAGACCTTCCATTAAGATGTTCTGCAAAAGTATGACTGATGATTTTTCAGTTTTTACTTACAATACTGTCGGTAAATTCCTTGAAAAATTTAAGCTTTACCCCATGGCGGAAAATATTTATAAAAAAGCTGTTTCCAGTACAAATCACAGTGATATTTTTTATGATAAAATGGGCGATTTGGCTTTAAAAAACAGCGAATTAGATATGGCAGTAGACTGTTACAGGCAAGTGTTGGAGGTAAATCCGCTTAATCGTGATGTTTTAGTTAAGCTTGCTACTGTTCTTCAGACTTATTTCCCTGATAACACTGATGAAACTATTGATTGTTATGAAAAACTTTTGTCTTTTGAAGATGATAAAGCCCAAATTTATTATGAATTGGGCCATCTTTATTTGAGAAAGGAAGATAAAATTAATTCTATAAGTGCTTTTAAACTTGCAGTTGATGAAAATCCCGATAACCCGTTTTATAACAATTCACTTGCTTATGCTTATTCTAAAGCAGAATTGTACGATGATGCCATCGAACATTATAAAAGAGCGATTGAATTGAATCCGGACGGCGAATGGACCTCAATTGTTTGTCAGGCATTAGGGTCTATTTACGGAGAAGTGCAAGGGAATTTTGAAGCTGCTGTTGCAACTTATCAGGCAGGGATTATTCTTGATCCGAATAATTATGATATTTACCTTGCGTTAGGTGACATTTATATGGCACAGTATGATCTTGATAAGGCTATAAAAACTTATTGCGATGCAATTACTCTTAATCCTGAGGATTACAGAGGCTATTCAAAATGCGGAATTGCACTTTGGGAAAAAGATTTTCTTGAAGAAGCACTTGTATCTTACCATAAGGCTATTGAATTAAATCCTGAAAATGAATTTGCTCATAATAACCTCGGAATTTTATATCTTGACGGGCTTATGGACGCTGAAGAAGCTTTGGAATATTTTGAAGAAGCAATTGAACTTAATCCAAGCTACACGCTCGCCTACTTCAATGCAGGCCGCGCAAGCCAGCAAATGGGATTTACAAATGATGCTGCGCATTACTATCAAATGGCGATTGATTTAAATAAAATAACAAACGACTTGGATGAAGATGATATCCAAACCCGTCTGCGTTCACTTTTTGAGGTTTAATAATTTTTTAAAATAATATTTATTAAAACAGGCTGAGCTGTTCTTGTTTTGCAAAGTGTTTCTTTAAAAATGAAGGTCTGTGGTATTTGCAAAGCCCGTACTTATCAATTGCGTTAAGATGTTCTTTCGTCAGGTATCCTGCATTCTTGCTCCAGCCATATTCGGGAAATTCTTTATCTAATTTTTCCATATATCTGTCACGTGAAACTTTTGCCAGAATACTTGCTGCCGCTATTGATGCGGAGGTTGAATCCCCCTTTATTACCCATTTTTGCGGGGCTAAATAGAAATCTTTTATTCGTTTGTTTCCGTCAACCAGAACCATAAAATTCTTATTATTTAATCCGGTTTTCTCAGCCGCTTGGTAAAGTACATTCTCTACCGCAAGTTTCATTGCTTTCAAGGAAGCGTTTAGGATATTTATTCTTTCTATTTCATCAACCTCTATGTAAATTGTTGAATTAATCGTGTTTTCCTTAATTGTGTCATACAAGCTTTCTCGTTTTTTCTTTGAAAGCTGCTTGCTGTCGTTTAGAATTGATAATTCTTCTATAAGTTCATCTGTGTGATTCGGAAAAAATACTGCACTCGCAAATACCCCGCCTGCCGCCGGCCCTCTGCCTGCTTCGTCAGTGCCTATTATTTGATTTTCATAACTTTTATCATAAGCAAACAGTTTTATTATATGTGATTCTGTTTTTTTGCAAATGCTAATTTCTTCTTCCATACTTCATACCAAAGCAAATTGTCGAGTTTGTGATGAATTTCTATCCCTCAATTTCTTCTGATAAATCATCCAAAACAAACTTCCCGATTTTACCCTCTCTAAAATCCCTTAAAATATATATTGCAGTCCGCTCTAAGTCGGTTTCTCCGCCTGTTTTAATCCAATTCCTTGCAATTGATATGTTTTCCAAATCAATTGAATTAGCAGCTTGAAGATTGTAGTAATCTCTAACAATTTCCGGATATTTTTCACTTAAAATTTTTAAAAGCTCATTTGCTACTGAAATATTAGAATAAGCATTTTCGGATATTGAATTCACAAATGCAAGTTTCAGAGCAATTGTCTGGTCTTCCTGCTTCATCGGAATAATTCCCGGTGTATCTAAAAGTTCTAACTGCGGATTGATTCTAACCCATTGCTGCTGTCTGGTAACTCCTGCTTTTGCGCCTGTTTTGGTTTTGGATGAGCGTGTAAGCTTGTTTATAATACTGGATTTCCCGACATTTGGCATTCCTACCACCATTACTCTTGCAGGACGACGTAAAAGCCCCTTTTGCATTATCGCCTGAATTCTCGGTTCTGATAACTCTACAACTTTTTTAACTATTTTATTTAAGTCTTTTGAATTTTTTGCGTCGGATAAAATTACCGGAAAACCAGACTCTGCTTCAATTTTTTTTGCGAAAGCCTCAAGTTTTGTTTTGTCGGCTAAGTCTGATTTATTAAACAAAATTAAACGGGGCTTGTCCTTTAACAGCCCCGCAATATTCTTGTAACCGCTCGAAAGCGGAATTCTTGCATCAAGTACTTCTATCACTGCATCCACAAGTGACAACTGTTCTTTAAGCTTCTTTTCTGCTTTAGCTATGTGTCCCGGATACCAGTGAATATGAATCTTATCTTTTTTCAATTTTTTCCTTGATACGTGTAGCTTTACCTGAACGTTCTCTTAAATAGTAAAGTTTAGAACGTCTAACGTCACCGCGTCTTAAAAGAGTGATTTTTTCGATTCTCGGTGAGTGCATTAAGAAAACACGTTCTACACCAACACCTTGGAATACTTTTCTTACTGTAATAGTTTTGTTGATGCCTTCGCCGTGTTTTTTAATGATAGTACCTTCGAAAGCCTGTGTTCTTTCTTTGTTACCTTCGATAATTCTTACAAAAACCTTAACTGTATCGCCGGGGTTTACGTCCGGAAGTTCTTTTTCCATGTAAGTTTTTTCTAATTCATCAATAATAGGGTTCATTTCATTTTCCTTTATATGTTTATATTTCGTACTTTTCTAAATTCCTTAATCGGTGTTTGAACGCTTTTTCCACACAAAAACTCACCGACGCACGTTCGCAAATTTAATCGTATCTCAAATAATATTTTTTTGCAAGCGGCATTTTAAAATTTTGTAATATAATAAAGCTATGGCAGGCGATTACAAAAAATTATTGAACAAGAAAAAGAAAGTTTATTGTAATACGAAAACAATGGGTGTGAATATTGATAAGAATGAGTATTATGAGATTATTTTATCAAATTCTGCTCATCCTGAAAATTCGGGAAAACAAAAGTCTTGACAATTGGTTATTGTTAAGGTAATTTTTAGTTACCGGCTTTAAAGTTTTCAAAACTTTTATGACAATTAAATATGGGCATGTGGTACTCTGCCGAACAAACGATTAAGTATCGTTTGTGAGAGGTGGTAGACACGCCAAAAGTTTTCAAAACTTTTATGACAATTAAATATGGGCATGTGGTACTCTGCCGAACAAACGATTAAGTATTGTTTGTGAGAGGTGGTAGACACGCCAAAAGTTTTCAAAACTTTTATGACAATTAAATATGGGCATGTGGTACTCTGCCGAACAAACGATTAAGTATTGTTTGTGAGAGGTGGTAGACACGCCAAAAGTTTTCAAAACTTTTATGACAATTAAATATGGGCATGTGGTACTCTGC